>DASQGZ010000021.1:0-6681 GCA_035632315.1 Kapaibacterium sp. (SeqCode) | reverse complement strand
CCATTGGTAGTTACCCGCATTGGTGATCGAGATATTAAACGTTCCGTGACCGCCGGCATTGGTGTTCGGAACCGTCGGAGCCGGAGCCGAAACATTGGCACAGGCGCCGGAGCCGCCGAGCGCTACCGAAAGTGGCGGCAGATCGGGTGTCGTGATCACGAGCGTGCCGTTCTCGACCGTCGTTGAGTTCGGATGGAACTTCACACAGAAGCTTGCCGTGCCGTTCGGAGCAATAGAGCCCGACGTCGTCGGTGAACTGATCGTGTAATCCGGTGAACTCGATGACGAGAGCTTTGCCGTATAGGTCGATGCGACTTGTCCGCAGTTGGTGACCGTCACGCACTCGGTCGAGTCGGTGTTCTCGAGAATCAGTTCTGGTGTTGAGCCAGTACTGAACAGCGCTGACGGAGTAACCTGGTCGCAGACTTTCAGGCCATAGACGTTCAATGAGATATTGACAGATTCGGATTTACCATTCGACTTACCATTGATCGTCAGTGTGCCTGTACGCAGACCGTAATCGCCCGGTGTCGAGCAGACATTTATTACAACTGAGCTGCGAGCTTTCAATAGATATGGAAGTGTCAGGCCCGATGCAGTGAAGTCGGCGGAGTTTGTGCCTGTGACACTCCACGACGTGATGGTCAGATCGGCGTCTCCGTTATTTTTGAGTGTGTCGGTATGACAGACTTGCATTCCCTTGATGGTCGTATCAAAGACAGCGCTGCCGATCGTTTGCGCAAGCACGCCAAACGGAACGCCTGTGCCTGTGATCGCGACAGTAAATGTCCCAGCGGTATCTCGGCGCGGCTGTTCAAACGTCGGGATGATATTTGTTCTCAGCAGATATCGTGCTTGCCGCGTGCCCATTTGCTTCGGTTTGAAGACGACGTTCACAGTCTTGAAGTGATCCGGCGGAATGGCGGTGTCACTTCCGGTGAGCAGCGTAGCGGTGAAATCGCCGTCGTTACTTGTCAAGATATTCGGACTGATGATGAGCGTATCCGATCCCGGATTCGTTATCGTGATCTGCTTCGATTCGGTATCGCCTTCAAAAGTCGAGTCAAAGATCAGCGGGTTTGGTACAACTGTGATATGAGGCAGGATAGCTGTGCCGATGAGTTGTATCTGCAACGCAGGCGAATTGATGGCGTTCGAATTGATCGTCAGTATCGCCGAATGCCGTCCTTCGATCGTCGGTGTATATTGAACGATAAGAGAATCGGAAGCGAAGCCGGGGAGCGTCAGAGCCGGATAGTGAACGATCTGGTACTGACCGGCATCGACGCCGCTAAAGACAAAACTGTTAATCGTCAGTGTCGGCGAACTTGTCGAAGTAATTATTATTCTTCCCGTGATCGATTGCCCCATCTTGACCGGTTTTTTCTTGAACAAAATGTTCGTATCGATAGCGATCGTCGGTGCGAGGCCTATGCCGGTCAAAGCTACATATTGAATCCCACTATCTCTGCCATTGGAAACGATCGTCAGCGAAGCATTGCGGGGGCCTGCAGTTTGTGGCGCAAACTGTACTGTTATCGTACGCGTATCGCCGGATGCAATAGCATCAGCTGGATCAGGAGCGGATATAACCGTAAAGTCCGGATTGCCACTGATCGTTGCCGACTTGACTAATAGCCCGCTTATTGCGCCGACGCTTTTAACAGTAATCGTTGTTTGAACGCTTGAACCTGTTCCCAATGCACCAAAAGCATAAGAGCGCGGCTCTGCGTCCATATTGATGTCGGGAGCACCGGTAAAACGAATATCACTGGAGGGGATTGTACCAGTGGCAGTAGCATACATTTTTTTATCAGATGCATACGGATTTCCAACGAGCCCAACGTTTCCAGTACAAGGATCATTATATTGCCCTTGAGGTCCTAAGTTAGCCCCTCCAAAATTAGAACTGAGATCCTTATACCAGAATTCGATAGTATTTGATGACTCGTACATTTTTACCTGCAAGCTTGTGTAATAGCTGAAATAGCCATATATGTTATAGTTGTACCATTCTATTGTCCATACCCGATTTGGTGAGGTGCCACTGATTTCCTGATACATATTCCCGCCGGTTCCGTACATATATAAGTCGCAGCTAAAGGGACAAATGACATTATTCACATTGTCTGCAACGCCCCAGTTCACCGGGTCCGGTACGGAATTCGTCGTCGAGTTATTAACTGCCATAAATCCGTTACTGCAAAGAAATATATTTGTGCCTGAGCTATAAGTAGTCCCATCGTATTTGAAATTAAATGGCAACGGGGCAGAGAAGCCACCATCATCCTTATTAGAAACGTTAACAACACTCGACGACCCATCTCCTGCAATAGTTGTATATGTGCCGGAGAAAGTAGTCATTGTATATGCGCTTACGAGTTGAGCGGATGCTAAAGAGGGAAGAAGCGTAAAAATGAGTAGCAGTAATGCACTGGGGATGAGAAGCAATAGCTTTTTCGGTGTATCCATAACGGCAAATGATATTATGAGTAAAGTTTAAGATACAAAACATCACAACGCCAATTCAAAACCATACAATCGAGAAATGATTCCTCATTTTTTGACTTTTTCCCATAACGTATCTAACTCGGCTAAATCGTGATTTTTCCACTGCTTCCCGCTATCTTCGACGAGGCGTTCGAGGCGGCGAAAGCGGGTCTCGAATTTGCGCGTTGCATTGCGAAGTGAACGTTCCGCTTCGATGTGTTGGTGGCGGCTGAAATTCACAAGCGAGAAAAGAATATCTCCGAATTCGTCTTCACGTTCTTCTTGTGTCTCGGCTTTTTCGAATTCGTCGAGTTCTTCTCTGATCTTACTTAGTACTCCAACGGAATCCGGCCAATCAAAACCTACTTTCGACGCTTTTTCCTGGATTCGTTCGGCGCGCTGAAGCGCAGGCATCGAAGCCGGTACGCCGTCGAGAATGCTTGTTCTTCCTGTCTCGCGGCGTTTGAGCTCTTCCCAATTACGGCTGACGTCATCGGCAGAATGTACTGTGACATCGCCAAAAACATGCGGATGCCGATAGATTAGTTTTTCCGATTCCGAGCGAATGACTGCAGCAAGATCAAAGTGGCCTTCATCCTCTGAGAGATCTGCCTGGAAAACAACATGCAGCAGCAAGTCGCCAAGCTCTTTTCGCAGCTCGTCGAAATTACCGTCTTCGATCGCCTCGATTGTCTCGTAGGCCTCCTCGATCAAAGGGGCGGCGAGGCTTCGATGGGTCTGGACGCGGTCCCAGGGGCAGTCTTTCCTGAGCCGTTTAACGATACCCACGAATTTAGAAAGCTCTGCTTCTAATACACCAGTATCCATATCTTCTTATTTTATATATGATTGCAAGAACATAATTTCCGAAGCGTTGGTCTCGCCGCTATCAACAAAAGCTGAAATAATCTTAATTCCTGCTGCTTAACACCTGATTTTCCTTCTTTTGTGGCTCGTTTTTTGCATAAAGGGGAGGCAGTTGTGTATTTTTCTATACTCGTAAGTACCCGAATAGAACAAAAATACACGGAGTTGTGTGATCTAAATTTATTCACGAATAATACAGAGAAATCATGGCAGAAACAGTAGCAACCCGTGCGGCACGCAGTGCGGCAAAGCCCGCAGCACGAATGACGCAGAAACCCTCGGTGGTGCCCGTTCTTCTTCTGACAGTTCTTTTTGCAATTGTCGTCCATCTTCTGTTCTGTGCGGCAACAAGTGCCGCCTCGGACAAGATCGATTGGCATCCGTACGGCTTAGAAGCGAACGTTGCGTTCGGCGAAGCGCAATTCGTCTTGAACGCTATCGTCAGCTTCATTCCGTTCGATATTTTCTTAGGATTCTGTTTCGCCGTCTTATCGGGGTTTGCGCTTCGCTTACCCTTCTTCCGCGACCGTGTCTATCATACGGTCACCGATCTGAAGAAACGGTTAATGGTACAGCTTTCGGCGTCTCAGGAAGAAGTCGAGTCGATCTTGCGTAACGATCCGGATAACAACCAGCGTTTGCTTGGCCGCCGCGAAGATATCAATCTCGAAAGCGTCGAGACGGAAATCGAATACATCAATGTCGGCCAGCGCTACCTCGAAGGGAAGGCAGGCTTCATGTCAGGTATTGCGACCTATATGCGTTTTCACTTCGTCGAGCATTACTCGAACACAACACAGGGTCTTGCATACGCCGGCGCCGCATTTCTTATCATCGTCGTCGGTATTCGCGGATTGAAATTCATCCCGGCAACGAAGCCGTCGTTCGTGCTCTTTGCGCTCGGTGTTGAATTTACGATGCTCTGCTTGCTTGCCTTGACACTGCTCTATACCGAAGAAGAAGAGCGTACCGATCGTATCTTAAAGCAAATGGTCGATGCCGTCAAAGGCGGAAGAGGCAAACATGCCGTCGCCGCAATGGAAGAGCAGGAAGCATTGCTTTCACGCGCCGATTACGAGAAGATCGTCCGCGACCAGCTCGATCAGAAACTCATCGAGATACTGCACGACAAAGACGAGGATGCCGTTCGCCGGCTTGCGCTCGATCTTGTCTCGAAGAGATAATTTCCATCCATTTTTTTCTCACCCCTCGCGAACGCAGCCTTATTTCGGCTGCGTTTGTGTTTTATTAAACAGTTACGGCACTACACGTTTTGCCTGCTTGTTAATGTGCCGATCGTATGTGTGTGCGTAAGAGAAAGAAATAGTTGTAATTAGATGATAGTAATTATGCAGCGTTCCGCTCGTGAATCGGATATTATACGAGTGGAAAAGATATTGGCTCAGCAATCTATTCGCGCCGAACGAATGGCCGGCGAAAAACAAACCATCATTGGCATCATCGGCTCGGCGAACGGGATCGATTTCGGTTCGCTTGCACTGCTCGAAGGCGTGCAGGAAGTCGTCCGGGTCACATCGCCTGTCCGTCTTGCATCGCGGACCCACCATCCTGAAGATACGGTCATTACATTTTCAGACGGCACAAAGATCGGTGCCGGCGCTGCGGCAGTTGTGATCGCCGGACCGTGCTCGGTCGAAAGCGCAGACCAGATACGCCGCACTGCAGAGCTTGTTCGTTCGAGCGGCGTACGCTTTCTTCGCGGTGGGGCATTTAAGCCGCGCACGTCGCCATATTCATTTCAGGGGCTTGGCTTCGACGGGTTGGAATTATTAAAGAAGGTCAGCGAAGAATTCGGTCTGTTCATCGTCACCGAAGTGATGGAGCCGGCTCATGCACCTCGTGTTGCGGAGTTTGCTGACGTGCTGCAAGTCGGTGCCCGCAATATGCAAAACTTCCCGCTCCTGCGCCAGCTTGGCAATGTGAATAAACCCGTTCTGCTCAAACGCGGGCCTGCCAATACAATAGAAGAATGGCTTCTTGCTGCTGAATATATCCTCGCAGGCGGAAATGAAAATGTCATTCTCTGCGAACGGGGCATTCGCACATTCGAACCATCGCTCAGATACACGCTCGATCTGAGTTCGATCCCGGTTGTCAAGCAATTATCGCATCTGCCAATTATTGTCGATCCTTCTCACGGCACAGGCAGCAGTAACGTCGTCATGCCGATGGCTCGCGCAGCCCTTGCCGCGGGTGCAGACGGCGTGATGGTTGAAGTTCATCCTGACCCGATGCGTTCGCTCTCAGACGGTGCACAAGCATTAACATTCGAGATGTTCGAAGAAATGATGGGAGAGCTTGTCCGCATCGGCGATGCGATCGATCGCCCTGTTCTCATCGAGCAATATAGCGGTACCAAACAGCCGAAGCCTGTTAAGACAGCAAGAATTTCCTCGTAGCAATGGAATGCTTTATCGTCGGAGAAGACGATGTTTTTGCATCAGATAAATATTTGGTTCTCCGCGGAGACGAAGCGCATCACGCAGTGAAGTCGCTCAGAATACGACAAGGAGAAACGATACTCGCGACGACGCTTGGCGGGATCTGTTACCGCGCAATGCTCAGATCGGTCGAAGAAAGTAAGCGAGAAATTACCATTCGCTGCGAAATTACCGAAACGCTTGCGGAGCATAATGAGCCTTCACTTGACGTAGTGCTTCTTCAAGCGGTGCTGAATCAGCAATCGAAATTCGAAGAGATCGTCGAGCGGTGTACGGAGATCGGAATTTCAGGATTTGTCCCGGTATCGTCGGCACGGGTCGAGCGGCCGGTCATAAAGAGAGAACGCATCGAACGAATTCTTCGCTCAGCTTGCAAGCAGGCGCAGAGAGCGCGAATCCCAAGTTTTGGTGAACTTGTCACGATTGAAACGGCTCTTGAACATGCGAAAGATCAAAAGCGAGCGATCGTTGTGCTTCACGAGGGAATTGCAAAAGAAATTTCACTTAAATACGTCTTAGACAAGGTCTCAGGTAAACGGATCGCTATTGTGATCGGACCTGAGGGCGGATTTACTGAAGAAGAAGTTTCTATAAGCCAAGAGGCTTTTGGTGCAACTGCTGCTTCGCTCGGCCCAAGAAGGCTCCATGCGGAAACGGCAGCGATCACAGCATCAGCGATCACGCTAAGTTTTGATAGATAATGACAAGATCTACAGTCATATTATTGGTCATACTTTTTGTTGCCGGCATTTCAAATGCTGCGACAAAGGATAGCGTCGTTTCTACCCGGTTTGATTCATCTTCTTTGCATCTCGCAGCTCTTGAGACTCGTCCCGGTCCATTCGATATGATCACAAATCTT
>DASQGZ010000020.1:0-18812 GCA_035632315.1 Kapaibacterium sp. (SeqCode) | reverse complement strand
GAATTTCTCGATCTCATCCTTCGGTAACCTGAGCGCAAGCGGTCCTTCTTTCGTAAGAAGCGAGAACATATGCCCGTTATGTGATGTATATGGCATTGTATCGCCTTTGGGCTCGACACCGTCAACGGTCGCAACGAGCTTCTCGAAGAATGCTATCGTTTCAGGATCTCTGCTTGATACTTGTTTTTTCACTGCCATAAATACTAATCTCCGGTTGGCTCGATAGCACTGGTTTCCACCATCAGCATAACAGTTTTTTGTGGCGCACGAGGACGATGGATAACCTTCTTCGGAATTGTCACGCCTTGATTCGGATTCAACGTGATCGTTCTGCCTTCGAGATCGATGAGTAATTGCCCTTGAAGCACATAGAAAAACTCATCATCATTGTCATGTTTATGCCAATGATATTCGCCTTGGACTATACCGATGCGAACAACACTGTCGTTGACCTTCGTCAGAGTTTGATTAAACCAGGGATGCGTCGTCTCATCAACTATGTTATTTACGTCGATCAGGTCCAAATGATCAAACTTGACGTCCAGATGCGTTTCGTAATTGTGTTGAGGTTCGGTGCTCATAATAAATTTGAATTATCAGATGACGTTTCAATAATGATCAACAATATGAAATACTATCCGGTTTTCAAGAATCATACCTTCCTCCTTCGATTCCTGACATAATCTACCAGCACGAACTGCCCAAGATCATTCAAGCCGGAATAATATGCTCTGCCGTGGTTGGCTTTTGTGAGTTCTTCGACGAAATCGATGAGATACGGATCGTGCGCGATCATAAATGTCGTGATCGGAATTTTTTCACGGCGCAGAGCAACGGCTTCATCGAGTGTTTTATTGATGATCTTCGGATCAAGACCCCAGGAATTTTTATAGAGTGTCCCATTATCATCGAACATTGCCGAAGGTTTACCATCGGTAACCATAAAAATTTGTTTATTCGTATTGCCGCTTCGTCGAAGCAGTGTGCGCGCCAGGCGCAGTCCGTCGCGGGTATTGGTGTGATACGGACCGACTTCGAGGAAGGGGAGCTCTGCGTCGCTAATAAGTTTGGCTTCATCGCCGAAGGTGATTACATACAGACGGTCTTTTGGAAATTTGGTTCGGATAAGTTCGGCAAGCGCCATCGCCACCTTTTTTGCAGGCGTAATGCGGTCTTCGCCATAGAGTACCATTGAATGCGAAATATCGATCAGTAATGCGGTCGAACAGCTTGTTGCATGCTCGGTTTCATAGATCTCGATGTCTTCTTCGTTCATCGAGAGATTATCAAGGATCGAATCTCCGGAAATTTTGTCTTCCTGAAGCGACCGCCGAAATACGTTCTGCAGCGTTTTCGTAAAGTCTATGTTCGTCGATTGATCGCCAAACATGTAGCTCTTGGTGTCGTTCGTGCGCTCGACACCTGTCCCGGAATGAGGGGTATCATGCATACCGCCCGGCGATTTTTTCATTCCGCGAAAAATCTCAAGCAATGCCGATCGTTTGATATTGCCGATCGCTTTATTGGTGGGCTTGATAAGCGAGTTCTCGTCGGTTTCGATGAGTCCCATTTTTTTGAGTTCGTCGAGGAACATATCGAATGTCATATCGGGCCCAAAGATATTATTCTGTTCGTCGAGATAGCGCATCCATTGGAGTGCTTCGTTTGCGTCGCCAGATGTTCGCAAGAGCAGTTCGTGGAACAAGTTGACAAGCGCTGCAAGTCGGTCTTCCGCGAGCATGCTTTTACCCGGTATCCATTTAGAATAGGTCGTAAGCATAATGGTGTAACGAATTAAGTGTCGAGGGGGTTTGATTTTTTGCGAAAATGTGGATTTGTTCGTATTTTCGTAGGGAAAGAGAGTTGACCCCCGAAAATTGTGTTCTACTGTTGAAAGGCAACTAATATGAAACGTTTTGTTACTGCGTTATTTCTCCTTACACTCATCGTCAGTTTTACAGGAAAATTATTTGCACGCCGCGGCAATCCTGCATCGAATAGTAATCCCGGGTACCAATATTATATCGTTGACTCTGACGACAACGACCCTCGAGCTCCCTCGTACAAATTTGTCGATACCACCTACGGTGCGAACTGGCACCGTCTTGCGACACTTGCCGGTGGGACGAACGACGATGGATATTTTGAAGTCGCTTCGGCAGCGGACTCGATCGTTCTACCGTGGTATAATTACCAGCTTCGTTTCCCTCCGAGGTATATTTCGACGAACGGATTGATCAAGATCACGATCGATACATTTTTTACCGGCGGGGACGTTAGCGCAAATAATATCCCACTGCCTGCCGACCCGACAATCGGTCATACTGCAATGGCATGTCCGATGTGGGGCGACCTGGAATTTAGAACGACCGGCGATTCGTCAAAAGTATTTTATCGGATGACAACCGATACCTGCTATGTGACCTATTATAATGCCTTCTTGAAGGGCACCAATGGTCAGTGCCGCGCCACATTTCAGGTTGTCTTCGCGCGAGGCGATTCTTCGGCCACCTTCAACTACCGTTCATTCGACGGCTCATTTGCAGGGGTTCAGGCAGCACTGTTGTTCGAGAAACTCTGCACGATCGGCGTGCAGAACCATCAGAGCATCTGGGGATCGACATACCTATACAACGGGGACTATTATGCAAAAAGCTATAGCTCGAACATCTATGCACAGGACTTGCATAATCAATTATCGGTAAAATTTCTTCGCGAAACGAAGTCGAATTTTATCCGGCTCAACTCGATCGACTGGCCCCCCTATGATGGTTATGAAATGACGAATAATCAATTCCAGCCGAAAGTGACGTTTGAGAATATGACCAGTCAGGATCGGAGGATCTATATCTATAATAAGATCACCGACCTGACGACCGGTGTTCCGATCTACAGCAAAACCGATAGCGTGGTTGTCGCATTTGATAATAGCTATCAATATACGGCGTCGTTGGCAGCCATTACCTGCGGGCGATACCACATGGTGACGACGATCTCAGCTAATTTGCCTCAGTCGAGCGATACCGACGGCTGGACACCGGATAATACGCTCTCGCGTGATTTCGTATTTATGACTTCCGGTACCGCGCCGTTCTACGATGATTACATCAAGCTTGACCCGTGCTATTGGCATCTCTTCGGTGCAACATGGGCAGGGAATAACCCGGCAGTGATGTATGATCAGCCGGGACCTGTTTCGACAGGCTCTGTCATTTTGAATCGTGACGATTTTTCCGGCAAACGGTATTTTCTTGACAATGCCGCCGACACGATGACAACAACGCCGATCGATCTTTCTTCGACAACCGCGAATGTTTGGCTGTGTTTTAATTACCAGCGCGGGTCGAAAACTGATTCGACCATTGCAGGAATTACTAACCGGACACTCTCCGGGCCGGAGCCAATGCTGCTCGATTCGAACAATAATATTATTTATCGCGACAGCCTTGTCGTTGAAGCGCTCAAAGGGACCGGACCGAAATGGAATCCGATCTACGATAGCAACTGGGTGAAGATCGGACCGGCAATTTATGGCGGACTTGATGTGCATACACAAGCATATCGTATTCCGGTGCCCGGCGCGTACGTTCATAATCACAGCCGCTTCAGAATCCGGCTTGTCGAAAAGAATAATGTGAGTTTGTTCAATTCACCCCCATTCGATGATGATGACAACTGGATCATCGATGGATTCCAGATCAATCTTGCCGTCAACGGCCAAACAGATCTGATGCCGTACGATCTCGATCTTGGCAACGGACTCTTTACTCATTTACCGCGAAATGTGAAGAACATTGTCCCGTTGGTGAAGGTCGGTAACAACGGCCTGCAAACAAATCTTGCTGCATATAATGTGCGTCTGATCGTTACTGACATGCTCAACCGGCAAGTCTATCACCGGCTGCAAACACTCTATACACCTGCACCGCACGCCGATACGACTGTCTCGATGCCGGGATGGGAAATAGAAGGATCGCAAGGAGGAACATTCACGGCGAAGTCGCAGATCGAACAGAACTTTAATGAGATCCGCCGCCAGAATGATACCATTATTCTCAATCGTACGTTCGGTATCGATAGCACTTATGCGTACGATGATGGTGTACCGGATACATCCGGAACAATGGTCGTTGCGGATCCGCACTTCTATCTGGACTTCACGCCAATCGTTTCGGATTCTCTCCGCGGACTGATGTTCTACCATCTTGACGCGACCGGAACGACGAACTGGCAGATGACTATTCGTGGAAGCGGTACGCAAACTGTTGCTTCACGTTCGTTTAGTTATAATGTACTCGATCGCGGATTTATTGCAGTTCATTTTAATCCGATCTATCTCGATCAGGATTCTACCTATCGCATCGAGTTCAATATGACGCAGGGATATGGATTGGCGGGCGATGGCTCGCGCGGGCTTGTCTGGAAACAGAGAATAGACCAAGGACCGACGATACGATATAACGGACTCTACCCGACACTTCTTGCAAAGTGGCGTGACCAATCCGGGAATCCGTATTTGACGGTTGGCGGAAATGCACGCAACGGTGCCGGCGGCGGACCGATCTTGCCGATGATGCGTCTTATCTTCAAGGGCTCAGGAACGTACCTGCCGGTTGAACTCACAAGCTTTGATGCGCGTCGCACTGGTAACGGCCAAGTGATGCTGGCATTCAAAACGGCTCACGAACAGGATGTTCAGCAATTCCTCGTTGAGCGTGAAAGCCCCGGCGGATGGCAGACCGTTGCGACAGTGACGGCCGAGAACTCGAAGACAGGAGCTGGTTATTCTGCAGTGGACGAAAAAGCGCCGTTCACGCGAATCCAATATCGCCTTAGCGAGGTTGATCTTGACGGGTCGCATAAGATAGCCGGCTATGCGAATGCCGATCCGTTCTCCGGACCGGAAGATCTATCGGTTTCCGTCATACCGAATCCGACAAGCGAACGGATTCATGTTGTGCTCATGGGACTGACGGAACCTACAGAATTGAAACTCTACGACTTGCTCGGCAAAGAAGTACTGACGAGTTACGCCGTAACTTCGGGAGCGGTCGATCTTGATGCCAGTGGGCTCTCCACCGGGAAATATACGCTTCAGGTCGTTTCGAACGGTACCGAACGCCGGATAAGCGTCGTTATCCAAAAATGATAAAATTATAAATAATGTAAGCACGGGGCGCGATGAGCGCCCCGTGCTTTTTTATTAACTTCGGTCTGACACAAAACGTCGATTTATGTGTTCATAGAATACCATGTATTCGGCGACATCATATCGTTTCACCGGGATTCTCCTCCTCGCGCTTCTTGTGCCGTCAGGTGTTATTGCGCAAACGGCGCTGCCGACATACGGAACAAATTTCACATTTGCGATTCCCGAAGGAGCAGACGATCTTTCGACCGGGACAGGCGGCGGGCAGTCTGAACTTTCGTTGTTTATCATTAGCGGTTCGCGTGGTTATGCGACGATCACATCCCCGTCAGGATATTCACAAACATTTTGTTATGATTCGGGAGAAACCACGGTCGGGCTGCCACATTCACTGATAATCTTTGGCGGCAGCGGCAAAAGCGAACTCGGAGTATTGCTGCATACGTCAACTCCGGTGCAAGCAATTTTCGACGATTACCTTGCTGCCGCCGGCGAGATGACACAGTTATGCCCGGATCAGTCGCTCGGGACGTCGTACCGGCTTGGCACGTGGGGCATTTACAACGACCCGGGCGAAGATAATAAAACCGAATTTGTCATTACTGCAACAACCGACGGAACGTCCGTTACTATCACTCCCGCTGTCACTCCGGTCGGCTCCGCGGATGCCTCACCGTTCACCGTCGAGCTTAATCGCGGCGAATGTTACATTGTCAAAGCAGATGCAAACGCATCACCGCCCGAAACTTCACTCTCCGGCTCGTTTCTTACGGCAACAAAACCAGTGAGTGTTATTTCCGGTCTGACATGCGGCTATGTGCCGCTTGGTGGCGAAGCGTGCAACGAACTGTTGAATGCGCCTCTTCCGGCACAATATGTCGATACTGTTTTTTACACGGCTCCGTTCAGCGATTTTACCGGGTATGGATTATTGTTCGTTTCGGATGTGAAAGATTATTTTGCGATCTCGGCAAACGGACTGACCTATCAATCAACGAACGGGATCATCGCGATCCCGACAACGACCGACCCGCAGCAATTTACCACGACGGCGTTTGCCCAGTGCTACGAACTTTCTGTTGGGTCAAGTATTACCAGAGACGGACTCAGCGACCCGTCGATGGTGAATGTGATGCCGCTATCCCAATGGATAGATTCACTTCAGTGGTACTTGCCTGACGTGATCGATCCGACTTTTGGAAATCATTATTCGAACTTTGTCTCGGTGATCTATCCGACTGCTGCCGAGCCGTCGATACTACTTGACGGCGCACAGATCACCTCTTTTGGCGCGTCGAATGTTATTGCTGGTTCGCCATATTCGAGTATTGTTGTCCAAATACTCCCGGGAAGTCATTCATTGACATCGCCAATGCCGGTATATGCGTTCGCGTCGGAATTCAGTTTTGCAGATGCCTATTCGTATAATGTAGGCGCAATGGTTCCGACATCGACGAGTTGGCAAGTCTCGCTCGATTCGATCACTTCTCCGAGGCTTTGCACTGATTTTGCAGTTGCACTTCGGCTGCATACCACGGCGACCTCTCATCCGACGAAGATACATTGCGACCTAACGTATGATCCAACATTCTTTACATTGTTGAGTATTGACCGAGGAGCAGTTGCGACAGCGAATAATGCCGTGATCAAAAATACTGTGCCGGATATTTCGGTCGATCTTTCGAACTTACCCGAGATCGTCACCGGCGATACGATCATTGTCGCACATTTTCATTGCGGTGTAATGTCGGGTGCAACGTCGATGTCACTGACATATTCGATCGACAATGGTCCGAATTGTGTAGAGTCTTCTAATTCCCAGACAACCAATTTTGCTATCGCGAATATCAGCGACAGCGAACACGCGGCATTTGCATTGCAGATTCCTCCGGCGCTACCCGGAAATACAACGACCGGCGCGTTTTCGCTCGTTGGTGTTCCGGCTGACCCGATCAAAGCGGTTACCGTGCGTTTACAGTACGATCATGATGTGATGCTCTGGCGGAGTTTTCAGGGCGGGGCAATTGTCGGCAGCGGATATACTGCAACACCGATCACAAACCTCGATCCGAGAACCGATCAGGCGACGATCACATTTTCGCCGGAGGTCATGAAAGCCGGGGAGTTGCTAAAATTTTTATTTGATGTATATCTCGCTAAAGCAGATTCAAGTAATGTCATCTGTTCGACGGATATAGTGAACGATCGTCCGTGCCCGCCGTTGACGATCCTTGCAGAACCTATCGGCTCGACGTTTACCGTACTCGATGCCTGCGGCACAAAAACAATGCGCGCCGCGCTTGACGGAGTTCTGCCTTCGATCGATAAGATCGTACCGAACCCGACAACCGGGCAGGTCACAATCAGTTTTAATCTTCCGCTTGCAAAAACAAATTATTCCGTCAATATCATCAATGTCATGGGAGAGTGTGTTCGTGTAGCCTCGGGTAGTGTTTCTGATGGGGCAGAGTCTCTATCGCCGCTCGATCTTTCCGGTTTGCCGAACGGAAGTTATTTCTTGGAAATTGATATCGGTAGTACCAAACGATCGGCGACGGTCATCGTTCGGAACTAATCGCCTGCATATCGCCTATTATTGCTCTGTTTTTACGAAAGAGAGTGCCGGGATTCTCCGCGCTGTATTTTCAGGAAACAAGGGCCGTTCACCTGCGTAGCGAAGGGTCGTATTTCATCCATCTATCACCTGATATGAAGAAAATCATTGCATCAGTTGTCGTTGCCGCTATTTTATCATTCTCCCATGCGGTAGAAGCAAAGTTCAATGTTGAAAAACATACATCGCCTGACGGGAAATATAATTATACGACCATTACCGACGATCCGCTCGGTGTACGAATTTATACGTTGAAGAACGGCCTGACGGTGTATCTGTCCGTCAATAAAAATGAACCGCGTATCCAGACAATGATCGCCGTCCGCGCCGGCAGCAAGAATGACCCTGCCGATGCGACGGGGCTTGCACATTATCTCGAGCATTTGCTTTTTAAGGGGACCGATAAATTCGGTTCTCTCGACTATTCGAAAGAAAAACCATACCTCGACGAGATCGAGAACCGTTTTGAAGATTATCGGCTGACAACAGATCCTGCCGAGCGCAAGCGCAAGTATCACGAGATCGATTCCGTCTCAGGTGTGGCAGCGAAATGGGCGATCGCGAACGAATACGATAAAATGCTCGGTGCGATCGGTGCAAAAGGGACGAATGCATTTACATGGCTCGAACAAACGGTTTATGTCAATGATATTCCGTCAAATCAAGAATCGAAGTGGCTCGACATAGAAGCCGAGCGCTACCGTCATCCTGTTCTGCGCTTGTTCCATACAGAGCTCGAAGCTGTCTATGAAGAAAAAAATCGCAATATTGACAATGACGGGGAGGAGCAATTCGAGACAATGATGCGCGAGCTTTTCAAGCATCATACGTACGGCTCTCAGACGACGATCGGCACGGTCGAGCATTTAAAGAATCCGTCGATCAAAAAGATCGAAGAGTATTATAATAAGTATTATGTGCCGAACAATATGGCGATTGTGCTTTCTGGTGACCTCGACCCCGACAAAACGATCGCGCTCATCGACGAGAAGTTCAGTATCTTGCAGCCGAAGCCTGTTCCGCCATTCAGCTTCCTACCGGAAGAAGCGATCACATCTCCCATCCGCCGCGAGGTACTTGGTCCTGATCCGGAAAATGTGGCGATCGGATTCCGTCTGCCTGGTATGGCTGATCACGATGTTCTCGTTTGTGAGATGATCGATAAAATTCTTTCGAATAATGTTGCCGGGCTGTTCGATCTTGATCTGAATCAACAGCAAAAAGTCCTCAATGCCGGAACGTGGATGCTCGAACAGATGGATTATACACTGCACATGCTTCAGGGTAATCCGCTCGAAGGACAAAAGCTCGAGGATGTCGAAGCATTGATGCTCGGTGAGCTTGATAAAGTAAAACGCGGCGATTTCGACGAGAAACTGATCACTGCCGTTGTAAACGACCTAACCGTTCAGCGCATCCGCGGCGCCGAACACAACGGGTCGCGTGCTTCGCAAATGATGGAAGCCTTCATTCATCATCTCGATTGGAAAAACATCGTCTCTCAGCTTGACGATATGTCCCATATCACGAAGCAAGAGATCATGGATGTCGCAAAAAAATACTACGGCAATAATTATGTCGTTGTCTATAAACGCGTCGGGCAGCGCAACTCGCCGAAGGTCGAGAAACCGGCGATCACACCGGTACAGGTCAATCGCGAGGCCGAATCGCCGTTCGTTAAAAAGATCATCGGCACTCCTGCCGACAAGATCTCACCGCGCTTTCTTGATTACAAAAAAGACATTGAGTTCAAAGAACTTCCCGGCGGTGTGCCTCTACATTATCTGCACAACAGCGAGAACCAGCTTTTCTCGATGTATTATTTGCTCGATTTCGGAGCACATGCCGATAAAAAACTTGCGTTCGCGACGAATTATCTGAATTTTCTCGGGACAAATACAATGTCTGCAGAAGATGTAAAGAAAAAACTCTATGCGCTCGGGCTGAGCTTGAATGTTTCGGCAAGCGACGATCAGATTTATGTTTCTCTTTCCGGTTTGCAGAAAAGCTTTACCGAGGGGACGACATTGCTCGAAGAAATATTATCTTCTGCAAAACCCGACGCAGATGCTCTTTCCAAGCTGGTCGCCAGCACGCTCAAATCGCGTGCCGATGCAAAACAAGACAAAGGCACGATCCTTAATCAGGCAATGGATATGTACGGGACATACGGAAAAAATAACCCGTTCACGAATATTCTTTCGGAAAGCGAACTGCGTGCTCTGACGGCCGATGAGCTTGTGGCAAAGATACGGTCTATCACAACGTTCCAACACCGTGTTCTTTACTATGGCCCGGAAAATTCGACGCTTATTCTTTCCGCTCTGAAGAAGCTGCATCACGTCGCATCGCCGTTGACGACAGTACCGACGGTTGCTGACTACCAGTATCAAGAAACGAATGAGAATAAAGTCTATTTCGTGAATTTCGATATGCAGCAAGCGGAAGTACTCTTCTTTTCGAAGTCATATACATACGATCCGGCGAAAGTCCCGGTGCAGCAACTCTATAATGAGTATTTCGGCGGCGGAATGTCGTCGGTCGTATTCCAGAATATACGTGAGTCGAAAGCCCTCGCCTATGCAGTGTGGTCGTCATATATAACTCCGCCAAAAAAATCGAAGCCGAACTATATTTTTGCGTATGTTGGCACCCAAGCCGATAAATTACCGGAAACGATGGATGCGATGTTCGATCTGTTCGAGAATATGCCGCGCACCGATAAGATATTCGATCAATCGAAGGATGCTATTCGCAATAAAATTGCAACCGAACGGATCACCCGCGAGCAGATTCTCTTCAATTATGAATCCGCACAGAAAAAAGGACTCGATCACGACATACGTCAGGATGTGTATAACGACATTCCTTCAATGGATTTCTCGAAGATCAGCGATTTCCAAAAGCAATATATTAAAGACCACCACTATACTATTATGGTACTTGGCAAACGCGATAAAGTTGACCTCAAATCGCTCGAGAAGTGGGGACCGGTAAAAGAGTTGTCGCTTGAAGAGGTATTCGGGTATTGACTGGCAGCGGGCGAGGCATGCCTCGCCCCTATTTCAAACCTTTGTTTCCGATGTCGCTTCGATAATACGCACCATCGAATGCGATCTCATGCACGGCGTTGTATGCTGTTGTAATTGTATTTTTTAACTCATTGCCAAATCCGACGGCAGTAACGGAAAGAACTCTTCCTCCGGATGTCAATATATTCCCGTGCTCGTCTTTTTTTGTGGCAGCATGAAAGACGGCAACACCCTGTTCGATCTCGCGCTGTTGGGTGAATTTATCAAGTCCTTCTATTTTCTTTCCCGTTTCATACGAATCGGGATATCCCTGGCTTGCCATAACGACAGTCACGGCACAAGCCTCGAATGACTTCAGCGGCAAATGTTCTTTTAATCTGCCTGTTGCGCACGAAAGAAGGATTTCCGCAAAATCGCCCTGCAATAATGGAATCACGACTTGTGCTTCCGGATCGCCGAAACGGACGTTATACTCAACGACGCGTGCGCGGTTACCGCGAACCATCAGCCCGCAATAAAGGACGCCTTTGTATGCTCTGTTCTCTTCACGAAGTCCGCGCAGCGTCGGTTCGATGATCTCGTGTCGTACTTGCTCAAGAACTTCGGGTGTAACGATGGGCACCGGAGCATAGGCGCCCATGCCGCCGGTATTCTTTCCGCGGTCGCCGTCTAAAATTCGCTTATGATCTTGCGCCGTTGCGAGCACATCATAATCTGTACCGTCGGTCAGTGCGAACACACTTGCTTCTTCACCTTCCATAAATTCCTCGATGACGATACGCGTACCCGCCTCACCGAAAATGCGGCGCGAAAAAATGTCATCCATCGTATGAAGCGCTTCTGCTTCTGTCTCGACGATAATGACGCCCTTGCCTGCGGCAAGGCCGTCTGCTTTAATGACGGCAGGGTAGTTCAAATGACGCAGGAATGCACGCGCTTCAAGCTGTTCGCCTGCAGTAAAGACCGCATACCGAGCTGTCGGGATATTATGCCGGTGCATAAATTCTTTCGAGAATGCTTTTGAATATTCAAGCGCCGCGGCGCTTTTCTGTGGTCCGAAGACAGGAATATGCTCTGATTCTAAGGCATCGGCAACACCTGCAGCCAGCGGGCCTTCGGGACCAATGACAACCAGATCGATCCGCTCACGCAGTGCAAAGCCGATCACGCCTTTGGCATCGGTCGGGACGACTTCACTCACAAGCTCCGCCGCCTGTTCGATACCGGCATTACCAGGCGCACAAAATATTTTCGAGACGACCGGAGATTGCTTCAATTTCCAGCAAATGGCATGCTCACGCGCGCCCGAACCAAGTACTAAGATCCGCATTAAATGGTGCTCTTATTAAGACAGGTAAAATACAAATTTACGAAGAGGGAAGAATTGAAAATAGAGAACTGGGAATTGAGAGCTCGTGACCCACGCTAAAATCTATGTCACATACGTTCTATTTCTCTCAACAAGATCCCATACCGCACTCCTTTCGTACTCACTCGCGCTTCTTCAAGTTTCAGCAGCAGCATCGCTTCATCAAGAATAAGCGCTCCCGCAGGAAGAATATCTGCCCGAGCAGGCGAGACAGCCGGATAACGGCGAACAAGCTCTTCGGCGCTGATCGAGAACATTTCTTCTAACATTGCCTGAAGTTCATCGCGATGGATGATCGTCCCATCGACTATATTGGTATCGAAATGAGTTAACCGATGCTTCATCGCTGCAAGCGATGTCGGTGTACCCGCAACGGCAATAAGTGATCTCGGAGAAATTGGGACAATAGATGGAAGCTGCTCTCGAATAAACGAACGAGCAATTTCTTGACCCGAACTGTGTGCAAGAAATCGCTCTTTGATCCTGACGGCACCAATATCTACGCTGCTTCCTCGCTTGTATATTCCATTTTCTCCAACAGAGATTTCCGTGCTTCCACCGCCAATGTCGAGTGTTGCAATTACTCCGTTAAGTTCTGAGGACGGAATTCCAAATAGCGCACCCTGAAAGCTCCATCTGGCTTCATCATCGCCGCTGAGAATTTCTATGTCAATTCTAAGTTCGTCTTTTGTGCGGCGGATGATATCATCGCGATTTTCAGCATCGCGCATTGCACTCGTTGCAAATGCGATGACACGGCTCACATTGCATTCAGTAATAAGAGCATTGTATCGGCGGATAATTTCTGCAAAACGCTTGTATGCTGCATCGGAAATGCGCCGCGTTTTATCAACACCCTTCCCAAGCCGTGCAATGGAGTGTTCATCCCGCAAGATCATTGGCAGTTGGCCACTGCTTACTTCTGCAATAAGCATCAGTATGGTGTTTGTGCCAATATCAATAACAGCGAGGCGCATTTATTTTGTAAATTCGAATCTGAGCGCGACCCACTCGTTCTCTTGCATTCGATCGACAAGATGATATGAACATGATTCGTATGCGGCGATCACTTCGTCGGCATCATATTCGAGCAAGCCGGAGAGGATAAGCGTATCGCCATCTTCTTGATGTGAAGCAATTTCGGAACTTATGGCAAGCAATACATTGCGATGAATGTTCGCGAAGATAATATCGAACTTCTCATCGGCATTTACGGCACTTGCAAGATCGCCGTGACGAACATCTATTTCATCAAGTGAGAAATTGTTGCGTGTACAATTCTCTTTTGCATTCTCGAACGCCCACTCATCGGTATCAATGGCAACGGCATGTTTCGCGCCGCGCATCATCGCATACATTGCAAGAATTCCGGTGCCGGAACCGAGATCGAGAATGGTTTTGCCAGTGCAATCGATTCGTTCGGTCTTTTTTAGGCAAAGGCGTGTTGTTTCGTGATGGCCGGTACCGAAACTCATCTTCGGGTCGATGATAAGAAGATGGTTCGAATGTAATGCACGGGCTTCTTGCAATTTCCAGCTCGGTGCGATCACAAGGTCGTCGGTAATTCGGATCGGTTCGATGCTCGATTCCCATTCCGCGTTCCAATCGGTATTTTGCTGAGTGATCGTTTCGTCGAGAGTGACATTTGCCGTGACGAGAGAATGAAGAAACGCTGCCAGGTTTTTCTCTGCTTCGAATGACCATTCTTTTTTTAATAAATGAACAATGAACGCGCCGTCGGCTCGTTCTTCGAATCCTTGCGGAGCGTGCCGCGTAAGAAAATATCCTTGAAGTGTTTCCTCGTATTCAAGCGGGACGGTAAAAACGAGCGAAACATACTCGATCTGCTGCATCGGAATTATTGCGGATGTTGTGCCGAGGGTTTAATTTTTATTTCAAAGAGCTTCGGCCAATTTTTCCCGGTGATGAAAATTCGGTCATGCTCTGCATCGTAAGCGATGCCATTAAGGACATCGACATTTTTCATTTCATCAGGCGGCAGCAGCTCAGAAAGGTCGATCCAGCCCTTTACATTTCCGGTAGCAGGATCAATACGCACGATCCGGTCGGTGCGCCAAATGTTTGCCCAGATCTCGCCTTTAATATACTCCAATTCATTCACATTCTCGATCGGCATTCCCGATTCCTGAACATCAATGGTTTTGACAACGGAAAGATTATTCGGGTCGAGAAATTTCAATCGTTCTGTTCCGTTCGACATAATGAGACTTGTCCCATCGCTCGTCAGTGACCAGCCTTGGCCTTGGTAATTCCACGTCGAGGTCTGTTTGAATGTTTTGAGATCGTAGATAAAACCGATCTCAGTTGTATAAGTCAGCTGATAAATTTTGGAGTCGAAGATCACGATCCCTTCGCCAAAATATTTCGGATCCAGATCAACTTTTTGCAGCACTTTACCGGTCGCAAGTTCGACACGGCGCAGAGTCGAATATCCTTCGAGCCCGGTGCTTTCATATAATTCTCCGTTATAAAATTGCAGGCCTTCGGTGAACGCAGTGGGGTCGTGTGGGTAAGTGTTCACGATTTCGTATGTGTCTACCGGCGGCGCCGATTGTGGTCGCGACGAAATGTTCGATTGATTCGACTGAGGCTCCGGCTCTTTCTTCGCGCAGCTTGCGAAGATTATCGCTATAAAAAATAATGGGATACGCCAACGCATGTTCATATCACTTGAATTGTTCACGGTCAGGTGTAACAAAATCAGGCGCGTCGAGTTCTTATTTAGCACCGCGTAAACAAACCTCATAATTCTTATGAATAACGCGGATACAGCCTGCGTCGAGCAATGCTTCTGTTGAAGTGACCTCCGCAGGCTTTTTTATTACCCTCAATCCTACAGCAACTTTGCGTATGTATTTCGTATAACCGTCTATTAATAAAAACAATACGAACGTATGATCACGATCAGAAAAGCGAATGAGCGCGGACATGTCAATTGGGGATGGCTAGATACCCACCATACATTTTCATTTGCCGATTACCATGACGACAGTTGGGTGCATTTTCGTACATTGCGTGTCATGAACGAAGATAAGATCGCTTCCGGTCAAGGTTTCGGGATGCACCCGCACCGAGATATGGAAATCATCACGTATGTTCTCGGCGGCGCGGTTGAGCACGAGGACAGCATGGGAAACAAAGGCGTTATCGCAGCAGGTGACGTTCAGCGAATGACCGCCGGCACCGGCGTTTTTCACAGCGAGTTCAATCCCTTCGATAAAGAACTCTATCTCTATCAGATCTGGATCTTTCCGAATGTAAAAAATCTGACGCCAAGTTATGAGCAAAAAAGATTTGAAGATGCCGATAAAAAGAACCGGCTTCGTCTTGTCGCCAGCTCTGATGGGGCCGATGGCTCGGTAACGATCAATCAGGATGCAAAAGTATTTGCTTCAATGCTTGATAAAGGTGAGAATCTCAATTACGATCTGTCCTCCGGCAGAGGCGCATGGCTTCAGGTTATTTCCGGTTCACTGTCGATTGGCGGGAATGAACTCTCGAAAGGTGACGGCGCCGCGATCACCGATGAAACAAAATTATCGGTCACGGCAAATGAGAATTCCCATTTTCTTCTGTTCGATCTAAATTAATTCCTAACTGCTCTTGCAGTGTACAGAGGTATTCTCTTTGAAAGTAGAGAATACCTCTTTGGTATTATAACAATTCGTATTCTTTTCTTAACGAATATGTAACAATTACATCATTTGTGCAGCTACTTTTTGTCTGTCGCAACATTTTTTATCAATTCCCCTGCGCATAACATATTCTTTCCGTTTTAGAAATACTTTGGAAATATAGGTCTTCTATTTTTGTACGCTGTTGAAAAAAGTGTGGCACTCGTAGCGTGCTTTTTTCTGTCGCATACTGAGAAAATGCCCCCGCAGTTCTCTCTTCTTGCACTGCACGTCGTGTTTGCGAACGCCGCGGTACCACGCGCAAACAATGATATGGGCTTGGCTGTAAAATTCTGAAGGTGCCAATTTTTTAATTGCTCACAATATGAAAAAACAATTACAACGTACATTTTTAATTGCGATCGTTCTATTTTTCGCAATTACTGCTCATGCGCAAACATCGAAAACCCTTATTCACTACTGGAACTTAGACAATACGCCAACGGCAACGATCACACCGGCAACGCCGACGATCCCGGACATCACGGCAGATTATTCGGCGCTGGATAAATCAAAAGCCCGTGTCACGTATTATCTGCTTCCGGGCACATCGTTAACGGCATCGAAACGCTATATCGATCCGGTCGCGGGTGTCGATAGCATTAATGCTCGGTTAACGGTTGTCCCGACCGGCAGCGGCGGTAATAATGCGCTACGTCTGCGCAATCCGCTCGACAGCATGGAGCTTCGCATTTATGCTCCGACGACAGGTTTTAGCAACATTGTCTTTAAGTATGCGCTGCAATCGTCGAGCAATACCAACGGAGACTCTACCGATTGGTTTGATTACAGCATTGACAGCGGCAAGACGTGGAAGAGCGGCCTAGCCGGCGGGATGAAAGTCAACGGCAGACTGAGCGATACGGTCAGCACACTGTGGAATATGTATCAGGGTGATGTAAACTGGGGTCTCGTGACGGTTGATCTGTCTGCCGATCCTGCGGTTGGGAACAATCCGAATTTCGTGCTTCGTATCCGCTTCAGAAACGGGGCAAATCATACCAGTGGCAATAACCGCCTTGATAATTTTACATTCGAAGGAAATGGCGCCAGCCACGGACCGCCCCCGGTCATTACGCTGAAACAGCCCGGTAATAATATTCTTGTTGTAGGAAAACATACAACAATTGCGTTCGATACTTTAAATGGCGTCGGTTCGACAAAGACTCTTGAATATTCTACCGATGGCGGGACAACATGGAGCTCCGTGGGCACTACAACTGCAACCACATACGATTGGGTTGTACCCAACACGCCGACGTCCAACGGAATTGTTCGGGTTAAAGATGCCGAAGGCACCATTGGAAAATCACAGACATTCGTGATCGTCAGTATCGATCCCAAAAAGAATCGTGTTATTCACTATTGGGATTTCAATAACCTGACGAAAGTATATCATAATCCGGGTATCCCTTCGATTGCTCCGGATTTCTCGATATTCGATAATACGACGGCAGCGATCGTTTATAAGTTGGAGTCTAATGTTTCCTCGACCTATGCAGGGTATCTCGACAATGTTCCCGGAGATACCATCAATGCACAATTTGGTGCGGCACCGGTATGGGGATTGCGTGTCCGCAATCCTACGGACAGCATGGAGCTTCGTCTGTTGATTCCGACGACAGGCTATAAAAATATATCTTTGTCGTATGCGCTGCAATCATCGGGCATCCCGGATGCGCCGGCGACTGAACATTTTGATTATAGCGTCGATGGCGGGATTACCTGGAAAAAAGGAGTCATGATTAATGGAATTGCCGACACCCTTGATGTAACGCAAGCGCAATATCAGGGTGTAACATTCTTTGGCCGTGTGAATTTGAATTTTGGAACTGATCAAACGGTAAATAATAACTCTAATCTCATCCTAAGAATAAAATTCGGAGGAATTCCGCTCAGTTCCAGCGGGAATAACAGATTTGACAACATAACTGTGATGGGAGATCCCAGCTCTTCCGCAGTTGAGGGAAGTACCTCGATCAACATGGATTATGCCGTCTATCCGAATCCGGCAGCCGATTATATTATTGTCTCGGCTCCTTCCGAAGGGTCAAAGACAATCGCGATTCTCGATCTTTCCGGAAAGACGGTGCTTTCAACAAGTACGCCAGAAAAGTATGCTTCGGTCAATACATCGAAGCTTGCATCCGGGATGTACATCATTCATATTATTGACGAAGCGCTTCATATAGAACGTTCGCTCAAATTTGTGAAAGAGTAACAACGACTACACAGAGGAAGAAGCCCGGCATATTCGGTCCGGGCTTCTTTCATAAGAGTGCGGAAAATTCATAGAGTTAATTTCAGTCAGATCGTGGGCAATTTGAGAAAAATCTTACTTCTTGCTTTTGCTATCATTGTTTTCATTCACAATGCTCTTTATGCTTCGACGGTGAGCGGCATCGTTCGCGATTCGCGGACGAACGAGCCCGTCATCGGCGCGATCGTCAAGATCGCCGGCTCGGGCAAAGGCACAAAAAGCAGACTCGACGGGAGTTACAAGATCAACGGCGTATCTGAAGGCACGATCACGATAAACGTCAGTTCTGCAGGCTATCAAGCATACGATTCCACGATCGTTCTGCGTTCCGATGCGCCTGATGTCACAATTGATATTGCTCTGGTTTATAGAAGTGTAAAAGGGCAAGGAGTAACAGTCACCGCTAAGGCCGAACATGGCAGTGAATCGGAAGCGCAGCTTACGGAGCGAAATTCCGATCAGGTTGTCAGTGCCGTCTCTGCTCGGGCGATCGAAATATCACCGGATATTAATGTCGCCAACGTTTCTCAGCGTGTCGCCGGCGTCACAATGACGCGAACGACAACAGGCGATGCACAGTACGCGATCATTCGCGGTATGGACAAACGGTACAATTATACCTCCGTCAACGGCATTAAAATCCCAAGTCCTGATAATAAGAACAGCTATGTGCCGTTAGACATCTTCCCCTCA
>DASQGZ010000019.1:0-4136 GCA_035632315.1 Kapaibacterium sp. (SeqCode) | reverse complement strand
TTGGAAAGACTTTCAGCCGAATATACTTATTTCTCTGGTTATCATTGTTGCAATTCTTATGATAAGCATTGTGCTCTCGGTTTTGATCAAAGACGAAAAGGAAGGAATGGCGTAATGCCCCGGCATCCGTCGCTCGTTCCTTTCTCACATGACCACCATGAAGCGCTGTTGGTGGCGCTTCGACTGAAAAAAGGGGGGCCGTCATCGCCTCATGATATGCTTTGGCCGACCGAGCCTGCACAGCAAGCCGAAGCGCTTGTGCGATATGCCGAACGGGAGCTGCTGCGTCATTTCGAATTGGAGGAGAATGTATTATTTCCGAATGCAAGTGAATCCGATGAGAAGATCGCTGTTTTGATTGCGGCTTTGCTTGAGGAGCATCAACAAATGCGGGAAATTCTCACTGACTTAACAATGGCAGATATTTCAACATTACCAGCGAAACTTCGTGAATTCGGCGTATTGCTTGAACGCCATATTCGCAAAGAAGAGCGGGAGCTTTTTCCGATGATCGAGTTGGGGGTGGCAGAAGGGAGAATAGTCATAGACCATACAGCCATCCGTAGCGGCTATGAGGAATACCATAGCTAAATTATCCTCATTACACGACGTCTGAAGCACCCCCGAACTTCTTACAGCCACTCTTCGTTACTTTACCCCTAAGAATTTAACGCTAACCAAAACACCAAGTTAAGAAGGATCAAAATTTTATGGCAGAACTTGTCGCCGAAAAAGAGTCACGTGTTGCAGTCGGAAAGAAATTATACGTGGGCAGCTTGCCCTATACCTGGACGGTAGAACAGCTGGAGTCGCTTTTTGCCCCGTTCGGGCGCGTTTCGAGCACAGCAATCGTCAGCGATATGATCACAAAGAAATCCAAGGGCTTCGGATTCGTTGAAATGGATAACGAAGATTCTGCAAAGAAGGCAATGGAAGATCTCAACGGTAAAGAAGTCGAAGGCCGCCCGCTGACCGTTCGCGAAGCAAAGCCAAATATGGAAAAACGCTCACGCGGCGAGGACTCGATGGCTCATAAAAAATACGAGTTTACTGACCAATTCGGCACCGATATTTCCGGCCGCAGCTACGGGAATAGAAACGGTTGGTGGTAACACTGAAAGAATCTTTTTCGAGAAGGGAGCTTTTAGCTCCCTTTTTTATTTTTGGATAGTAATCTTCTGAGATAATTCGGCGTCTTGTGATTTGACAACCAGAAGATACGTCCCATTTGCAAATGAATTCACTGAAAGATGTACGCCGTTCGAACTCGGAGTGAGCCCAACAGATTTTTCTAAAAGAACTGCTCCGCTTACTGAAACGATCGAGATATCTGCCGATGCACTGACGCGGCTTAGAATTTCAACTGTCATTTCTCCGCTTACTGGGTTCGGCGAAATGCTGGTAATGCGAATCGGGATATTTCCTTGAAGCAGGTCTTGAATAAGCCCGTCAGAACATTTCGGAACATAAGCAAACGACGTACCGGATGTCGTCGCCTGTACTGCACATGGCCCTGATCCTGGGATGATATTATTTATTTTGTCTGCCGTGAGTGAAATGTTAGTGGTTGAATCTTTCGTCAAATAGACAAAATAGTCAAACAGTGCGATCGAGCTGTCAGGATCAGGCTTTATCAAGGGGCTGCCCGAAATGTGATAACTCACCGGACCGATCGCAGCACCGGATGTTTGGGTGATCTGGTTCGCTCCGCGAGTACCGAGGAAACCAAGCAAATCCTGGTCAAGGGAAAGTGTTACGTCTATATTTGGATATTGCGCAATAACGGCAGGATCACATTTGAGATGCACGGTCGTGCCTGTAGCTGCTGTGCCGCTCGGATTATCGATCGTCAGCCAAAGATTCACTTTCTGTTGATTATTCTTTACAGAAAACGACAATGGTATTGACTGCGACTTGTATCCGGAGTCGGACGTTGTGTAAATAAACGAGCCAGTGTATGAAGACGCGCCGCTATTATCCGGCACCGCGTGAATCGTTATTGTGAGTTTTCCTTTGGCAAGAATCGTATCGGGGAAAGTAGCCGAACCAAATGCAAAGCCTGCTCCGGAAAGTTGGCCACTTCCGATTATCAGCGTATCGCAGCCGGTATTTGTGATCGTAAATGTTGTGTCGCGGCTTTCGCAAGAGGTCATTGTTCCAAAATCGACGCTCGAAACAGAAGCGACCGGTACTGCCGTACCCGAACGCACGAATGCTTTCACGCCGATCGCAGAACGCATTACAGTAGAATCAACCGACTGACTATGACTCACAATCGTGATCGTCGCGTTTCGATTATTTTTTGCTTGAGGCGAAAAGTATATCCAAACCGTAACGGAATCTTGCGGAGCAATGCTTGTCGTCTTCGCGCCGCCAAGCGAATAATCTTTATCGCCTGCAAGCGTGATGCTATCGAGCAAGAGCGGCACGCAACCTGTATTTTTTATTTTAACGAGCGCGGAATCGCCCATATCGCAGATCGAGATCGTATCAAATATTATCGATGCCGGGCTGACGGACATCAGGGCTCTGCCATCTTCGCCGAAAGCAGTAAATGACATTTGAACCGAGCCGGTCAGACCTTCGCCGGTTGCAGTGTATTTCGGGAATGTCTGCTGCGTTCCTGCTGTGCTCGGCTTAAAATGAGCATGCACGACGATCGATGAATCGGGGGGCAGTTTGTACGGAAGCGTGATATTGTCGATCGTGTAATCATTGGGAAGTGCACCGGGTCCCGATGTGATCAAAATGGTATCGCAGCCGATGTTCTGCAAAGTGAACGATGTATCTGCCTTCCCGCCGCACAGCGGTACTGTATCGAAATCGATCGTGCTCGGATTGGCAACAAGCTGCGGCTGCTCTGCAAGCGCAATTGCAGTAACCGCAAAGATGCTATCGACCTGGACAGGAGGCAATCCATTTAAAAAGTGTCCGCTTACGTGCACTTTCGCCGTGTACGCCCCCGGCTTATATGACGGGTCGAATGATATTTGAAAATTTTGCGTCTCGGTACTATGCAACGTATCGGGCACTGCCGGCGCTGTCAGCGTGAATACTCCACTGGGATTGACGTCAAACGAGATCGATGTGATGAGAAAATTATAGCAATGCTCGTTCGTCATATTGAGGATACGCAGTTCGTTCTTGCATGCACCGATCTGCGTGAACGTCGGATGTGTAAAAGCAACCTCAGCTTTTACAGCGAGCGTACCGTCACCACCATCAATTGTTTTCCAAACAGCGCCTGTTTGATCGAATGCGATGACAGTCTGGCCGACACAGCCGCCAACATAAAATGTTCTTGTATCAAGAACATTCGTTGGCCCTCCGACCGAATGCCACGTCCTACCTGTATCAGACGTGCTTCCGCGAACCATCCCGTTGAGTGTCGTCTGAGCGTATAGTTTTCCGCCGCTGCCAAAAATATGACCCGTCACTTCGGTCGGCACTGCGATCTGAGCTCCTAATTTCCACGACTTCCCGTTATCGAGCGAATAATACGCTCCACCGCTCAGCTCAGTCACAGCATACCAAATGCGCGTTGTCGAATCGCCCCATGCCGACCATGCTTCAGCAATAGGCGCGCTGTTATTTTTGGGTCCGGGCGTGACAAGCACCGTTTTATCGTCCATAAAAAATACGCCGTTGGTACTTGTCGGATCAGGAGGCCTTACCCATGAAGCTTTTGTCAACGGCACAGAATAAGAAATACCTACTCCCGTGCCGAGCCTCGTACCTACCGTAGCGTCGGTCCACGAAGCGCCGCCATCAGTCGTTTTCCATAAATTCATAAACGGACTGCTTGTCGTATAGATCGACGCATAACCGATACCATCGCTTCGAATCGAGATCTGTGTGACTTGACCGCTTGCATTCGGAACAGATGTGGTCCCCCATGTCAACCCACCATCATTCGTGTACCAAATGATGATCGTATATTGGTTTTGCTGATTGCCGGAGCCGACGAATCCGTGCAGATCGTCAAAGAAAAAACAGCAGCCGATAGGGTAGTTTAAATTTGCGATCTGTTTCCATGTTCCAAGTGCGGACGAGGCGCAAAGAAACAGTATTATAAATACTGTTATAAAAAAAGATGGGTGGTATGATTTGGGTTTTGGGGTCAGCACTGAATACAA
>DASQGZ010000018.1:0-6331 GCA_035632315.1 Kapaibacterium sp. (SeqCode) | reverse complement strand
ATTCGACCGGCTCTGCAAATACTGCCGTCGGCTTCAATGCGTTGCTGAATAATACGCAAGACGGCAACACCGCCGTCGGTTATCTCGCGCTCACGACGAACACGACCGGCCAAGCAAACACGGCTATGGGGTATAATTCGCTCGCGACGAACAACGCAAGTTATAACAGCGCATACGGATATAATTCGCTGCTCGGGAACACAAGCGGAGATTTTAATTCCGCCTTCGGATATAGCGCGCTCTTCGCGAACTCCACCGGCACAACAGATGCCGCCTTCGGCGCGGATGCGCTCGGATTCAATTTGTCCGGGTCCGACAACTGCGCATTCGGCTACGGTGCAATGCTGACCAATCAGACCGGCAATAACAACGTCGCCGTCGGATCGAGTGCGGCACTTGCAGCATTAGCAGCAAGCAATGTAACAGCTATAGGCTATCAAGCGCTTAGAGTAAATACAGTGGATAACGGAACCGCAGTCGGTTATCTGGCGCTCACCGCAAACACCGACGGCACACAAAATACTGCCGTCGGCACTCAGGCGCTTGCGGCAAATGTGCACGGATTCAACAACACCGCAGTCGGCTATCAAGCGCTCACCGCTAACACCGGAACGACAAATACCGCTTTTGGTAATAAGGCGCTCAGTGCGAGCACCGGCACATCCAATAACACGGCGATCGGTGCATCAGCCGGACAGGTGAATACGATCGGTAATTCAAATACCTATGTCGGCAATAATGCGAACCCGTCGGCAAATAATTTCAACAATGCGACCGCCATCGGCTCGGGTTCGATAGCAACGGCGAGTAATATGATCCAGCTTGGCGATCTGAACGTCACGCTGGTGAGCACATTCGGCGCCATCAGTACACCGCAGCTCAGAGGCGCGGCAGCAAACCATTATGCCGAGCAGCATACTGTTGCCGCCGGCGAGATCGCTGGCAATGTGGCGACGATCGCTAATACTGTCGTCGCGGCTGCGACATCGGTCGTCGTTGCGACGCTTGTCTCCAACGGAGCAGGCGGCACGGCAAGCGTCGTCAAGCGTGTCACTGCTGCAGCCGGTACTGTTTCGATCACATTCGATAATCCGCCTGTCGCCGGAGATGTTGTTAATTATATCGTCGTCAATCCGTAATCGGGGGTGAGTGTTGGGGATTGGGTGTTAGGGGTTAGGGGGTAAAGAATTTTGAATGTTGAGTTTTGAATTTTGAATTGTTTCTATAAGCCTGCCATTCTGAGGGGGCGAAGCGACCGAAGAATCCCGTGATGCCTTGAACGCTCGCGCGTCTTTGCATTTCAATTTTACATTCCCCCCAGCCCCCAACACCGCAATTGCCGTATATTTGCACTGTGTACATCATCACTGATCTGAACGATATGACCAAACGGATTTCGACTCTTCTTGCTGCCGCACTGGCAGTGGTTATTATTATTGTTGCAAGCGCGCCTTCATCGTATGCTCAACGGGACGGGCATGATATTGCTGTCGGCGCCGGCTTCGCATCGATCCCGGTGCTCGCCATGGGGCAATACGAACTTCGCATCGGCGACGATGCAAGCCTTGCGCTGCGCGCACTCTACGGAGCAAAGACCGATACCGGCATCGTCGGCTACACGGGTTTTGGGATCGGCGCGGCATACCGATTCTTTATTAATAACGATATACCCGTGCGCGGGCTTTCCGTCGGTCCGGCAGTGGATATTATCTTTTACAGCAATTCGACCACAAACCGCACAGCGCGCATCATTCTTCTCGGCGGCGAAGCTTCGTATAAATTAATGCTCGGCTCTATTTCGATCGAACCGCAGCTTTCATTCCGGATCGGTATCTCCGGCGGCGAAAGCATCTCGAAGCTGACAAGCACGCTGCTTTATCCGGTCGTTCTTGTCGGCTACGCATGGTGATAAGAAAGTAAAAAGGAGAAAGTAGAAAGTAAAAAAAGGAACTGCGTGGATTTGTCAAGAGAAGTTGAAAAAGGTAACACCGGAAAATCTGAATTAACGTTCTTTTCCCTTCTTCTTTCTCCTTTCTCCTTTTTACTTTCCCCTTTTTCCTTTCTCCTTTTTCCTTTCTTTCTCCTTTCTACTTTCTCCTTTTTACCTTCAGCCCATGCTCAAGCGGCCGCAACCGACACGACGCATACCTATATATATAGAAGTAATTGGCAAGCCGGACTTGATATTGGGTACGGTTTCGGGTCGAATTCCGAGAAAGGACCGGGGCTCGCACTTTCCTACCGAACTTCGCTCGGTTCGGTCGATCTCTCAGGAATATTATTTCAACGATGGTTTAATAATGACGTGTATAGTCTCGGACATTTTGGTTTTGGGTTCGGCTTCCTTATATATAAGCCGCGGCTGGTAAGCTTCGGCTCAAGCGACGTGACGATCGAACCGTTCGTCGGGATTGATTTTACCGTCTGGACTTCGACGCTCGGTATTGGGATTCCGTTGGGAGCCGAACTGCACGTTCCGCTTGTTCCATCTCTTGATGCTGCGCTCGGTTTGTCGTTCGAACCGCAGTTTAATCCGAACAGTGTGCAAAATACCCGTATTTTTGATGTGCGTGCAGGGATACGGTATCACTAAGAGGAAGTATGAAGTCAAATACATACCACGTGATCGTAGCGAGTGACTTGATATCTCCATTTTTATTATGGGTGTAACCCGATGAAAAAATTGCTTCGGTATTTGTTTGTTATCGTACTCGTCGCTGTTGCCGGTACATCGGATACTGCGTTCGCGCAGGGACCCGCCGTGCCGTCGGCGCAGGATACGAGTATGAACTCTGTGACAAAGCGCCGTCAGGATATGGGCATCGTCAAATCGCTTGCCGTGATGCCGTATGCAACGCTCAGTTATAATCTGCAATCGGGTCAGGCATTCCCGAAATCCGCGCAGGGTGTCGGCTATGGCTTCGGCATTGCATTCGATTTCGCACCAGATCGCCAGCCCGTCGGTTTTTATCTCGATTTTGCATATCAGGATATGCGCGCCTCGAGCGCCGACGGCGCCTGCAAACTCATTAACCCGACCGATACGATCGCACAGACCGTACCCGTTACGCATTTTTTTTCGTATGCACTCGTCGAAGCTTTTTTGAAATTGCAAAGCCCGAAAACCAACGGATATTTTCTGATCGGTTTCAGCACCGGCATCTCGACGACCGGACTTTCTGATAAGCAAGGACCCGGCGTCGATGAATTCAGCGACTGGAGCACGACAACGTACTACACGAAATTCCGTTTCGATCTTCGTGGCGGACTTGGCTTCAAATTATTCAAACTTGGCGATCACGATGCGATCTTCGAAGCGCGCTTCGGATATCCGCTGACGACGATCCTGACCGATTATCAGGACATCTGCAACGGCTCGGCGGCAAAAGGCTCCTGGCGTGACGTATCGCTGCAGGCGAACTTTGGGATTCGGTTGTGATGAGTAATGTGTTATGGGTGACGAGTTAAATTCACACATTACACATCACAAAAAAAAATCGTAAAGAATTAACAGTACAAACAATCGGCTACTACTCAATGAAAAAATCCTGGCTTATTATCGGCTCGATCCTGTTCATCGTGATCGTCCTGTTTTCCTGGTGGCGCAGTACACGTAATTCATTCGTGATGCTCGACCAGAATATCAAAGAATCGATCGGCAATCTTAATACTGCGTATCAGCGTCGCAGTGATCTGATCCCGAACCTCGTCGCAACAGTCGAAGGCTCGGTGCAAGCCGAACGCAAGACACTTGATGACGTTATCAAAGCGCGTGCGAGCGCAACGCAGATGCAGCTGACGCCCGAAGCGCTCAAAGATCCGCAGGCGATGGCGAACTTTGAAAAAGTGCAGGGCCAGTTGCAAGGCTCGCTCTCGCGATTGCTCCTGACGGTCGAGCAATATCCGAATCTTAAGTCACAGGATAATTTCCAAACGCTGATGTCGCAGATCGAAGGCGCGGAGAACCGCATTGCCGTCGAACGTAAAAATTATAACGAGCAGGTAAAAGATTACAACACGCGCATTCTTTCATTTCCGGCAAGTATCATTGCCTCAATGAGCGGCTTCAAAGAATATCAAGTCTTCCAAGCTGCCGCCGGAGCCGAGAACGCACCGAAAGTAAACTTCGGCACCGAACCCGCGCAAACTGCGCCGACACCTGATGCTTCGGGCGCTGCAACGCCGCCGCCAACCAACGGAGTCGCACAGCCCAAGTAGGGATTAGGTGTTAGGAAAATTCGTAAGGGCACGCCGAGCGTGCCCTTTTTTATTTTCTCAAACTATACCACCAAAAAATAAATTTCAATCCCTCAGAAGCGCACGAAAACCGGCTTGTACGAAATGATGGTCGTATGTGAGAGCGTCTTTTATAGACCGACGCTTCATAATCACGAAAGAGGAGCAATCGACAAAACCCCATTCTTTATCCGCATGACGACGGTAAAATGTAATTGTATCTTCAAACAATTTCGGAGTCATCGGTTCGACGGCGAAATACGGATCGTCCTCAATATTCGCAATCACATCGAGCACTTTTTTTCGAAGAAATACAGACCTTGCGCTGAAGTGTTCGATCACTTCGCCGAGCACAAGTTGACTGGTAAAAATAAATGTATCGGAAGCAAGGGATTGCGAAACGAGCGTCGCTTTTTTATGGAGGGAGTCTGATTCGTTGAAAATGGCAATCCAGTAATTAGTATCCGCAAAGATCTCTTGCATCGGAAGGATTACTGCTTCTTATCGCCGTAGAGATAATGATCGGAGTATTTACCGAGATCTTTCGGAACATCCTTCCACGCCTCACGCGGGACATCGGAAAGAATATCGTGTGCGATATCCCACACGCGCTTATGCTCTTTCTTGCGGCGAGCAGGCGCTTTTTTCTTCTGTATTTTTTTTGCCGGCTGTGACATATAACAATTTAACACACCTACCGTTTTTTTTGTGCCGTAAGGGCACGCCGCGCGTGCCCTTTTTTATTTTAAAATTGAGTATTTTCTGAGTAGTGGGTTTTTCTTTCGGCCTCCGTATTTTTGCCTACCGAATACTCCAATTGCCTAAAATGACTGAAAATGAGAAATACCATGTCCCACTCCGGCATGAACGTCGGTCGCGAGCAAAGAAACATCTCGCGTGGGAACAAGTGGAATTGCAAAACGGCGGCCTGTATGCCTCAAATTTGCGCGAGGTTGCCTGTCGTTCTTCGAAGCTCAGTCCGATGGAGCTGAGGGTCTGCGCGCTTGTCAAAGCTCTGCACTCGACTCGCGAGATCGCAGAGAAACTTTTGATCTCTGAAAAAACTGTCGAAAATCATCGCTACAGTATCCGCAGAAAACTCAGATTAGAAAAAGAAAACTTGGTCTGCTATTTAAACAAATAGTTTTGTCCCCAAATTGGGTGTTTTCTGGGTAGAGGATTTTTAAATTACCTCTTTATTTTTGTACTGCTTTTTTTAATTAATTGTTTTTTCACTTTTTTCTAAATGACTATGTGCTGTAATAACATGAATTCCATTCAAAGCTGGAATGACCTTCCAGTTGCTGCTCCGATCGATCCGAGAACAGTTGTTGCCAATGCGTTCACTGACGCAACGCAGGGTGTATTCAAACGAAGCACGACCTTCCTTCAAACCAGTTGGGCTGCCAATCCATGGGTATTCACCGGACTTGCATCATGCACCTCCCTTCATTCGGATGACTTTCTTGAGATCAATGACGCCATTCAATGGACGTTTTCCCATCAAATCGTAAATCCATCGTCTACACTTGCTATCCCAATGCGGAAGGTGATGTTTATGCGTGGCGGTACTCAATGGGAAATGGACATAACGATTGACTTTGGCGCCGATACCTACACCGATATTGAACTGACATTGCGCGACAATGCTGCTACAAGTGGAGACGCCCTTAGCACTTCTCTTGGAACAATGCCTGTGATCTCCTTTGCAGGAAATTTTACAGGTCAGCATTCTTTCCGCGTCACAATATCGCAATTCGGCAGGATGTCGATGGTACTGCTGGCAAAAGATATTACCTCCAGTCCGTTGTATAGTATGTTTGAAATGGAGTGGGTTGTAGTTCCATAATATTTGATGTTAAACTAAACTTATTGCGTGTCATGGGAAGAGCTTCTTTACTACCAGACCATAGTGTAGCGCTTGGGCCGCCACCTACTAACCCACCCATATACTTACCCTCCTCTGGTATCCCTTGTGATATGGGAAGTGATTTCGGTAATTGGACAACCTGGGGAAATATGGATGTGCCTTTTGGAACAGTGCCATGTGCTGGTTCCGGTTTAGGGGGCTCTTTTGGAAGTGGGGGCGGTGGCT
>DASQGZ010000017.1:0-15292 GCA_035632315.1 Kapaibacterium sp. (SeqCode) | reverse complement strand
AAGCCGCAAGAAGTACTATGAAAAAAAAAATACGCATTCTCATTTGCTAACACCGGCTTCTAAAGCAAGGCTCCGCGATTCCTTAGGCATTTGGGCAAAAAATTATCCCAATAAAACTGTAACAATATTTTTAGCGTCATTGATAAATCCATTATATCCTCGAAGTGCAAGCGGGGCTTCGGTGACCCGTTCAACGTCTTTTATTCGTTTTGTCCTTTTGATCTCTTCCTGAATGTCGCCGCCTTTTAAACAGAGCAATGCACCGTTCTTTTTCAACAATCCTCTTGTCCACTTCACAAGATCGTCCAATGGTGCGACAGCGCGTGAAACGACAATGTCAAACCTTCCGAAAAATTCTTTTTGTTTTGCAAGATCTTCGGCTCGCGATATTATTGCCGTTACATTCTCAAGGCGTAACGAATCGATCATCTCCTCGTCAGCCTTTATTTTTTTTGCAATGGAGTCGCACAATGTTACTGTAATGTCATCCCGAACAATGGCAAGCGGTATCCCGGGTAGTCCGCCGCCGGTGCCAACATCAAAAACAGATGCGCCGTTTGGGATCGTGAAGCCGGTAACTTCCGGCATCGCAAGCGTCAGTGAATGAAGGAGATGTTTTTCAAAAATATTCTCTTCGTCTTTTCGGGAAATGAGGTTTACTTTACCATTCTGTTCTTTCAGCAAATGAGCATATTGTTCTAACAGAGCAGACCGCTTCGTATCCAAACGAAGCCCGTTCGTTTGGACAATTTCAAGAAATTCTGTAAATGTCATTACTTCAGTTTGAAGACCGATCGAAAGAATGCTTCCGTGTGAGTCCACGCGTCGGCTGTCGCTTTCTTGTCGTGATGTGGATTGCTCGGATTTGCAAACGCATGATTGGCATCGTAGTTATAGACGGTCAGTTTCTTGCCTGCCTTTTTCATTGCGGCTTGAAAATCAGTAACAACCTTTTGATTGATCCATTGATCTTTAGTACCGAAAATACCAAGAACCGGGAAATTTGCTGCTTTTAATTTTGCTTCGTCCATCTCAGGCATTCCGTAATAGATCACACAGCCAACAGTTTGTGTACTGCCAAGCAACGCCGCCTGATGGGACCACCCTCCGCCGAAGCACCAGCCGATCGTCGCAATATGCGCCGACGAGCCAAGAGAAGCAATAGCACCGCTTAAAATTGCTTTTGCCCGGTCGGCGCTCTCAGATTGTGCTAGTTTTCCTGCTTCATCCGGCGTCGATGCAACCTTCCCATCGTAAAGATCAACAGCAAGAACACTAACTCCAAGCTCCGAACTGACGCGATCGGCTTCAGACTTGATGTAGTCATTAAGCCCCCACCATTCATGTACCATAATAACGACGTCGTTCGGGTGTGTTGCGGATTTCACAAAATATCCCGATCCGTTCTTATTGTCAGAGCATGCGAATGAAACCGTCGATCCGGCAAGTACGACCGAGATCGGCAGCGGCACTTCGTGCATTGAGACAAATTTAGGATCAGACATCATTACTGCGAAGCGATCAGTTGAAGCCGGGGATAAGACGCAACATGAATGCTGTGCGAGAAGCAATACGGGGGACAAAATCAGCAATAGGGTAACAAGCAGAGTTTTTGACATACATTTCTCCTTGATCTTGAAACATAAAGCAAGAAAAACTCTAATATGATTCGTCCTTATTCGGGAAGCCTCCGCTGCGGATATCATCGCCATATTTTTTGAACGCGCCGCGAACCTCATCGGCAAGGTTTAGATATTTTCTGACAAAACGGGGATGAAATTCTTCATTGAGACCGAGCATATCGTGCAGCACGAGCACTTGCCCGTCGCAGCCGTTGCCGGCACCGATACCGATCGTCGCGATCTTCAGCATTTTAGTTATTTCCGTTGCGAGCGTAGCAGGAATTTTTTCGAGGACGATCGCAAATACCCCGGCATCTTCAAGTGCGAGCGCGTCCTGCTTGATACGATCCGCTTCTTCTTTGTTCGTTCCGCGAGTGCGATATGTGCCGAATTGATTGATAGACTGCGGTGTAAGTCCAAGGTGGCCACAAACCGGTATGCCATTATCTGTCATTAATTGTACGGCGGGACAGACACGCTCGCCCCCTTCGAGTTTTACGGCTCCTGCACCGGTCTCTTTCATCACACGCCCGGCATTACGGAAGCCTTCTATTGGATCCGCCTGATAGCTCATAAACGGCAGATCGCAAATGACCATCGAATATGTTCGCGCGCCTTTCACAACGGCCTTCGTATGATAGATCATTTCATCAAGCGTCACTGGCAGCGTTGTTTCATTGCCTTGCACAACGTTCGAGACGGAATCGCCGACAAGCAAGAGATCGATCTCCGATTCGTCGAGCAGTCTGGCAAATGTATAATCGTACGCCGTAAGCATCGTGATCTTTTCACCACGCTGTTTTTTTTCGGCGATCGTTCTGGTTGTCACTCTCATAGAGTTCTCGATTTTGTCACGAAGATACGAACGGTTCGGTAGATTTGTACCATAGAGAACATAACACCATAATGAATCTTTGCATCCTTTTCGGCGGAACAAGCGCAGAGCGCGAAATTTCACTCTTGAGCGGCTATGGTATGGCGAGGGCGTACGAATCGCTCGGTCATACCGTCACATTGCTCGATCCTGCGACAGGACAGACAATGAAAATAAAAGATTATCACGTTGCACCCCCTCACGCAACCCCTCCTTCAGCCGCAGAGCTTGGTGCAATTTCACAAGGCAGCATTTTCGTTGATAGCTTAACGTCCGCCACAGTGCGTTCAGCTGACTGCGTCGTGATCGGTTTGCACGGGGTTCCCGGAGAAGACGGCACTGTACAGGCAGTACTCGAACTGCTCGGGAAAAAATTCACCGGCAGTGGAAGCCGCTCATCGGCTGTCTCGATCGACAAGGCGTATACAAAGATCATCATCGAAGCTGCGGGTGTCCCGACACCGAAATGGAATTTCATTTCAAGCTCTACTCCAAAAATGCTTGGAAGTGTGATGAAAGACTCAATGGATAAAATGAGCGGCGGCGTTGTCATAAAACCGAACGATCAAGGCTCAACAGTGGGACTGACAATGTCAACTCAAGCAGATTTTGATTTCGAAGCAGGCGTTCGACTTGCATGGCAATATTCTTCCGGAGCGTTGATAGAAGAATATATCGAAGGGCGTGAACTTACCGTAACTGTGCTTGACGGTACACCTCTTCCGATCGTAGAAATAAATCCTGAAGGTGGGTTTTATGATTATCATCATAAATACACAAAAGGGATGACAAATTATTACTGCCCCGCTGATCTGCCGGATGATCTTGCAAAAAAATTACAGCAAAGCGCACTTACCGTTTATAATTGCTGCGATGCGAGAGGATATGCGAGAATCGATTATCGTTTGAAAGACGATGGTTCGTTCTATTGCCTCGAGATCAATACACTTCCGGGAATGACAGAAACGAGTCTCGTTCCAAAAGCGGCGGCAGCAGCAGGTATGTCATTCGAGCAACTTTGCCAGACGATCCTCGATGCGGCGATGAGATAACTAAATAATGAAGACCATACTTATATTCATTGTCTTGCTTTTTACTTCCGCAACACTATTTGCGCAAGTCGAAAGATCCTCCGATTTATTCAATACATTGAGATCAAACGACAGCCTACTTTTCAATGTCGGATTTAATACTGCCGACACGAGCCAATTCGAGGATCTACTAAGCGATAATTTTGAAATGTATCACGATGAAGCCGGAATCATACCTTCAAAAAGAGCGCTGATCGCAAGCATTAAAAACCTCGGCAAGATGGATTACAAACCGAGAAGAAAATTGGTTGAAGGGTCGCTAGAAGTGTTTCAATTAATGAAAAATGGCATCTTATACGGAGCCATTCAAACCGGAGAGCATCAATTCTACGGCATCGAAAAAGGAAAGCCGGAATATCTAACAAGCAAAGCACGATTTACTCACGTATGGCTTCTTGAAAATGGCAAGTGGAAATTAAGCAAGGCGTTAAGCTACGACCACGAACAGGCGAAGAAATGATAGAAGCCTGAGCAGACAACTCTCTGTAAATATTATTCTATTGCTTGCGGCAGCATCTCTCACCATGTCGGCCAATCATAGCAATATGTTTTTGTTAAGGGTGGAGCTTTGCCAACTGTATAAGATTCTATTCATTACGATTTAGTAATCACTTTTGCTAAACTTCTTTACAAATTTAATGGTATTATAAGGTTACGATCTTAATTCAATGGATCTTATACACCAATTATTTTCAAGTGATGGACTTCAGCATCTTGTTCGTTCCGGCGGAATGACGGTGCTCTGCGCGATCATTTTTGCAGAAACCGGGCTGCTCGTCGGTTTTTTTCTGCCCGGCGATACGCTGCTGCTTGCGGCAGGGCTGCTCTGGCCAAGCGGTGTGATCCCGGTGTCGTTCATTGAAATGGATCTTCTGCTCGGCGTCAGTGCTATCGCCGGAAATGTTCTCGGATATTATATCGGAAGAACCGCAGGAAAAAAATTGTACGAACGGCCGAACTCAAAATTATTCAAACGAGAGCATCTGATTCGTACCCATGCTTTTTATGAAAAGCACGGCGGCAAGACGATGGTGCTTGCCCGTTTTATTCCGATCGTCCGCACATTTGCGCCCGTCGTTGCAGGCGCTGCGGAAATGGGTTACAAGCGCTTTATGGTCTTTAACATTATTGGCGGGTTCCTCTGGGTGTTCGTCGTTACATCAGTTGGTTATTCCGTTGTTACACTCTTCCCAGGGCTGCAACAGTATGTTCAAAAATATCTGGAGTTCGCAATTCTCGGTGTGATCTGTCTTTCGTTGTTGCTGCCGGTACTTCATTGGCTCAGGGATAAGACGAAGACGAAACCGCAAGCCGCGGCAGAAAAATAACCGCTACTTTTTCCTCGCTACCAACATCACCGTTTCGTATTTCTCAGTGATCCGGTCATGCGGAAAGCTTTCTTTGAGATACCCATGCACTTGCTGAATGAACGGCGGAATTTTATCCTGGGCAATGCCAACGCCTACGTATGATTTTGAAAGAAGGAAGCCAAGATATGATTCCGGACGATATTGTAACTCGAATGGGAAAGAATATCTCTCTACCGAATTAAATAATCCTGACGCTTCGATCGCCGGAAGAAACCCGGTGCTGACGATATCTGCTCCGCCGCGATAATTCGGATTGTATTGCTTTATCAGCGATGTGATATTCTTATAATATGGATCGGAAACATTGGTTACTTGATTCCACATAACTACCAACGGTGCACTCGGCCTGAGAACACGGTGCATCTCCGCGAGCGCCGGTTGTTCGTCAACCCAGTGAAACGATTGTGACATGATCGCCATATCCAGCGATTCGGAAGCAAGCCCCGTATCTTCTGCAGGTGTTTCGAGCGTGCGGATGTTCATCAACCCTTCTTCACGAGCATTGTCACTGAGCCGTTCGAGCATTGCTGCCGCAGTATCAACCGCATAGACGACCCGTACGTACTTTGCCAGTTCGATCGCAATGCGGCCTGTCCCGGTGCCGATGTCGGCGATCGCAGACGAAGAGTTAAGCTCGCCAAGCGTTACGAGGAGAAGGAGCGCCTGCGGAGGATAATGCGGGCGGTACGCATCGTATTCTTCGGCAAGAGCATTGAATATCGTTTTTCGGTCTTGAAGCATTTTTTACCAGTCACCACAAACTCGGGGTCAGAGCAGTATATCAAATTCTTCTTCACCTGCGACGGTCGGAATTACTTGTTGCTGTACATTCTCAATCATAGCACGAGGCACACCTCGGTGTACCCACTCTATAAGCCGATTGACGGCATCTTCGTTTCCTTGAGCTTCGATCTCGACCGAACCATCTGAACAGTTGCGAACAAATCCGGTCACAGATTCTGCTGCGGCCTGCCGATGGGTATAATACCTAAATCCAACGCCCTGCACCAGCCCCCTGACGATCATATGGATACGTTTCATGAATTATGAACCATTGGGAAAGATATCATAGTTCTTTCGAACTCGCAGCGAACCTTATACTAAGACGAGAGCGTTACTTTTAGCGTTAATTATAAGCACCCATTTACCGATTATGGCAGGAAGAAGTCTCAATAAAGCACAAATTCTCGGACACGCCGGCAAAGACGCAGAGTTGCGATATACCAATAATGGCAAGGCCGTTGCAACTTTCAGCGTAGCAACCAGTGAAAGCTGGCGCGACCAAAGTGGCACTACGCAAGAGCGCACGACATGGCATAATATCGTTGCCTGGGATAAACTTGCGGAAGTTTGCGGCAACTACGTCAAAAAAGGCAAGCAGTTATATATCGAAGGACGCATCCAAAACCGCAGTTACGACGATAAAGATGGTAACAAGAAATATATTTCCGAAATCGTCGTTACTGATATGATCTTACTCGGCGGTACAGGAGACAGATCTGCAAACGGCGGAGGATATTCACAAAGTACTCCGGCGGAAGCTCATTCCGCACCCGTTCCCGAACCATCGTTCGATCAGGCGGTGCCGGATTCCGATCTACCGTTCTAAAAATATTTCGTGCAGCAACGATCAAACAGCGACCTTAAAGTAGGGTTGACGGTGCTCATCGGCATCGCAGTACTGGTCATAGGCATCGGATGGGCAAAAAGTTGGCGTTTCGATAGAAGCAAATCTCAGTTGGTTGCAACATTTTCGTCTGTTTCCGGTCTTGAAAAAGGTGACCCGGTATATATCCGCGGACTCAAGCAAGGCGTCGTTGACAACATTATAGAGACAACGAACGGACCGATAGTCGTTACGATGGAATTATACGAACCGGTTCAATTACACCATGACGCATCGGCATCTGTTGCAATGCTCGAACTGATGGGCGGAAAAAAAATCGATGTTCTTGCCGGCTCATCAGGGTCGTTCGATCCCGCAAAAGATACGATCACCGGCTCTGCCAATGGCGACCTTAGTTCGATCGTCTCGTTCGCAAATTCACTGACAGGCACTGTTCAGCAGCTTGCACTTCGTGTCGATACACTGCTCAGCTCGATCAACGATATGTTTGGCAACGGCGCACTGAGATCAAAAGCGTACGCAACGCTCGATAATGCGTCTGCCGCAGTCGGTGAACTCCGCTCTGTGCTCCGTCAAAATCGTACTGCACTCACCGAAACGCTTACCAATATCAATCTTCTGGCAAAGAGCGCAACATCAACGCTGAGCGATCTTCGTCCGAATGTGAACGCTACGCTCGATAGTGTTCGCAGATTTGTGACGCGGTCTCAGGTGACACTCGGCCGCGCGGATTCATTGCTCGTTTCGATCGGCGGGATTATTACCGAAGCGCGTGAAAATAAGTCGGTACTATATAAACTGACAAGCGACAAGCAATTCTCCCATGAGATTGATTCTACATTGCGTTCGGTGAAAATGTTGATCGATCAAATAAGCTCGCAAGGAGCCGACGTCAATTTGCATTTATTCAGATAACAGACACCTCAGAGTAATCTGTGAACGTACTTATCACCGGCGCGACGGGTTTCGTCGGCTCTCACACTGCTGAATTACTGCTTGAACGAGGCCATCGGGTTCGTGCACTGGTTCGTGCAACATCATCACTCGAATGGCTTTCAGGAAAAAACATAGAGGTCATTCGCGGTTCACTCGCAGAACCCGATTCACTCGAGGACGCATTAAACGATATTGATGCGGTCGTACACGTTGCGGGTGTCGTCGCATCAAAAACGAAACAAGGATATTTCGATGGAAACCACCTTGCAACTCGAGGGCTGCTCGAAGCAAGCCGGAAATTTGCAAAGAACCTCAAACGATTTGTACTCATCTCCAGCCAGACTGCCGGAGGACCATCGCTTGACGGAACACCCGTCACAGAAGAGACACCTCCGCATCCGATGACGACGTACGGAAGATCGAAACTTGCATCGGAGGAAGAAACAAGTCATTTCATCGAATTTTTTCCTGTTACAATACTCAGGCTTCCCGCTATCTATGGTCCTCGTGACGAAGGGACATTACCGTTCTTTGCGACGATCAAACGCGGGCTCAAACCGCTGATCGGATTTCAGAATAAGTATGTCAATCTCTGCTATGTCAGCGATATTGCTGACGGCATCGAGCTTGCGATGACACGAAGTGAGGCCGAGAATCGGCTCTATTATCTCGGCAGCGCCGAGCATTATAATTGGCGCGAGCTCTCAGAAGTAGCTGCTGGAGCAATGAAGAAGCGCGGCATCTTTGTTCGTATTCCTCACACTGTTGTTAATGTTATTGCGGGTGCGTCGGAGTTTACAATGCTCTTCAAAAAAAAACCGACTGTGCTTGATTGGGAAAAAAGATTAGATCTGACCGAGCAATATTGGATGTGCAGCATCGAACGTGCAGAACGAGAACTTGATTACAGACCGGTCGTTGGTATTCGAGACGGATTTGAACAAACGATCAGATGGTATGAATCGGCAGGGTGGCTGTAAAAAAATTAGTATATTAGAGAATTCTCGTTGAAGAGTATGCCGCAAGCCTCCTGCTCCACTGTTGCAGAGCAGGTTTCCATTGTTCCCTCTTCCCCACAAAGAAATAATGGCGGCTTGCGGAAAACAGAGCTATTACGCCGTATTATTCGGATGGGATAGCTCTGTTTTAATTTTGGTACAACACGAAAAATTTAAGCAAGAATTATGCCAAGAACAGCAAAGCGAGATGCAAGAAAGCAATTTACCAAACTCTCTTGCATCCCGAACTTTGCCTTTGGCGCAGAGGGACTCTCTTATATATGTTTTATCCGACTCGAATATTTGCTTTGAACGATGTTTTGATACTTGCGTCGATCGCAGATCTGTTGCCCTCATCCCGCGGATCGAGTGGTTGGCCGCCGCTTGATCTGAACGTTGCGCTCGGGGAATAAACGACCGTCACCACATATGATTTACCGGATTCTACGGTAAAACTATTTTGAAACATTTCTTGCTCATTGATCGTGATATGGCTGCTATAAACGAATGGATAGCTATTACCCGAAATATATACCGTGCCTTCGATGATCACTGTATTATGATCGGCTGTAATAAAATCTGCAAAATCAGCAAGTGTGCCAATTGAAATATCGATCGACGGATCGTAGCGATGCACTTCGAATTTTACACGATCATACGAAGTTGGGGGAATTGAGACGAGTGATACAAGCTGAATGCTGTCAGCGACAAATGATGCGATGAACGCACCCTCTTTTATCGTACCGAAGCCAAGTGTATCCGATTCGTCGTGGTGCATTTTCATATCGGATACCAACACTCGCATGCGAGTGACCCGAATGGAATCGCATGTGTTGCCTTCTTGTGCTGTTTCAATTTTCAATTTTCCGGACGACGCCACAGAGACATTTGGATTATCCATCACGCTGTACGTTGTCACCGTCGCTGTAGTCGGCGGAGCAGTAGTGGTAACGCAACCGGTATATATCAATGTTAGAACCGATATAAAAACCGCCACGGTATATTCTGCAATGTTCTTTTTCATATTTCATCCCTCTGTTAAGGTGAGTTTTCAGCCTCCCGGCGTGTGGCAGCCACCGGATATTCAAGAAATTCGACACTGGCACTCTTTGTTTCAACTTCCGTGCCAATCCTAAGGCTAATTCTGTTTGTTTTCGCCAGTTTCGCTTTTTACAGCGATTCATTCGGGCAATTAACGACCGAACTTCCCGCAAAACCACGGGTGGCACTCGTTCTTTCCGGTGGAGGAGCACGTGGATTATCGCATATCGGTGTTCTTGATATTCTCGATTCGGCAAAGATCCCGGTCGACCTTATCGTTGGTACAAGTATGGGAGCGGTAGTAGGCGGGTTGTATGCTGCCGGATATAGTCCGAAAGAACTCGAACAGATCGCTACGCAAACGAACTGGCAGGATGTCCTTTCGCTCGATGACGATTCGCGACGGAACGAGCGGTTGCCAAGCCATAAAGATGAACGCACAACGCTTCTTTCCTTGCGCTTCAATGGTTTTTTTAATCCGGTGCTGCCGCAGGCAATTTCGAGTGGCCAACGGCTGACGATGCTCATTAATGGCCTGATACTTTCTTCGCCGTACGGAACACAGGAAAATTTTTTGAAAGATCTGAAAGTTCCGTTCATTGCGTTGGCAACCGATATTGTAACCGGATCGCGTGAGCTCATCACGCACGGAGACCTTACGGCGGCAATTCGTGCAAGTGCAACGATCCCTCTCAGGTTTAACCCTGTCTCGCATGATTCGGCGATCTTAGTTGACGGCGGTCTGCTCGCAAACGTGCCGATCGATGTGGCACGCGATTCGGCGAACGCTTCGTATGTTATTGCTTCCAATACCACTGCCGAGCTTCGTGTACGCGATGAGCTCAATACTCCATGGGATGTTGCCGATCAGGTTATCACATTAATGATGCGAAAAGAAAATAATAATCAATTGCGACGTGCCGACGTCGTCATCAGTCCAGATCTCGAACATTCCTTACCTGATAATTTCCAAAATGCCGAACTCTACATCGAACGAGGGCGCGAGGCAGCCCGACGGGCACTGCCGGCATTGAAAAAAATAGCTCTTCAACCGATATCCGAGAATATCGACCCACCCTCTGACCAACCAGTGTTGGATGTCGTGCGGGATATTCGACTCTACGGTGTGCATGGACGGCAGTATGATTCTCTTACTTCGGTGATTTCCGGTCTCCGAGGAAATAGGATCACTTCGGCATCGCTTGAATCCGAGATCAAACGTCCGATCATCGATCATTTGCGTCGTCGTGGGTATTCATTGGCAAAGATCGATAGCATTGTCGTCTATCATAATGATTCGCGTCTTGATGTATTTATTGATCCGGGATATATCAAAGAAATTCGCATTGGCGGGCTTCGCACGATAAAGCCGATCATTGTTCGCGATCAACTACCTTTTTCCGAAGGAGATGTCATTCGTTCGGATAGGTGCGAGCGAGGGCTGAAAAATTTAACTGCGACGGGATACTTCTCGTACGCGAATATCGAATTTATCCGTCAAACAACTGTAGTCCCCCCGGTTCGATTTTTATCTGATACGTCGAGTTCAGCTCGCCCTGTTTTATCTGCCGACGATCCCCCGGGAAGTACGATCGTTCAATTAACAGTTGAAGAACTTGCCACACAAGTTCTTCGTCTCGGTGGACTTGCCGATAATGAGTTCGGGGCACAGTTCTCGATGGAATATGTAAACGAGAATGTGTTCGGACTTGGCGCCGCGTTCTCTGCCAAAGGAGGGCTTGGCGGATTATCCCGCTATGCAGTAGTTCAAATATCCGGCGGTCCTGCACTGGTGAATCTTTCTACTTCGTTGTATTCCAGCTACAAAGATATTTCCGTTTATTCGTTCAGCGAGAATATCCCGAACGGGACATATCGCAGCACCGTCGCAGATGTTGTTCGTGAGCTTCGCGACATTGGCGCGAACGCACATTTGGGCATCAATCTCGGGCGCGACGCATCGCTTGCCGGTGAGTACCGTATCGAACGGCAGCGAAGTTATTCGACCCAATCGCTTCAATATGTTTCTAATCCGGTCATCGTCTCAGCACTCAAAGGAATGTTTACTCTTGATCGTCGCGACGATCCGGATTATCCGCACAGCGGGGAATATTTTGAAGGATTTTACGAGGTTGGCACACGAATTTTCGGAGGCGAGCTCGGCTACACAAAGATCGCGGCAACTGTGCAAGATGCGATTCCGGTCTCAGGGTTGCATACTGTCGAGATTCATGCTTCGATAGGAGTTGCCGACCGAACGACTCCGCGGCTTGAGCAATTTGCGCTCGGTGGGATTAATTCTTTTTTTGGTTTAAACGAATATGAATATCGTGGGAAACAATTTGCGCTCGGGAGCCTCGGATATCAGATCGCAATCCCGAATAGTCTGCTCTTTCCGACATTCGTCCTGTTTCGATATGATTTCGGAGCAATGTGGGATGAGCCGACAGCGATCAAATTCGAATCGTTCGTCCATGGCCTTGGCAGCGAGATCGGGTTCAAGACGCCGATCGGCCTGGCAAAATTCGGACTCGGTGAGAACTTCCGTTTTGCGCAAAGCCAGAAAAAGCCGCTCCTGCTAAATACACCCAGATTTTATTTTTCTATCGGAGCAAATCTCTAAGCAATCCGCGTTCAGTACGTATGAATATCGTCATTACAGGAGCATCGAAAGGAATCGGTCTTGCCATTGCAAGACGATTCGCGGAAGACACCAATGTAAAACACTCGTTCTCCCTGTGCGCACGGAATGGGGAAGAACTCGATTCAACGCGCAAGGCACTGGAGAAAGAATTTCCGAAACATTCGTTCTTGGCGCAGGTATGTGATGTTTCCGACGAGACACAAGTAAAAGAATTTGCTTCAACGTGCTTCGATGCGTTTGGTGCAACTGATTTGCTCGTCAACAATGCCGGATTCGGAATTTTCAAACAAGTCACTGAACTTAGCGCTTCGGATTTTCGGGCGGTTCTTGGCACAAATCTTCGCGGTGTTTTTCTTCTGACGCGCGAACTGCTCCCGCCAATGCGTGAAAAAAAATCCGGGACGATCGTTACGATCAGTTCGCTTGCCGGCAAAAATGGGTTTTCCGGCGGGGCAGCATATTGTGCGTCAAAATTTGCCGTTCGTGGATTTATGCAATGTTTGTTCCTTGAGATACGCAAAGATAATATCCGATGTCTGACGGTCTTTCCGGGCAGTGTTGAAACGGACCTTCAGAAAATTATCGTTCCTGCACCTACAATAACAAGAATGCTCTCTGTTTCGGATGTTGCTGAATGTGTTTGGTCGTCCGTAAAATTGCCTTCAGGAGCTACAGTCTCTGAACTCGACATCCGGCCCACTAATCCAAAAGGATAGGCTTAAAAAAGCTGATATTTAGCCGGAGAACGGCGTGTAACAATCTTCGAACCGTTAAGTTGGTAGTAGCAAAGAATGCTATTGCCCCCACGCTCTTGCGCTGTTTATCTGTGGAAGCTCCCCTTCTCGCGATAAGCTGCGTGAGAGAGCCGGTTGCGAGGAAGTTCATCGGTCGGTTTATTACCGCCTATGTTGGCGCGTACCGCTAAATGCGGGGGCATTAGTTCATCGTAGATCATCATTATCTATGAACATACTCGTGACTCCCCGTCTGCTGTTGCGCCCGTTCGAGGCGGCAGATCTCGACGATGTTATCGCACTTTTTAGCAATATCGACGTCATGCGATACATCGGGTCTATTCGCACGCCCGAAGAATCACGGGAAAAATTAATGAAAATGATCTCCGAGTTTCACGAGCGCGGATTCGGGATGTTTGCTGTTATTGACCGCAAGGAGAAACGATTTATTGGCCGATGCGGCTTACAGACGCTCGACACCACGGATATGACAGAGCTCGGCTATACGTTCTTCCCAACAGCCTGGGGGAAAGGCTTCGCAACGGAAGCGTCTAAAGCCATATTGCAGAGGGCGTTCGACCAATGGGGTCTCGAATCAGTTGTTGCCGTTGCAAACCCGGAAAACAGGGTATCTGTACATATAATGGAAAAAATCGGTATGCAATACGTCCGGTCCGACATTTTCTATGGCAGGCAATGTGTCCTTTATTCGATCTCCAAAAAAAAACCGACCCAGCCTTCGATGCGCCCCTTTTATGACCAAATAACTTCTCACCAAAGCCCATACCATCACCTCGGCGTCAAGTAAATTATTATATAATATAACCTTGCCGTTTTTAATCATATCCTTGGATATAGATTAAATTTGCATACCTAATTGTAACAATTTGCCTTTCAAGTTGTTATTAACGTTGCGTATTACGCCCCCTTGTAGTTTCGTGCGATATTGCAACCACACCCGGTTTGCAGGGGGATGTATTTATGATTGTCAAGATACGGCGCAAAGCAGGGATGAAGTCTTCAGCAATAAATATATTTGTAGTCCTCGCCATAACGGCGTGCGTTTCGGCTCAAGCACTTGGACAGTGGCGAATTTCAACTCCGCGCGATACGATCGTTCTCCACGCGAACGACCCAAAGAACAGCGGTATCAGTAAATTTGCGCTGACCGTCGGGACCGATATGTATCTTCAGATCAGCGGTTCATATAGTTTTTGGCCCGGTCAACCAAATGACGGAGTTGATGGGGCTTATACCTACAATGTGCCCGGGTGGAATCTTTTCACTCCGATCGCGAATCCCCCGGTGTATAATTCTGCTCTCTTCGATTGGGGTCTTTATATTGTTAACAGTACGCAATCCGGATATTATATCCCGAAATTTGCACCGTCAGATGTTTATCAGAGCTTGCATAACTATTCTGCACGTGTGCCGAGTCTCGGAAATAAGTTTTCATTCAAGATCAATGCTCCATCAGGTTCGTATTACAACAGCGGCAGCGGCGGACTCAATATAAAGCTTGCTCGTTGGACGGCAGGTATCGCTGTCAAAATGCTCAGCATTGATTTTGGGAATGTGAATGTCGGCACGCCTGTCTCAGTACTCGATTCGATCGCAAGCTATGGGATAGATCCGTTGCAAATAGATAGTCTTATTCTTACCGGTACTTCTCCTGCCGGAAATTCAGATTTTTCTTTCGTCTCCGAACGCGGAACCCGATTCGCCCTTCAAACCGAGACCACCGACGAGATCAAAATTATTGCGTCACCGAGCTCACTCGGCGACATCAATGGCCAACTCGATTTGTATTGCCATAATGCTGACATAAACAACCGGCATATCATAATATTATTGCACGTAAAAGGACTGAAGCCGACGTTGATCTTATCACCTCTGTCCATTGATTTTGGTAAAGTCCGGATCGGTGTCGGAGGCAAAGGCGCCACAAATGTATATAATAGCGGTAATGCAGATCTTAAAATTACTTCAACAACCTATGCTCCCGTCGCACCTACGACAGACCCTACAGCGTTCAGCAGATTTTTCCCGCCATTACCAACGACCGTAACCCCACAAAGTATTGGTCAGATTAAGACATTCTTTAATCCGAAATTACGCCAGCATTATCACGCGCGGTTGCACGTGCAAGGTGTCAATGTCCCATCCGATTCAGTCGACCTCAATGGAGACGGCGCCGAACCCGTACCTGTATTTTCAGATTCGGTCATTTCCTTCGGCAGCGTCTATAGCGGCGACGCAGTATCAAAGCCACTTGTGATGACGAATACCGGCAACTGGACCTGTACCGTCGTTCAAGCCTCGATCGTCGGCGCCGACAAAGCGCTTTTTTCATTC
>DASQGZ010000016.1:0-35994 GCA_035632315.1 Kapaibacterium sp. (SeqCode) | reverse complement strand
ATCACACCGAATAGATTGGCGGAAGGGTACGGTGCTGTGATTAAGTATCAGTGTGCGAATCGAGTTTGCGAATCCGGCACGAATGTTCCGGTCGTTCTTGTGCGATCATTTAACGGTAAATCCGATACACTCACAACACATACGATCCCGATATTCGCGGGGCATTCGAGTGTATCATTCTCAGATAGCATTTCGACGTTTGGGCTTTTGGGAAATGTTCTCTACACTGTTACGGTCAATCCGAATCAAGCATTGAACGAGCAGCTTGCTTTTAATAACAGTGCTTCGGCGAATCTGTCGGTACTTCGAGACAGTCTAAAACCGCGCCTCGATCTCATTTTCGACGGACATCATATTAATAGCGGAGATTTTGTATCTTCAAAAGTTCAGATCAATGCACGGCTCTTCGATCAAAATGCGATCAGAGTTACCGACACTGCTTCGATCGGAATGATGCTTGTTCGCCTTGATCCGCCCAGTACGATCCCAATATTTTTCAAGGGGAGTTTTGTCAATGATTCATTGACGTCAACATTTTCATCACTACCGACAGGAGCAATTCAGGCAAACTTACTTGTCGATCCGACAAAGCCGATCATTGCAGGCACGTATTCGCTGACAGCATTCGCCTCTGATGCAAGCGGAAACCGAGCTGACACTATAGAGACGGAATTTGTCATAAGCGGTAAGCAAGGGGTCGATCGCGTAATGAACTATCCAAATCCGTTTAAAGACAAAACATCGTTTACATTTATCTTGCAATCGGCAGAGCAAGCTTCGGTAAAAGTTGTTGTCTATACGATCGCCGGACGGAAGATCAGAACCCTGTACCTCGACCCGGCTCATCAACGGGTCGGATTGAATGCTGTAGAATGGGACGGCCGAGATGAAAATGGAAATGAGATTGCCAATGGCACATATTTGTATAAACTTGTGATGAGCGGTAAGAACGACGATGGCTCAGATGCGAGCGATGCAGTACTTGAACGGGCTGTAAAATCAAGATAATTCAACAGCGTTCTATCAACAATTTCTTGAATTTTCCTCAAAAAAAGGAATCTGTTCGTATTTTTGCGATCTGTACGAAGAATCCGACGAAAGTCGGGCGCTTAGCTCAGCTGGTTTAGAGCGTCTCGTTTACACCGAGAAGGTCGGGGGTTCGAATCCCTCAGCGCCCACAAATTGCTGGGGTTGCGGGTTGTGATGCTGAGGTTGTTGCAAACGCTTTTCCCGGCACGAACAAGCAGAGTTGGTATATTGTTATAATAAAACCACAATGCTTTATTTATTGTAAGATAAGTTTAATGGCTGAAGTACCGACAACCGGCGCTACACCACCTTGGCTGAGAAAAGGAGCTGAGAGGACAATCTCGTCCGCTCCGGGTTCTGCGCCAGCACCTACCAAGCCTTCACCGTCTGCCGCAGCCGAGCAAGAAACTGCTGTTGCAGAAGCACCGGCAGCACCTACGAAGAAGAAGAAAGTTAAGCTTCTCGCTGTCGTTCATATGGAGGGGTGTACCGGCTGTGATGTCTGTGTTGAATTTTGTCCCGTCGATTGCATATACCACATTCCGGGACCTGAGCATATCCTTTCAGTAAATCCGCATGCGGCTGTCAATGGTGTCGTCATGATCGATGAGGACGTTTGCATCGGCTGTAAGCTGTGCGCGAAATACTGCCCGTGGGAGACAATCGAAATGATCGATTCCGATGTGCTTGAAGAAGCGCGTGAGTTAGGAGTTACGTACTAAGCAGCAAACTTAGAAATATATAGAATGGCTGAAGAGCAAAATAACAGCGAACAATTAGCGGATCTTCCATTCTTGGAAGTACCGCGGCCTGAGGAGGCAGGTACTCACCCTACGAGTACCACCAATATGCCTCCGATGAAAAATGCGCCGGAAGAATTGAAGGAAGTTGCGGCGAAGGCGTCCGATCCGTCATCGGCGACCGCGCGCAAAGCCGACCCTCCGGATAAAGTACGGATGGCAAAACCGCTTCCGAAACAAGAGGATGACCCGGGTACGTGGGAGTTCGGCCGCAGAAGCTTCTTGCGCGCATCAGGCTGGATGGGTTTTTTCGGTTTCATTACCATTGCTACGATCGGTGCACTGCGGATGATGTTCCCTCGCACGCTCTACGAGCGCCCGACAGTCTTCAAAGCAGGGAGACCGGCAGATTATTTACCCATGTCAGTATCCGAAACATATAAAGACACTGAACGTGTCTGGATCATCCGTGACGAAGACCGCATTTTCGCACTGATCGCCATTTGCACTCACCTCGGATGCACTCCTCGCTGGCTCGAGGCTGAAAATAAGTTCAAATGCCCTTGCCACGGTTCTGGCTACACGTTCGAAGGGGTCAATTTCGAAGGACCTGCACCGCGTCCGATGGAACGAGCAAAGATTTCGCTGACAGAAGACGGCCAGCTTCTCGTTGATAAAGGCCAGTCATTTAGATATGAGCTCGGGCAGTGGGATAACCCGGATGCATTTATCAAAGTATAAATTTTATTCGAGAAAGAGTTTTTATGTCATTGAAATTGCCGTTCGTACCGCCGAAGCCGCCGCCGCTCGACAAATTAAAGAAGGACATCACGCAGCATGAAGCGTGGAAGTCTATTTTCCGTCACGGCTATCAGGATAATCAGCGCAATCGCGCACTGCAGATCGTTGACAATGTCTTTTTGCATTTGCATCCGGTCCGTGTAACCCGTCATGCCACGAACTACGCATATACATGGGGGATGGGCGGAATTACGTTTCTGCTGTTTATCGTCCTAACGATCACCGGTATTATTCTGATGTTCTATTATCGTCCAACCGAAGCGTTCGCCTTTCAGGATATGAAAGCGCTTATGAACGATGTCTCGTTCGGGCCGATCATCAGAAATATGCATCGGTGGGCTGCCCACGCAATGGTCATCACGGTGATGCTCCACATGTTCCGTGTCTTTCTTACCGGATCATATAAGCCACCTCGTCAGTTTAATTGGGGCGTTGGTGTCATCCTTCTTCTTCTGACGTTTCTGCTTTCATTCACCGGCTATTTGCTTCCGTGGGATCAGTTGGCCATTTGGGCTGTGACAGTGGGTACTAATATGGCGCGTGCGGTGCCTCTTGCAGGCCATGAGGGACCATTCTCAAATTATCTCGGGCTTCGCAACGACAACGACGTTCGTTTTATTTTACTCGGCGGAACAATGGTCGGCGAGCCGACACTGCTTCGCTTTTATGTCGGACACTGCATTTTCCTGCCATTCATTGCCGCGACGTTAATGGCAGTGCACTTCTGGCGTGTTCGTAAAGATGGTGGTATTTCAGGTCCGGTCATCGATACAAAAGCAAGTGCCGGTGCGAAATATATCGCTGAGAAAATGGCTGAGAAGAGATTGTCGCAGATCAAAGGAGTTTCAACCAATGGCAACGGAAAAGCTGCACCTGCAAAAGCACCGGCAGTCCCGAAACCTGCCCCGGCACCAAAACCAGCCGCTGCACCTGCAGCAGGGGCGCCGAGTGCTCCTGCACCCGGAACGACCGGAAAACCTGCGCCGCCGTGGTTGAAGAAATAAAATTTACGATACGTTTAGATTTTTTGATTACAGCATAATATGTCTGAAGGGTTACAAAATTTTTGGCTGATCGTCAGCAAGCCGGACAATGTACCGATCGTTCTGATGATCTTTCTCATTTCGTTCTACTGTTGGCTTGCGTATAAACAAGCGCGCCGAAATGACCGCTACGGCATTGAAGAAGCAAAACAGGCTGATAAAGTGCAGGTCTGGCCGTATCTTGTAAAAGTTGAATTTTTGGTAACGATCATCGTCATGATCATCCTGACCGTTTGGTCGATTACCATCAATGCTCCGCTTGAAGAACCTGCGAACCCGACGCTGACACCAAATCCGTCGAAAGCGCCGTGGTATTTCCTCGGTTTACAGGAGATGCTTGTCTATTTCGATCCGTGGATCGCGGGAGTTATGCTTCCCACCTTTATCATCATCGGACTTATTCTTGTCCCATATCTCGATATAAACCCGAAAGGGAATGGCTATTACACGTTCAAAGACCGTCCGTTTGCAATTTCGATTTATAGTATCGGTTTTCTGATCTTATGGGTCGCGCTGATCGTTCTCGGAACATTTATGCGCGGGCCTGGCTGGTATTTCTTCTGGCCGTGGGAATTTTGGGATACGCATCGGGTCGTCGCGCTGACGAATGTCGATCTGTTCGAAAAATTATTTAATGTTCCGACAAAAAATGTCGATGGTTCATTCAACCTGATACAAGTACTGCTCGGAGGGGTACTGATCATCGGCTACCTCGTTGTCCTTCCGATGTGGGTGTGGAAGAAGTATAAAGATAGATCGCTGATTCTCAAGGCAATGGGCGTTTGGAAATATGCGACGACCGCAGCCTTATTCCTGATGATGGCAGGACTTCCGATCAAGATGTTCTTGCGGCTGGCATTCAATATCAAGTATGTTTGGGTGTTCGGCTTCGGGCACGATCTGTTCTTTGATATTTAAATTTTTACAGATAGATTTCGATTGTTAGAGCGAATATGAGTATGACCAACCCTGCGCCAAAAAAAGCTCCGTGGTGGAATCCGGCAAAATGGTTCGCTGTTCGCCGCGAAATACCGGTAGAACAGCGCTCGTACACCAAAATATATGGCATCTTATCTATGATGCTGTTCGCCTTTACGGTCTGGGCTGTGCTCAATGAAGCGATGACGCGCCGTCCGTGGAAAGATATTCAGGCGGACTTCAAAGATTTCAAGAAAACCCGCCTCGAGATTGAGCGCAAAAAAGAAGTAACCAAGATCCCGGTTGATGTCCGCAAATCGGTTCGTAAAGAGCTTGCCGATTCGAAAAAGGCAATGGAATCCGACAAATACCTGACGATCGCTTCAAAGCTTGATGATATGGACAAAGAGATCGCGCAGGCACAGCGCGATTATACATTCACAAAGAGCCGTGCCGACGAAGCATATTATAATCTCGATGAAGATCGTATCCAGCATAAAGACACGGCAGGTGCGGGAAAATCTCTTCGCGCGTTAGAAGCCCAGATGGCGAAAGAAGGGGCAGTTGTTACTGCGGATACTGCCAAGCGCGGCAATTATTTTCGGACGCAAGCTCTTCCGTATCAGGCTCGCGAGAAGAAAGCTCAGGGCGTTTATGACTCTGTTTTTGCCGGAGTTATTGCCATTGATCGCAAAATAGAATCGGTTGACGATATGCCGATCGCTATCAGGCAGACGCTTCTTTTTAATTATGAGCAGACGAATTTTGGTAATTTGAAGATGCGTGTCGATCGTTGTGAGACATGCCATCTGAGTTACGCCGATCCGCTCTTCAGAAATGACACGCTTGTCTCGACCGATGCCACTGAGATCAAGAATTGGTTGAAGGCAAATAAATACAACGATAAAGATCACTACAAGATCGAAAAACTCGGAGTAAATAAAGATACGACAGTTGCAGTCGTGTCGGCACTATTCCGTATTCATCCCAAAGTTGACCTATATATAAAAACACATAAGTTAGGAGAGCCGACAGCTCCCGGTGTGCTTGGTTGCACATCATGTCATGGTGGGCAAGGCCCGTCGATCGTATCGACCGATTTTGCTCACGGCTTCGAGCACCATTGGGAGCAGCCATTGCTTACCGGTCATTATATAGAATCGTCCTGTCAGAATTGTCACTCCGGAAAGTATGACTTCGAAGGAGCAAATTATATCTCGCAGGGTAAAAAGCTTTTTGTCGGGTTTGGCTGTTACGGATGCCACACAATGCCGGGATTCGAAACGACGCCGGGGCAAGCACCATCGCTGCTGAGTATTACTAAGAAAGTCACACCCGATTGGATATACCAATGGATCAAGAATCCGCGCGGCTGGTCTCATAATACCAGAATGCCAAATTTTATGCTTTCGGATCCGGAAGCGACCGCGATCACCGCATTCATTGTCGATCAGGCGAAGGGCTCGAATTATTCACCGTTAGCGCATTATTCCGGCGGGGGAGATATAGCGCGCGGCAAACAGACGTTCTTTGATGCCGGATGTATTGCTTGCCATGCAATTGACGAATATAAATCGAACGATCGGCTGCGCCTGAAAGAAGGGGATAGCTTTGGGCCCGATCTGAATAAAGAAGGCTCGAAGGTTACGGCAGAATGGGTATTCGATTGGATAAAGAACCCGAAGAATTATCTTGCACATTCTCGAATGCCAAGCCTCAGGCTCACTGATGAGGAAGCAAGCGACCTTACGGCTTTTGTGATGTCTCATACCGGGGCAAATGATTCGGCGAAGAATTCGTTTTCTGCTGACATAACTGACCATGCACTTGTCGCCAAAGGTGAAAAGTTGATTCGAGGTTACGGATGTTTTGGCTGCCACGAAATAAAAGGAATGGAGCACGAGGCGAAAGTTTCGGTCCCGCTCTCGACGTTCGGGAAAAAGACTCCGGGCGAATTATTCTATGGGGATCTTGATGGCAAGACACTCGGCGGTTGGAGAACGATGTTCAAAAAGGCCGGGCTCGAACTCGGTAATGTCGAAGGCGAAAACATCCACGAAGATCAGGACTGGTACACCTGGACGGTCGGGAAGATGATGAACTCTCGCGTGTATAAGACCGAGCGTATCGATCAGAAGATGCCGAATTTCCAAATGTCAGTTGACGAAGCATACGCGCTTTCGGTGTTCCTGCGTTCACAAACTGGCGCCTATATTGCACCGGGGTATGCAGATTCAAAAGACGATCCGACTCAGGTAGCCCTTGATAAAGGACGGTTCTTCGTCGAATGGAATAATTGTGTCGGCTGCCACAAGATTGAAGCAGGCGGCGGATATGTTGCAAAATTTATCAATGATAAATTCGCCGGTGATCAGAATCTTGCATATTTTGCACCGCCATACCTCGGGCCAGAAGGAAGCCGTGTCCAAGAGAACTGGCTGCATCAATTTTTACAAGGACCATTTAAAATTCGCCCGCTTGTAAAACTCAGAATGCCAAGTTTCGGATTTAGCGACGGTGATATTTCAACGGCGACGAATTATTTCTTAGGAATGCACGATCGTCAGTTTGTTCTCACGAGTTACGATTATCCGGTCAATCAAACACTTGTACCGCACGGGAAAGAGTTGTTCGATAAGCTGAAATGTCTTTCGTGCCATTATGTCAATGCTTCTGAAGAATCGAAAGCAAAATCGCCGAACCTGACGAATGTAAAAAAACGTATTCGTCCGGAGTGGCTCGATGTCTGGCTCGCACGGCCTGATTCCATTATGCCCGGCACACCGATGACCTCTTTTTGGATCAGCGGCGGCAAACAAGCGGCAGCCGATCCTGTGATCCTTGGCGGTAATGCAAAGATGCAGATCCAAGCGGTTAAAGAATATCTGCATTCGATCGGCACTGATGTAGTGCCGTCGCCATCTCCATACGCGACGATCGGCGGAAGTCCGAAATACGTGCTTCCCAACGGGGATTACGAAGCGGCAATGGCTCGGATGGAAATGCCGACGGCTGAGTCGTTCATGGCCAAACCACTAGCACCAAACAAAGGCACGGCGGGTTTAATAAGTCGCGTTCGCGGGCGAAAGCTTGCGGCGCGTTGACTTAGGTCAATCTATAACACAGAAATATCCAAAGCCCCGCTACGTGCGGGGCTGTTTTTTTTGAGGTTCGAATTAGTAATTGAAGTAATGAAGCGATTTCCTGAAATGAGACGTTTCCCTTATTCAAGTAAAAACATCTCAATGCGAGTACAGCCGATCATTTTATTATTATTGCTCATCTTCGCTAGCAGTTGTTCCCAAAAGCAAGAAGATGAAAATTTACCGCCCACTTCATCGTATTCGGTTATTTCGGTCACAAATGGGGGAAGCATACAGGGGATTGTAAGGCTTGCGGGCGAGCGTCCTTCGATAATGATGATCGAGACTCAAAAAGATCAGGATGTTTGCGGAGCATCGCATCGCAATCCCGCTGCCATAGGTAATGATTCGGGCATTGCAGGATGTATTGTCGGTATCGAGCATATATCCCAGGGCAAAGCCTTTCTCTTGGTAAGACATTCGCTCGATCAGAAGGGCTGTGACTTTTTGCCTCATGTGCAAATTATCCCTGTGGGCGCAATGATGACAGTCAGTAATTCCGATGAGGTACTTCATAATTATCATATTCGAAAAGGCGACCAAACGGTCTCGAACGAAGCGCAGCCCGAAGGATCCCCAGACCGGGAAGTTCAAATTAAAACTGCCGGTTTATTGTCCGTTGCATGTGACGTTCACCCCTGGATGAAAGGGTTTGTTTTTGCTGCCGAGAACCCATATTACGCAATCACAGACTCGACAGGCTCGTTCACGATCTCAGACATTCCGGGTGGAGATTATACGTTAACACTGTGGCGTGATAACTGGAACATCGAAGAAGTAAAAGATAATAATGGTAGAATTGGCTCGTATAAATGGGGACCGGACATTACAAAGAAGCAGCAAATTCACGTTGAAGCAGGGAAAATAACCCCTGTTATTTTTTCACTCCCATAATTACATTTCCCATAAACGACTATTTTTTTCCAAGACTATCTATATTCACGGTGAGTGTTGTGCCGGGGCTGCCACAGCTTTCAGGGCCTGTTATTGAATTACCGTAGGCGATCGTTACCGAAGGACGGATGACAGTTAAATTCATACTGTCCGGTGTAGAAAATGCAAAGCCATAATACCGTTGCTTCGCAGAGTCAAGCGCGTTGGAGGCAAGTGGACCGTAGGTTTTAAATAATTTTGTTTCGCCCGGCTGAACGAACTCCGATACCGTGAGCGGCAAATATCCATTCAACGGATCAATAACAAGTTGGAATGAATCTGCGTCAGAACCAGTATTTGTGATATTCATACTATAAACCGGATAATATAGAGAATCAACCGAGCCGCTTGATAGAGTGAACGCATCCTTAATGGCACGATACGAAAAACTTGAATCAATGACTGCGGGGTAGGAATTGCGCGGCTTTGGGTCGCAGCACGAAAATAGTGCAACCGAAAGCGAAACAGCAGACAGGAAGAAAAATATTTTATACATTCTTTCGAAATCGTTTAAATAACGGAGCAATTGAAATTCCCAAACCTTGTCGCTCTCTCATCACCCGAAAGATCAAATAAACGCCAAGCACGCTCAGAATGATATTTGCGATCCACATTCCGAGCCACGGGGCAATGATCCCGCGATCGGCAAGTTTCTCGCCACCGATCAGACATGCCCAATACAGAATAAAGAAGCCTATAGAAAATCCGACGCCGATCCCCATTCCCCCTCGTCTGGCAAGTGCGCCGAGCGGCGCTCCGACAAGGACAAATACCAAGCAAGCAACCGGCAGGGCATACTTTTTATGAACCTCTACCATATAGCTGCCTGCATCGAGCAAAGTGCCATAGGTTTGAGCGCTGATCGTCGTGACCTCAAAAATATTCTGTCTCAGCATTGCTCCAATTTCTCGTTTCGGTGGTTGAACATTCGGGTTCGGAGCAGATGGCGTCGGGTCCGGCGACAAAGAAGTAATGCCTTTGTAATAATTTCCGAGAACCGATAACAATGATTTTTTTTGCCTCGTGGCGACGGTATCTCGTGAGTGGACATATTTAAGGAGATCGCTCGCCGAAAGTTCCCGATCGCCACGTTCTGAACTTTCCTGACGGAGAAAATCATACCCGGAAGTAGGAATACGAACTTGATAGGTCGTAAAAACTCCGTTGCGATATTGATTGCCTCCGACAGTCGGAGCTTGATGGAATTCTCCGTCTTTGAGATTCATCACGAGATTTGCAAAATCACGTGTAAAAGTAAATGTTGCCGTTTTTGCAGTTATTACTTTTGTCTCCGAAAGTGATGTATGGTCGAAAATAACGATCCCTTCGAGATTATTTGAATTAGGAAAAGTTTTTTTTGTATAGATCGCATACCCGGGAAGTGCATCGCTTGGGGTAAACTCGCCTTGCCGCATAACGAACGTCGGTTTCTTGCGTTGAATATCCGACATGAGGTCTTTGGCGCGGTGATTTGCATTGGGAAGGACTTCATTGTTGAACCAAAGATTTCCATATGCAAGTGCTGTTGCCGCAACCAAGATGGGAATGAGCATCTTAAAAAAACTAACTCCGGCGGCTTTCATTGCCGTGACCTCCTGTGTTGAGGACAGTGAGCCGAATGCCATCAGGCTTGCCACAAGGCCTGCCATTGGAAGTGCAAGCACCACCATCCACGCGAGGTTCAATGCGATCAACTGAACGATCGTCCAGAGATCGAGGCCTTTGCCAACGATCTGATCGATGAAACGCATCAGGAATTGCAGCAAGAAAACGAACATAATCACGGTAAAGGCAAGCAGGAACGGGCCGACGTGAGCGGTGAGCAAGTACCGCCATAGTTTCAGGGGCGAGCGCCATCTGGCACCGATTGTTGCACTGTCGGAATTGAAACTCATCTTGTAGTTTAACGTGAGCCTTAAGAGAAATGATTCATAGGGGAAACCGAATGCAGTACCTATATTTTCTAACGGATTAGGTATCCGAAATAGTTAATGATAAATTGTTCATCAAAAACTGTGGCATTTCAATGAAATCCGTCGGAACGGCGAAAATTATGGTACTGTTAGGTTTTGGAGTTAAACTAACATCGCGGAGGAATATATCGAATATTGCGACTGATTACACCAACTTGTAATTGACTACAGACTTGGTACTAAGCACCGCCCCGGGACAAAACGCCCCGGAGCGTAATATTTCGATCAATTCTTCCTGCGGGTGAAGCGGGCAGCATCATTTCATATCAAATTTTCGCTTGGCCTCGGCAACACCTTGTTTCGCCGAATGTCTCTGTACCTCCTTCCCGGACTCTTTGCGCTCATCATGGTGCTCGACTCCTGTTCTGCGCTGAAGAAATCAACTACCGACCAGACAAAAAATCAAGACACATCGAAAGTTGGCGCAGTCAGCGCCGTTGACTCTGCGACGAACGGAATCACAAATGCAATTGGTAAAGTCGGTAAGTTTTTCGGTTCTCTGATACCTGAATTTGGCGGGAAGGATAGCGTCATTCTCATTGCACCGCGTCACCCGATGCACCCGTCAGCAGAAGTCGTACCGCCGACAAAAGGGGATTATCCCCCGTCGCCGAACCAGCGCAAATTAGAGTTTGATTCTGCAGGAAATATTACCATTCACGACCAACTGCTTGGTGCCGATGCAGATGTTCCTCAGACTTATTCTCTCGACCAATATATTGAGCAGCAGCGAGAGCAAAATCTTCATGATGGCTTTATAAAAGAAGCACAGAATTATACTTCGACTTCTGCCTCTACGTCGACCGGCTCTAAAACAGGGACAACCGGCACACAGCAAAATACTACGCCGGGGATACTCAGCGATTACGGTCACGTCGAGATTCCGATCCCTCCGTCGATTGTCCCGACGATCTTCGGAAAGCCGTCGATCAATCTGCGTGTCAATGGAGACGTTGCGATTCATCTTGCGTATCGTGACAATCAATTCCTGCAAACGACGGGCGCATATTTTAACGGTTCTGAAACAGGCCTGGATTTTCGTCAGGAAGTGAATATGAATATCCAAGGCTCGATCGGAGACAAAGTAAAGATAAGTACTGACTTTGGAAGCCTTCGCCAATTCTCGTTCGATAACCTGTTCAAGCTGAGCTATCAAGGATACCCCGAAGAGATCATCCAGTCTATCGAAGCGGGCAATGTTTCGCTGACGACCCCGTCGAAATATATCGGCACACAGGGTGCGCTTTTCGGCTTCAAGGGCGTGATGCGTTTTGGGCCGATGTATTTGACGGCGATCGCAGCGCAGAAAAAAGGCGAACGGCAAACAAAAACATTCGGCGGCGGACCGGGAAGTTCAGCAGGAACAGATTTTATCATTCAGCCCGCAAATTACCGAAGAAATTCTTACTTTCTTGATTCATCTTACATTCCGCTTTTCGAACAAGTTTATAGCACTATTCCTCTTGGCACTGGAAACCCAGATGTCGTAAATGCTGCCTCTGTAGAATTGTGGCGTAGTACTACAAATATTCCAACGGGTAACACGCGGCCGGAGCAGGTGAAAGCATGGTATGATCTAAAGCCCATACCTGTTGGACAAAGTTATCGAGCTGTTTACCCGCAGTATTTCAACAATGGGGCAGACAACCTGTCATTTGCCTCGGGACCGATGATAAAAGTCGATACGTCACAGTATCGAGTTGACCCCAAGACGGGTGTTATCACCTTATACCAAGAACCTTCGGACTATGATGCTTATGCTGTAAGTTATTTACTTCCACCTCAAACAGGTCTCCAGTTTGGAGATCAGGCAGCTAGTTCGCAAGATACGATAGTGTTAAAATTATTAAAACCAAAGAATCTAATTCCAAATGCGGCATCTGCTCCGTCGTGGAAAAACCTTTTGAAGAATACATACTACGTTGGTGCGACCAATGTTGACCCGCGGGGTTTCAGCGCACGAGTTGCTTACACGTTCCCGACAGGAAATGTCTATGAATATGTTCGCGGAGCCAATAAAAAACTTGACAAAGCGCTCTCAGTAATGGGACTCGACCGCTATGATAATGCCACGAATGCTCGTGTGCCTGACGGAGCATTCGATGTCATCGGCGGTATTTCGCCGCTGCTCGATACCCGCACCGGTACACTTATTTTCCCATATCTCGAACCATTTGGCAAACGGATTCTTGATTACCTGGCTCAGCAGAGACGAATCGATGCAAAGTATTACGGCGACTCGACATTTTATCTTCCGATCATTTATAAGACAGCGCCTGAAAATGTTCGCAACAGCGACGCAATAACAAAAAATAATTATATCTCTATTGATTGCAAATACTCCGGCGGCTCTTCGACGATCATCAACTTGAACGCATTTAATATAGTCGATGGGAGTGTTCGCGTCAGCGTTGCCGGCAGACAGCTTCAGGAGGGTGTTGATTACCGTGTCGATGTCAATAGTGGGACGCTCACACTGCTTAACCCTGATCTTGCATCGTCGGGGCAGATCAGTGTCGAATACGATACGCATGATATTTTTACGACATCGACAAAAACATTGGTCGGCCTGCGCGCCGAATTTCCGATCCTCGATCACGGGCTTATCGGATTTTCACTGATGAATTACTCGATGCATCTGCCGACGATCAAAACTCGGCAAGGCGAAGAACCGCTTTCGAATTGGATACTCGGTACGGATGAAAGTTATAAGATCACTATTCCGGCATTGACGAATTGGCTTAACGCAATTCCGATCTTCAATCTTCGGGATAAATCGGAATTGAATTTTAAATTTGACGCCGCGCTTTCGATCCCGAATCCGAACACCGAACAATCGCCGATGCCCGTCGATAACGGTGCGAGTATTGCCTATCTGGATGATTTTGAAGGCGGCAGAAACGAATTCCCACTCTCGATGAGCTATGCGCGTTGGGTGCACAGCTCTCAGCCGATCGTTCAGTCGTATCAGACAAGCGGGTTCACCGCGGATCAGATCAATGCGCGCAAGTCAAAGATATTTTGGTATGCCGCACAGCCGCAGATCGTGCGTATTCAGGATATTATGCCGAACAAAAGCGTGGCAAGCCCGACAACTTTCGCTCAGGTAATGGATGTCGTCTTTGACCCGACGAATCGTAAAGGTATTTATAATCACAGTCCCGATCTGACCGAAGCGCCGGAGAACACGTGGGCAGGGTTGATGCAGTATCAGCAAGGCCTCAATGTGCAATCGACCAATACTGATGCTGTTGAATTCTGGATGAATCTTTCAAATACTGACCTCACGGCTCTGCCGCCCAACGCGTCATTCCATTTGGATATGGGACAAATTTCAGAAGATGTCATTCCTGATGGCAAACTCGAAACCGAGGACAAGAACGGCAACGGCCGCTACGATCCGGGCGAGGACAACGGTCTCGATACGATACCGGATGCCGGACCGTCAACGCCGAACGAACAGCAGTTGTATGGCTCGACATCTGCTGACCCGAACAATGACGATTATAGCTACACTCAGAATTCTCAGGTGTATGACAATATCAATGGCACGGAAGGCAATTCGCAAGACGCTGTCAGCGGAAATGTTCGTGTGCCCGACACCGAAGATCTCAACGGAAATTCTGCGCTCGATCTTGATAATAGCTATTACGAATACGACATCCCCATTGACCCGACGAATAACCCATATATCATTGGCACCACAGTTCACGGAGGACCAAATGATAATTGGTATCAATTCCGAATACCATTAACATCATTCAAAAGGACTGTTGGAAATCTCGATTCATCTTTTTCAAATCTTCAGTTTTTCCGGCTCTGGTTTAATGGCGTTCAAAAACCGGTGCACCTGAGTTTATTTGACATCGGTCTGTTCGGCAGCCAGTGGGGTCGCGGACTTGTCGGGCTGAATCCGAACAATCCGGCAGGAGATACTTCGCTTTCGATCGATTACGTCAGCGTTGAAAATAATACCGGCCCGCCGACGAACTATACATCGCCTCCCGGTGCGGCGCGCGATCAATTGGCTGGCCAGGCAACTGTTGTATATGGCAACGAGCAATCACTTGCATTGCATCTGAGATGTGTACCTGATAGTTCGCAGCGTGAAGCGGTCAGAATTTTTCCATCGCCGAACGATCTCTTTAATTATCGTTCGATGGCGATCTGGGTTCACGGCGATCTTTCCATGCCAACGACTGTAACAGATACCAAAAATCAGGTCTGGGTCTATTTTCGTTTTGGTGGTGATAAATACAATTATTACGAATACCGTCGCCCGCTTACTCGTGACTGGCAGAACATACACGTAGATTTCAGCACCCTCGCTTCGCTCAAAGCAACGAAGCCGAATTATGGGACGACCGTTACTCAGGCCGCAAATGATGGTTACTTCGGCTCACTCTATCGTGTCGTTGGATATCCGAACGTGACGAACGCTCCGTACTTTGTGCTCGGTATCGATAACGAAAGCGGCAGTAATTGCCTCACAACGGATGTTTGGTTCGATGAACTTCGTTTACTTCAAGCCAACGATAAAGCCGATTATGCAATGAACGGGAGCGTTCAGGCGAAATTGGCTGAGTTCGGTTCGGTCACGACTAATTTTATTTATGAGCGTCCTGATTTTCACCGCGTTGATGAGCGCTTTAACGCTGCCCGTACCCTGACATCGGGCTGGGGGATCACCGGTGAATTCCAAATGAATAAGATCTTGCCCAGCTGGCTCGAAAACCGGACAAAATTTCCACTCGTACTTTCGCATACCGAGTCTCTGCTCTCTCCGAAGTATGTTCCTAACACAGATGTAGAAGTGCAGGCTGCGATCGACAAAATATCTCAATCGCAAACCGATGGCCTGATCACGCCTGCGCTTGCGAAGCATCTTCAAGATTCAATTCGACTGACGAACGAGACGCTGACAGTTCGTAATAGCGTCAGTGCGACAGGCGTTCAGTTTAATTTCCCGGGCAGCTTTTTCTTATTGCCGGTATTTGTCAATAGGTTGGTATATGGTTTCGGGTACGGCGAAGAATTTACACGCTCTCCGATCTACGAATATTATAGAAAATGGGGCTGGACAGGAAGTATCGGCTATGACCTCCCGATCACTCCGCCATCGTTCTCTCCGTTGAATTGGGTCAATCCTGCTACATTCGATATTGGCAGATATTCGATGTACAAGATAAACTTTCTGCCTCAACACTTAACACTCGGAGCCAATGCCTCGCGAAGTAGACTGCATTATATTAACCGAGTTTCCACACTCTCATTTTTTGGGACGTCCAATCTGCAAGATACGCTGGATATCTTAAATAGTCTTGTGCCGTTCGTCAACAGGCAATTCACGATGAACCGAACGATGGCGTTCAGTTGGAAATTAACGGAGAATGGATTTCTTTCGCCGCAGATAGATTATTCGCTCGACGTGACGAGTAATCTTGCGTTGCTCGAGACAACCCCTAAGCCGAACGCTTCTTCCTATGTAGATTCGACAACCGGTCAGGTTTTTAATCCATACGATTCACTGTATTATTATCAGCGTCCGTTCAAAGCCATACTCGGCGATATTTTCTTTACGCACGGAAAGCTTGTCGATCCGGGGAAAGATTTTTCTGCCGTTCAGCGATTTAAGTTATCAACGACCCCTCGGCTCCCGTGGATATTTTGGCTCGATAAGTATTTGCGTCCGCTTTTTAATTATAATGTCGAATACCGATGGTATGACGCACAGACCGGATTCCAAAATGACCGAACCGGACAGTGGAGGAATACGATCAGTACCGGAGTTGAGTTAAATCTTCGTGAACTCGGTATCGATATTTTCGGCGGCGATGCCGGAGGAGGTTCTGTGAAAAACAAACCCGGCACGAGAGGCGGTTCGCAGGTTGAGCGTCCGGGGCAACCCAGAATGACTCCCGATCAGTCCCTTACCGAACAAGGTGAGCAACCCGTTGAGCAACGGCGACCAGGATTACGAAGGATCGGTGATGCACCGGGACAACGGACAACGCCTTCACCGTATCAGCTGCCATCACCGATGGATACGATTAAGAAAAATGCAGGGGGTGCGCCTGTTGCTTTCAAAGATACATTGCATCACGTTCTCGGTATTGGTACCGAAGGTATTCGTGATGATCTTTCGGTAAGTGATACAGTACTCTTGCCTGTAGAGCCGCCGGAGCTTCCCAAAGAAGAAGTGGCATCAGAGCCGCCGATAACTGCCAAAGACATTGCGAAAGCGCTTATTCAAAAACCATTCTTTGACTGGAATGGCACGAAATTCAATTTTGTGCAAACCAATTATAGCCTCAACGGTGCGCTGCAAGGGTCTGGTTCGGGAATTTCGAATATGTTGGCGAAGGGCATATTCGCTCCGGAAGATGACGGGAATGGACCATCGCGCGCATATCAGCTCGGACTTATTACGGACCCAAGCGGAAGACTGCTGATAAAATTTATACCGACGTTCCCATTCATTCAATTTGGAGTGCGTCACGGGTTGCGACAAGATAATCCGTTGGGACGCACGGTAGATATTAACGATGTCTTTACACAGACGAATATGCTTGAGCTTTCAACAAGCCGCCCGCTCTGGACCGGGGCGAGCATTCGTTTCAACTGGAAAACATCATTCAGTTACGACGAGCGAGATGCGCTGCGCATTGGTTCTAACGGGAGCATCAATCCGCTGCAAGTTATGAAGACCGGCGATGTTTCTCGGACATTCCTTTCGATACCACCGCTGCCATTTATTAATGTCAGCCAGAGCGGCATCCAGCGTGTCGGCGAGAAATGGGATGAGAAAGCAAGTGCTGCAGGATACGTGACGCAAGCACAACGAGATCTGATGCCGGCGCAATTAAAGAATCAGCTTCAAGTGCAAAGCTTTATGGAAGGCTTCGAGACGCTGCCATTTTTTAGTGGTTTTTTACGCGAATATTTACCGCGGCTGAATTATTCATTCATTTGGTCGGGCTTAGAGAAATTCCCGCTCTTTTCATTTGCCGATCGCGCCTCATTCCGGTCTGCATATAACGGTGGGTATAAACGCGTCTTTAAATTAAATCCGGGCGATGTCGAAGAGTTGACGACCTTACAGACGATCACGTACGGATTCAGACCTCTTATTGCGTTTGATCTTGGTTGGGATAAGATCTGGGGTGGAAGATTAAGCGTAACGACAAACTATGACACGCAAACCGATTGGGCGTCTGATTATTCCTTCAATAGAATTACATCGCGGCTCTCAACGACTATCGGGCTAACAGCAAATTTCCAAAAAGCAGGCCTGTCTGTACCATTCTTAAAGCTGAACCTAAAAAATAATTTTGGCGCGACATTCAACTTCAGCGAAACGATCGCAAGCGACGTCTATTATACGTTCGATAATATTCTGACGAATCTTGCCGGAACGGCAAACGGTGGAATTACAAAAACGCTCGTTGAGCCGCGCATTAGCTATGACATCAATCAGCAGCTGACGATCGAAGCATTTTACCGTTATGAACGCACAACGCCTGCAGCAACAGGAGCACTCGTCCCGCCGACGCGGACGATCACAGCGGGTTTTGATATCCGTCTGAAAGTATTTTGATCATTTGCGATGAGTATATTTGCTGATGTGATCGTTATTGGCGCCGGCGCGGCAGGGCTGATGTGTGCTATCGAAGCCGGGAAGCGAGGACGGAAGGTATTAGTGCTCGAACGATCGACGAAGGTCGGTAATAAAATTCTAATTTCAGGCGGGGGTAGGTGCAACTTTACTAATCTTGATATTCATCCGCACTGTTTTCTTTCTGAAAATCCGGACTTTTGCCGCTCTGCACTTTCCCGTTACACGCAATTCGATTTTATTCAGCTTGTCAAGAAATATTCGATAGATTATTATGAAAAAAAGAAAGGGCAGTTATTCTGCAAAAAAAGTTCAAAACAAATTCTCGATATGCTGTTGGGTGAATGCAGAAATGCGTCCGTGGAGATCAAGTGCGGTGAAATGATCGCAAATATTGATAAGAATGATTATTTTTCGGTTATTACGCAACGTGAGGAGTATCAATGCGAATCTCTCGTGGTAGCATCGGGCGGAATTTCAATTCCGCAAATGGGCGCAACGGGGTTTGGGTATGATGTTGCAAAACAATTCGGGCTCAATGTTATTACTCCAAGGCCGGGGCTTGTGCCGATACTTTGGAATGAGAATGACGAAAAACATTACGTATCATTAGCAGGAATTTCGCTTCCTGTTTCTGTTTCTATCGGTGCCATTTCATTCAGCGACGACCTGCTCTTTACTCATACCGGACTTTCTGGACCTGCTATATTGCAAATATCCTCGTATTGGGATAGCGTGTCACCGTTTTCAGTCGATTTGACAGCGAAGAGTTCAGGAAATACTCTTCACATTGAATCGTTAAAACGCGATGGCACTGTATCGTCGTTGCTGTTGAAATATCTGCCAAAGCGAATGGCGGAGCTGTGGAAAGATGATCTTTCACTCAAACAATCTCTTTCGCAAAGTTCTAATGATGATCTCATCAAACTTGGCCTCTCATTAACCGACTGGCAAGTAATGCCTCGCACGACGGCCGGCTTTACAAAAGCCGAAGTCACTGCCGGAGGAGTGGATACGAAAGAATTATCTTCGAAGACAATGCAAGCTCGCAGCATACCGGGATTATTTTTCATCGGCGAAGTTGTCGATGTGACAGGGTGGCTCGGAGGCTATAATTTTCAATGGGCTTGGTCTTCCGGCTGGGCGGCAGGACAAGCAGTTTAAATGTAATATGCTATATCAAGCAGTATATTCGTACAGTCAGTGGAAGCCATAGAATAAATGCAGATCATTTTTGACGTTGACCATCAGGAAGAATATTCGATAGAAAGCGGGACGATCTATTGTGTCGGGCGTAATTATGTCGATCATATTCTTGAATTAGGGAATGAGCGCCCGGCGAACCCGATCATTTTTGTTAAACCGGCATGTGCGCTTCGGCACGGATCGTACAATGTGATCGAGTATCCACCCGGAACAGATTCATTGGAATTTGAAGCGGAGCTTGTGCTCCTGCTTCGCGGCGGTGGTCGTGATATTCATGCATACGACCCAAGCGAAATTATTTATGGCTACGGAGTTGGGATAGACCTGACAATGCGGGATTTGCAGACAGAGTTTAAAAATAAAGGGCTTCCGTGGACACTCGCAAAAGGATTCGACGGTTCCGCGCAAGTAAGCCACTTCATACCATACGACGGTGCACCGCCATTTGAGAATATCGGATTTTCATTGTTTGTCAACGGTGAGCTCCGCCAGCGAGGGAATACCAAAGAGATGATCTTTTCCCCCGAAATGATGGTAAACTTTCTTTCGCAACGATGCTCATTGAAATTAGGTGATATTCTTTTTACGGGCACCCCAAAAGGAACAGGCAAACTCGCGACAGGAGATAAGATCGTTATGCAATTGCACACGCAAGACCCGAATGTCGTACTCCTCGATTTTCATGCCGAAGTGATCGAATGGCAGTAACGTCCAGATTTTCATCGCGTTAATTCCGGCAGAATGACCCTTGTCATACTTTCGATCGTTTACTTTGTCGTTTTGGCATGTTTTGTCGTTGGAATTCGCCGCGGATTACGTAGAAATTCTGTCAGTGCCATTTCAAGTATAGTCAAAAAAGTATCGGTTGTCGTTTGCGCACGTAACGAAGAAAAGAATATAGACGAATGCCTTGAATCTCTTTCTAAACTTGATTATCCTGCCGAGAGTTTGCAGATTGTTGTCGTCGACGATCATTCTGATGATAGAACAGGGGAACGGTTACAATACTGGAAAACAAAGCTTACAAACCTCGAAGTAATTAGTCTTCGTGGTGAGCCCAACGAAGGAGGAAAAGTAAATGCACTTATCAAGGGCATTAATGCCGCGAAAGGAGAATTTGTTTTTATTTCCGATGCTGATTGCGAAGTACCCGCTCAATGGATCAAAGAATATCTTCTTTATTATGATGAAGATACCGGGATGGTCTCAAGCGTTACTATACTGAATTCCAATAAGGTGTCTTCCGCAGTCGTCTCTATTGAAATGATGCAGCTTCTCGGAATGAGCATGTCGGGGATAAATATGGGCATTTCTGTTTCGATCATTGGAAATAACCTTTCGCTGCGAAGACAGGCATATATTGATATCGGGGGGTATGAAAGTATCCCATTCAGTGTGACCGAAGATGTAGCCTTGTTTCAGGCAATGTGGCGTTCGAAGTGGAAAGTGAAGTTCAAAGTAAACAAGCACTTGCTTGTCCGGACGAAACCGCCGGGTTCTCTCGCGTCATGGTGGCGGCAAAAACAGCGTTGGGTCATCGGCGCTAAAGAGCTGGGGTTCATAGGATGGTTCATCCTGGCTCTCGGTTACCTTGGAATGGCAGCTTCGATCTTTGGTTTTTTCCTGCTACCTCTTCAATATGCAATTCTAACGCTTTTGATCAAGTGGGCAGGGGATTTGCTTATTGTTTTCCCGATGGCGGTCTCACTCCGGCAAAAGAAGCTCTTATGGAGTTTCCCGTTCTACCAGGTATATTTATTATTCTTTCTTGTTTGTGTCCCATTCCAGTATTTTCAAAAGACGGTCGTTTGGAAAGGACGTGACTACCACACCTAATGGTCAGTTAGGTGTTTTTCGCGGAAAAAAGGAACTTCTCGTGTCGAATAAACGATTTTAATGGGCTTGTAGGGCAATCTTTTTATCTTATAGCAAAAACCACGCAAAATGGCAATAATGAATAAAATGCGCGAGAAGATGACTGTGATATTCGCAGGTCTGGCAGGCGCATTTCTGTTAATGATCGTATTCGAATGGGGCGCACAAGGCGATTTCTTCCGAAGCGGTGGTCCACGAGGCGATGAAATAGGCGAGGTCAACGGGCTTCCGATATCCAACAAAGAGTATCAGGATCTCTATCAAGGAGCACGCCAGCAAAAGCTCAACGAAGCAAAAAAATCGAGCTTGACCGATGATGAAGAATCCGAAGTCGGGCAAAAAGTGTGGGACGAAATCCTGACACAAAAGCTCATCGACCAGAAACTTACAGAGTACGGCATCACGATCACCGATCAGGAAGTTCGTGAAAAGATGTTCTACAATCCGCCCGATGAGATCAAGAAAAGTTTTATCGATTCCACCGGACACTTCCATCAGCAGGAGTATTGGCAGGTCCTTCGCGATCCGAGATATGACACAACGCTTACGCCATACGTTGCCCGAGTACGCGAGGCAATGAAACGCGAAAAACTGCAGGATATCATTCTTTCAACCATTCGCACCACCAATTCGGAAATGTGGGAGCGCTTCGATATACAGAATGCAAAAGCAACGTTCGATCTGGTGAAGATCGCGACGCCGCAGATGGAGTACACAAATTATCTGTCGAAAGTTACCGATGCCGACATTAACGACTACTACGAAAAACATAAGTGGCAGTATAAGCAAGAAGAAGGGCGCCGGATCAAATTTGTGATCTTCCGCGAGCTCCCGACAGCAAAAGACTCTGCGTCGATCAACGATCGTGCCAAAACACTTGTCGATCGTTGGAAGACGATCCCACTGACTGAAACCGACAGCACATTACAGGATTTTGCCCGTGATTATTCTGAAGCGGGGTTTCAGCCGGCGTCGCTCCTTGATCCGAAGATGCTGTCATCCTTTGTGAATTCCGACTCGGTTGTTGCGGCAAAACCCGGAGATGTCATCTCAACATTGACAATGCAGGGCCAGCTTCGAGTCGTTCGCGTTACTTCGGTTTCCGATACCGGTAAAGAGCTTTATCACTTGAAGCATATTCTCATCAGTCCAGGCAAACCGGGAAATGAAAATAGAGACAGTGCAAAAGCTCTTGCTGAAAAGGTTGTTTCGGATCTCCGTTCCGGAGCAAAATTTAGTGACCTTGCTCGCCAATATTCGATGGATCCGAATGCACGATTCGGCGGCGAAATGGGCTGGGTACCTGAAAATGCACTCCCTCCCGGCAGTGCAAGGGCTCTTTCAGGTCTTTCTATAGGTGATGTCGCCAGCCCGGTCGAAACACCTTCCGGCGGGTATGACATTTATCAATATAAAGGTCGTACACACAACGCTATCTTTGTCCAGACGATACCGCTCGAGATCAAGGCAAGTTCGCAGACTACACGCATGACGCAGCAGCAAGCGACGATATTTACCGAGCAAGCAAAGAAGAAAGGCTTCGATCAGGCGGCAAAGGATATGGATCTTCGCGTTATTTCTGATGCGCCGCTCGTCACGAAGAAAGGCCAGCCGATGTTCGGATACCCTCCGTTCACCAGCTATATATTCGAACTTTCACCCGGTGATATTACTTCGCCGGTACATATCGCAAATATCAGGCTAACAACCGTTGCTCAGGTGATGGATGTTGTTCCCAAAGGCACGCGTACACTTGACGAAGAATTAAAGAAAGTGGTAAAGGGTGAGGTCGCCAAACAGCGAATGGTCGATGCCGTTGCTTCTAAAGCACAGCAGCTTCGTGGTATGCTTCAGCCTGGTGACGATCTGCAAAAGCTTGTTTCTGTAGATTCGACGCTTCGCGTTCAACGCTTGACTGCCGGTCCTGCCGAGTCAGTCCCGCAGCTTGGTACCGAATATGAACTCCTGAATGCCGTCTATAATATAAAACCCGGTGATATTACCCCTGCGGTCAAAGGAGTCGGCGGTTATTATATTGCAAAACTTATCGAGCTTAAACCAACCGATAAGAACGAATACAACAAACAAAAGCCACAGTTCTTTATGAATCTCGCACAGGAAAAAGAACAGCGATTTTTCGGGGAGTGGCTCCAGAACTTAAAAGACAACGCGAAAGTAAAAGATTTTCGTATTGCGAAATTTTAAAACACAACAACAAAATTAAAAACGCGCCACCCGGCGCGTTTTTAATTTACGATCGTTACTCTACTGTAACTGACTTAGCGAGATTTCGCGGCTGATCGACATTCGCTCCGCGAGCTGTTGCCATATAATATGAAAGCAGCTGCAACGGGATAACCGATAAGATCGGGACAAGCATCGCGATCGTTCTCGGAATATAGATCACTTGCTCGGCAAGACGAGTGATCTCTCTATCACCTTCGCTCGCAATGGCGATCACCTTGCCTCCGCGCGCGCGGACTTCCTGAATGTTCGAAAGCACTTTCTCATATACATCATCGTTCGGCGCGACAACAACGACCGGCATATTCTCATCGATCAGTGCGATCGGTCCGTGCTTCATTTCGGCGGCAGGGTAGCCTTCGGCGTGAATGTAGGAAATTTCTTTTAACTTCAGCGCCCCTTCGAGCGCAACGGGATAATTATATCCTCTGCCGAGATAGAGAAAATGATCGGCGTGCTTGAAATCCTCGACAATCGCTTTAATGGTTTCTTCGCATGAGGTCAGTAACCCTTCGATCTGTTGCGGTAAACTTGTAAGCGCGCGGATATATTCTTTCCCGTCAACGACAGAAAGCCCTTTCATTCTGCCAAGCATCACCGAAAGAAGTGCGAGCACCGTCACTTGCGATGTAAATGCTTTTGTCGAGGCAACACCGATCTCAGGACCGGCATGAATGTAAACGCCGCCATCGGATTCGCGGGCGATCGTCGAGCCTACGACATTTACAATGCCAAGCGCCAGTGCGCCTTTGCGCTTGCCTTCACGCATTGCCGCTAGTGTATCAGCAGTCTCACCCGATTGGCTGATCACAAACATCACATCGCCGCTATTAACGACCGGATTGCGATAACGAAACTCACTTGCATACTCGACGTCAACTGGAATTTGCAGCAGCTGCTCGAGCATATATTTGCCGATCAGACCTGCATGATAACTCGTGCCGCACGCTGTAATGATTATTCGTTTTGCATTTCTGAGCGTTGTAAAGTGATTGCGAAGTCCGCCAAGGATCGTTGTCCCGTCGTCTGCGATAATACGCCCGCGCATCGCATCTTGAACGGTAGAAGGCTGCTCGTGGATTTCTTTGAGCATAAAATGCTCGTAACCGCCTTTTTCGAGCTCTTCGAGTTTGATGGTAATTTGTTCGATCGCCTTTTTTACCTCGACATCTTCTATCGTGCGCGTCTTTACTTCGGTATCGGTAACGGTAGCGATCTCGCCGTCAGATAGATAAATAACGTCGCGCGTATAGGACACGATCGCCGAAGCATCACTGGCAATAAAATTCTCGCGGTCGCCGATACCGATGACGATCGGCGAGCCTTTGCGCGCACAGACGATCTCGCGCGGTGAGTGTGACGAAACAACGCAAACGCCGTACGCGCCGACTACTTCATTGAGCGCCAAACGGAGTGCTTCGGTCAGCGTCATGCCTTGTGAGTAGAATTCACCGACAAGATGGGCTAAAACTTCTGTATCTGTTTCGCTTTTAAATGTATGTCCGCGTTCGAGGAGGGTTTGTTTGATCGCGAAATAATTTTCGATGATGCCGTTATGGATCAGCGCGATCGTTCCGCTTTGATCTGTATGTGGGTGGCTATTGACATCGCTTGGCGCACCGTGTGTTGCCCAGCGAGTGTGGCCAATACCAACAGTCGCAGTGCTCACCGATGTTCTCAAAGCTTCTTCGAGCTCGGTAACTTTCCCTTTTTTCTTTACTACGAGTAATTGTTCACTTGCCGCTTTGCCATTCGCGGGAATATGTTCGATCGTTGCGATGCCCGCAGAATCATATCCGCGATACTCAAGCCGTTTGAGTCCGGCAAGAATGATCGGTTGTGCTTTCCGTTCTCCGATATATCCGACGATGCCACACATATTGCCTAAATGTAAAACTTAAATTCGACTTCTATAACGTAATTATCAAAAAACTGTTACTATATGCAATGAAATTAGCATTATTAGCGGAATATGACGGCACCGAGTTTTCCGGGTGGCAAGTACAGCCAAACCAGAGAACCGTTCAGGGAGAGATCGAAACAGCAGTTCAGCGCCTGACGGGGCAGATAGTGACTGTCATCGGTTCAGGCAGAACCGATGCCGGTGTACATGCAAAAGCAATGGTTGCGCATACCGAAGTTGATCTTAATGATTCGCTCCCGTTATGGAAAGTTATCGAAGCGCTCAATGCACTGACAGGTGAAGATATTGTCATCAAGGATGTCCGTGAAGTCAGTTCTGATTTTCATTCTCGCTTTTCTGCGCACGAAAGAACCTACCGGTATCAAATTTCGAGAAGCCGAATCGCGCTTGAAAGAAATTACTTTTGGCAAGTACCCTATGAATTGGATATAGAAGCGATGCAGCATACATTCGCAGCGCTTTTGGGAGAACACGACTTTACGTCATTCTCGAAGCTCTCCGATGATGTCGATCATTACAGGTGCATCATTACGAATACCGAGATGATCGAGAGTGAGGAAACGATCACGATGTGGTTATCTGCAAATCGCTTCGTGCGCGGGATGGTGCGCGCGCTTGTTGGTGGGATCGTTGAAGTAGGAAGAGGAAGGCTGGGACAAGATGAATACGCTCGACTTCTGAATGATCCGCAAGAGCTTGACAGAGCCAGGTTTATTTGTCCGGCACAGGGGCTGACATTTTGGAAGGTGATATATCCGGAGAAGTTTGGGCTTTGGAATTAGTAACAAGTCAAAAAGCAATCCCTTATGAATTAAACACTTTATTTCTTTGTAGATAAATGACGTGCTGAGGCGGATCTTCATCATACTTATTCTCTTATTTAGCTGTCGTACTATGTACGCTCAGAGCTTTGCCGCATACGCAGGTGAGTTCTTGCAGCTTGGTGCGGGGGCACGATCGCTCGCGCTCGGAGGGTCGGCGATCGCTTTTACCAACGATGCAACCGCCGGATATTGGAACCCTGCCGCGCTGAGTGAATTAAAATACCCCTCGATCACGGGAATGCATGAAGCCCGCTTTGATAATACGGTAAAATACGATTACGGCGCTGTCGCTATTCCGATCGGCAGAAATTCCGGTGCTGCATTTTCCGTCTTTCACATCGGTATTGATAACATCAAAGATACGCGAAACGCATTTATCGACGTTTCGGGTACGGGCACGTTCGACGGAGAAAATTATCTCGATTATTCCAAAGTCACGACATTCGGCAATTACGATTGGGGATTTTATTTTTCGTACGGGACTCGTCACGATTCGCTCTTGTCATACGGCGCAACGATGAAAGTGATCGTCCGAAAGCTTGACCCCGAAAATAGCGCGACGGGTATCGGCTTCGATGCAGCGATAAAATATCAGGCGCTCCCAAACCTCGTTCTTGCCGCGGTCGGGCAGGATATTACCACGACACTGCTTGCATATACCAGCGGAACACGCGAACTTGTATCGCCGACAATTAAAATTGGGGGCGCATATTTCTATGATATATTTTCCAACGGCTCGCACGTTCTGATGCCCGTTACCGATATTGATCTCAGATTTGAAAATAGAGGCGTTGTTTCCGAAGCACATCTCGGACCTGTCAGCGCCGATATTCATCTCGGGTTGGAATATACATTCAAAAATATCATCTCGCTTCGCGGCGGATATACCGACACGAAACAACTGACGCTCGGCGCCGGTGTACATCTGCCAAAACTCTCGATCGAATATGCATTTCAAAGCTTCAACGCGCAAGACCAGCTTGGTAATATTCATAGAGTGAGTTTCGCTGTGAGTCTCGAACAAGAGAAGTGGCGAAGAATGCAGTAATTGTATTTGAATATGCACGTGAGATCGCATATCTCTTTATTAGTCATTCTGCTTCTCGGCAGAACAAGTTATTCGCAAACAAAACAATTAGTTCAGACCGACACCACGAGCGGGTGGCAAGTGGTATTCTCGAATCCCATTTATGGCTCTGGCGGAGGCTACATTGATCAGTTGCAATTCCCATCGAAAGATACTGGATATGCAACTGCCGCAAACGGATCATTCACTGTATTGCTCCGATCAACCGATATGGGAAAAACATGGGACACCTTGACCACTCCGGTACCCGGTTATCCGACCAAATTCGTCACTTCGCTCATAGGATTTTCAGTTTATGTACCGGGAGGAGTTAATGGCGCTGTCTCTAAAACGACGGATGGCGGGATGTCGTGGCAATCTATCCCTAAACCGGGAGGGAACGGACATATTGCTTTTGCCAACCCGGATACATGTCTTATCATAGACGGCCCGGATATTGAACGAACGATCGATGGAGGAAAAAGCTGGAATGTGTCGTCAGGAATACAGACGGGTGTCGCAGCAAACGACGCATCATTTGGCGACGCGGTAACGTGTTATGCTGTCGGTGAACCTATTTCGTATCCGCCTCACCTTGATTGGCCACCGGCAGGATTATGTGCAAAAACAACCAATGCCGGTGCTTCGTGGACTCAGGTTTACACTGGAGTACCAGTTAGTTTATCTTGTTGCCAAGCTCTGGGTGCTAATGCAGTATTTGCTGCTTCATTGTCAGCTTACGTGGCAAAAACAACGAATGGCGGATCCAGTTGGGACACAGTAAGTCTCGTAGATGCAAACAGTGGTTTCAGCTCACTTTCATTTTGTAATCAAAGACATGGATTAGTCGTCGGTGCGTTGACACAAAACTTCACGTTTAAGGGTATCATTTTTTCGACTAACGACAGTGGAAAAACTTGGCAACGACAATATATCCCAAATGCGCCATGGCTCGTTGGGGTTCAAATGCTTAACGACAGCGTTGCAATAGTTTGTGGTGGTGGTAATATCTATCGTACGACAACAGGCGGTAATTTCTCTTCTGTAATGCAACCACAATCTCCAAACTTCCAAGTACAGGTTTTTCCAAATCCTACTCCGGGATTAGTCAATATACAATATCAACTGCCTTCGACGACAACAGTGTCGTTTCTATACACCGATGTTCAAGGGAACATACTAAACTCAACAACGCCGCAGCTTCAAGACGCGGGAATGCATCAAACTATTTTCGATGGATCGCATTTAGCGAATGGGACATATTATTTCGATCTTGTCACTTCGCAAAATTCTTATACGGGGAAGTTCGTTATAACGAAATAACATCTTGAGGTTGAGTCGTATATTTGTACCGTGAAATTTGGACTATTTCTCTTCGCCGCCACGATCATTGCCTTTACCAGCGGCTGTTCGCTTTTTTATTCGACGCCCAAACCGACTATTTCCAAACCGATCTACGATGCGCCTTCGAACGCACTCGAAGACGATTATTTCCATTCGCCCGTCGGCGATGTTGCAGGGCATTATCCGAAACAGTGGCTGCAGACGAACATCGAGCATGTTTCGGAGCTTGAAAATCTCGGTTTTGTCTATACAAATCCGGACAGGACGTGGGCACTGACTCTCGAAGAGATTCCCGGTTCGGCTGACCTTCGCCGTCGCTATGAAAAAGACGGCTTGCTTTCGGTCGCTGAAGAATCAATTAATCTGCGGCGTAAAAAAACTTCCGAATTCCAGATCAGCCGTGCGCCGGAGCTGTTTACCCAGAATAGTATGCAATTTGCAAATTACGAGATCGTTCGCAAAGCCAGTGATAGTTCGTATCACTCCCGTTATGTACTTTTTACAACAGGCATCCGTTTTTACGAGATCGGCATAAGCGAACTCAGCCAAAATGCCCGAAATAGTGCAAATAACGGATATTTAGCGAACTACGAGCTGCTTCAAGCTGTTATCTCGTCGCTCGAAGGAGTACCAAGCGGGAAGTAAGGAGAAAGTCAAAAGGAGAAAGGAAAAAATTGGATTTCGTACTTTATCCTTTCTACTTTTTCCTTAATACTTTTCGAATTGGGGTGTCGCCAAGTGGTAAGGCAGCGCCCTTTGGAGGCGCCATTCGTAGGTTCGAATCCTGCCACCCCAGCGAATCATTGGGGCGAAGGGCAGCGGTGAGAGTTCTCTAAACAAGAACTCTTTTTTGTTGCCGTTTGCAACCACAATAGCGGTGTAGTTGATGTCGCAGATGAAGATCGTCGCCGGGCGAAGTAATCCGGTATTCGCGTCGAAGATCGCCAAAGCGCTCGGTCTTGAACTTGCGCATGCGCAGATCAAGAATTTCTCCGACGGAGAGATCTGGGTCAAGTACGACGAGAATATCCGTAACGTCGATCTGTTCATCGTTCAATCAACACAGCCGCCGTCGGATAACTTGATGGAGCTCTTGATGCTCATCGACGCTGCCCGTCGTGCGAGCGCGAAGCGCATTACTGCCGTCCTGCCGTACTTCGGCTATGCACGGCAAGACAGAAAAGATCAGCCGCGCGTTGCGATCACAAGCAAGCTCGTCGCAAATCTGATCACCGAAGCCGGCGCCGACCGGGTCATTTCGATGGACCTTCACGCGCCACAGCTTCAGGGGTTCTTTGACATTCCGTTCGATCACTTATATGCATCGAATGTGTTCGCGAAGCATTTTCATAAGATGAAGCTCAGTAATCTCGCGATCGCATCACCGGATGTTGGCGGCACGAAGATGGCACGAGGCTTTGCAAAGCGTTTTGATGCTGACCTGATCATTATCGACAAGCGCCGTCCGGCTCAGAACGTTGCCGAGGTGATGAATGTTATCGGCGAGCCGAAAGGGAAGAATATCATCCTGATCGACGATCTGATCGACACCGGTGGGACATTCGCGAATGCGGCAAAAGCATTGAAAGACGCCGGAGCGAAGAGTATTTTCGGGGCGTGCTCACATGCGGTGCTCTCCGGCAAGGCAATCGAGAAGATCGAAGCATCGCCGCTCGAATACCTGCTCGTGACGGATTCTATCCCGCTTGCACGAGCATCGAAGAAGATACACGTTCAATCGGTTGCAAAGCTTTTTGCCGAAGCGATCAAACGAACGAACAAAGGCTCGAGCATCAGCTCGCTCTTCGACACATAAGTTTTTTATTACGCCCGCAGTAACTGCGGGGATCATTCAACCAGCGCCGCTGGGCACTGCTTACCGAAAGGCAACGTAAGTGTGCGACGGCTGATGAAAGGAACGAGAAATGGCAGATATCAAACTCGCGGCAGAACCGCGGACGAAGCTCGGCGGCAGCACCGCGAGCCAGCTTCGCAATTCCGGACGTGTTCCGGGTGTGCTCTATGGTCACGGTGAACCATCGGTTGCATTCCATGTGAAAGAACTCGACTTGCGCGATCTCATTTATACGAATGAGACGCACGTCGTACGCCTGACACTTGCCGGCAAAGAAGATAAGTGCATCTTGCGCGAAGTCCAATTCAACCCGGTCAGCGACCGCGTGAGTCACATCGACTTTGTCAAGATCCACGAAGGTGAGAAGATCAGAGTCGATATTCCGGTGACTATCGTCGGCCTATCGGTCGGTGTTCGTGACGGCGGCATTATCGATCATATTATGCACAAGCTCACGATCAATGTTCTGCCGGATAAAATTCCGCAGCACATTGAAGTTGACATCACCGACCTGAAGATCGGTCACGGTGTGCATATCCGCGATCTAGCAAAGACAGCCGACTACACGATTCTCGCCGACGAGAATGCCGTGATTGTCGCCTGCGCCGCGCCGAAGGTTGAAGCGGAAGTTGCCGCAACTCCTCAGACCGAAGTGGTCGAGCCCGAGCAAATTCAAGCCAAGGGCAAGAAGGAAGAAGAAGGCGCCGCGCCTGCTGCCGAAAGCAAAGAGAAGAAATAATCTTCTGTATGTTTATACGAGACTCGCAGCACAACCATTGCCTGCGAGTCTTTTTTTTTATTAGTATGTATATCTTTACTGGACTCGGCAATCCCGGTCGTGAATACGACGGTACACGACATAACATCGGCTTTGCTGTCGTCGATCTTGTGGAATTGAAGCTTGAACGCTCGCTCGGTTGGCGCGCCGGCAAAGGTGATTATTATTATGCAAAAGGCATTCTTGCCGGAGCAGAAGTTATACTTGTCAAGCCGACAACATATATGAATCTTTCCGGCCGCGCAGTTCGAGATGTGCTTGCATTCTTCAAAGCAGAAATATCGGAGCTTGTCGTGATCTGCGATGATATCGCAATTCCTGTCGGATCGCTTCGTTTGCGGCTTCGCGGCTCCGATGGCGGGCATAATGGCCTGACCTCCATTATTTATGAGATCGGCACTGATGAATTCACCCGGCTTCGATGCGGTGTAGGCAATGATTTTCCTCGCGGAGACCAAGCACGTTATGTGCTCTCGAAATTCAAAGAGGGCGAACGAAAATCAGCCGAAGAAATGATCGTTCGTGCCGCAGATAGCTGTGCAGAGATCGTCAGAAAAGGAGTAGAGAGGGCAATGAATATGATAAATGCGAAGAACGAAAATGATAAAGAATGAGGCAATTTTGCGGTTTGTTGTGCAGATTTTCGTATTTTCGCAGTTTCATATTCATTGCGAAGCCCTCAAGCGGCATTTGTTTTTGATTACACTTAACCAAACAACAGGATGGAATTAGCACTCGTACTTGGAATCAGTATTCTCGGGCTTGTCTTTGCCGGGGCGTATCTGATCCCGAACGTCATGAAACGCGATCAGGGAACGCCTGCAATGCAGAAGATCTCGAACGCGATCAAGCAGGGAGCCGAAGCATTTTTGCGCCGGCAAAATAAAACGATCCTTCTGCTTGCGATCGTCGTTGCGGCGGCGCTTTTTGTCGTCTATGGCTTCGTTCGCGCGCATAACGAACACGATCCGGTATCGAGCACGTCGGTGCTGGCATTCTGGACTACTCTTAGCTTCGTACTCGGAGCGCTTTGCTCGGTAGGCTCTGGATATATCGGAATGTGGGTATCGATCCGAACGAACATTCGTACGGCAAGTGCAGCAACGCGTTCGCTTAACGATGCGCTGCAAACCGCTCTTCGCGGCGGCGCAGTATCAGGTCTGTTTGTCGTAGCGTTATCCCTTCTTGGTGTAGCCGGTCTGTTCTCGATCGTGCAAGCGCTCGGTGTTGTCGGGTCAGCTGATGCTGATGTCGCAAAAATCCCATTACTGATCGGTGGTTACGGATTCGGTGCATCGTTCGTCGCGCTTTTTGCTCAGCTTGGAGGCGGTATCTATACGAAAGCCGCTGACGTCGGCGCTGATCTTGTCGGCAAAGTCGAAGCCGGCATTCCTGAAGACGATCCGCGTAACCCTGCCGTCATTGCCGATCTCGTCGGTGATAACGTGGGCGATTGCGCAGGCCGTGGGGCTGACCTGTTCGAGTCAACTGCCGCAGAGAACATCGGCGCAATGATCCTCGCCGCAGGGCTTTTTGTTGCGAACCCCGGTGCATTCAAAGTCGGAATTCTTGGTGTGTTGCTCTTTCCGCTGGTCGCTCGCGCATTCGGACTTATTTCTTCGATCGTCGGCATTATGTCGGTTCGCACGAAAGAGACCGAGGACCCGATGAAGGCGCTTAATCGTGGTTATTACGTCACGACGATTCTTGCGGCGATCGGATTCTACATTGCAGCACAGTGGTTGCTTGCTCCTTCCGATCCGAACGGTCCGGCATCACATGCGTGGGTTAATTTCTTTATTTGCGGACTCATCGGACTTGCGACTGCACAGGCATTTGTGTTCATTACACAATATTACACAGAGTATCGTTTTCGTCCGGTCAGAAGCATTGCAGAAGCATCACAGACAGGCCCGGCAACGAATATTATTGCGGGTATCGCCGTCGGTTTCGAGAATGTTGCATATCCCATCCTTGTCATCGGTGCAGCCATCGTCTCATCGTACTACCTTGGAGATTCAAGCGGGTTACAGCATGCAGGTTTATTCGGCACCGCTGTTGCGACGATGGGTATGCTCGGCACTGCTGCGTATATCCTCGCGATGGATACCTTCGGCCCCATCACCGACAATGCCGGTGGTATCGTAGAGATGAGCCAGCAGCCGGAGCATATTCGCGAAAAGACAGATCGCCTCGATGCAGTCGGCAACACGACAAAAGCTCTGACCAAAGGCTACGCAGTCGGTTCGGCGGCGCTTGCGGCATTCTTACTCTTTAGTGCGTATCTTGATGAATTATCTCACTACGGACTTAATCTTACTGCAGTCGATCTGACGAAGCCGGAAGTATTCGTCGGCGCATCGCTCGGCGGAATGCTTGTATTCTTATTCACGTCGATGGCGATCAAAGCCGTCGGCAGAACAGCGTACGCCGTTATTAACGACGTGCGCAATCAGTTCAAAGAAAAGCCGGGCATCTTGCAAGGCACTCAGGAGCCGGATTATGGCAGAACGGTTGACATCGTCACTCGTGCGGCACTAAAAGAAATGATCCTTCCCGGTATTCTCGTTGCCGGTGCTCCGGTCGTTGTCGGACTTGTGTTCAAATGGCTTTACTCGATGAAGTCAAGCGGTGCCGATGTTGCGCAGGTTTCTCGACTCGCATCGGGCGGCGAAGTTGTTGCAGGATTCTTAATGGTTGCAACTATCGTCGGAATTCTTGTAGCGTTGCTGTTAAATAACGGCGGCGGCGCATGGGATAATGCGAAGAAGTTCATCGAAATGGGCAACTACGGCGGCAAGCGTTCCGAAGCGCACAAGGCGGCTGTCGTCGGCGATACGGTCGGCGATCCGTTCAAAGATACTGCCGGTCCGTCGCTGCACGTGCTCATCAAGCTGATCTCCACGATCACGCTCGTGCTCGCACCGTTGTTTATTTAAGACAGATCAAGTGTAATGATGTTTTAGAGACGCGCTGTATGCGCGTCTTTTTTTATCGCTGATAAAAAATAAATGCCGCGGCAAACTTGGCGGCATTTATTTTTACACCTCTTTCACGGCTGTTATGCTTCGGTCTCTTCTTCGACTTCCATTTCCATTTCACTCTCTTCGAACGCAGCCGCGAAGAGCGTATGAAGCGGATAGATCTCGACTTCCGGCTCGCCTTCGATACCAACCTCTTTAACGGCAGGCATCAGGCGATTATCAACGAATGCATTGAAGTCTTCGGCAGACTCCCATACATCGGTGATACGAAGTGATTTTCCATCGTGTGAGCAGATATGCACGACCGCGCCGGCCGCAACATCTTCTTCCCATTTGACGATCTGACGCAGTGCATCGTACTGTTCGAGCGTTGCGCCTTCCCAGCGGAAAAATACAGATACTCTCATAGATTCTCCTTTTTTGATTTGTGAAAAAAAGTATGAATTTCTTAAGATACAAACAAAAGAAAGAGACGGGTGTCGGTTAAGTCTTCAATAGCATTTCATCACTAAATTATTTATGGAGGTGAATACATTTTTATTGTCATTTGCTTGTTTTAATAATTGTCTCGAATGTCTGCAATGGGCACCTTGACAAGATCATTTATTTTTTGTATATTATAGTGTGGTTTTATAGGCACCATTCGAATTGTGAATTTAAACTGCCATCTAAATTCTAATGAAAGTGCTCAGATTGATGTGTGTGTAATATTATGTTGCTGGAAAATGAATCAGTTGCAGACCAAGGTTTTTAGATCGGCACCTCACAGGCGATAAAGTAAAAAGGAGAAGGGAGAAAGTAAAAAGGTGAAGGGGCAAAGGAAAAAGAAGGGGGAGATAGAAGAAACCGTTTTGGTCTAATTTTGTTATACTGGGGCTAAATTTTAACCTGCTCCTTTCTGATGTAGGGAAGGGGCTGCCGGAGGGATTAAGATGGCTATAATATGTGATCCGGCAACCAAAGGACTACAAATATGAGCGAAAAGCGATACGAATCTACGTTTCTACTTCCTACCACGATGTCGGACGATGCACTTTCTGCATCGGTCAAACATTTCGAAGATGTCATCACCAAAGCCGGTGCGAAGTTGATCGAAACTGAGCGCTGGGGAATCCGCCGTCTTGCTTATCAGATCGGAAAGCAGACGAGCGGGCATTATTATTCGATGCATTATACTGCCAAAGGCGACGTGAACGCCAAACTCGAACGCGCATATCATCTCGATGAGAATGTGCTTCGCTGGCTGACACTCGAAATGCCGGAAGAGAACCACAAAGCACGCACTGATATGAAGGCACGTATCGAAACCATCGAAGCGCGCCGCATCGCACATGCAGCAAAAGCCGAAGGCGGCACTACTACGACTGAGGCGCCGGCAGCCCTGTAATTTTTACGACTGGCGGTAGAGCACCGTCAGCCATTGTTTTTAAGCAGTCTTTGAAACCCAGTATGGCTTGCTTGAAAATGCCCGAAATAAATTGCGTGATGATTGCCGGTAACCTGACGAAGGACCCGATCATCAGACGCACGAATAATGGGATCCCGGTTGCAAATTTTTGCATTGCCACCAACCGGAAGTTCCGTGACGCCAGCGACCGTTGGGTCGAGGACGTTTGCTATGTCGGTGTCGTAGCATGGAGCAAGCTGGCTGAGAACTGCATCGAGAAGCTCAAGAAGGGAAGTGCTGTTCTGGTGGACG
>DASQGZ010000015.1:0-56158 GCA_035632315.1 Kapaibacterium sp. (SeqCode) | reverse complement strand
TTCGGGATGGGTCCGAAATATTTTTCGATCAGAATTTTCGCTTCGGTAATATCGAGATCGCCAGAAACAACGAGTGTTGCATTGCTCGGCGCGTAGAACGTCGCATAAAAATCTTTGACATCGGAAAGTGTTGCGGCTTCGATGGTGTTCATATCGCCGATGACCGTCCACTTATACGGAAAGCTCGTATATGCAAGGCGCATCATTTTTTCCGACAGCGTGCCGTAGGGCGTATTGTCATAACGCTCGCGCTTTTCTTCTTTTACGACATCTTTTTGTGTGCGCAAACTTTCTTCGCCGAGCACGAAGCCGAGCATTCTGTCGCTTTCGAGCCAAAGTGCCAGTTCAAGCTGGTGCGCGGGGAGGACTTCGTAATAATTGGTTTTGTCTTCGGTCGTATAAGCGTTATCGAATCCGCCGGCTTCGGTGATGTATTTATCGAAATCGCCGCGCCCAACATTCGTCGAGCCTTCGAATAATAAATGTTCGAACAAATGCGCAAAGCCCGCGCGCTCCGGCGTTTCGTTCTTCGAGCCGACGTGATATGCGATATTGACGCAAACGATCGGTGCCTTGTGATCTTCCGAGAGGATCACATGCAGACCGTTAGCAAGATCGTACTCGGTGAAGGCGATGCGCCCGTGCGTAGTATTGGAATTTCCGTTCAAATTCTTTATTATTTCTAAATTAGCCTATACCAAACGAGCGAAGGGGAAGGGGAGTTCGGGAGCCGTTAACAAACAAATTAGCCCGAGTTAATACCCCGGGCTAATTGATAATCTCTCTAATGATAAGAACCCTACATCCCCTCCACAGCAAACTCTGGGATGACAGTTTCTGATTGTTCTTCGCGGGCGGTGTGCGGCTGAGCTATGGGTCTGCCGGAAATATCTTTGTTGATGAAATACATCATCGCGACCATCACGGTCATCGTCCCGACAACAACATAACCGAGCGTGTCGTAATGCTCGATGAACCCTGCCGGGGTCTGGCCGACGATCATTCCTGCGAGTACTGCCGCGAAGCCGCCCGAGATCTGCATTGCCGCGGAATTGACGCTCATAAATGCGCCGCGATCTTCGGGCGTCGGGATCGCTGTCATCAGCGCGGATGCGGGGATCATTCGCGCCGTGATCGCAACGAATAATAATATGCTTATTAGCGACGCCAGCCAGAACGGCGTCGTGCCGAGATTACAATACACAACGACCATCGCCATTGCCATTATCGTGCCGATGACGAACATTTTGTATTTGCCGACCTTGTCGCTGAACTTTCCGGCGAGCGGTCCGGCGAACATCGAAAAAAAGCCGGTGATCAGATAGAGCATCGGAAGCTGGTCGAGCGTCAGACCCATATTATGGGTACCGAATGCACTGCCGAACGGCATCAGCATAAAACCGCCCGAAGCAAGAAACGACATCGTGAGAAAACCGAACAGATATTTCGGCTTCGAAACCGTATGGAAAAGATGATGCAGCGCATTGCGATCAGGATGCAAACCGAGATGCCCGTCAACAGGCTTCATTTTCACGAGCATCACAATACCGACGATGACGCCAATCGCGGCGATCATCCAAAAATTCCAGTGCCATCCGAAATTATTCGCAAGCAAGAGGCCTGCCGGAATCCCGAGCACTTGCGCTGCGGAGAACGACATCTGCACGTAGCCCATCACGCGACCGCGAACTTCCATCTTGAAGAGATCGGTGATGATCGCAAAACTGATCGAACCGATGACGCCGCCGAAAATGCCGGTGACGATTCGCGCGACAAGTAGAAACGTAAAATCCGTCGCGAGCGCGCAGAGCACCGTGCCGAGCAGAAATCCGGCAAAGAAGAAGATCAAGAGTTTCTTGCGGTCGAATTTATCGGCAAAACCTGCTGCGAGCAGGCCAGAACCTCCGGCAGCGAACGCATACGCCGAGACGACAACGCTGAACTTCGACGGAGTGATCTGGAGCTGTTTCATCAGGATCACGCCGAGCGGAGAAAGCACCATAAAATCAAGGATCACCGCAAATTGCAGGATCGCAAGAATGGAAATGACAAATACCTCGTAGCCGGTGAATATTTTTGCTTTGGGTGGTTGCATACTAACATGTATAATATGTATTTCAGACGACTGAGTTTCAAATTTATTTTTATTATTTAATAAATAATATGCAATAAAAAATACCCCGCCTTCACAAGGCGGGGGATACAGGGGGTGGTTGATTCACATGTGACTATTTACTCTTTCGCTAATTTCACGGTCTTCACCTCGCCGCCAAGAGTGGAAAGCCTCACATACATTGAACCTCGAGGCAGGTTAGGGGACGACAACAGCCATGAATTATCCCCTACCGAGCAAAGCCTTGTGTCGGAGAAGAGCGTTTTCCCAAGCGGGTCATACACATCCATTCGCATATACTCCCCATCCGAAAGGCCAAACTTCAGTGTTGTTTCTGTTGTGAACGGGTTTTCTGAAACTGTAAGATAAAGTATCTTCTTACTGCTCGACGGTGTAAAGGCATCCTTTACAGCAGCATATTGCGGACCCCGCAAGATTTGAAGATCAAGGTCTTCAAGCGTTGGCATGTTCGCTGTATCCTGGGAGAATGGGGTCAACAGTGGATTAGTCACGGTGTCTTGCCATGTTTGGTATTGTTCGCTTCTCGAACTTTGAATTCGCTTATTGATGTCCCCAAGATAACTAAAACATCTGTGAGAGTCTAGAAGAAATCTCGCGATGGCAATAGCCCCATTTATGTCCCATCCTCTTACTGAATCAAAATAGGACATGGTAGTTAAAATAGAGATTACATCCTCACAATAGTAAAGGCTATCCTTTTTCAAATAGAGGACCTTCTTAAGCCATTCTCTATATATTGGAAAACGATTTGGATCCTCGCTCATGTATTCACAGCCAGCCGTTGCAGGACCGAAATCCTTTGCCACTGGAAGCACAAAATTATTATCAGGAGGGTATGCATCATACTTTGCACAGTGTTCGATAGCATATCGTTCGCTATCGTACATTTTTTTATATTCAATTCCCCCTGCAAGATAGGAATTTGCTAATTGCAGGTGATCACAATCGATACTATCAGAATTAGCAGTATCTTCGATCGAAAGTAGTTTTGTATCTTTATCATTACCATGCGCGATAAAGCTGAACCCATCCCCACAAGTAACACCGGGGGAACTGAATGAATTTGCACTCAGCACAGCATTCCCATTTGTGTTAGAGAATGAAGAATTTAAAAAGTTATTACTTTGCAGCGTAGAGGCTGATGTGATTGCAGTTACAGTATTATTACTCTGGTCCATAAATCCCCAGAAATTGTTATCAATATCGCCGATACTCCAACTTGCACCGCAGCTGTTTCCGTTATTCGTTCCACCCCAAAAATTATTATCGATACTGCCAAATAGCAATGATGCTGCGCAAACGAGCGCCGCGCAGCATCCGATGAAATAACGATTCCTCTTGCGTGTCATGTGCTATTCCTGCTTCACCAGCTTCACCGTCTTGACTTCGCCGAATCCGGTTGAGATTCTCGCATACAGCGTCCCTGTCGGTAAGCCTGCACCATCAATACGTACCTGATGTACACCCGCATCAAGCGAATACCCATGATCGTCACCCCAGACTTTATGACCGAGAATATCATAGACATCGACCGTGACGTATGCCATCCGATTCAGCGTAAACGAAAGTGTTGTTTCGTTCTTGAATGGATTGGGGTTCGTGGTGAACGAGGCAAGGTATTGGCTTGGAAGATATGAAGATGGGGTTACTGCGTTATGGTTCAACAGGAAACCTAGCCCCATCGAATCAAGTGAAGGTAAATGTGTCGGATCGTGACCATTTGCAGCATCATAGGCACTATCTTTTGTATATTCGTTTGAAGCCTGACTACCCCAACACTCCGGATGGTTAGAACGTATATAATTTAATACGGCTAAATATCCTAATGGTGTATATTTCCCGTACTGATATGTTCCAGCTATTGATCCTAAATCTGCACAAAAATAAGCAGGATTCGTCGTATTTAAATAAATCACAGAAATTAACCATTGCCTGTATCGATCAAAGCGTGATGTATCGTCGGGGGCATATAGCTGAACAGCTTCATCGAGATGAAGGAATGCATGATAGGATTGATCATCGGATGCTGCACATAGCTCAATATATAAGCGGAGTGTGTCATATTGTTCTTGAGCAATTTGCGGATCGGTTGGTGAATAGTATTCCCATTCTTTCAGATGAGCGCATGTATCATATCCTGTCTGCGCGTAAAGAGGTGTGGCGAGACTTGCGAAGATGATGCCAAAATAAAAGAGACGTTTCACAATAAGAAAGAACACAATGAGTGTTCGAAAGTTGCGTGAGGAGGTGTGCAGGTGTGCCCTTACGAGGAAAACGAATTAGCGTATATCTACATATACATCTTTACGCGCATCGGCGACGAACTTCTGGTAATCTTTGATCTGCTTCCATTGCGTTGCCGCGTATTCGAGTTCGCGGTAATCGGTTTCGTATGTCGGTTTGTGGGAGGGGACACGGCGGATGAGCTTCACGATCTGAAAACCCGTCACGGTTTTTGAGAAGGAAATTTTTATCGGCCGCGAAATATCGCCGCTTTGCATTGAGTCGAGCACCTCGCGCTGTTCGGCTCCGAGATCGGTGAGACCCACTTTGCCGAGATAGCCGCCATTCTGTTTTGTTTCCTGATCATCGGAATATGAGCGCGCAAGACGTGCGAAGTCCGCGCCGTTGAGCGCACTGTCGCGAATGGCATTGATGACAGCTCGAATGGAATCTTCGTCCTGCTGGCTGGCGGAAGCTTTGAGCAAAATTTGCGCAACGTGAATTTCTTCTCCGCGGCGCTCGATCATTTTAATGATGTGAATGCCCTGATCGGTCTCGACCGGATCGGACACTTCGCCGGGTTTGAGCTTGAATGCGGCAGCTTCGAAATCGGAAATAAATGTTCCGCGCGGATACGGTCCGCCAAGGTCGCCGCCGCTCGATGCGGTCGAGTGCTGCGAATAGCGTTTTGCAAGGTCGGCGAAATCAGCGCCGTTATTATGCAGCGAATCGGCAAGCCGTTTTGCAAGCGCACGAACGCGCTCGAGCTCGCCCGTTTTTGGCTTGATGAGCTTGACAATCGTTGCCAGCTCGACCTGTTCGCTGACGGCGGGAAGGCTGTCGTGATACGCTGCATAAAATTCCTGCACATCGCGGCGCGAAACGACCGGAGGTTTAGAAAATTTTTCCTGACGCAGACGTTCGATGTATAGTTGCTCGCGGGCTTTATCGCGAAGATCCTGCGACGCGCGTATTTCGGCAACAGTCTTGCCGAACGCCTTTTCCATTTCTGCCTGCGTGCCGAACTGCCGCTGATATTGCTTGATGCGGTCGTTGAGCTGATCGTCGATCTCGCTTTCAGTGACGACGATGAGCGTATCGGATTCGGCTTTGACAAGCATCGCCTTTTGGTCGATCTCGGATTCGAGCACTTGTTTGCGAAGCGCGGCGAGCGTATCGGCAGAAACAGAATGCTTGCCCGCTTGGAAGATCGCTAACTGAACTTGTGCATCAATGTTGCTGCGAAGAATAGGATATTTCCCGACGACGGCAATAACGGCGTCGAGGTTATCGCCGTCGCGCAATTGCGAGGTCTGTGCAGATGCGGCTGCCGCGACCATAATTACAGTGAAAGCGGCGAAAAGACGAGTTGCAAAAAAAATGCTCAAAATAGATGTATCGTCAATTAGGTGGGTAATTAAATGATGTCATCGCGAGGAGGGCTTTAGCCCGACGTGGCGATCTAAAATCTTGAATGTGTAGCTCTGATTCAAGATTTTAGATTGCTTTGCTTCGCTCGCAATGATGTCATTCATACGATTATTTTGTCGAACTCATCCCGTGCTGTTCTTTATACGACGCTTCGAGCGGCGCAGTAATGATCTCGCGGTGATATTTTTTGCGAAGCTCATCGACCCATTTCTGCCGCAGGTCGTTCGACATCTCATCCTGATACTGGCTCGCGACTTCCTGACGCGACTCGGCGAATGTTTTCTGCGTGATCGGCACGCGCTTGTTTACTTTGACGATCGAAAGTCCCGCCTGATTATTAAATGGCTGCGAGACATCGTCGGCAGTCAGGGCAAATGCCTTTTTCGCCATCTCGTTTTCATCTTTGGTCATCAAACCCCAATGACCTGCTTTTTCTTTGAAGCCCGGACGTTCGGTATAATGCGCCGCGAGCGTGTCGAAATTTTCTCCTTTATCGCGGATGCGTTTATAGAGCGCATTCGACAGCGAATCGGAGAGCGTATAAATCTCCGAAACATCGATGCGTTCGGGCCACATAAAACGCGAAATATGCTCGGCATAAAATTTAATTTCGCCGGTGCTGTCGGGTTTTACTTTACTCCAGACGCGGCGGTTTTCGAGTTCGAAAAGCATAATGCCGTTCTGGTAGTCTGCCATGATCTGATCGAACTCCGGATATCTGGCGCTGATATCGGCAGCAAGAAAATCAATGGATTTCGATTCGATCGATTTATTGATGAAATCATATATTTGATTTCGCGCAAGCGGATAGCCGGGTTGTGCAGTGAGCGAATCGGCAAGTGTTGCAATGTTATATACATTGCCGCCGAAGGTGTAGATCGCGAGGTTACGCTCGCCGGCAGTGAAGCGCTTTGCCCAGCCGGTATCGACCGATGTACGGCTCGAATCGATGCGCGACATAAACACGTTGATGTTGCCGCTGTCGATATTCACATTATTCTTGCGGCGGACGACCGCAAGCAATTTGTCTTTATCTTCGTTGAGGTAATAATTCTTATATACTTTTTTCAGGACTTCTTTATCCTGATCGAACGAATGCGGCGGCAGCATTCCGTCGCGGCGAATGATATGATAGCCTTTACCCGTGCGAACGATACCCGAGATCTCGCCGTCTTTCATTGCCCAGATGGCATCGTCGAAAGCCGCTTCGGCGCGATGGGTTTCGTGATCGATAGCGCCGAGATTGCCGCCAAGATCGGCAGAGCCGTTATCGTCGCTCGACATTTTTGCAACTTCTTCGAATTTCGCTCCGGCGCGGATCGCTTTGAGTAAACTATCGGCTTTATGATAGAAACGTGTGGTGTCCGGACCCTTGACGGACTTATTCATCGCGACAAGAATGTGATGGACTTTGATGCCACCGTTGCGTAATCGTTTATCGATCAGATAAATGACGTGATAACCAAACTTCGTCCGAACCGGCAGTTGCGAGAACGAGCCGGGTTCGAGCTGATAGACAGCTTCTTCGAACGGACGGATCGTCATTCCGGCAGTGAACCATCCGAGCGAACCGCCGTTCGGTACAGACGTCGGATCGTCGGAGCCTTTCCACTCTGACGAATCGTTTGCCGTTTTTTGCATCTGCTTCTGCGATTCGATCCGCCGGGCTTGCGCCGGATTATCCATAAACGTCTTTTCTCTATCCGAGAGGACGATCATTCCCATCGGTTCGCCGGCTTTGAGCCGTTTGATCGCTTCGGCTGCACGTTTATAGGCTTTGAGCGTATCGCTCGGATCGCTCCAGTTATGAACCGATGCCAGGAAATGCGCAGCGAGAACTTCATATTTTCGGCGTTCGTAGAGCCGCTCGACCTGTGGCTCAGTCAGCATTTTATCGATCACGAACGGACCCGCAAGAAGATGACGGTAGCCCTCCATCTCTTTAATGATCTTCGGATCTTTTTCGAGTCCCTGTGCTTTCGCGTCGAGCAGCTTCAGACGGTAATCGCCGTAAATGACAAGAAAATCCTTGAGCGAATCGAGCGACGTTGCATACGGATCTTTATCATTCATCCGCTTATACGCTTTTTCGAAATCGGCAAGTGTGACGGACTCTTTCGAGGTCTTGATCAGCACGGGTGACTTCGTTTCGGTCGATCTCGTATCAGTCGACGATGAGGATACCGGTTGTTTATTTTTTTTCTGAGCGAACGGCTGGCTTACCACCAGAGCCGAGATCGCGGCAGCCGCACCAATTGCCGCGGCAAGCCGGATAAAACGATTAACTTTGACCATAGAACGTGGTTTGTACTCCTAAAATGAATCTCCAATGATGGAACAATGATCGTAAATACGATAGACTCGCTTTGGTACGAAGAAACGAGCCGATTGTAACGCAAAAACACAGGTAGTTGGTTCAGGGGACGCCTTTTCAAATTGAGTACCTTTTGAGTACCCAATCACATGGTCAGATCCGGTAGCTTTGTATCGCTTTGGAAACACTAAGGCACGATGAGAGGGAGTTCAAACCACATTTCATCAACGAAATTATTAATTACGATCATGAAAACACTCAATCGCATTTTAACGATGAGTCTCGTCGCATTAGTAACTGCCGGAACCGTGTTCGCACAAGCGCCGCGTACGTTCAGCTACCAAGGGGAGCTCATCGATAATAAGACGAAGAAGCCTGTGGAGGCGGGGACATACGAGATCACAGTGACACTCTACGATGCGTCATCGGGAGGTTCGGCAGTTCATACCGAACATTTCACGACGCAAGTGGATAATGGCATTTTTAATGTCATAATCGGGACGGAATCCGCGCTCGAACCAACAGTGACATTCGACAAGCCATACTGGCTTGGCGTGAGCATTGGCGGCACACCAGAACTGACGCCGCGCACGATGCTGACATCGGTGCCGTATGCAAACACAGCATCTTCACTTGGAGGAGGGAAACCACAATCGGTCGTGCAATCGGTAACGGGCACTGCCAATCAACTGCTTGCCAACGGAACCAGTGGCAGCCAACAGACGGGTGACGTCACGCTGACGCTGCCGCAGGATATCCATAGTGGTGCTTCGCCGACATTCGCAGCTCTGACTCTCAGTAGTAAAGCTTCTTCAGCCTCGACCGTCTCGGGTGATGGTGGCACAACGCTCACCACCAAAGACTACGTTGATGCCACCGATGCAGTGAATACCACCTCAATTTCAAGCGAGGTCACTCGTGCTGAAGCAGCCGAGACAACATTGCAAGCGAATATCAACGGCGAAACATCGGCACGCATCGCCGGAGATAACTCGCTCTCCGCAGGGCTTGCGTCTGAGACATCGCGCGCCGAAGCAGTCGAGAACATACTCACGTCGGATCTGAATAATGAGATCTTACGCGCAATGGGAGTGGAAGGCAACAAGTGGGCGCTCGGCGGCAATTCTTCTCCGTCATTGAATATCTTCGGTACGACAAGTAACACCGATGTCGTGATGGATGCGAATAACACCGAACAATTACGGCTGCTCGCCTCGGGTGGAATTAACATTCCGACCACTGCTTCGAGCGGCGTCGGGGCTATATTTCAGAATGGCACGCCGTTTCTTCACTCCTATGGAGTTAATAATTTCTTTGCAGGTCCAAACGCGGGCAATTTCACCATGACCGGCTCCCCTAACAATGGTGGGGCGGACGATTTTGTGTCAACCGGTGATGGCGATAATATTGCAATTGGTTATCTGGCGCTAAGAAGTAATACTACTGGTTTTCAGGATGTGGCAATCGGAGAATTGGCGCTGAATAACAATATTTCAGGCAAACAGAATATCGCGATTGGGCTTCGCGCGCTGACCGGCAACACGACAGGCTTTCGCTGCACCGCGATCGGCTGCGGCGCGCTCGCGTATCAAACCACCGGCGCACTTAATACAGCGATCGGCTTTGGCGCCGCAGCGCATTGTATCACTGGTACGAACAATGTTGCCGTTGGAAATGCCGCGCTCGTTGTTGACTCCTTGGGCGGTTCGCGTGATGTTGCTCTTGGGTTTCGCGCTCTCTTTAATAATACCTCGGCGTCCGATAACACGGCAACCGGACAGCAAGCGATGTCCAAAACGACAACCGGCTCTAATAATACAGCGTCCGGCTCGATCGCGCTCTTCAATAATACGACGGGCACGCAGAACGTAGCAATGGGATATAACGCAGGCGCGTCGAACACAACTGAGAATGCGAATACATTTCTCGGCTATGCTTCCAATGGCTCCGTCGGCATTACTAATGCTACTGCCCTCGGCTCGAATGCAACTGTCGGCGCAAGCAATACCATTCAGCTCGGCAACAGTTCGGTCACAAACGTTACAACCAACGGCTCGCTGACGACAACAGGGGGAGGAATCTATATTCCGACGACAACGACGGCTGGTGTTGGGGTGGTATTTCAGAACGGGAATCGTTTTATTCACTCGTTCCAAAAGAATAATTTCTTTGCCGGGCAGAACGCCGGTAATTTCACGATGACGGGTTCTGATACATCGTTTTCATCGGCAAACGACGGGCAGAATATCTCTATTGGGGACGGTGGCAATACCGCCGTCGGAGATAGTGCACTCGCAAGCAACGGTCGCGGGTTTAACAATACAGCAGTCGGACGTTTAGCTCTTACGAGTAATACGACTGGCTTCGCGAATACCGCGGTCGGTCAGCATGCGATGTGGAGCAACACGACGGGCGTACGAAATACAGCAGTCGGTATCAGTGCGCTCAACTTCAACACAACGGGCGTTAATAACACTGCGCTTGGTTTCCAGACACTAACACATAACACCACAGGCGATAGCAGCACGGCGGTTGGTTCAGGAACACTGAACTTCAGCACCACCGGACGACGTAACACCGGGGTCGGCTTCAAAGCGCTCAATACTCTTACGACCGCTGCGGACAACACTGCCGTAGGGCTTCGCTCGCTCTTCGCCACAACGACCGGAGAACGCAATATTGCAATAGGCAATCTCGCACTCCTTAACAATACGACCGGCACTCAGAACGTAGCGATTGGTTACAAAACCGGCGGATCGAATACGACAGAAAATGCCAATACATTCATTGGCTACGCTTCGAACGGTGCAGCGGGCATCACCAATGCCACAGCGATCGGTGCGAATGCAGTTGTCAGCCAGAGCAATGCTGTCATACTCGGTTCGAGCGCGGATGTCGGCATTCGCACGAGTACCCCGCAATCCGACCTTGAAATCGCAGGCAATGGCACGGTCACGCTCACCGCTCGTAATAGTGATCCGTCAACGCCAAATTCCGGCACATGGAAAATGTACATCTATGATGACGGTGTGACAAGAGAACTTCGGGTGAAGGGACCGAGCGGTACGGTGAATACCATCTCCTCGCTAACACCATGATAATAAGTTGGCAGCCGCAGGCTGAAGCCTGCGGCTACCATCCCACGCCGACGCGGGGAATTGAGCGGAATATATTTGGAGTTGAAAAATGTTGAATATTAAACAGTAAACTACCACCATAATGAAAACACATCATCATCATCTTGCAGTATATTTATTGGCTTTGTTTTCTGCCTCTACATTGTTCGGGCAGACGCCGCGCAGCTTTAGTTATCAGGGGCTTGTGCTGGATGCAACACAAAAACCAGTTACCGGCAGCCATAAGATCACCGTTACGCTTTATGATGCTCCGTTAGGCGGCACGGCGCTTCACACGGAAAATTTCTCCGCACAAGTGGAGGATGGAATTTTTGGTGTCATCGTCGGCTCGGTGACGCCGCTCGAACCGACACTCGCATTCGACAAACAATACTGGCTCGGGGTCAGCATTGATGGGGTGGCGGAACTCAGTCCGAGAACAGCAATAATTCCTGTTCCGTATGCCATTCATTCTTCTTCGGCTGATCTTGCCTCGGGATTGACTGCTGATGCGAAAGGCGTCGTGACAAGTGTGAACGAGATCTCGGGTCCCTTGCGCCTCAGCGGAGATAGCTCGGTAACAGTTACGCAAAACGGACAAAACATATCCTTGCATTCGAATTTTACGGGCGTCCGGTCGCTCAACGGACAGACCGGAGCCATAACATTACTTGCAGGAGCAGGAACAACGCTTACGCCCGGCAACAGCACGATCACAATCACTGCCGCAGGCGGCTCGGGTGGAACAGGAATCCAGGGTATTTCCAATTCAGACGGTACGATTTCCATTATTAATCCGTTCGGACCGACCGCCACGATCGGGCTTGTCGGCATTACAACTGCGACGAACGGGCAGATACTTACAGCTAACGGAAGCGGCGGAGCAAGCTGGCAGCCGAACAACCAATTATTGTCGGTCATTGCCAATGCTCCGATCACGGGCAATGGTACAACAGCGAGTCATCTTGCAATCGCTCAAGCAAACAGCAGCACGAACGGGTATTTATTTTCGACAGATTGGACGACATTTAACAATAAGTTATCGTCAGTTATAGCCGATCTTCCACTTATTGGTTCAGGTACTGCGGCGAGCCATTTAAAGATCACGAACGGCGCAGCGAACGGTGATGTGCTGACATGGGTCAATTCGGCTTGGGCATCTGCTGCGTCCGGAAATTCGACTGGCTGGACTCTTACAGGCAATCTTGGCACAACGGCTGGGTCCAACTTCATCGGTACGAGGGATAGTACAGCATTTGAAATACACGTCTATAATTACAATACCACTACAAACGAGGGTACCGGGCGAGTCCTTCGCATCGAACCCAAGAGAGGCAGCTATTCGTCGCCGAATTGGATTGCCGGCTATCATGGTAATGGTGTAGCTTCAGGCGTAGTGGGAGCTACCATCGCTGGTGGCGGAAGTTCATATTTGCCGGACACTGTTACAGGCAGCTTCGGGTCAATTGGTGGCGGCTATTCCAACAAAGCAAGCGATGAAGGCACTGTAGGGGGAGGATACGTCAACACTGCGGGCGATGTTGCTACGGTAGGTGGAGGGTTTGGAAATATCGCTCTTGACGTTGGTACAGTTGGCGGCGGCGATGAAAATGAGGCTTTAGGAAATGTCTCTACAGTTGGCGGTGGCTCTGAAAATATGGCTATTGGAATTGCCTCAACTGTCGGCGGCGGGCAAGATGATACTGCTTCGAGTGATTTTTCAACAGTTGTTGGCGGCATACACAACAAAGCATCAGGATTTGCATCAGTTGTCGGTGGTGGCGGTAACACCACCGAATGGGCGACTATTGCCGATGCCGGTGGTGGTAGTACCGATGATTCATGGGGCTTTAATTCTGGTAATACCGCCGCGGGCGACTACTCAGTTGTTAGCGGAGGAGGAGTTGACTCGATGAGCGGCGCAGCGAATAAAGCAGTAGGCGAATATAGCGTAATTGCGGGCGGCAAAGGCAATCTTGTTTTCGGTGCAAATTCAACTATAGCAGGGGGTGTTCGTCTTGAACTGGATGGTGACGGCTCGTTCGGATTTAACAATTCGAACGGTACCGATTCTGCAATTATCAGCACGGCTGGGGCAGCCTACTTCGGCAATGTCAATCTCTGGCTCGGCAACACGAACAACACTGCAGGCCAACTACGTTTTTACGAGGCGCAGTCTTCCAGCGGTGCTTTCCCTGCTACCAGTACATATTACACCGCATTCAAGGCGGGTACGCAATCGGCGGATATAACTTATACATTGCCGGGAAGCGCTCCCGCGGCGAACGGTAATCTCCTGTTCGCAACATCAGGTTCTTCTAGTACAATGAGCTGGTCGAGCGGATTAGTTTGGGATAATAGCAATACACACTTAGGTATAAACACAAGCTCGCCACGAGCAGAGATTGATGTCAATACCACGGGCGCAATCATCGTCCCCGTCGGCACGACGAACCAGCGGCCTGCAAATCCGGTGCAAGGCATGATCCGCTACAACACGACGACGGGCAAGTTCGAAGGCTATGATGGCGCCGCATGGCAAAATCTCTAAACAAAGAAGTATCGAGGATGAAGAAGCCGTCATCCACCCCGTCTACCGAAATCGCGGCACTTCTGGATAAAGCTGAGGAGCGTCTTGAGAAGAGTGACTATGCCGAAGCAGAAAAACTTGCAAACGAAGTACTCGTACTTGCCAGTGGGAAGGGCAAATTGTCGCTGAACAATAAAGCCCGCACCCTCTGCATCCTCGGCGAATGCTGCTGGAAGACCTCACGCAATGGACATGCACTAATGCATTTTGACAATGCTCTCAGTGCCGCCGAAGCTGCATCGAATCTATCCTTGCAGTCGAGAGCACTAAATGGGACCGCGACGGTAAAATATAGGAGCAGTGAATACAATGCTGCGCTTGTCATCGCTGAGCGATCCCTTGCATTTGCTGAAAAAAATGAGGACAAAAAACAGCAAGCCAAGATATTGAGTATTATTGGGAATGTGCATAATGATCGTGCTGATTACCTTCGTGCATTAGATTATTATACACGCTCTCTTGCACTTGCCCAAGAAATTGGTGATAAGTACTCGGTCGCAACAAATCTTGGTAATATTGGGAATGTGCATCATCATGTTTCAAGCTACCCGCGTGCATTAGATTACCTCACTCGCGCTCTTGTGCTTGCCGAAGAAATAAGCGATAAACATCTAATCGCCATTAATCTCGCCAATATCGGGAATTTGCATCGATCCCTTGCTGACTACCCGCGTGCGTTGGACTATTTTACCCGAGCCCTCGCAATTTCTGAAGAAATTGGCGATAAAAACGGTGTTGCAATAAAGCTCACCAACATCGGAAATGTGCACAGTAATCTTGCTGACTACCCTCGTGCGCAAGACTACTATACCCGTGCTTTTGCGATTTCTGAAGAAATCGGTAATAAGAATAGTGTTGCGATAAATCTCGGCAATATAGGGATGGCTTATATGTATAGTGGGGACTATACCGAGGCATTGGAATATCTTAAGCGTGCTCTTGATCTTTGCGAGGAGATCGGCGCGCGCAGACCCGCGGGCTATTGGATGAATGGTATTGCAGAGGTTGAGCACAAATTGGGGAATCTTGACGCTGCACATCAAGGCTTTCTCGACACGCTTCACCATCGGCATGACGTGCTCAATTCCAATGATGATGTTACGCTGACTCTGATCGAGTTGGGAGGCGTACTCGCCGAGAAGGGTAGGAGCGAAGAAGGTCTGGCACGATTCGAGGAAGCACTAACACTAGCAGGGGAATTAGGAGAGAAGAAAAGAGCATCAGACGCACACCAAAAAATCGCCGATGCGTATGCGAAGAAGGGCGACTTTACACAAGCCTTCGAGCACCTCACGAAGCATCTCGCCCTCGAGAAAGAAATTTTCAGCGAGGAATCGAAAAAGAGCGTCGAGAGATTTAATATGCGCGTGAAAATTGCGGAGATAGAACATGGAGTTGAAATGCAAAAGACGAGAGCCGACCATTTCGAGCGCGAGCTGACCATCAAAGCGCTTGCGTATGCATCACAGACGGAGATGATCGGGAAATTCCGCGAAGACTTGCGCCGGATCATCCGCAAGATCGAAGCGCACGACCCTGCGATCAACGAACTGATTATTAAATTGCGCGATCTGCCGGACGGTGTAAATTGGAAAGAGTTCGAAGAAGAATTCCTGCACGTGCATCCGGAATTCAGCGCGAATCTACTGAAGAAATACCCCGACCTGACAGAAATAGAGCTGCGTGTTTCGGCACTCTTGCGATTGAAACTCACGACACCGGATATTGCACGGCTGCTGAGCTTATCGGAGCGAACGATAGACAATCACCGCCACCGTATTCGCAAAAAGATTAACTTGGACGCGAAAGAAGACTTCGCGAAATTCTTGTCGCGGTTTTAGTAGTGCTACTTACTTCTTCCGTTTCAAAACTTTCTTCACTGCGGCAATAATATCATTGCTTGTGAGGCCGAAGAGTTTCATGAGTTCGTCGGGGTCGCCGGAGCCGCCGAAAGTATCTTTCACGCCGACGAATTCCATTGGGATAGGATGGTTCTTGACGAGCATTTCTGAAATCGCGCCGCCGAGACCTGCCGTGATCTGATGCTCTTCGGCAGTAACCATCGCTCCGCACTCTTTCGCAGCTTTGATGAGCGTTTCGTTATCGAGCGGTTTGATCGTCGAGACGTTGATGACCCGGGCATCGATGCCTTCTTTTTCAAGTTCGTCGGATGCGACGAGCGCTTCCCAAACCATCGGTCCGCAGGCAGCGATCGCGACATCACCTCCGTCACGAAACACCTGAGCTTTGCCGAGAACGAACGGCGTATCGTCGGTCGTGAAGAGCGGCGTATCGGTTCTGCCGAAACGAATGTAACAGGGTCCGACATGTTCGCCGATTGCGACAGTCGCTTTTTTCGTTTCGAGAAAATCGCACGGGACGACGAGCGTCATATTCGGCAGTGCGCGCGTGATCGCGATCTCTTCGAGGACTTGATGCGTCGCGCCGTCGGGTCCGACGGAAATGCCGGCGTGACCTCCGCCGATCTTGACATTCGCATCGTTATAGCAGACCGAAATGCGAAGCATATCGGTATTACGGCACGCAGCGAACGCGCCGTAGCTTGCGAAGAAGGGGACTTTACCTGAAAGTGCAAGGCCTGTTGCGACAAGCGTAGCGCTTGCTTCCATAATGCCCATCGAGAAAAAGCGATCCGGAAATTTGTCTTTGAAGTAGGATGTCATCACCGAACCGGTGATGTCACCGCCGAGGACAACGACGTTATCGTATTTTTCCCCGAGCGTGACGAGGCCTTCGCCAAAGCCGAAGCGAGTGGCTTTTTTGCCGAGCATTGTGAACGGATTTTTTTTCGTTGAGCCGTTGGTCGAGACGGATTCTGTCATCACGGGTGTTGCGGTTGTTGCAGTGCTGCTCATTTGATTTCGAAATTGTAGTAGCTCCGACTTTTAAGTCGGAGCATTTTTTTGCGCCGACTGTAGTCAGCGCTACTATATATTATGCTAATTCTTTTAACGCTTCGATCGCCTGCTCTTTATTCGGCGGTTTGCCGTGCCAGCGGTAATCGTCGTTCATAAAACTGATCGGATGCCCCATATACGTTTCGGCGACGATGCAGGTCGGTTTGCCGTGCGTTGTTTTCGCTTCGGCGAATGCGTTTCGGATCTCCGAGATATTATGTCCGTTAATATGGATGGTATGGAATCCGAATGCTGCCCATTTATCGGCAACAGGATCGACTTCCATCACGTCGTCGGTTCGTCCGTCGATCTGGCAATGATTGCGGTCGACAATGACGGTCAGGTTATCAAGCTTGTAATTTGCGGCAGCCATAGCCGACTCCCAAATTTCGCCTTCCTGCAATTCGCCGTCGCCGGTGAGTGCAAATACGCGGTGTGAATTTTTCGAGACGAGTTTATCCGCGATCGCCATACCGACGGCAATGCCAAAGCCTTGGCCGAGCGAACCCGTCGAGCTTTCGATGCCGGGCAGACCCATATCACGGCCCGGATGCCCTTGCAAGCGCGAGTTAAGTTTGCGAAGCGTCAGTAATTCCTGTTTCGGAAAAAATCCGGCATTCGCAAGGGTTGAGTATAGCACCGGGCACATGTGGCCGGCCGATAAAATAAATCTATCCCGACCGTGATTCCAGGGATCCTTCGGATCGTAATTCATTACGCCGCCAAAATAAAGCGTCGCAAAAATATCTGCCGAACCGAGCGGTCCGCCGGAGTGCCCGCTTTTCGCTTCGACGAGCGCGCGGATAATATCACGGCGAATTTCCCGTGCAATAGATGCAATCTCGGCGTCCGAGTTATTCGCAGAATCTTTGAAAGGTGAGAATGTCTCGTAGCCGTATTCGGCAACGAGTTCGGGTTTTGCAACGGGGCGCGAATCGCCGTGAAAGCCCGTCGCGAGCGGATAAATATGAAAATCGAATGAAGCCATCAGATCGGTTTATTTCGAGAAAATGCAAAACACCGATATCGAAGAAAACATTTTAGTAAAGTAGTGCTTCGAATTATGAATCTCGAGCAACGATCACTGCATCAATCGTGCGACACGATCAAGATCTTCGGGGTAGGTCACTTTCATATTCTTTTCACTGCCTAAAACGAGCGTCGCTCGGATACCGATACGTTCGAGCAGTTCGGCTTCGTCAGTAGCTTCGTACGCTTCGCGCTCGGCTGCGGCGAATGCCTGAGAAAGGATCTCATGCGTTGCACCTTGCGGCGTTTGCGCGCGCCACAAATGATCGCGCGAGATCGTCTCGACCGAATTTCCGCCCTCGTCACGTTTGAGCGTATCGACAACCGGAATCGCGGCAAGTGCGGCGTCCGATCTTTTTATCGCTTCTATTAATGATGTAATGATCTCCGCACTCACGCCGGGTCGTGCGGCATCGTGAACCAAGATAATATCATCGGGCGGAACATCGGATAATTTTGCGAGACCATTCGAGACAGATCGCTGTCTCGTCGCGCCCCCTGTTACAATTTCTATTTTTGGATTTGAAAGATCGCGCTCGATCGCAGTACGAATATCATCGCTCACCACAAGGACGATCCGTGAGATAGCCGGATGTTCTGCGAACCTGTCGAGCGAATGCCTGTATAACGGTTTGCCAAGCATGACAAGCTGCTTCGGCGCCCCGAAGCGTGTGCCTGAGCCGGCGGCGACGATAATAGCGTGAATGTTCTGCATTGGGTGGTCTTAACACGGAGGGCACTGTACCGGTTGCGGAGTTAGGGGTTAGACGGATGGACGTACAGGAAAACCAATACGTCTAACCGTCCAACGTCAATCTGTCACCTCTACGCCCCTCACCAGAACAGAAACGTCTTCTTCGTGACAAGATTTTTCGTTACAAGGATCGCAACAACGCCGATCACGATCTCGGCGGCGCCGCTGATCTGCAATGTGGTCGTTGTATCGAGTAATTTCGCAAGCGGCATCCCGATGATGACTGATAGCATTAATAACGGTCCGCGCTGTGCGTGATAGAGCGAGAAGACTCTGCCGCGGAAGCTTGCGTCAGTTTGTTCGGTGATCGCGGTCGTGATGCCGACATAAAATGCCGCGCCGAACATTCCGAAGAATCCGAACAAGATCGCCAGCGGCACGATCAAATGAAACATCGTGAAGCCGACGAGCGCGAGCCCATCTATAATTGCGATCAGCGCGATGTTCGCTCTGCCATGCAGTTTTGAAATATCGAACGGATGTTTTTCTTTTGGAATGCGCGACATCGCCAAGCCGCCGATAATGCCGCCAATACCCATCGAAGACATCAGCCAGCTCATTTCGAGTGTTCCGCCGTGAAAAACTTCTTTGATAAAAACGAAGATGAGCGGGAATTGCATACCGACCGCAAAATGGAACGATCCCATCATCACGAACAGAAATTTCAGCGTCGGATTATTTCGAACAGCGCGATATCCGCCCGTGATCTCATCGAGAAAACGAGTCGAGTCCCGCTTTGTGGTCGTGACGTGTTCGAGTTTATAGACCATCGCTGCCGAATACAGAAAGCTTATGGCGTTGATGATGAACGCGATCCGAAATCCGGCTGCACCGATGAGTATGCCGCCGATCGCAGGACCGATGATCAGTGTGAGCGACATCATGCTCGAACGGATTCCGTTCGCTTGTGCGAATTCACCGTCAGGTACGTAGTGCGGTTCGAGTGCCGCTCGCGCGGGGTCGAAGAGATACGAGAATGCTGCAGACGTAAATCCGGCGATGTAATAGAACGATAGATCGCTCGCCATCGCGACCGCAAAAAAGATCAGCGCGCGCGCAATGTCTGCGAAGAGAAGTAGTCGTCGTTTATCGTAACGATCGACAAGCAGTTGAACGACTGGGAGCGTCGCCAGGCCGGCGATCATTTCGGCGACGGAGATGCCGCCGATGGCAAAAACGTCAGAACTCGCCGCCGATACTGCAGCAAGAAACGCCAGATAGGCGATCGAATCGCCCATTGATGAAACGAACGAAGCCGCCAGCAGCCGCCGAAACGAGCGGTGTGCCGTGATGCGCCTCAGGTTCGAGACATAGTTCGATATGCTGCCGATGACGAATTCCACTGTAATTGCCCATTACTGATCTGAATTGGTTTATTCTTAAGATGGGTGTGAGGTATTAACTCGGTTGGGTGGGATTTGTTACAGCTGGTGGCGGGGGTAATGTAAAATGCAAAATGTAAAATGTAAAATTGAAATTCGGGGGCGGGATAGGGGTCAGGTGTTAGGTGTCTGGTGCCGGGGGATGTCATTGCGAGGACTGCGCTTTGATAATATTGAAGTTAGGAAAATGTTTCTGCGCAGTCCGTGGCAATCTAAAATCTTGAAGATGATCTTATATTCAAGACATCAAGAGATTCTTCGGTCGCTTCATCCCCTCAGAATGACAGACTTGTTTTTCCCCAACACCTAACACCCAACACCTAACCCCCCACACCCTACTTCGTTTGCTCTTTCTTGATATTCTCGATCTCGGCGAGGATCTGTTCGATGTTCGAGAGCATTGCGGAGTCGCCTTGTGTTTCGGCGGCATCGCGGGCGCGGCGGAAATAACTTTCCGATTTTGCGAGCGCTACTTTTTTATCGGGATATGCCTGCACAGCGAGGAGTCCGGCATTGAACAAGCCTTTGACGTGCGTCGGATCGATCGCAAGCGCTTTATCTATTTCGGCAACAGCGCGCGCGAAGTCGTGGGTTGTTTGCGCAAGAACGTATGCATAATCAATTCGTGCATCGATGGCATTCGGATTTGCCGTGAGATATGTCTGGTACTCGTGCTCGGCATCGTTCCAGAAATTTCCTTCATATAATGCATTCGCATATTGAAGACGAAGTTCATTGTCGGAAGGATTTGCGTGAACGAGTGCGGCAAGCGAATCGACGAGCGGCTGGAGCTTCAGTCGTTTTGCAAATATTTCTGTCGAATCGGCAGATGCTTGTTCGCGCGCTTTGGCATGGGGATCGTCTGCGAATTTATCGGGTGTGCGGCTGATGAGCGCGATGACGGCCCCGAGCGCAATGACAATAATAATTATTCCCACAAGAGCCGGCACGGGCAATTGCGGTTTGACGGGCGCCTGATGTTTCAGGCGTTCAAGGAGAATGTCTTCGGTGCGTATCGGCTCCGATGCTGTGGATGAGGACGCAGTCGCTTCGTCGGGTCGTTGCTCGAGGTCGGGGGCTTCCAAGTATTTATCCTACGCTGGGTTACTTGCTTTTAACTTTCATCCGGTCGTTGATCTGTGCACGAAGCTCGCGCGACGGTTTGAACGTCGGCACCCAATGCACTTCCAGCGGTACTTGCGCGCCGGTGCGTGGGTTACGCGCCATGCGGGCTTTGCGCTCTTTGACCTTGAACGTCCCGAATCCTCTGATCTCAAAATGTTCGCCTTCGGCGAGCATCTCCGAGATCGTCTTGAAGAAGCCGTCCACCAGTATTTCGGTTTCCAGCTTCGTGACCCCTGTTGCTTTCGCGACGCGATCGACTATATCAGCTTTCGTCATAACCGCTCCATGAGGTTGATAAATTCAACTATTAAAACACATACGGGATGAACAAGTTCTCCTTGTTTTACTCAGATAAGGTTTTTTTAAGAATTATTATGCTCGGGGAGCTGATATGCCTCAGGTTAAGACCTTCCGCCCCGCTTGAGCCACACTACCACTGCCCACGGCTCCAAACACTTCAGCCGCAGCTTCACAAAAAAGTGAAACTGCGGCTGACGTAAGATGAGGCTTGTATAAAACCTAATTATTGTTTCGCGTCTGCTGCCGGTGGTGCGCCGCCCATCGGGGGCATTAAGCCGAGCTGTGTCATCATCTTCATCTCTTCCATATAACCCCAATGATCGGTCGCTTTGCCGTCGGGTCCGAGTTTGATGATATCTACGCCTTCGACGTTGATCTTTTTGTTCGTCGGCGGCATTCCCATCCACGGGCCGGAATTCGTGCCACTCATTGTGGTCTGCGCCCAGATCATATTGCTATCGGCAGTAATATGATTGACCGTGAACTTCATATCGGGGTAAGCGGCTTTCATATTGGTGATCATCTCTTTCAAGCCTGCGAGACCCTGTTTTTGCCCCGGCATCGCTTGATGATCCACTATATTATCGGCGACATATTTCTCAATGCCGTCGGTCTTGCCGGACTGGAACATTTCGGTGACTTTCATATAACCGTCGATATTCGACTTTTTGATGGAGTCCATACGCATCATTGCGGCGTCGTTGCCGGAGCCCATCTTGTTACAAGAAACAAACATAAGCGCTGCCGTAGCAGCAATGCAAACAGTAAATAAGTACCTCATAGCCTATTAATGATTTTTGATGAAAAAACCTCACGTTCGGCACGCCCCGCGTACCGAGAAGACAAAGATACAAAAAAAATCGGGGGGAGTGGTAAATTTGAAAGTCTATGAAAAAGCACTGTAACTTTCTGACAGTCAAGGTGTCTTTAAGATATATGAAATGCTTCCTCATAATCGTTTTAATAGTGTTGGTGTGTACAACAGGGATCCGTGCCCAAGTTAGCAGCGCAGCATTTGATCCGAATTGTTACCAGCCAATACTCGGAATCCCCGGTGTAACGGACACCATCTATGGTTCTCGCGATCAACAGGGGTTAGGTGGCGATCCAATGAATATGGGTCCTTCTGTTGGCGGATCATATGGACGGATTATTACTAGCGGGTTACCCGGATACAAAGACTCCAGTATGTGGACACTCTTTGCGAGTGGTCCGAACTTCGATCTGCACCATCTTCAGGTCGTCGATACGTTTCTTGCCGGCAGTCCGGACTTTGAACGATATCCCGGATATATTATGAAACGTGGCCATTTTCGATCGAAGAAATATAATGATATTTTGTATGGTGATCCGCAAGCAGAACTGGCTCCGATGAAAATTTACTGGGCAGACGACCAAGGAAAATATGATTCGGCACGATATACTGAACTCCGCTCAAATTTGCCATCGGTTCATGGATTGGTATATGGGTATATGAATCCTTTTGCTGCGGCACTTTCAAGCGACTCAGTATTGGATATAGTTTGGTGCGTTGTCACAGATGATATTGGCGGAGGGGGCGATTCTGCCTATCTTATGTGGTTTCGCGGCGGTGACCATCTTTTCCAGCAAGGTAAGACGGCCTATGCTGATAGTACATTTTTTTTTGATACCGTACAGAATGGAATTCCATATATATTAGGACTATCATTTGGCGATTATCGAGGGGTTGGACGAGAAGACATTATTGCAACTAACGTAAAACATCAAGCACTTTTTTATAAAAATGATCCTCCGTTTTCACTATCGGCAGTCGTTCATGCCTTAAAATATGACACATTAATGGCATCCTGGCAGAACCCGCCGAACGAAAGTGGATTCGGGACAAATCAATTCTCAATGAAAGCATTTCCCAAAGATCCGGACGATAGTTCGGTGGACTTTATGCCAATTTCCGGCAAAAACTATTCTGGGAATGTTCAGGAAGAGATTCATATTTATCGCGGCGGCAAAGACTTCGGCTCGAAACGGTTATTCGTTGACAGCGCCTCGTATGTCATTCACAGTCCGGAGTATTACGACGGGAGCTTTCAATCTCTGACGTTTGGTTCTGGCACGTATTCTCACCCGTTTTTATTTAATTGCGGAGATATGACCGGAACAGGGAATCCGGTTCTCTGTGTGGCAGGTGATCTTGGCGGATATACCGGGTGCTATTTCTTTTATGTGCTGGGGAAAGCGCTTGACGATAAGGTCGATATGTTCTTTGCGATGGACGATTTCCCATATTTCACCGGTATGGATACGCTCGTTGCCGATAGGGATAATCTCCAGGATGTGATTATGGGACTCCCCGGTTATTATACTCAAGCTGATCACCAAGCCGGGAAGACCTATGTCGGGACGATGTGGGTCATCCATGGATCGACGAAGATTCCAGTCAAGACAAATGGAGTTCACACTCAAGAACCGGCTACCAGTAACATCACGCTTCTTTCAAATCCGGTCAGCGATCACCGTTTAGTGATTGAGTATTCATTTCCGGAGCAGCAGAAGTTGACATTGATCTTACGCGATCTCTTGGGTCGTACGGTCCGTACGGAGTTAGTAGATGCCCAGCCAGGTACGCAAGTGCACGTGATGCCGCTCGGAGATCTTACAGTCGGAACATACATATTGGACATATCGGCAAAAAATATTTTTGAGCGGTGTAAAGTGTTGATTATACAGTAAGAACGACAAGTGACATCCCAAATCCAACTTCTTGAATCTTATTCCCTCCCTTTACGTTATACTGAATTCAACTGACAACGAGTTTATTTATATATAGATGGTAAGTATTCTGTTCGTTATCTCGATCGGGTATTTTCTCGGGGCAATACCCTTCGGAGTCATCATCAGCAAGCACTTTCGCGGGTTCGACTTACGGACGAAAGGCTCGGGTAATATGGGCTCGACGAATGCCTTCCGCGTCCTCGGCTGGAAACTCGGCTCGCTCATCCAACTCTTAGATATTGCAAAAGGCGTCGCTGCCGTGCTTGTCGCAACCTACATTTTCAACGGGCTTCCATTCCATAATCATACGCCGTTCCAGGACATCACCGTGTTCAGATTTTTTGCCGGCGCTGCCGCAGTGATCGGACATAGTTATACGTGTTTTGCCGGCTGGAAGGGCGGCAAAGGAATTAACACGACGCTCGGAATGCTCCTGACGATCGCACCGGTCGAGACGGGAGTCGCTGTCGGAATTTTCCTGCTCGTGCTCTTCGCTTCGGGGTATGTATCGCTCGGCTCGATCAGCGCGGCGATCATGTTCCCGACGACGATGTTCGTTCGCCAGAACGTGTTCGGCGTCGATATCTACGGATACCATACGCTGATCTTAGGCGCTATCGGGATCGCGGTGTTCCTGATCTATCGTCATCGCACGAATATCGGACGCCTGCTTTCGCGTACGGAGAACAAGTTCGAGAAATTGCATATCATCCGTTTCGGACGAAGCGCGTAACAAAGATTTTTCTCTCATATACCGATGCAGCCGCTGCGAAATTTATTTCCGGCGGCTGTGTTGTTTTTGGGGAGTGGATCAATTTCAAAAAGATGTCATTGCGAGGAGGACGATAGTCCGACGAAGCAATCTAGAATCTCGAAATTGAGCTGCCGGTCAAGATTTTAGATTGCTTCGCGGAGTTTACACTGAGTGAAGCGAATGTGCTCGCAATGACATCATTGGATGTTTTCTTCTAAACTATCCACTTCCGCTACTTGTATTTTTTTGGGGAGTTCTTTGCCGCCGATTATTGTATGTTCGTTTTATAAATTTGTGTCATTAATGGCATCAACGATCGAATTATTAACACAGGCACTCGACAGCGCGGCAGATTATTCGCCACAAACGCTCGAACGGATCTTGCAAGAATATCTTCCGAGCGAAGCTGAGATCGCCGCACTTGCCGAAGGTGTTTTTCCGTATGGCAGGACGATGCTCAAGCTCACCGATGAGTACGAAATGATCATCGGCTGCTGGCCGCGCGGCGGCTGGTGCGATGTGCACGATCACGGCGAAGCCGTCGGCATTGTATATTCCTACGGCGGCGAGATCGAGCACTTCGAATACCGATTGAATGACGGCTGCCTCGAACTCTTCGAGCAGACAACAATACGAAGCGGCGATTTCAAACAGCTGACTGCCGGAATGATCCACTCGCTCCAAAACATTTCATCGGATGCGCCATATATCGGCTTGCATATTTATTCCCCACCGACAAGCGATGTCCGCGTCTTTGATGTGCACAAAGGAGATATTTATCATGTGACCGACGATGCGTTCGCCATCATCCCGAAAGACGAACGATGTATTCGCGCTGTCGAAGTAAAATGTTTTTCGTATAAGAATTTGGTCCGAGAAAAAGAAACGCACGCAGTATAAACTTACATCCATCCCAACCCGATCGCGACCGACACCGCTACGACAGCAAGACCGAGAATACCATAGCCTGTGACGAGCGGTTTGCGGAGTTCTTTTCCGCAGAGGATAAGTGAATAGACTCCGTGTAAAATAGTATTTCCCGCAACGGCATTGATCGTCGCCTGCGCCATCATCGAGGACGTGAGCGTCGTTGCATGTGATTGATATAAATTAATAATGAACGGGTTGATATCTGTCAAGCCAACAACGTATGATAATACGGTCAGCCCTGCCATTCCGTACTGCGCGACGGTGTAACTGGTAACGAATGAGAAGACCACATACAAGATCGCAAAGATAATGGCGATCTTCAGCTCGAGCGGATTACTATCCATAATACCTGTTGACGATGCGGGAGTTTTCGACGATTTCTCTTTCCGATACATCGAATACGTAATGGCAGCTCCGGCAAGGAATAAAAATGTAAAATGCGGCATTGTCGCAAGTGCGAGAGGTTCGTTGAAAACAAAAATGATGATCCAGACCCGCAAGAACAGCAGCGTGTTCGCCGCAAGGATCGCCGATGTATATTCATATATGTTGCCCGGTACATCTTTGCTCTTGCGCGATAAAATAAAGATCGTAGCCGTGCTGCTATAGAGTCCGCCGAGAATTCCGGAGAGCAATAACCCCGCATTCGGAAAAATAAATTTGCGCAGAAGATAGCTGACATACGAAATGCTCGAGATCACGACGATCGCAACCCAGAGGCGGTGCGGCGAAATGTTGAGATAGGGAATAACGATCTCGGTTGGCACGAGCGGCAGGATCACACCGGTGATGATCAAAAATTTCGAGAGCGTCAGAAATTCCGTTCCGATGAGCTTCGTCGAAAATGCTTTGATCTGCGACTTGATCTCCGAGAGCGTCATCACGATCACGATCACCAGCAGCGAGAACCATCGCGGTTCGGTAATGATAAATGCGGGCAGCGCATACATCAGTAATGCGAGGATCACCGCTGTCATTCCGAAATATCCTTCGGTCTTCAACCGGATGACATAATAGCCAACGAGCAGTGCGCCGATGACGAAAAATCCGGAAAGATATGCCGTAAGATCATGCGGCGTGATGATAAAAAGGATGTAGCCGAGCGTAGAGATGAACGCGAATGTGCGGTCGGTGCCGAAGACTTTTTCGCGTTCGTTCTCGGCAAGCTGATTATTACGCTCGATCCCGATCAAGAGCGAGAACACGACCGTCAGAACAAAATCCACGATCATTTTCGATTCTTCCACGCCCAGTAACTGCTTCATACCTCTAATTTACGAAGAAATAAAAATGTAAAATGCAAAATGTAAAATGTAAAATTAAATGCCATCGCCTTGTAACTTTGCCCCTCCTCGATGGTTTATACAGTTGTCTTAAGTCACCCTCTTTGCCGTTATGAAGAAGCGAGTTGTATTATTGACAGCATTTTTGTTGATGCCGTTATCAGTATTCGCTCAGGGCATCCCGAGCGAGGGCCGCGATTTTTATCTTGGTTTGCTCTTTCCGTCGTACCAGACACTTACGCCGCATCTTGCCAATAATTCGTTCAAAGCATACGCCTCGTACGCGCTGATCTCAAGCACGAGCGATAACCATTTTGCCATAAAGTATTATAATCCGAAAACGGGATCCGAAGATACGAGCGAGCACTATTTTATTGCCGCACATACGACGTATGCCGTCAAGCTCGATACACTTCAGATGCGAATGAGCGAGCCGGGCGAATTGCAGGAATGGCGCGCCGCTCACATCACTGCCGATAAACCCGTGACCGTACAGTACTTCAGTATGGGCGCCTGTTCCGGCGGGTCGTATCTTGCGCTGCCGACGCAATGCCTCGGAAGAAATTATGTCGTGCAAAGTTATCACGATAACGTCAATGGCGTCGGCGGCGACAGTACGTTCGAAGATGCGTCGAGCTATTTTATGATCATTGCGCCGTACAATGGGACGACCGTAGATATTACGCCAAGCGCAACGACAAAGCGGATCGAAGTCGGCGCAAGCTGTGGCGACGGTTCGCCGCACATACCAACCCCGTTTCACGTCGCCTTTAATCAAGGCCAGTGTTTTATGGTCAAGTCGCAGGCGAACGATCCGAACTGCGATCTTTCCGGCACGACGATCATCGCCGACAAGCCGATCGTTGTTATCGCCGGCAACGAAAATGCATTCGTTGATGCCAGCGACCCCACGCCCGGGCAGTCATCGAGCGGGCATTCCGATGCGCGCAATTATATGGTCGAGCAAATGCTGCCGGTTGAATGTTGGGATTCGCTCGGATATTTTACGATCCCGTTCTTGGATTCACCCGGTTCGACGACATCGGGCGAAGGCGATGAGTATCGTTTTTTCACCGGCGTTATTCCCGAACTCACACCGGCGAAACCACCGGTGAGCAATCTTATTTTTGATGGCAATAATGGGAAATATACAGCGACGGCGTTTGCGTTGCCGCCCGCGCGTGTCGAGTCGATCACTGTGCCGTCGAATGCGCATTCGACCGACAACACATTGATCTCGGTCGAAATGGTCGATCAGCGGATGCAAAGCAGTGCGCCGCCGTTTCCTGCGCCCGAAGAAATGGTCGTCGTTCCGCGCTCACATTGGCAGAACGAATATAGTTGGTATGTTCCGCCGCCGGGACTGGTAACGCAGACGTCGAATTTTATCAGCCTCATTTGCCGCAGCGTCGATTATAATAACGATTCCATTATGATCATTCACGATGGTAAAGCTCCTGTCGGGATCAAACAATCAGGCCTTGCGATAAAAAAATTATGGAGTACGATCCCCGGCGGCGACGATCTAATTGGGTTGACGATGGCATCCGATCAAGGATCGTATTACGCATATAACACGGCGACAGCAAGCCGCACCGATTACCATGTTCCGTTTATGCTTTATAGTTATGGGATGTGGGGATGGGACGTCAACAAGGAGCTCGGTGATAATGACGGCGACGATTATTACTGGGAGTACGCGCATCCGGCGGGAGCGGCATACAGCGAGCAGGGGCTCGTACCGCATTCGACGCTTTCTGTTACCACGCAAGATGAGTGCGGCTCCGTCCGCGTTTGCGTCAGCGATACCGGCGTCGTTAAACATTACATTCGATACATCGAGCTGCTCGATTACTCGACGAACCGTTATGTCAATACGCCGCCGCCGTCGGTGAATGCGTCCATCTCCGACGGACAGAATATCAGTCCGGGCGAGATCATTCTCGACGGCACGCAAACGAGTTATTGTTTCACGGTCAGTCCGAATAACCCGCTCGATTCGATGAATGCGAGCATCGAGATATATGATAATGCGGGCGTGCCGTTATTGATCAATGTGAGATCGCCTGTACCTCGTTTGGGGTTACTTTCCAAGAGCTCTTTTGTAAATATTACCGGGAATGATACGATCAATTTTACTTCTACAGAAGTAGGATCTCATTCACAAGGACTTGTCGCTGTCATTAATAATGACCATGTTACGCATAAGATCGATTCGCTTTATATCCAACCTAATCCCAACAGCGTGTTCTGGATGCAGCCTCTTGGAATACCTGTTGCAATTCACCCAACCGAGAGTTATAACTTTCTTCCGGTCTTTACCCCGAACGATACAGGTTTATTCGAAGGAAAGTTGATTCTGAAAGATTCTTGCGGCCGAACTATTAGTTATCTTTTAAAAGGCACGGGAGGGGTGGGCTTGATTTTTGCATCCGATACTGCATTCGCAATAACAAAACCCGGCGGTTCGGATTGCCGGTCGGTGTATGTTAAAAATATCGGTACACTCCCGTTCACACTTACAGGGCTTGATCTGACCGATCCGATAAATTTCAGCATCGACTCAAATACAAGCGGCGTGCATTTGCCGATGTTGCTTATCGCAGGCGCGTCCATTACGATGGACGTCTGTTTTAAGCCGCAGGCGGAAGGGTATTACAGTTCGACGATCAATTGGAAAACCGATATCCCGAGCAAATTCGCGAACGAGATAAAAGATGTTTCGAAATTAACCGGCAGATCTTCGACTAACGGCGTTCGCGCTGCGGCAACGGAGAATAGCGATCTCGTCGCATATATTCACAATGGCAATCTTGTCGTCGAGCTGTCGAACGATCTCATAGTCAGTCCTCGCGCAGAGTTATTCGACCTGCTTGGCAGAAAGATCACCGAATGGAATAATATCTCGAGTGGCGCACTGCCGCTGCCACTGCTGCCATCAGGGCTGTATGTTCTGCGCGTGTCGTCCGGTGCGATTGTCAGAAGTGCGGAAGTGATGAAGAATTGATCGACCTCGAAGGTGCAAATCATTTTCAAGATTTTAGATTGCCACGGACTGCGCGGAAATATTTCTGTAAATTCAAGATCATCTCAGCGCAGTCCTCGCAATGACATCCAGACACCCGACACCTGAAACCCGATACCCCAACCTTTAAGACCCAACTCTTAACCCCGCCCTATTGAATCTCTTGCATTCGCGAAGTGTTGCACTCGGCACTATGCACCGTCAAATCTTACTTGTTCTCGCGTTCGTTGCTTCACTGGCTGCAAGCGCGTTCGCTGATCTCGCCGTTCCGAAACTTACGACCCGCGTCTATGACGAGACGGGTACGCTCTCCACCGATCAAAAACAATCGCTCGAAGCGAAGCTTGCCTATTATGAAGACTCGACTTCAACGCAGATCGTCGTCGTGATTGTTAATACACTCGGCGGTGCAGATGTCAGCGATTATGCGATTCAAACCGGCAATCAAAATCACGTCGGACAGTCGAAGAAAAATAACGGCATTGTGATCCTGCTTGCGAAGAACGATCACCAAGGGTTTATCGCAACAGGATACGGAATGGAGCCGACGGTGACAGATGCTGTTGCGTCGGTGATCTTCCGGGATATTCTGCGGCCGGCGCTTCGTCAAAACGATTATTACGGCGGCATCAGCGCGGCGATCGATTCGATCGCAGCGGCATCGCGCGGCGAATTTAAAGGTACGGGTACTGTCGTCGTCCAACCACGCAGAAACGAACGTGGCAATGGGTTCATATTTGTCATCGTTATCTTTATTTTGATCGCGATCGTTCGCGCCGCGATCGGAACAGGACTTCGCCGTACCGTCGTCGGGGCACAAGGCGCGCATCACGGATTTATGAGCGGCTTTCTTTCGGCGCTTTTTTGGTCGAATATCTTCAGAGGCGGCGGTGGTTCTGGCAGTAGCTTTGGCGGCTTCGGCGGGGGAAGCGGCTTTTCAGGCGGGGGATTCGGAGGTTTTTCCGGCGGCGGCGGCTCTTTCGGCGGCGGCGGAGCCGGCGGAAGCTGGTGAGGCGCTTCGCGCGAATGTAAAATTAAAAATGTAAAATGTAAAATTAAAAACTGGGAAATTAAATTTTTAATTTTGAATTTCGGTAACGACGCTCACGCTCACCACTGCAATCTCAGCCGGTTCGGCTTTGTCAAGTTCATGCGCTGCACTGGCAAGCGTCGCACCGGTCGTCATGACATCGTCAACTAATATTACTTTCTTGCCTTTTAAATTTGTATTTGCACTGAGGGCAAATGCATCTCGGACATTTTCTTCTCGTTCGCCGGCAGTGAGTCCTGTTTGTGTCGGCGTCGGTTTTATCCGGCGAAGCAATGTACTTCTTGAAATAGGCACATTAATGGATTTCGAAAGTCCTTTCGCGATTCGTTCTGCTTGATTATAACCGCGCTCTGCCAGACGTGTCCGGTGCAATGGAATAGGGACGAGATAATCGAATGTATGTAGTGTGCTCGGCAGCCGTTGGCCGGAGATCTTGCCGAGCTTCACCGCAATCTGCATCATCGAATTATATTTTGCATGGTGGATAAGCGTCTGGGTAAGTTTGCCAGCTTCTGAGAACCTGAACGCTGCTGCAACAGAAACATCAGCGCGGAGTTTGTCAAAGCGGAATCGCTTATCTTCGAGATCGCCGGCGCTCGGAATGCTTAGATTATCGAATACACGCAAGCAGTTTTCGCAAAGATATTTTCCGAGTGGATATTTATGCGATCTTAATCGCTCGCCACAGTGCAGGCAGATGCGCGGAAGAGCGAAGGACAGCATTGTTCAAAATTATTTTACCGCTGCCAAATACTCGTCGCGAATGCGCACAACTTCATCGCGCAGATCGGCGGCGCGTTCGTACTCAAGATCTTTCGCTGCTTGCCTGAGCTCTGAAGAAAGCTGCTCGACGAGCGCTTCGAGTTCTTCTTTGTTCATTGCTTTTAAGACGAATGCCGGCGTCAGCTCTTTCGGTTTTCGATCTTCGCGTTCGGCGCGTTTTTCTTCTCGACGTGCCGAGACGTCTGCGACAGCAGTTGCCTGCATGATTTCCGTAAACGATTTTATGATCGTTGCCGGTGTGATCCCGTGTTTGTCGTTATATTCTGTTTGAAGTTTTCTGCGGCGCTCGGTTTCGTCGAGCACTGCTTTCATCGAGCGCGTGATCTTATCAGCATAAAAAATGACCAGTCCCTCGGAATTTCGCGCTGTTCTTCCCGCGGTTTGCATCAGCGCTTTTTCGCTTCGGAGAAATCCTTCTTTATCGGCGTCGAGGATCGCGACGAGCGATACTTCGGGCAGATCGAGGCCTTCGCGAAGCAAGTTGACACCGACGAGCACATCGAAATTTCCGAGACGCAGATCGCGCAGAATCTCGACACGTTCGAGCGCGTCGATCTCCGAATGCAAATAACGAACACGAACGCCGACTTTGGAATAATATTCTGCCAAGTCCTCAGACATTCTTTTCGTGAGCGTCGTAATGAGCACGCGCTCTTTGCGTTCGGTGCGCCTGCGAATTTCTGCGAGCAGGTCGTCAATTTGATTTTTGATCGGCCGCACTTCGATGCGCGGGTCGAGTAATCCCGTTGGCCGAATGATCTGCTCGACGACCACACCGTTCGATTGCGCGATCTCGTAGTCGTCCGGTGTTGCGCTGACGAAGACGATCTGATGCACCATTTTTTCGAACTCGTCGAAGTTCAACGGACGGTTGTCGAGCGCGCTCGGCAAACGAAATCCATGTTCGATGAGCGTCGTCTTGCGGGCGCGATCGCCAGCGTACATTCCGCGCACTTGCGGGATCGTCTGGTGTGATTCGTCAATGATCATCAGAAAATCTTCGGGAAAATAATCGAGCAAGACCGCAGGGCGTTCGCCTTCTTTGCGACCGGCGATATGTCGTGAATAATTTTCGACGCCGGAACAATAACCGAGCTCGCGCAGCATTTCGATGTCAAGCCGCGTGCGCTGTTCGATGCGCTGCGCTTCGAGCAGTTTGCCGTTCATTCTAAAATATTTTAATCTGTCTTCTAACTCCGCTTCTATTTTGCCGATCGCTTCTTCGAGCATTGGGGCATTCGTCAGAAAATATCTGGCAGGATAAATATACGCGCGGTCGATCTCCTCACGCACCTTGCCGGTCAGCCGGTCGATATAGCTGATGCGCTCGACGGAGTCGCCGAAAAATTCGACGCGAAAACCAAGCTCATCCTCGTACGCAGGGATCACTTCAACGACATCGCCGCGAACCCGGTACGCGCCGCGTTTGAATTCGACATCGTTACGCTCGTAATGGATCTCATGCAATGCGCGCATAAATACATTTCGCTCGATGGCATCGCCTTTGTGGATGCGTACCATTTGTTTTGCATATTCATCCGGCGCGCCGATGCCGTAAATGCACGAGACCGATGAAATAATTATGACATCGTCGCGGCCATCGAGTAGGGCGCTGGTCGCTTTGAGGCGAAGCCGGTCGATCTCGTCATTGATAGAAAGATCTTTTTCGATGTAGGTATCGGTCGTCGGCAGATATGCTTCGGGTTGGTAATAATCGTAATATGAAATAAAAAACTCGACGGCATTCTTCGGAAAGAATTGTTTGAATTCCGCGTAAAGCTGCGCGGCAAGCGTTTTGTTATGGCTGACAACGAGCGTCGGTTTTTTTACGGCGGCGATCACATTGCTCATCGTGAACGTCTTGCCGGAACCGGTCACGCCGAGCAGTACCTGCGCGCGGTCGTTGCGCTCGATGCCTTCGATGAGTTGGCGGATGGCTTCCGGTTGATCGCCGGACGGTTTATAGTCGGATACGAGTTCAAATGGCACGATTTTTCTTCGAGAAAATTGTGTAATCTTATTAGTACGTTTTTAGCGGGGAATTGATTCTGATAATTAAAATATTTTTTTGGTTATGAACAGCGGCCTAATTCTCGTGAATGTTCTCTACCGGTCGGGTTGTTCTTTCATTCGGAAATATATTTCCTCGATATGAATAAAAAAATTTCATGCGTTCTCGTGTTCTTCGCGCTCATGCTTATGCACCCCCCCTGCACGAGCTTCGCGCAATCTATTGCCGGCAAGGTCGTCCTCGTAAGTCCGGCGAACACCGCAACCAATGTTTCGACATCTCCGCTGCTCGTTTGGATGAAAGCCGACCTGGCGGTTACGTATTGGGTCGAGATCGCTGTTGATTCGTTCTTTATAAAAATAGTAGATCAAACCAAAACCTCGTCGCTCGGTTATACACCGGTCACACTGTTGCAATCACATAATTATTATTGGCGTGTCAAGGGCATTCCGCTCGATTCGGCAGCGGCAGGTCCGTGGTCGGATACATGGAGTTTTACGACATCATCACCGACACTGACCGCTCCGAGACCGATCTTGCCGGCCGATCTTTCGCACGATCTCGATACGGCGCTATGGTTCGACTGGTCGCGTGTCGCGAACGCAACCGGATATCATTTCCAGATCTCGCTCGATAATAACTTCATCTCGCATATCCGCGATACATCGGTCGCCGACACAGCAGTATATATCACCGGACTGTATCTCAACACATCATATTTTTGGCGTGTGCAGGCAACGGGTGATGGAGGTGCAAGTAGTGCATTTTACGAAACGCGCTTCTTCACGACAAGCGCAACGAGCGGTGTCCGTGAGCCGGATCTCATTTCTTCTATTGTAATATTAGCCGATCCGTTCGGAGTATCGCTGCCTGTGTCGGTACGTTGCGCTTCGGCGTGCGAAGTGACCGTCATATTATATGACCTGCTCGGCAATGAAATACTCAGGACGAACGAAGGTATTGTTTACGGCGAACGAACGACGAGATTCGATACGAATAATTTGCCGCAGGGGACATATATTCTCGAAGTCAGGGCAGGGGATATGACGACCCGTATGAAGGTCATTCATATTCGCTAACATAGTACAATAAATGTGTAGCCGACTAACGGAGCACGTGCTTCATCGCGCGAACGACATCTTCGGCATCGGCAAGCGTCATTGAATATGAAAGCGGCAGCGAGAATGTCCGATCGGAAATGTCTTCGGCGACAGAGCAGGCTCCGCGTTCGTAGCCATAGCGTTGCTGATAATACGTGAGCAGTGTCAAACTTATGTAATGGATACCCGTCCCAATATTTTCTTTATGCAGCGCCGAAACAAGTTTATCGCGCGAGAGCGGGCTGTCTTTTCCCACGAGCGGACTATATAAATGAAGCGCATGTCTCGACTCAGCATCACCTTTGTCAGGAAGTTCTAACGGCAGATCTTTTAAACTGCGCGAATACAGATCCCAGATCGCTTGACGGAGTGTGTATCGCTTTTCGATCTTTCGGAGCTGATGCAAACCGAGCGATGCATTCACATCGGTCATATTATACTTGAAGCCTGCATCTGTTACATCATAATGCCGGTAGCCGCTGTCGGAATAGCGCTTCCACGCGTCGGTGTCCATTCCGTGCAAACTGAGCCTTCGCGCACGCTCGGCGAACGCCAAATTATTTGTCGTGAGCATTCCGCCTTCGATGGTCGTCAGATTTTTTGTCGCGTAAAAACTGAAACAGGTGAAGTCCGAGATCGAGCCAATTTTTTTATTTTTATACGAACCTTCGATGCAATGCGCGGCGTCTTCGATGACGATGAGCGAATGCTGTTTCGCGATGCGGTCGATCTCATCCATATCGCAGACGCTTCCGGCGAGATGAACAGGGATGATCGCTTTTGTTTTCGGAGTGATCGCGCTCAAAATACATTTGATGTCTATCAGCCGCGTGTGAGGATCGCAATCGATGAAGATGGGGGTTGCGCCGCTATGGATGACAGCATTGGCAGTCGCACAAAATGTCATCGCCGGAATAATGACCTCATCGCCCGCGCCGATGTTCGCGCTCACGAGCGCAAGATGCAGCGCCGCAGTGCACGAATTAACGGCGACGGCATATTCGGACTGTACATATGCTGAAAATTCCTGCTCGAATTTTGTTGTCTTCGGTCCGCGGCCGATCCAGCCCGAGCGAAGGGTTGCGACAACTTCGTCGATCTCGTCTTCTTCGATAAGCGGTGCGCCGAAAATAAGAAATGTCTCCCGCCGGCGATATGGTGTGCGGGTTAGTTCGGTCTCGGTCAGAAGTTCTGTCTGCGAGGGTAACGTCATAGACATCGCTAAAAAAGAAATCGCCCGGCAACGTTCCATATTTTATTGTTGGAGATGGGTTAGTTGTCATTCTGAGGGAGCAAAGCGACCGAAGAATCTCTTGATGTCTTAAAATAAAATCACCTTCAAGATTTTAGATTGCCACGGACTGCGCCTAACTATTTGTGTACATTCAAGATCATCCCAGCGCAGTCCTCGCAATGACATCCCGGGCACCGGGCACCTGCAACCCGATACCCCAACCCGCAACACCTAACACCTAACCCCCAACCCCTATGTTCAGAATTCCATGTTGCTACCGCTATTGATAAAGACATTACAGAAAAAGCAGATTTTGGAACCTGTGCGCTTATAAGATTGTAGTGAAGTTTCCTATACTCGGTATTTGTGTATGTTGTACGTTTTTTCCCCGAAATGAAATACGTATTCTTTTGCCCTTCGTATGGATTCGGAGGGCTTGAAATGCAGATGGTTCGCAAGGCTGCCGATGCGAACGAGCGCGGTGATTCTGCGTTGCTCGTGACGGCTCCCGGTGCGAAAATGGCTGAATATGCCGAGTCGCTTGGCGTAGCGGTGCGGACGGTTTCCGTGCGGATCGACTACGTTGATATTGCGGCTGCGGTAAAGCTCGGCTCTATCCTGCAAAAAGAACGCGCCGATGCCTGCATCGTCGGCATTACGCGTCATCTGAGCCTTGCCATCCTTGCAAAAAAATTATTCCGGCTGCACACGTCCGTTTCGCTCTTCCAGCAAATGATCTCTGGCCTTCGCAAGATCGACCCGTTCCATAATTGGGTCTATCGAAATCTCGATACGGCGATCGTGCCGACACGATTGATGGTCGATCTTCTGGCAAGCTCAACGACGTTTCCGCGCGAAAATATTCGGCTTGTCCCGTATGGCATTCATCTCGATGAATGCAGTGCCAGAGGAGATGACAGGGTGGGTGCGCGTGAAATGTTCGGCATTCCTCGGGGCGCATTCGTGATCGGGCAAACTGCGCGCTTCGAGCCATTGAAAGATCAGGAAACCACCATCCGGGCATTTGCCGAAGCCGAGATCCCGAATTCATTGCTCGTACTTGCCGGAGAAGGCAACCATGAGTATCGCGCCAAGATGCATGAGCTTGTCTCGGAACTTGGGATCGTGGAGTCCGTGCGATTTATTCCGTTTACGCATGATTTCGGCGCACTCTTGGCGTGTCTGGATATTTATGTGATGAGCTCGCTGTGTGAGACATTTAGTTTGGCGCTTATTCAGGCGATGGCAGCAGGGAAGCCCGTTATCGGCACAAATGCAGGCGGCACACCCGAGGCGATCACGCATTATGAGAACGGTTTGCTGTTCGAGCCGCGCGATGTGAGAACGCTTGCGTCGCATTTAAAACTGCTGTTTGACGAAACTGAATTTTCCGAACGGCTCGGCGCACAAGCGGCGCTCGATGCCAGAAGCAGGTACGAGCATCACAAAGTGAATAATGAATTTTTCAGCGCCTGTGTGCAATCGCGCGCAGTGGCATCGACGAGCCGCCCTGCGGATGTTGTACCGCATGGCGGGATGGCGCTGCGGTCTGAGTAATACGATGTTCCGGTATTGATACAGTTTGCCACTGAGGGGCTGCAGCCGAAGAATCCCCTGAACTCTTTGTAGAGCGCCGCTCTTTTTCACGAACGTCTGCCCCAAAGCATTGAAGAAAGAACGAAGGATAGCCTTCGTATCTTTGTAATCAATATGACTCCTTTCGAGCAAGCATACACAGCAGTTGCCGAACTTGTCGGGCAATTCGAAGCAAACGAAGCGCATTATCTTTCTCCCGTTTATCAGGAAGCAGAAGTACGCGAAGATTTTATCAATAAATTCTGGGAAGCGCTCGGATGGGATGTCCGCCATATCTCCCAGACGAATCCGCGCGAGCAGGAAGTAAAAGTCGAAAAAAATCCCGACAGCAATTCTTCCGGTCGCAGAGCCGATTATGCGTTCTACCTCAAACCAGATTTTAAAAATCCTTCTTTTTTCGTCGAAGCAAAAAAGCCGTCGGTTGACCTGTCGAATTCCGAATCCTATTTCCAGATCGTCCGCTATGGGCGCGGCGCTTCGACTCCCGTCGGCGTGCTGACGGACTTTGCTAAATTCCATATCGTCGATTGCCGCTACGAACCGCATATCACAAAAAGCTATCCGTCGGCGCAGATAAAAGTTTTTGGGTATAAAGAGTATCTCGACCGCGAAGCCTTCGGCTACATCTATTGGCTGTTCTCGCGCGAAGCCATCGAAGCCGGGAAGCTCAAAGAATTCGCAAAAGAGCTTCCGAAGCAGCGCGGAAAAGGCGCGGCGAAACTCACTGCCGACGAAGCGCGCCCGACCGACGAGAAGTTTCTCGATACGCTCGAAGATTATCGTCTGCGGCTTGCGAAGGCATTCAAGAAATCGGACGAATCGCTCACTGCCGAAGCATTGACCGAAGCAACGCAAAAAGTAATAGACCGCCTTGTCTTCATTCGTTTTCTCGAAGATAAAAATATCGAAGCGGATTACATTGTCGATCAGATCGCATCAAAATCCCCCTCCCCCTCCGGGAGAGGGGTTAGGGGTGAGGGCAGGGGTGATGGCAAGGGTGATGGCGGCGCATGGAAATCATTCATCGCCTGGAGCAAAGAACTTGACGTCAAGTACAACGGCGTCGTCTTCAAGCCGCACGAGATCGATAAACCGACATTCACAGCGCCGGATGATAAAGTCTTTGCTGAAATTTGTGCCGAAATCTCGCACAGTCATTCGAAATACATTTTCAGTTACATTCCCGTCGAACTGCTCGGCTCGATCTACGAACGATTTCTCGGCAAAGTCGTCACCGCAACGGCAAAGAGAGCCGACATCGAATACAAGCCCGAAGTCCGCAAAGCCGGCGGCGTGTATTACACGCCAAAATATATAGTTGATTATATCGTTGCGAATACTGTAGGTAAAATCCTCTTTCCAATCGCTCGGCAAACGACGGATGCTGAGACCGGAATAATTTCTGGTGTAGGCAGGAGGCTGACACCTGCGCAGGTATCAAAATTACGCTTTGCTGATATCGCTTGTGGTTCCGGCTCGTTCTTAATTGCTGTCTATGATGCTATTCTGCACCACGTCGAGTTATGGTACAATTCACATCCCGACGAAGCAAAAAAAGCGGGGTGCATCGAGATAGATAAAAATATTTATTCGCTTTCGCTCAAGCAAAAACAGAAGATACTTCTTGACAATATCTACGGCGTGGACATCGATCCGCAGGCGGTCGAGGTTGCGCAGCTCTCGCTGTTTCTGAAACTGCTCGAAAACGAATCCGGCGCTTCGACAGGCCAAATAAGCTTCGAGAAAACCAAGATACTCCCCGACCTCTCCAAAAATATCGTCTGCGGCAACTCGCTCGTGGACTACGACATCGAAACCCTCTTCACACTCACGCCCGAAGAAGAGCTTCGCGTCAAGCCATTCAGCTTCGAGACTACATTCAAGGATATTATGTCGAAAGGTGGGTTCGATGCGATTGTAGGGAATCCGCCGTACATAACACTTGGCGGAAAGGAAGATACAGTGTATCCGAGGTTCTATACCTCCTATCTTACCAACAGGTATCTTTCCGCTGAATACAAACCAAATTTTTTTACTTTCTTTTATCAGCGAGGTTACGAACTTCTCAGAACGGGCGGGCTCGTCTCTCTTATCGTACCCAGAACATTCATTGACAATTACTACTTCGGACGAATAAGGGTTTTCTTCCAGGAGAAAAGCAGAATCATTAGATTGGATAAATTTAATTATGAAGTATTTGCTGAAGCGACAATTGGCGGCTCAGCTATCGCTATTTTTCAAAAAGAATACAAACCTACATCAAATACTACTTTGGTCGAAGTTGCTGTCCACGAAAACCCTAAGGAGCTTGAAGCAGCCCAATACTCAAAAGTCAAGCAAGCCACTATTATTTCGGGTGACAATCAAGCCTTCTCTTTCTTAAATGAAATTTTGAGAAGTCTTATGGAAAAAATTAAAATTGAAGGAGTGCCACTAGAGGAAATTTGTTCTGTTAACAATGGCGTAAATACCGGGAATGCAGCTGACATTCTTTTGAGTCGCGAAAACAAAGGACAAACCTACAGACGTATATTGGAAGGCAAGGATGTAAATAGGTATGGAATAAGTTGGGGAGGTTGGTGGGTTAATTACGATCCTGAACTAAAAAAGACACTTGACCCAAAGAATTTAAAAACACGCCAAGGCAAAGTTGACTTCGCCCTAAGAGATTCAAGAATATTTGACAGCCCTAAAATAGTGATTAGGCAGACTTCTGATAAGTTAATTGGATGTTGCGATTACGACGGCTACATTTCAAGACATTCAACTCATTGCATTCTAGTCGAAAATACTAGTCTTGACCTAAAGTACATTCTAGGACTGTTTAATTCGAGGATGATGAATTTCTATTATCAGTCATTGATTCCTGAAACCGGTAAAGCATTTGCCGAGGTAAAGGCAGTGTATGTCAAATCACTTCCGTTCAGAAATCTCGACCTCGCCAATCCAGGTGACAAACATCGTCACGATGAGGTTGTAAATTTAGTAGACCAAATACTCGAAGCCAAGAAGCGCCTCGCCACCGCGCGCAGCGAGAGCGAGCGCACACAACTCGAGCGCAAGTGCGAATATCTCGACGCCGAGATCGACAAGCGGGTGTATGAGCTGTATGGGTTGACGGAAGAGGAGATTGCGGTGGTGGAGGGGAGGGGATGAGCATAATTTGCGATAGCTCAATTACAGCGTGCTTCCTTTGCCATGCACTGATTCAGGGTCTGATAACGCTAGTTTTTGGTTTGGCTGGTGCATTGCTCGGCTTATTCTTTCTTCAGTATTGCAGAGCATGGTACATTGGCAACCACGTACACGTTTCTGTAGTGCCACAGCACGGAATGCAATCGGACCTCCGCATATTGAACGAAAGTCCTTTTACTATGTGCGATGTATTCGTCTACATTTCCATAAAGCATACCCCTTCTGACATCTACTCCGCGCAATCTGGACTTTCCTTCATCACGGCCGCAAATCAAACGCTCGTTTATGAAGACAGAATTACTTGGTCCTTGGAGATTGATGGTAAGCATTCGCCCAAAATGGACATACATCCTTACGAGCGACAAGCTGCAACGTTTGTGATGTTCGACTTTGCTAATAACCGCTATATTGTGATTGCTTCTGAAGCCGCGTATAAACCGGCAAGGGTGCATCTAGCTCCTCACGCGTACGAGGTTCTGCTAAAGGTCGTCGCGAAAGATGCACGTCAGTCCACATGGATGTTGAAAATAGATCCGTCCAACAACGCAAACCCTGTTTCGGAACCAAGATCAATTAACGAAGAGGAGTACGAAGCGACACTAGAAAAATTTCGGACAAACTATTACCAATAGTATTGACATCACTCATAAGTTAAATATTGCCAATGCCTCGCCGCCGCGCGCAGCGAGAGCGAGCGCACACAGCTCGAGCGCAAGTGCCGATACCTCGAGGCGCCAAACGCAGGTACGAGCATCATAAAGTGAATAATGAATTTCCCAGTCCTAAAACTTTACGACTTTCCGCACGAGCTGCGCCGCGTTGCCTGACGATGTTTCGATCGTAAATGCACAAAAATATATTCCCGCCGGAACCTGTGCACCGTTGTTGTCCGTGCCGTCCCAATTAAATTCATATTGCGATCCCGGTTCGAGCCGTTCATTCGCGAAGAGATCGCGAACCGTCATTCCGAGCGAATTCCAAATATGCAGCGACACAGAGCTCGATTCACGAAGCGAAAGCGTGAGTGTCGTTCGCGTAGAGAACGGATTTGGAAAACTGTTAACCGACAGCACATCGCCGGCAGTGTGGACGCGGCTTTGCAACGTATCTGTAATATAGATATTAAACGTTTGATTGACCGTATTGCCGTGGCGGTCGGTCGCGGCGATCGTCACGGGATACATTCCGGGGACCGTATCGAGCGGTATGTGGACCACTCCGGCGGGCGTGATCTTGAGCCAGCTTGGCGCGCTCTTGATAACGAATTTCGGGCGATTATCGAATCGCGAACGCGCATGCGCGCGGTATGAAAAAATATTTCCGCGCTGCATCGGCGATGTCGGCGGCGATGAGAGAAAACGGATCGGCGACGACAACATATACCAATCGACCGAAGCAGTATCGCTGCCGTTACTAACGACCCCATGCACCGGAACCTGCTGCGAATAATTTCCTTTCATCGCCGGCGTTACAAAGAGTATCGAATCATGCCCGGCTGTAACGCCGTTAATATCCCATCGGTAGCTGAGTTTATGCCCTGATGGATCGACGGCATGAACGGCGAACGTATCGGTAATATCGTCGGCAATGCCGATCGTTTCGTGTGAAAGAAAAACATTCTCGTGAATGATCGTATCCTGCGTGATCGTCACCGGGGCATAGCTGACGATCTCCGGCGGCAGCGAATGCGTATCGCGAAAATGTTTGAATATATTATATGTTATTTGCGAGATCACTGCGTCGTTCGAATCGAGTGCGTTCGTCCAGTTCGTTGTCGCGGCGTTAAAGACGGCGCCGCCATGCGGCTTCGCCATATATCCCATCGCCGCATTGCCGATGAACATTCCGTGGCTGTTGCATTCGGGTGAAATGCCGAGAATAAAATATCCCGCAGGCGTACCGTCATCACCGGTCGGGACGGGAAGTCCGTTCGAAAAATCAAACGAAACGCCGTCGCATTCATAACCGACGATCGCCGACGACTGACCGATGACATCGCCGTCAGCGATGCCGGTGCCGTCATAGATCCAGCTTGACGTGCGGTATGCCATGTAGCCGCCATAACCTTGCGATGCAGCAAACAAGCCGTTGTCGTTGACGTAGCCGCCGAACTCGAAATTCGAGCCGAAGAGTTTGTTCGGCTTGTTGTTGACCGGCGGCCGGCTCCAGACCGATGTCACAAGCGAATCTTGTTTCGGGCAGAACGGATCTTTACTCGAATCGCGATAGCAGACGAGCGTATGAAAATTATTTTCGAAGCGCACCTGCCACCAACACGTATTTCCCGAAAGCACGACCATCCGTCCGCCGCGATCAACGAACTGCTGGCACTGCGACCGCTCGGCGTGAGACCAATATTCATCGTGACCGACCGTGACGAACACATCGTACTTATCTAAGAAATGTGGATCGCGGTCGAGATCCTGATTCGTGCAAAATTCTGCGTCGATGCCTTCGCGGTCGAGCCACTTCACTAATTTATCCGTCCACCGGAAATAGAGACCTGCAGCCGTATCAGCGAACGGCCGATCGAACGAGACCTTCACCGAGCCGGTGTCGTTCTTCGAATTATAATTATACAAACTTTTGCCGCCCCAATTATTATATGCCTGCCACGTGTTCGTCGTCAGGCAGACAACTGTTCGCGATGTGCTTGCAAGCGTGCTGCTCTTGACGACAAAAACAATTTGCTTCATCCCGGAGCCCGTCGGAATATCTGCTTCATAAACGCCCGGTTTGAAATCCTGCGGGATCGCCAGCGAAAAACTTGGCTTCCAATGACAGCCATAAAAAAATGCACTATCCGAGATCGGCTGATATCCGCCCGTGATGCTGTGAATGGTAAGAATATCCGTTCGGATCTCGCCGAGACGAACGATACCGACATCATAGGTTTGAAATGTCGTCGAGACAAAGAACGAAAGTGTATCGCCTTGCGAAACGGAGAGCGAACTCGTGTAGGCTCCTTCTTGTGCGCATGCGGAGCCGAATAACAGACAGACGAAAGCATTGATGAAGAATGCTCCGCGCCGGGGGAACGTGTGCAGCATTTTTTTTACGGGAAAAAGGATTATCTGTTCGCCGACGGCCCATTGGTCATTGTGTATGACAAATGATGTGCAGTTCAATAGTACAAAACACTATCCCGTTGGCGACGGATAACAACAAAAGTTAACCCGCGCCGAGTCATTAAGTTTCTGTTAATTCTTGTAAGCGGGATATCATCTCCATAACTGTTGCAAAAAAAAGAAGATAAAAAAAAACGGCTTGTGAAATTCACAAGCCGTTTTACATTTTTGGGTATTGGTGTCTTACCAATTTCGTCCGCCGCCGCGGCCGCCGCGATCTCCGCCGCCGCCACCGCCTCCGCGATAACCGCCGCCGCCACCGCCTGAAGGACGGCTGTCCTGCGGACGTGCTTCGTTGACAGTCAGCGTACGGCCGCCGAGCTCGGCACCGTTAAGTTCTTCCATCGCTTTTTTTCCGGACTCGTCTTCCATTTCTACAAAGCCGAACCCTTTGCTGCGTCCAGACTGACGATCCATAATGATCTTCGCGCTCTGAACGTCGCCGTAACTTGCAAATAACTGAGCGAGCTGCTCATCGGTCACCTGGTAAGGCAGACCTCCTACGTAGATTTTCATAAAACAAGAATAAAATACAGATGAAACATTGGCGCCGCTGGGTATGGGGTATCTTCCTGAAGGAATTCGTAGAACTGGGGAAAGTCCGAAGCCGATCTTTCGTAAAAAAGTCTCGTGCGCCTCACACCGCTCACACTACTCGTTCTCTCTCTCAAATACAGTTGCCGTAACTCTGCGAAACCGTTAAGTTAATACGGAACCTACAACAGGCACTCCTTAGTAAAATTCCCTTAAAATAAAGAATTTATGGAGAGGTAATACGAGTATATTTTGCGGCTATTTGGCAGGGATTTCGGTGATCGATCCGTTACTGTAAACTCGTGTTAAACCCGCCGGAGATCGCCACCGTTGCCCCGCCCGCGATACCTTTCTTTTTTGGCAGCGTTGCATTGAACGTGCCTTTTATTACTGAATCGGTCAGTGTAGTTATGATGAGTTGTCCGTACGATTTTCCGGGGATATCGGTCGGCGGAGCGTATTCGACCGTATCGCCTGCAGAGGCTATAAATGTATATGTTGCCAACACAAAACGGATCGCTCCCCCGGTTGTATCGGTAACACCGACCTGGTATGTGCCGGCAGACCGGTAACCTGTCAGGCTGACCCCGACGCCCTTACCGGAAATATCTGCTCCCACAACAATAATGCTCGAGTCGCCGAAGACAACGAATTTGAATCCGTAACAAGTGAATGTTTGCGATGTCCCGTCAATAGTCGCATTCATTTGATTTGGCGGAATATCGGTCGAATTGGAATTACTCGAACTCGGGTTGCTGTCCTTGCTGCAGGAAACGAACATCATTGCGATGATCGCAACCACGGCGAATATATTCGATATTTTCTTCATAATGACGTACGATGATTTGTAAATACAAACAAGACGCACCTACAAAGATACGGCATAATTTCCAACGGACGCAGCGGTAAATTCGGGAGAAATTTATCGTAAGTACGAAGGCACGAGAATACCTTTTAGCATCCTTAATGTTACATTTTTAATTTTAGATCCCCTCTCATCCGCCCGCTTCTGCCAGCCTCTTCGCTCGGTCGGCGATGCGGAGTTGTTCGATGAGGCCGTCGAGGTCGCCGTCGAGGATGCCGGGGAGGTTATGCAGCGCCAGGCCGATACGGTGATCGGTGAGGCGGTCCTGCGGAAAATTATAGGTGCGGATTTTATCGGAGCGATCGCCCGATCCGACCTGTGCTTTGCGCTCGGCGCTGTACTTCGAATCTGCCGCTTCTTTGGCATACTCGTACAAACGTGAGCGAAGTACCTTCATCGCTTTGTTGCGATTTTTTAATTGTGAACGTTCTTCCTGACAACTGACGACGATACCCGTCGGAATATGCGTCAGCCGCACGGCGGTCTCGACTTTATTGACGTTCTGCCCGCCTTTACCGCCGCTTCGGAAAATATCCACGCGGACATCGTTCATATTAATGTCAACTTCGATATCCTCAACTTCCGGCAGCACGGCAACTGTCGCAGCGCTGGTATGAATGCGTCCTTGCGTTTCGGTCGCAGGTACGCGCTGCACACGGTGGACACCGCCTTCCCATTTCATTTTGCCGAACACATTTTCGCCTTCGAGCGAAAACGAAATTTCTTTGAAGCCTTTAAGACCCGTCTCGCTGAAATCGATCGTATCCATTTTCCAGCCTTGCCGTTCGGCGTAGCGCATATACATCCGGTAAAGATCGCCGGCGAAGAGCGCGGCTTCGTCCCCGCCGGTGCCGGCGCGAATTTCGATAATGCAGTTGCGGCTGTCGTCGGGGTCCTGCGGCACGAGAAGATATTTTACTTCTTCATCGTACTTCGCAAGTTCATCTTCAAGCGAATGCATTTCGTCTTCTGCCATCGCCCGCATTTCCGGGTCGCGAGTATCTTTGAGGACTTCGCGCGCGCCCGAAAGATCATCGGAGAGTTTTTTATATTTATGATATGCTTCCTCGATCGGAATAAGCTGCCGCCGTTCGCGCGCCAGCGAAGCCATCCGCTTTTGGTCGCCCATCTGAGATGGGTTGGCAAGCGAACGCTCGACCTCAGCGAATTTGTCGTGGATATTTTGTAATTTTTCGAGTAACATAATAAGCGCGGTGTAAACGCACGGAAGCGGAGGGTGGTTGCGGTGGGAAATTGTCTGAGCCATGATCCATTCGCTTCGCTCAGGACAAGCTTGGGGGGATTCTTGGGATTAAGAGGATTTGGATTTCATCCCGTTCATTCCTAAAATCCCCCCAAATCATGGTTCAGACAAGGGTCTCGAGAGAATTCCCGTATATTTGGGGTGTGAAGTTTGTCCTTCATTCCAAAGTTTCCCAGCACCGATGCGTTGATAATGCATCGCGTTGTCGAACATTTCAAAATCAGTAATTCACATCCTAAAAAAAGGAGAACACATGCCATTATTTATGGACATCCACGAAGAGATCCCCGGCCTCACCAAAGAAGCTGTTGCCGGAGCGCATGCAGCGGATCTCGCAACGCAGGAAAAATACGGAGTAGAGTACTTAAAATATTGGTACGATGAAGGTACCGGTAAAGTATTCTGCCTTGTCAAAGCACCAAATAGAGAAGCGGCGATCGCGGTTCATCGCGAAGCGCATGGGCTTGTTGCCGACCAAGTCATCGAAGTACAAGAAGGCGCTTAGCGTGCTGCTGTTTCTGATGGAGTGAATACGTAACGGGTAACCAGTGGAAAATATCTCTTCTGGTTACCCGTTACTCATTACTCGTAACCTCAAGAGCCTCCGCCATCCGCTTCACCTCGTCGTAACCCGGCGTGCCCTGCGAATCCTATACGGAGAATGTTCAAAATCCTATCAATAAAAAAACCCCTTCTGAAACAGAAGAGGTCTGTGGGGTGATATTCGTGGCAAAAATTACTTTGTGTTTGCTTTAATATCCCAACCTCTTGAGGTCACTTTTCCGGTTGGTGAGCACGCGCTTGTCACTAAAACATTCTGTAATATGACAGTCGAAACTTGGCTCGCATCGGCAGAATGTGTGTCGATCGTCGCAGTTACTGATGAAACGATCACATCGGGTATGCCATCTCCGTTGAGGTCGCCGGTTGCGACGCGTGTTTGATACTGGCCGACTACATCCGGTGTGAACGTCGGACTTGCCGGAGCGCCGGTTTTGCTTGCCGAGCTCAGTTGTGCGTTCGAGCCTTGCGGGCGGTTCGTGATTCTCGCGCCTGCATTCGTTGCGCCCCACGAAAAGCTCATCAGCTCGATCGACTTCGGATGCTCGTCGCTTTTCTTTTTCTCAGCGCTTGGCGGCGCATTGCCCGCTGCGTCGATAACGAGTATCAGGCTGTACATTCCCGAATCGACATTCGAAAATGTGAATTTGCCGTCGGCATCCGGTGTCGCTTTATAGGTTTTTCCGTTCGTCTGGCCTTTGAACACCATATAGGCATTAAGCGCAGCGAACGAATTCGAAGCAAGAACAGTAACTGCAAGAATGAAAAGACTTGCAAGTAAAATGCGATGTTTCTGAATGTATTTCATTGTTGTCCTTTGAATGAATGATTAACAAATATAAGCTATCAACGGGATTTCCGGGTCAATTTGTGACAAGATGAACAAGAATTAACGGGGACAAAGGTGAGGTTGGGGTCTCAGTGCGGAACAACGCTTGTTCTCGCTCCGTAAATATGTTATCCATCGGGCAGATAACTATTTATATGGAGGTTCGAGATATGAGAAAAAAAATGATTGCAGTTGCCGCAGTTTTGCTGATAGTCGCCGGGTGTTCTTCAGTTGCGAATGTAACCCGGTTTGATACCACTGAATATCCACCGACAACGAAGATCGATGTGTTCAGCGAAGAATCGAACGTGCATGTTCCGTTTACCGAGATCGGCATCGTCCGCGCATCTCGCGGCGGACAGCAGGAACAGCTCGATTCGATGAAAGTAAGTGCGATGCGTGCCGGAGCCGACGCACTTGTGAAAGTTCAGTACGATAATGTCGGAAAGGAAGCAGCCCTTGTTGCACAGGCGGTGATGCTTCGGTATAAACACTGACCCTGATCTCTTATTTAAAAAAAACGCCGGCCGCAGCCGACGCTTTTTATGTGTCGTTTCGTCGTTCAATTACACTTAGTTGACGATGATCTTTTGCGATTGAACGGTATTCCCGGTTTGCACGCGCAGAATATATGCGCCGGATTTCAGCCCGCTGGCATCGAATGAGACCGCAAGCGGCATGTTTGCCGTGATCGTCGATTCCAGCACGTCTTTTACCTGCACGCCCATCTCATCAAAGAGGCCGATACTAATTGGCCCCGTCGCGCTCGATGTGACGTTGAACTTGGAGGTCCCGCCGACGACGAGCGGATTCGGCGATGCCGCAGAAACATTGACAGCGACAAGCGCGCCGTTATTTTTCTTGCCGATCGTTGACGAATCGCCGCCGCAATCGGTATGCACTTGCGCAAGAATATCGCCTTCGGCGACACCGATCTGGACAAGCTGCTGCCAAATGGCGAGCGTCGCCTGATCGAGCGTTTTTATCTGAGCTTTGAGCGAATCGAGCTTCAGCGTATCGATCTTGCCGCTCGAATCCTTTGTCTTTTTGATGAGTCGGTACCGGGCAATGAGTGTATCGAGCTTCGTCTTATTACTGTCGATCGTTGCCAGATCGTTGATCACGATCTTCGCGGTATCGGCAGAGAGTTTGGATTCGAAAACGATGAGACACGTATCGGAAAGCCCGAACGGGTTCTGGTGCGCATTCAACGCGCCGCCTGCTCCGCCGCCGCCGGTATTTTTCGTACTGTCGTCAGCGTCTTCGGTTGAATCGGAATGGTTCTTGGTCGTATCGGAGTGATTCTTCGTCGTATCGCCATGGTCGTCGTTATCGTGGACTATAATAATGATGGTGTCAATGCCTCCGCCATTACCGTTATCGTCGTCCCCATTGTTGCCGTCATCGCCATGATGGTGGTGGTGCTCTTTGAACTCTCCGAGATGCAGGCCATTGTCGTGCTGCTCACCTTGAGCACGCGCGACAGTGCTGCCGACCACGAGTGCCAACGACACCGCCAGAATATAATATAGTTTTTTCATAATTATGAATGTGGATTGTGGAACAGGGAGTTTCCGCGTCCGGGGCAGTCGGGGTATAGTTATATGAATATAACACGTCCGACAAGCCGTTTTTGTGACAAAACGGGGGAGGGACAATAATTTTTTAACGCGACAGCAGGACTGTCTGGCGGCTGCTTATGCCAGGTAAACTGATCATAGTCATACTAACCGCCATGAAGCGGATTATTCGTTAAATTTCATAAGTTTACCAAGAGTTAGAATTTTCTCGACGCGATTGCTTGTTCAAATTCGGGAAGTCCTGCAAGCAAAAAACGCCAGCGGCGATTTTCCGGAGGTCAGCTTTAAGGCATTTGAAGCGGGATATAAAACGTTAACCGAAAAGCTGCAGCTGACGGTGTATGAATTAAGATTTTTGAAGGCGTAACGATTTTCAAGCTCCGTCAGGAGCGAAATATTATGACAATCGAGAATACATACGTAGCATTGTGCGACATTTTAGGTTTTGGAGATTTAGTTCTCAATGCTGAACACGAGAAACTCAAAGCACTATTTGACAACATTTTCAATACCTTGTTGCAAGAGGCATTGAGTTATGGGGCAAAGCTCGATCAAGCTTCCGAAGTCAACCCTAACCTCGCGTTCTCAAGAGTGCATTGTCTTCAGTTCTCAGACAGCCTCCTATTCTGGACTAACGATGATTCAGCGATTAGCTTCCAACTCCTTTTGCCTGTGCTGTGGCGACTTTTCGGATCCTGCTTTGCTGCTGGTATCCCTCTTCGCGGAGCTGTCACGCACGGTGTTTTAGAAGTTGATCAAGGTCAAATCGAGGCTGCTACAACGGTTCTCCAAACTCGGATTTTGGGCAAAAGCGTGGTTGACGCTTATCGTTTTGAGCGCGACCAAATTTGGTCAGGGTGCATGATTGACCCACTAACTATTGAACACTTCAATACCTTGAATGCAGCCCCCGAATGGTCAGTTGAGCGTGGGATCGATTTCGGGATTTTAATGGAATATGAAGTCCCACGCAAGAAGAGCCCCGCTGAAAAACAACTTGTAATCGATTGGACAGGTGCTACTCGGAATGAACTCTATGAACCAGAGGTATTGGATATCTTCTCACGATATGGAAAAGCCATCGAGGCGAGTGATGTTAAATTGAAGATTGAGAATACGAACAAGTTTATCGAAGCCGCAAGGAAAAGACAGACGCAAATGAAGCATATCCAGAAACGTATGGAACAACAGATGAAGCCTTCGCATGAAGTCAATTGGGTTCCGTTTAAGGGGTCGCAGCCAAACTGAAGCAATGTCGCCCTCCGGGACTCTGGCTCTTAAAAAAACCTGCTCTCAAAACCACCCGGCGATGCCGACGGCGACGAGGCCTCCGAGGAACGTTGCCATGAGGTTGGTGGCGTTGTTGCCGATGAGCGGTGTGCCCGAGGTGAGCGCCGCGCCGCTGTGTTTGTCTTCTATAATATGTCCGTCGGGGAGTTTGTATTTCGCCTGGAGTTTTGCGCCGATGACGGAATCGATCAGCGCGCCTGAAAATCCTGCGACCGTCACGACAAGCAGGACGGGCGTGAATTCGAGATGACAAAGCCCTGCTGCTTCTTGCGGATGAATGAGCGAGAGCGCGGCGATCGCGAATGCGCCGAGCGCGCTTGCGATAGTCCCGATCATCGTGATGCCGCCGGAAAGTCCCGGCTGCATTTGTTTGAATGAAATGATGTCATAAACGCGCGTGGAGAATCTGGTGCCGATCTCAGTCGCCCACGTATCGGCAGTTGCGGTTGCAAGCGAACCGAGAAAGAGCAGCGTCATCTCTTCGCGCGTGGAAGGTTTGATATACATCACGAGCATTGCAACAGCCGGCACAATGCCATTGGCAAGTACTTGCTTGTAGTCACGTGCATGGCTCACCTTCATTTCGAAGGAGGGGGCAGGGGGATGGTTAATTCGCGATAACATCGACCCTGAAATAAAAAAAGCCACGAGAATAATTGCGCCCGAAACTTCACCGCCAAGATAAATACATCCTCCAACCAGCGTCGCCGCAAGCGCGCCGCTTATCGTGAGTGCGCGGAAGCGATACGCAATAAGCGCGATGACAAGCGCGCCGGTATAGCCGATAATGAAGAGCATAGTGCGAAGTTACGGCTGTCTGAACCATGATCCATTCGCTTCGCTCAGGACAAGCTTGGGAGGATTCAGGAGATTAATGGGATATGATCCGTGCAAATTCGCACGATCCGCGTCATCTGTGTGCTATCTTTGTAAGATGATGCTATGAAAAAACTTCTTATTGTTATATCGCTTATTTTTCCTGTGCTTGTATCACACGCAAGCACGTGGCATTATTTTCGCGGGACGATTGGGACGAATCTTGATATTAGGATGCTTCTTAATGAAACAGATGGCAAACTCACCGGCGGATATTTTTATACGGCGCACGGTGAAGAAATAAAACTTGCCGGAAGTATTGCCGGGAATAAATATATGCTCGATGAATATGACACGAGCGGCAGTGTGAGCGCGCATCTTGTATTTACGCTCATTGGTGATTCTGCAAATGGCATGTGGGAGCGCGTACGAAAGAAAAAACATTCACTGCCGGTCGCATTATCGTCCGTGAAGGACATATTAAAAATAGATTATCTTCATCCGCATCCGATCGATTTTCGCGACGATTCGATCGTTCGACGAAGCAAGAAGTCTCATTATGATATTACCGTTCGTTATCCGCAAATAATATTCACCGGCGATGCATACGCATCTGAATTGTTTAACGCATCAATGAAAGAATTTGCGTTTCGTCAGGCGACGTTCTATGAAAAAGATTTCAAATCATGGCGCAGAGATCAGGAGCCGGGCGATGCAGAGGCCGATTCGATGATGGAAACGACGATCAGTTATCTCGATGTGACGGATACCATCACGAATCCGTACGCGCCGCTTATCAGTGTGATCTTTTTCTCGAATTTTTATTATATGCTTTCTGCGCATCCGAATTCATACACGACCACAAAACTTTTTTCGACAGGCACGGGTAAAATGTTGTCGCTTGGTGATCTGTTTAAGGAACATTCACAATATATTTTGCGTATCTCGGATTTCTGTAAGAGCGATCTGGTGAAGCAGGTCAGAGTGCGCGAAGAAGATTCGACCGATGTTGCCGATACCGATGTCGGGTTCGTGCAAGAAGGTGCGGGTCCGAAACCAGAGAACTTCAAGAGCTTTTCGATCTCGCCCGACGGCATCACATTCCATTTCGATCCGTATCAAGTCGCCGCGTATGTATTCGGCGATTTCGAAGTAACGATCCCGTTCAGCAAGTTGCAAGACATTCTCCGCACGGATAGCGGGTTGGATGAGGCAGTGAAGAGGTAGCTGTCTGAACCATGATTTGGGGGGATTAATATGATTGACAAGATTGAATTCGAACACAACGGAAACTCGCTCGGCATTCCTGCGAGCGACGTTCGGGAACAAGAATGTCAAATATGAGATTTTCAATAATATGAAATATAGAATTACCATCGAAGAGGACGAAGACGGGATATTCACAGCACTCGCCCCCTCATTGCCGGGATGTATTTCTGAAGGTTCGACACGCGCCGAAGCATTGCTGAACATCAAAGAAGCGATCGCCGGTTATCTTGAAAGCCTGCGCAAGCACGGCGAACCAATCCCGCCGCCGATCACCGAAGAACTTGTCGAAGTGTGACGATGGGTTATCTGCCGCAAATTTCCGGACAAGAAGCCGTCCGTGCCTTAAAAAAACTTTGATATGAATTCGATGTCGAGCACGGAAGTCATATCATTATGCGTCACAAAGCACCTCCGTACCGCAGGGTAACTGTTCCCGATCACAAAACGCTCGCAAAAGGAACTCTCCGCTCAATTATCCGTGAAGTCGGATTGACAGTTGACGAGTTTAAGGCATTGCTGTAACCTCCACGAACTCATTCATGGGCGTTCGGGAACATCTCGGCGCTTCCGCCGTATTTTTGGAGTCAATGCGAAAAGAACTTGCCGCGCTCTCGAGGGAAACGCTGATCTATGGGGCTTCGACCGTCGTCGGGCGGTTTCTGAATTTTCTGCTCGTGCCGTTCTATGTTAATGTCCTGCACTCGACGAGTGAGTACGGCATTTCGAGCGTGCTTTATACATGGATCGCATTCCTGAACGTCATTTATCCGCTCGGCCTTGAAGGCGCATATTTCCGCTACGCATCGCGCGGCGAAAATGAAACGTCGATCGGCGCGAACGAGTCGCGATTATTCAGCGGGTCGTTCAATCTCATTCTTGTCTTCGGCGCATTTCTTTCGCTCGTGTTTTATTTCATTGCGCCGACGATTGCGCCAACATTATTTTACGATCCGAAAACAAATATTTCGGAAATGCTGCCGATGCTGATTCGCATCACGAGATATTCTGCGTTGATACTACTCTTCGACGGACTCTCTGTTTTGCCGTTTGCCGATCTGCGATTAGAACACCAAGCAAAAAAATTCGCTGGCATAAAATTAACGACGATCTGTCTGACGCTTATTTTGAATTTTGTTCTCATTCTCGGATTTCATTTCGGCGTCGAAGGGATTTTTGTTGCCAATTTAATTGCGTCGGCTGTGCAGTTGATGTTGCTTACGCCGGTGATCGTTCGGAAATACGGGTTTCGGGTTTCGGGTATCGGGTTTCGAAAATCCGCACCCCTAACACCTAACACCCAACACCTAACACCCACCCGATACCCGAGAAAGATGCTCACGTTCGGACTCACCAACGTCCCGGCATATCTCGGCGCGATGATGGTACAGGTGATCGACCGGCCGATCGTTCAGGTCTATCTTGGCCTCGGCGCGGTCGGTGTGTATCAGGCGAATTACCGGATGGGGTTCATAATGATGGTCTTTGTGAGTTTGTTCGAATATGCGTGGCGGCCTTTTTTTATGCGCCAGCATAAGACCGACGATGCGCGCGCGCGAGAATTATTTTCGCGCGTGTTCACATATTTTATGCTCGTTGCGCTTGTGGCATTTCTGCTTTTGTCATTTTTTCTTCCATATATATTGTCAACGCCGGTCTTTGGAAGGAGGCTGTTGCGCGCGGATTATCTTTCCGGAATGTCGATCATTCCTGTTGTGCTCTTTGCATATATTTTTCAGGGAGCCTATACGAATTTCATCGCGGGCATTTACATCAAAGAGCGAAATAAAACACTGCCGTTCATTACGGGTCTTGGCGCGCTGGTGAATGTCGTCGTGAATCTTGCGCTCATCCCGATTCTCGGCATTATGGGCGCGGCGCTTGCAACGCTTGCGGCATATATTGCGATGGCGATCGCAATTTACATCCCATCTCAAAAGGCATACCCGATCAAATATGAATGGAAGCGCGTCGCGCTCGCTGCTTCGGTCGTACTTTCCACTTATACCATAGAACGCATTCTCGTCGCGGGAGGAATTGTGAGCGGCGGAGTAATTATTTTTGCTATTCGAATTATTCTTTCGCTCGCGGCGATCGGCGCGCTCTTCGCGTTCGGATTTTTCAGCGGCCGCGAACGCGCATTCATCCGAGAAACGATCGGCCGCCTCCGATTCAAATAGCCATACGCCTATATCCCTATTCGCCAAACCCTGCATCCCGGCACTTGACATTGTACTCAAAATGTCGTATCTTTGTATAGTTATTGCCAATCAGTTTGAAGAGACACCGCACAGCATTTGTTTTTCAGCCACGTACGGCATTTGCCGTCTTTGTTGTTCTCACCTTAGTGCTGCCGCGACAGATATCCGCACAGCATATTGTCAATCCGAACGAACTGACGCCGACGCTCTACGAACTGCTCGATAGCGAGTGGGCAGGGCTGATGCGCGAATCGCCCGAGTGGGCGACAGGCATCGGGTATCCGGGAGAGAACGACCGGTGGTCGGATATTTCCGAAGAAGGCAATATTCGTCGCCGCGACCAGATGAGCGAATTTCTTGGAACGCTCGAACTTGGCAATCGAATTAATTATCTCGATGACGACGACTCGCGGCTCGATTACGAATTTGCTCGCCGATGGGCTTCCGATGCGCTCGATGGGTATAGGTTTCACGACGAACTGCTTCCCATTTCGCAAATATATGGGGTCCAACTAGATATTCCCAGTACACTCGATCGCCAGCCGCACAAGAGCGTCCAAGATTATCAGGATATTTTTTCGAGACTCTCCGCGATCCCTACGCTTATCGAGCAGACGATCGTGCTAATGCAGCACGGTATCGACCGCAAGATCACACAGCCGAAGATCATTATGCGCGATGTGCCCGAGCAGATACTCGAACTCATCCCGCCGGATTCGGTTCGCACGCCGCTGCTTAGCGCATTCTACGATCTGCCGGAGTCGCTTCCCGCTACGACGCGCCTGGAGTTGC
>DASQGZ010000014.1:0-48589 GCA_035632315.1 Kapaibacterium sp. (SeqCode) | reverse complement strand
GATATCAACACGATCGCCGGCGGATATTATAATGTGATCACCGGCCAGTTTGCAGCATTTGTCTCCGGCATTAGTGCGATCGGCGGCGGCCTCTATAATAATGCATCGGGAAATACGGGTAGTTATTCCGGAGCAAATACGATCGCCGGCGGATATAGTAATGCTGCAATCGGGTCAACCGGATTGCATTCGGGCCATAATTCTGTCGGCGGCGGTAATGGCAATGCAGCGCTCGGCTCGACCGGAGATTACTCCGGATATAATACGGTTGCCGGCGGTGTCAGTAATGCTGCTGAAGGCGATTCAGCATCATATACCGGCTGGAATACAGTCGGCGGCGGCGACTTCAATCATGCTCTCGGCGGTAACGGTGCTTCGACCGGCGGCAACACGGTCGCCGGCGGAACTGGAAATTCTGCGAACGGCAATAAGATCACCGGTTCGGGCGCGAATACGGTCGGCGGCGGATCCAATAACTCCTCGAACGGCGGACCTGGCGGCGGGCCGGGTGTGAATGCATCGGGTGCGAATACGGTCGGCGGCGGTTATCAAAATAACGCGGCAGGCGGGAACAGCCCGGCGGCAAATGGTCCGTCAGGATATAACACAGTCTCCGGCGGAGGGTTTAATAACGCGTACGGTTGGACCGGCGGCGCATCAGGGGGCAATACGATCGCCGGCGGTGAAAATAATTCTGATAATGGGAATACCGGCGACACATCCGGTTATAATGTGATCGGCGGCGGCTATAATAATCAATCTTTCGGCGGCACCGGACTTAATTCGGGTTCGAATACAGTTGCCGGCGGCTGGTTCAACAATGCAGACGGCGGCGGCGCAACAGGTGGCGGACCGTCAGGCAATAATACGATTGCAGGCGGTGCGTACAATAATGCTGTTGGAAACAATGCCGATTGGTCGGGTATCAACTTTATCGGCGGCGGCGAAAGTAACTCTGCTTCCGGCGGCAATAATTTCGATGCCGGCGGTAACGTGATCGGCGGAGGCTGGGCAAATTTTGCGAACGGAACAAATACATTTTTCTCAGGCTATAATACGATCGCAGGCGGATATTTGAACAACGCATCACCTCTTGCCACAGTCGCAGGAGCAAATACGATCGGCGGCGGTTATATCAATAGCGCTCGCGGCGGATACTCTACTGTTTCGGGGGGGCTTTCAAACACTGTCCTCTCATATACAAGTGCGATCGGCGGCGGACAGGATAACTTTATCGGACCCTTCGGCGCCAATACTGCAGGATATAGTTTTATCGGGTCAGGGTCATCTGATTCGATAGAAGGCGGCAACAGTAATGTCATTGCCGGCGGTACTGCGAATTTCATCATCGGAATTCCGGCAAACTTCTCCGATCTCAACGCTATCGGGGGTGGATGGCAAAACCGCATCGATAGTCGCACCGGTGCCTCATGGGCAGGAGAAGATGTGATCGGCGGCGGATTTCAAAATACGATCGTTGGAGGAACAGGATTTGTAGCCGGTATGAGCTTCATCGGAGGCGGCTATCAAAATAATGCGTCCGGCAGCGTGGGCGCCTATTCCGGTATGAATACTGTCGGAGCAGGATATGTGAATGCGGCGGTCGGCGATACCGGAACATACAGCGGATTCAATACTGTCGGCGGAGGAATTTTTCATACTGCCAAAGGCAGTAAAGGACAATACTCCGGCTCGAACACGATCGGCGGCGGTGATAACAACGTCGCCAACGGCGGAACGACAGCTAATACCGGCGGCATCACTGTTGCAGGCGGTGTCGGTAACAATGCGCACGGCGGCAGCTCGACAAACTTTGCAGGTATTAATACGATCGGCGGCGGACAAGGAAATCTCGACAGCGCCGGAGCCGGTACGCATTCGGGTGTTAATACGATCGCCGGAGGCTTGAATAATTTGGCATGGGGCGACGCCGGCGCATCAAGCGGGTACAACTCGGTCGGCGGCGGCGAGTACAATCAGGCATTCGGAACCGGCGCGACACTCAACTCCGGCGGCAACACGATCGCCGGTGGTTGGAGCAATATTGCTCACGGCGGAACAGGTACCGAATCCGGCGAGAACTTCATCGGCGGCGGTGTTCAGAACAATGCGTACGGTGGAAGTGCCTCATCAGGATTCTCGGGGTATAATGCGATCGGCGGCGGCAGATTTAATAGTGCCAACGGTGACGGCGGAGGAGAATCGGGACTCAATTTCATCGGCGGCGGCGAAGATAATTTAGCATTCGGAAGTACATCTACCGGCGGGCCATCCGGCGCCAATGTCATCGGCGGAGGCCTTAGTAATTTAGCCTATGGCGGCAACGGCGGTTTCTCCGGTATCAATTTTATCGGAGGCGGCGAATTGAATAACGCCCGCGGAGGTTCGGCGTTCGATGCCGGCGGCAACGTCATCGGCGGCGGATATTTCAACGTTGACAGCGCAACCTCGACAGGGTTTTCCGGTTACAACACGATCGGAGGCGGGTATCAAAATTATGCATCGCCCGCAGCCGGACAGGAGGGAGTCAATACGATCGCCGGCGGATATTTCAATACTGCCAGCGGCGGGTATTCAACCGTCAGCGGCGGATATGAAAATACTGTGCTCTCGTATGCCTCGAATATCAGTGGTGGCGGCGCAAACTTCGTTGGCCCGAACGGGCTGAACACTGCTGGCTGGTCGAACATCAACGGAGGAAATGCGGATACGATCAAAGGCGGAAATTACAACACGATCTCCGGAGGCTGGGAAAATACGATCATTACATCGCCGATCAATTTTAACGATATTAATACGATCGGCGGCGGAATGCACAATACGATCACCAGCATCGGAGCCGGTTTCGATGCCGGTATGAACTTCATCGGTTCGGGCAGAGATAATTCTGAGATCGGCGGCACGAATAGTTACTCCGGAGCTAATGTCATCGGCGGAGGGCTCAACAACATTGCCGCGGGAGACGGAGGTTCATATTCCGGCTGTAATGTGATCGGCGGCGGACAGAATAACCGTGCCGTCGGTAATGTAACCGGGTTATCAGGGGAAAATTTTGTCGGTGGCGGCTACGGCAATGACGCTTCACCGTCAGGAGTGAATCAGGGTCTTAATATCGTCGGCGGAGGATATTTTAACCGAGCCAGCGGTACTGTCAGCACCGTTGGCGGCGGTTATCGAGATACTGCCACTGCGTTTGCCGCAGTCGTCGCAGGAGGAGAGTTAAATCACGCTACGAATATCCACTCGGGTGTCGGCGCGGGGTACTTCAACCAAGCGACAGGCAATGCGGCTTATATCGGCGGCGGCTCATCGAATCTTGCTTCCGGTGCCGGGTCGGTTATCGGCGGTGGCGGCTTCGATGGATTCGGCACGTTTGGCGATACTGCTTCCGGAGCGATGTCAACCATCGGGGGAGGAATGAAGAATATCGCCAGCGGTTATTCTTCGTTCGTCGGTGGCGGAGGCGGCACGCAGAATTTAGGCGCGCCGCTTGGTAATATTGCTTCTGGTATTATCAGTACCGTGGTCGCTGGTACGGGTAATCTGGCATCAGGTAATTTTTCCACCGTCGGAGGTGGCGGAAGAAATTCCGGTTCGGGAACGAGCAGTACGGTCGGTGGTGGATTTTCTAATACCGCTGCCGGTTGGCGTTCGGTGATCCCCGGAGGTGCTCGCCTGACGATCGGAGATCAATCATTCGGCTTCAATGGCGAAAATACCGCCGCGCTGGTGACCGACCCGCCGACGCTCATTACCGATGTCAGTGCATTCCCGTTCATAGCATACTTCGGTAATGTCGATCTCTGGATCGGAAATTCGACCAGTACGGCGAAACAACTTCGGTTCTATTCGCCGAACGCAAGCTTGACGTATGCCGGAGCAACGTATAGCGCGTTCGTCGCGCAGGCGCAAGCCGCGAGCATCACATACACCCTTCCCGCTGCTGCGCCAAGTGTCACAGCCAGCGGAACTGCACTCGGCGCAGGATATATGACGACGACAAACACCGGTGCGATGTCGTGGCAGCAATCGATCGTCACGACCGGCGCAGTGACATTCGCCAACACGGCAGCGCAATCGTCGAGCGATCAGAATATTGCAGTTACCGGTGCGGCAAGCGGCGACGTTGTTGCGCTCGGCGTACCGAACGGCGCAGTACTGGCAAACAGCTCATACTCGGCGTGGGTATCCGCTAATGATGTCGTGACGATCCGTTTCAATAATTACAGCGCCGCCGCACAGAATCCCGGCGGACCGTTCACATTCAAAGTGGTCGTGACGAAGTAACGAGGCACGGTTTCGCAGATGCTTCATCACCAGAAGCATCGTTCAGAGACGTCATTCGACAGGACGTCGTTCAATCAGTCAAAAAGCCCGTTCGTTTACGAATGGGCTTTTCGTTCGTATATTGTCAGGTATACGTATGGGCACCCCCTCGGCCATATCACGCAACTTATTGCGGCAACCGTTCATACCGTTGCGGCGCGACGAGATCGTTGCACTTGCCGCTCGTACGCGCGAAGAATTTAAGAATTGCCCGATCGACGAGGTCGCCCGCCGTGAGAAAATCATCCTTCAGCGCATAGCCGACGAACGAACTGAGAAAGCAGGCTTCTGCTGCATTCTCGATAATACTGCCCCAAAACCGATCGCAAGCAAAGCGCGCCCGGGCGAAACGCTTTTTTCATTTGCCGAGAAAAAAAGAAATCTCTATCCGGCGATCATCATTAATCCGGCTCGCACGAAGTTCGAGCAGGAAGTTTTTTGGCACGAATATTATCATTTGTATTACTCGCCGTCACGAAAGATCGGCGCTGTTTTTTTCGGCGGCTACTCGACCGCAGGAGTTCTCGACAAACAAGAAGAACGCCGCGCCGACCTCTTCGCCGCATTTGTGCTTATTCCGACCATTGAAAAAGACGATACTATTGAAACACTTACAGAAAAATTTGGTGTCAGTTATGCGTTAGCAAACATCAGACTGAATTCACAATGACCTTTATTTAAAAACTGAATCTCCTCCTCGTCAGGCATTTCGAGGAGGAGATTCATTGCTTATTTCAACCAATTATTCAACCAACTATTCAACCAACTACTCTCTCAGATATATTCGAATCCCATCGCGATCGGGTCGCGCGTATCGGACTCGGTTGTCGGCCAGGGATCGAGCACTGCCATTGCTCCGCTGATCGGCGGATTTTTGCCGGAGCCTGCCGCGCTATTGTACCACTCCCACCAGAGCCTATCCATATTAGCATGATGCAGCCAGAAGATCGGGTCCGCCGACGCCGTCGAGATGAACGACATCGTACCGCCGACCCACACGTGCACAGAACCGTGCACGCCTTCCATCTGCGGCCAGAAGGTGTTGAATGTTGTGTCGCCAAGGATCGCCGGCACATTTGCCGCTGTCACTCCGAGCGCGGACGATGTTCCGGGTGCGCGCGTGACGACGATCGTGCGCGTCGGTGTTTTCACTGTCGGTGTATATCCGGCAAGCCAGCTCGGAAATACCTGCTCGCCTTTTTTTGTCCAATCCCAATAAGGGATACAGACATCAGGGTGAACAGTGTGCAATGCTAATTCAAGCTGCCGCAGAAAAACACGATGCCACGGGAAGAATCTCGCAGTGCCGTGCTGTTGATGAATCATGTCAGCGTGAATATCGGCAAGTTTGCCGATCGTGCCGTTGGCAACGAGCGTTTCAAATGCGCAGATGAACCGCTGCTGTTCGTTCGCCGTCAGCGCCGATTGATCTTTGCGCTGACAGACATCCTCGTAGAGCCACGGCGGAAATTTTATCTGTTTGAATAATTCCGGATTTGCTTTGACCTGGATCTCGAGCATTTCAGCAAAGCTATCGGGCATTACTTCGATCATTTCCTTCATGTGTCCGTTGGTGCGGTGTCGCGCAGCGACATCAGACGTCATTGCCCCGCCTGCGGCAACAGTAGTACCATGTGATTTTGAATCCATACGTATGTCCTTTGTTGATGAATGGAGGTGCGAATTTATTTGGGGAGATGCATGTGTGGCAACGCGAAACTAACAGAACCCCTCGGCGATAAATTCTTTTTAGATGCGTAATTTATTGCTTTTTTATGAAGAAATAACACAGTGGAAACACACCCGGATCAACTCACGGAAATTCAAACGATTACCGATCGTTGCTTGTCGGATTCCTCGAAAAATTCACGAGGCGCAGGATGATGAGGTCGAGGAGATTGCCGACATCGCTGCCGGGAGTGGTATAATTATTGATGATGATCGAGAAGACGAGCGGCTCGTCGTCTTTTGTTCTGAGATAACCGCTGAGGCTTCTCGCACCGGTGAGCGAACCTGTTTTTGCATGAACATTACCAGAGGCGCGGCTGTCTTTTAATCGTTCGGAAAGCGTGCCGTCAATGCCCATTACCGGAAGCGACGAATCAAAAATAGGAAATGTCTTTTGGTCGAACGTTGCATACCGAAGAACGTTCACGAGATCGCTTGCCGAGACCAGATCCATTCTCGAAAGCCCGGAGCCGTCATACAATGCGATCCTATCTGGTTCGATCGTTGCAAATGACAAATACTTTTTTTCGGCTTGCACGCCGGTTCGCCAATCGCCTTTGCCGAGTGTCTCTTTGCCGAGCGTGCGAAGGAGCTGCTCTGAAAAAAAATTGTGCGACTTTTTATTGATCACTTTCACGATCTCGGAAAGCGGCGGGCTGGAATGCTCGATGAGCAGACGAGTCGAATTGTAGTTAATGCGCTCGTCAAGATCGGCAGCAGTGATCGCTGCGCCCGTCACTACGATGCCGTGTGCACGGAGCACCCCACGCAAAACCGTTGCTGCATACAGAGGCGGATCGTCAACAGAAAGCTGCTCGTTGACTGCCGGCGAATTTTTATCGATGCTGCCCTGGATCGAGATCGTGTTCCCGCCGGCATCGCGCGTAACACTGATCGTGTTGGAGGAAACGGCAATCGTATCGCTGTGCTTCATCGGAGCATCGCGTGTAACGGCAAGATCGTTCATTTGAAAATATTCCGACTCCGGCGTGATCTCATATACGGGCTTCGCACCGCCGCGAATGCCGGGGCTGACCGTCACGCTCACGGCATCGTCGGCAAAAACAAGTCCTGCAGATTGTGTCGCATAATAATATGGCAGATCTTCGACTGCCCAACCGAGCGGATAGAGATCGCTCGTAAAGTAACTCGCATCGGCGACGATACTACCTTCGATCTTTTCGATGCCGAGCGCTTCGAGTGAATCGGCCCAGTCGTCGAAGATCGCTGTCGGTGCTTTGCCCGGAAACATCGATGGCGAACCGAGCGTCGGATCGCCGGAGCCACGAATGATCAGATCGCCTTTTAATGTTTGCTTCACGATCTTGCCATTCGTGACGATCTGTGTTGAGTAATGAAAATCCGGTCCGAGCAGATGCAAGGCTGCAGAAGTCGTGACGAGCTTTAAATTCGATGCAGGGAGCAGATTCTTGTCGGCATCGAGGGAAAATAATTTATCTCCTGTTTTCAGCGAGCGAATCTCTATTCCGATCTCGGCATTCGAAAATTTTTCATCGCCGAGCGTTTTTGCAAGATCGCGCTCGAGATCGGCAAGCGCGCGAACTTCGGCAGGACTTTGCTCACGGGCGGGGGCAGTGATCGGCTGTGCGTGTGCTGCTTGGTGAAAGATAAGTATGGCGATAAGGAACGCCGCGCCACGCAAGATCCTTAGCGGGCGTATCGGCATATAGGGGTACAGGCGTATGGTATTAAGCGTTTTTCTATACGCCAATACGTCTATATGTCTATACGTCCAACCCCGAACCCGAATGTGCCGCACGATTGTTTTATAAGAATAACCATCCATATATACCACGCAAACTTTTATAAAGGGAAAAACAATGCCGCAAGCAGAATTAGTCGCAGAATCAAATGTCGCCATAGCGCCCGAAGCGGATTTCCTGCCGCTGAACGGGATCGACCATCTCGAATTTTTTTGCGGCAACGCAAAACAGAGCGCATACTATTACCGCTCGGCATTCGGATTTAAGGTTACCGGTTATAAAGGCCTCGAAACCGGTTCACGCGACCGCACAAGCTATCTGATCGAACAAGGCAAAGTACGGTTCGTGCTGACGACACCGTTAACCAAAGATCATTTTATCAATGAATTGCTCGCTACGCACGGCGACGGCGTAAACTCGATCGCGATCAACGTCGATGACGTTGAGAAGGCGTATAAAGAAACAACAAAAAGAGGCGCCGTCGGCGTCGAAGAACCGCGCGAGATCAAAGATGAGAATGGAATTTATCGCACTGCGTCCATTCGAACATACGGCGATACGCTGCATACCTTCGTCGAGAGAAGACAATACAATGGTTTTGCGCCCGGATTCAGAATGGTCGCAACGAACGATGTCGTGTCGCGGCCGACGGGCATTGCCGCTGTTGATCATGTCGTCGGCAACGTCGGCTGGAACGAGATGAACAAGTGGGTGAAATGGTACGAAGAGGTAATGGGCTTTCACGTTTTTATTTCATTTGACGATAAAGACATCAGCACCGAATATTCGGCGTTAATGTCGAAAGTGATGGCAAGCGGTTCGGAAAAAATTAAATTCCCGATCAACGAACCGGCAACCGGAAAAAAGAAATCGCAGATCGAAGAATACGTCGAATGGTATAACGGCCCCGGTGTACAGCACATCGCGCTCGCAACGGGAAATATTATCGACACCGTCACAAAGCTCACCGAGCAGGGTGTTGAATTTCTGCGCGTGCCAAACACATACTACCGCGATCTCGAATCGCGGGTCGGCAAGATCAGCGAACCGATCGCAAAACTGGAAGAACTCGGGATTCTCGTCGATAAAGACGACGACGGTTATATGTTGCAAATTTTTACGAAACCGGTGCAGGACCGTCCTACTGTTTTCTTCGAGATCATCCAGCGGCGCGGCGCCCGCAGCTTCGGCAAAGGCAACTTCAAAGCGCTCTTCGAATCCATCGAACGCGAACAGGCACTCCGAGGAAATTTATGACGGTGATTTATTAACATCAACCACCTCAACCCCTCCTTCAAAAGGAGGGGCTTTTTATTTTATATGATCTTTCAAAACGACACCACAACGATCTGCTTTGATGTCCTGCACGACGAGTATCTTGGCATCAAAACTCCGCTGTTGTTTCTTCATAGTGCGCTCGGCACGCGGCATGAATTCGATAAACTTAAAGAATATTACAGCGATCGCACACTGATCCTGCCCGACTTCCCTTCTCACGGAGAAAGCACGACGACGCTCGCAAAACTGACCATGCGCGATCTTGCGAATTATGTTCGCGATCTTCTCATTTATCTCGAAATTTCATCTGTTGATATAATCGGTTACAGTATGGGAGGCTATGCGGCGATCGAATTGGCATTGCAGTCACGGTCGCTTGTTCGAAGTATCACAAGTCACGCAATGAAATTTTATTGGACAGAAGAAGCGATCGCCGATGCGCTTTCGGTGCTTGATCCGGCTCAGATCTGGTCCCGTTCGGAAAAAGCATACGCAGCGTTATCAGTAATGCACGAAGCCAACGGACTCGAACGAACCTGCGCGCTTGCATCGGGCGTGATCGAATATTTTCGCAAATCTCAACTGAACGAGGAAGATGTGGCAAGGCTCGAGTGTCCGCTATTGCTTTCGACGGGCGATAGCGACGCGATGGTGACTCCGGAAGAAGTCACGCGATTATACCAAAGCCTGCCGAAAGAAAAGAATTATCTTGCTATCGAGCCCCACTCGCCCCATCAAATTTTGAAACTTGATCTTGGGATGTTTACTGAAAGCGTAAGGATATTTCAGAGGACTATCTGAACCCGAGTTGCGTCAACTCAGTACTTTTTTATGCTTGGATCGATCCGTTCATTCCATGCATAAATTCCGCCTTGCAGATTTCGTGCGTTCGGAAAACCATTTCTTCGTAAAAATTCTGTGACCATCGCACTCCGGCTGCCTGTGCGACAGATAATGACCAATGGGATATCGTCACGAAATTCATTTAAGTGCTGCGGGATCGAATTCATTTCGATGAGCGTGCCACCGATATTAGAGATCTGAAATTCATCCGGGCGGCGGCAATCAATTAACTGGTGCTCGATATGTTCATCGAGCATCTTCTTGAATTCTTCTACTAAAATTTCGAATGGGGCTGACATAGCCGTTGCGTTCATGGGCATATTCCTATCGTACGTCGAAGAAGCGGATCGCGTTTCGCGTCAGATCGACCAGCGGCGAAAAATAAATTCCAAAGAATACCGTCGGAACGAGAAACGCAAAGATATATGCTCTCGAAAGCAGCGAATAGCGCAGCGTGCCATCAGGATGAACATCCGATTCCGTGAGCGCCGTCACCCGCGCGGGATCCGCCTCCTTGATGAACATTGCCTGCATGATGCGGACATAATAGTAAAGCGAAACGACAGAATTTACCCCTAAGACAACAGCAAGCCAAATCCATTGCGGCTGTTTTAAGATCGCAACGAAGATATAAAATTTTCCGACAAACCCCACCGTTAGTGGGATGCCGGTCAGCGATACCAAAAACAGCGACAATGAAACTGCCAACAGCGGCGAACGTTTCGCAAAGCCTTTGTAATCTTCTACTTCTTCGGAGCCGATCTTATTCGCGATGAGCATCACGACATAAAATGCGCCGAGATTCATAAACAAGTATGCGATCAGATAGATCAGTATCGAGACAATACCGGCATCGGAAGGCCCGGTACTGACGCCGATCATTTTTTGTCCTGCCGCAATCGTTACCAGTCCTGCCATCATATAACCCGCGTGAGCGATCGTCGAATATGCAAGCAATCGTTTCACATTGGATTGTCGCAGAGCGGCAAAATTTCCGAGCGTCATCGTGAATGCGGAAAGTACAGCGATCACGATCGGCCAGTTCAGATACGGCTGCATCGTTTGTCCGTTCGAGGGGATCGCAAAAATAAGAAAACGCATTAACAGTCCGAAACCCGCGGCCTTTGATGCCACCGAAAGCAGGGCGGTGACAGGGATCGGCGCACCTTCATACACATCGGGCGTCCAGAAATGAAATGGTGCGGCGCTGATCTTATAGCCCATTCCGGCAAGTGCGAGTATGACAGCACTCCACAGCGCAACCATATTGGCGCCCCCACCGAGAACGATTTGTCGTTCGAGGATTGCACAAATAGCATTGACATTCGTAGTCCCGGTAAGTCCGTAGAGAATGGAAAAGCCATAGATCATTAGCCCCGAACTGAACGCGCCGAAGAGCACGTACTTCATCGACGCTTCGGTGCTGCGCGAATCGTCTTTCATAAATCCCGCCATAATGTAGCTCGTGATCGAAACCAGTTCGAGCGAGATATACATCATGATCAGATCCATCGACTCAGTCATTAAAAACATCCCGAGCGTCATTGCAAGCAACAGTGAGAAAAATTCACCGTTACGACGCCCGCGTTCTTTAACTTCACGCGAGACAAGCGACATCCCGATCACAAGCATTCCTGCAAGCGAGATGATGAGTTTAAAAATCACTGCAAAATTATCTACAGATACCATTGCATACGGTGCGGCAAGAACACCGGGAATCTCGGAAGGCACCGGTTTAGGTAGCGTCTCGGAGTACGGAAAAATCGCGTTCCCGCCGATCCAATTCACCCCTGCCTTATCCGGGTACCACGTCATTTGCACGAGTGATGCGTAGAAAACATATCCCAGAACAACCAGCGCGAAATAGCCCGTAATTTTTTTGTACGAACGATCGCGAATCAGCAGATCGAGCACGATCGCGAGCAAAAACCCGACGGTCAGGATCGTCTCCGGCATGAAATTTTTCATGCTGTAGCTGACGAGATCGCCGATGCTCAGTACTGCAGATGGTAACTCAAGTAGATGCATATACACTTTTATATCACGATATACAGTTTCATAGAGACGAGGCATGCCTCGCCCTTACGAAAAATTATTTTACGAGCTGCGCCGCCTGCACTGCATGCGGCGCGGCTTTCTGAACGAAATCAGCCAACTGGTTCATACTCGTCGTCATCAAGTTCAGGATCGGCGAAGGATAAATCCCAAAAAAGATAATGATCACTGCCAGCGGCACGAGCGATACGAGTTCGCGTCCGTTTATATCAACAAGATTATTCCAGCGCTCCGGCAGATTGCCGAGAAACATTCTCTGTAATGCCCACAGCATATACGCAGCGGTAAGAATGATACCGAGCGTTGAAAGGATCGTCCAGAACTGGAACGTCTGGAATGCGCCAAGGAAGACGAATGCCTCGGAAATGAATCCGGAGAATCCGGGCAAGCCAAGCGATGCGAAATAACAGATTACTACGAGTGCGAAATATTTCGGCATCTTGTTCGCAAGTCCGCCGAACTCGTTGAGGCCTCTGGTATGCGCTTGATCGTAGAGTACGCCGACCGTGAGGAAGAGCATTGCCGTGATCGTGCCGTGATTGAACATTTGGAACACGGCGCCTGCGAGTCCCTGCGAATTGAGCGATGCCATGCCGAGCAAGACATACCCCATGTGCGAGACCGACGAATACGCGATCAGCTTCTTCAGATCTTTTTGTGCCATCGCGCAGAACGCGCCATAGACGATATTGATAAATCCGAAGATCACCATATACTGGCTTGTCGCAACGGCGATCTCGGGGAAAATGCCGTAGCAAATTCTCAGAATGCCATACGTCCCCATCTTTAATAACACGCCGGCAAGAATGACCGAGATCGCCGTCGGCGCTTCGACGTGTGCATCGGGCAGCCACGTATGAAACGGGAACATCGGAATCTTGATCGCGAAGCCGACGAAGAGCGCGAGATATCCGACATATCGCCAGGTTGTCATTGCGCCTTGGAAGATCGAACCTGCCAAATGATTTGACGGGTTCATCATCGCCAGCAGATCGAACGTATGGAACTGCGCATCGCCGATCTTGATGACGGTCGTAAGATTCAACCCGATCATCACGAGCAGCATAAAGATCGAACCGAACAATGTATAAATAAAGAATTTGATCGCAGCATATTCTCTTCGCGGCCCACCCCAAATACCGATCAGGAAATACATCGGCAGCAGCATCAGCTCCCAGAATATGTAGAAGAGGAAGAAATCGAGCGAGACAAAAACGCCCATCATCCCGGTGACGAGCAAGAGATACATTAAGAAATATCCCTTCACTTGTTTGGCGATCGAGAAGCTTGCGATCGCTCCGACGAATGAGATGAGCGCTGTCAGCAGCACCATCGTGACGGAAAGGCCGTCTATGCCCATCGAATAATCAATGGCGATATTACCGAAGATCGGTAAGCCCGAAAGCCTGATCCACGAAAAGCGCTCGATGAATTGAAAGCTCTTCGGATCGTTGATGCCGCCGAGCGTCGTATTAAAATTCATCCACAGGATCACTGCAAAGACGATCTGCAGCGCGGTCACGGCAACCGTGATCGTTCGCATCATCTTGATATTCTCCTTCGGGACGAACGCCGTGACGATCATCCCCAATACGGGAAGGAACGTCAGGATCGTTAAGATCGGAAATGAAAATGTCATACTGCTTCTATTACTGTTATAAACTTATTATTAGAATCCCCATTTATTGAATGACTATTCTCGCCGCCATCACGCCGCCGCTTTCGGCTTCGAGACGGATGAAATACACGCCGGGTGCAAGCCCGTCGAGCGAGATAGGGAAATGATTTGCGCCCTCGGCAAACATTCCCGCATCGAACGAACGAACAGTTCTGCCAAGCATATCGGAGATCGCAATGGTGATCCGCCCTTCGTGCGATATATTAAAATAAGCTACTGCTTCGGTTCGTGCCGGGTTCGGCGCAAGTGTGACGACATTATCCGATGTCATTCCGTCACTATTTGCAACGCCTGCCGTTGCCGAGATATTTAGCGTCAAGCCGATCGTATCGATGTATGGCTTACTATCATACGTCACATAAAATTGCATCGGCAGATGTTTGTGGTCGTCGGTGCCGTCGCGCGTGAATTTGAACTCGCCGATTGCTGTCGCTTCGGGTTTCACCGGGCCGAGACCGGCCGTTGCCTGCTGAACGGTATAGCCTTTGATCTGTCCGAGGTTCACCGTCAAATTTCCTGAGTCGGCAGTATTTTTAAATGTTACGTCGAGGGTATATTCTTTCGTCAAACTGCGAAGAGAATCTTTGACGACGCCATCGACGCTGTAGGTTGTGATCGAAAGCGTCGGCGCATTAATGATCGAAAGTGTCAGCACGACCGTGTCGTGATACGTCTTGCCATCGGTGACATCAAAATATAACGGCAAATGCATTCCATCGTCCGTTCCGTCGCGCGTGAATTTGAACACTTGATTCATGGATGCATTCGCTGCCATCGAACCGAGATGTGCAATAGCCGACGAACCGATCGTATATCCTCCCGCATCCGGCACAAAAAGTGTTGCCGAGAGATTCGTCCCGTCGCCGGCATCGTTCTTGAAGACAACGCTGAGCGTATATTCATTATTGGGATAATCGAGCGTCCCTCTATCGACGCCGTCGATCGAATAATCGCTGACAATAATTAATGGAAACGACGGCATATTCTTCAGCGCTTTGTATGCGTTGGCGCGTCCCCAATATAAATTTTTATTTGTCGGCGATGCCAGGGGATCAACTGTTTCGACGAGCTGACGTTTCACATATCGCGGCTTCCACTGGGGATGTTTTGCAAAGACAAGCCCAGCGATGCCGGCAACATTCGGTGTCGCGCCGGATGTACCGCCGAACCCTCCGGTATATGCCGAGTTGCCCGGAAATTCGGTCGTTTCGAGTTCTTGTCCCGGAGCATAGAGATCGACACGATGGCCGTAATTAGAAAACGAGGAAACGACATCGTTCTCGTTCGATGCGCCGACGGCAAGGACACCATTGAGTGATGCCGGAAAAAATGGTGTGCTGTCTATATTCTGTGCGCTGTTTCCGGCGGCTGCACAAATAAGCGAGCCGCTTGCCGTAGCAAAATCGATAAGCGATTGAATTTGCGCTTTCTCACTGGCATTAAAATCACTCGCCGGTCCGCCCCATGAACAATTCATAACTTGCGCATGGTGCGCAGCCGCATACAAAATTGCGGCGTACCCATCATTAATATATCCGGCCGTCGGACCGCCATCGGGCGAGGCTTTGAGCGCAAGAATGCGGCAGTTGAATCCGGTGCCGGCAACACCGAGTCCGTTATTCGGCACACCGCCGAATGTTCCGGCGACATTCGTTCCGTGCGAAAGTCCGGGACCCGGCATCGGGTCGTTATCGGGTTTGGTCACACTGTCCGGACCGGAAAGATCCCACCCATGCCAGTTATCGACGTAGCCGTCGCCATCGTCGTCAATGCCGTTGGTGCGTTTATCTTTTCCGTTCTTATCGAGCCCCATTTCGCCGCGATTGAGTGCAATGTTTGCAGCAAGATCTTCGTGGTTGTAATTAACGCCTTCATCGATATCGGCAATGACGATATTCGAATCGCCTTTCGAGAGATCCCACGCTTGCGTCAGGTCCATCTTCGTCGGAGTAAGTCCCCACTGATTCGAAAATAGCGGATCGTTCGGGATGAAGCACGTCTTGAAATAAAATTTCCGTCCGACATTTTCGATCTCGTTGGCGCCGGAAAGCAACGCCGCCGCCTGTTCGTCGCTCATCCCTTCGGGAGCATGAAATTTGAGTTCGACAAAGCGGTCGAATCCGAAGAGATGCTCATTGTGACCAACAGCTCCCGCAGGCACGAACGGTTCGACGGAATACGCGCCGATCTGCCGCAGCACGGCATCGAGAGCATTCGACCCTGTTGCATTCAAACGGATATTATACGATGTGATGCCGCTGCCTGCAGTAAACTTGACATAAAGAAAACCCGGCGCATGTGCAAGGGATCCGGAGACATTCGAAATGCTTTGCGGTGTTTGTGCGAATAGTGTGCCGCTTGCTGCGAAGAGCGCACACAATATATAGAGAACGAGATTTTTTCTGACCATGATCATATTACTTTAAATCCCCAAGCAAGCACTGCGAAGATGACAAGAATACCAAAAAGCGTCCAACCGAGATAGGTTTGTATCTTCCCGGTCTGCACGGAACGAAATGCGAGGCCGATCACTTGCGTCACGCCGGCGACGAGATTCACGAGACCGTCAACGATATATTTGTCTATCCATCCGGCAACATTCGCGAGCAGGATGGTCAGTTTGCCGGCGCCGTTAACAATACCGTCAACGATATTACTGTCGAACCATGCGCAGCCGCGCGAGATCAGCAAGAACGAACCGACGAACACAAAATCGTAAAGTTCGTCGATGTACCATTTATTAAGACTAAAATTATACAGCGGCTTGAAGGTCGTCGCAAGCTTACCCGCAAGCGTAGTGTTCTTCAGATACATAAACCACGCAAGTGCAATGCCTGTGATCGCAACGATGATCGAGATGAGCATTCCTGTTGCTGCAACTTCGTGTGTCTTGTGTTCGAGGATTTCCTGATGCTCCATCAATGCTGTGTGCTCACTGCTGAGTGCTGTGTGCTCCGCTTCGGGGGCTTTTACCTCAGAAGCCGAATGCTCGACGAACTTCGGAGCAGTGTTCTGCGGTACGACCTGCGCCGGTGTCGCCGCCCACTTCTTCATGAACCATCCGTTCGCCGGATCGATCGGATTCGCGCCGTACCAGATCCAGATCGAAAGTGTTGCAAGAATGATCAGCGGGATCGTCATCACGCGCGGTGACTCGTGAATATGCTCAAAAATTTCCGGCTTGCGCGGCTTGCCGAAAAAAGTCATGAACACTTGGCGCCACATATAGAACGCTGTCATCATCGCTACACCGAAACCGAAATACGGCAGTACACTTGCGATGCCTCCCTGCAGCTGGCTATATGCCGTCGCACCTGCAAGGATCTCATCTTTCGACATAAAGCCTGACATCAATGGTATACCGCTGATCGCAAGCGTCGCAACGATAAATGTCGTCCCGGTGATCGGCAATTTTTTGAACAAGCCGCCCATATTACGCATATCCTGCGCGTCTGTATGATGATCGTGAAGGTGATGCAGCGAATGATGCATCGCGTGAATCACTGAACCCGAACCGAGGAAGAGACACGCCTTGAACATCGCATGCGTCGTCAGATGGAAAAATCCTGCGCTGAATGCCCCGACACCAAGCGCCATGATCATATAGCCAAGCTGCGAAACCGTCGAATACGCGAGCACCTTCTTGATGTCGTTCTGCGTGAGCGCGATCGATGCGGCAAGAAAACTCGTGAAGCCTCCAACGAGTGCAACGACGAGCATTGCATCGCCGGTCAGGATCGGGAAAATTCTGCACGTCAGATATACACCTGCAGCGACCATCGTTGCCGCATGGATCAGCGCCGAGACGGGCGTCGGGCCTTCCATTGCATCGGGCAGCCAAACGTGAAGCGGAAATTGTGCGCTTTTACCAATAGCTCCGCAGAAAATAAGTACGCCGGCGACAGTCAGCGTCGTTTCCGGCGTCATTCCGAACAGCCCGAAATTCGCGGGGAGTCCATTATGAATCGCCGAGAAAATTTTTGCAAAGTCGAATGTGTGAAATCTCGAGAACATGATCATCAGCCCCGTCCACATTCCGACGTCGCCGACGCGGTTAACAATAAATGCTTTTTTCGATGCGTTCTGCGGTCCGGGTTTTTCATACCAATGCGAGATCAGTGCATAACTCGAAAAACCGACCAGCTCCCAAAAGATATAGATCGCGAAGAGATTATTACCAAGGACAATACCAAGCATCGAGAATGTGAAGATGCCGAGATACGCGAAATATCGTGCATAGCGCACATCATCGTGCATATATGCGCTTGAAAATAAATGTACGAGAAACGAAATGAGGGTCACCACGACAAGCATGATCGCTGTCAGGTTGTCGATCATCACGCCGGTCGTAATATTTAATAACCCGATGCCGGTGACGTTGCCAAAGCTGATCCAATTCGTTGTCCAGTTCAGCGTTTCAGGAATGCCCGAAAGTTTTGCAATACAAATGTAGATCGCAAGCGCCAGGGCGGCACCGAGGATCGGAATGCCGATGCGATGTGCCGAATGATTCAGTCGTTTTTGATTAAAGATGATAATCAAAAATGACACCATTGGCAGTGCCAAAATAACCAGCGATAATGCTATCAGTTGATGCATAAAATTATTCTGTGAACCGTCAATCCCTCAGCGTATCCGCTTCTGCAGGATTGACCGACTTAAAATTCTTATAGACATTCAGTACGATCGCCAGTGCAACGGCAGCTTCTGCCGCAGCGATCACGATCACGAATATCGCTGCCATTTGGCCGCCGATATTAATGCCGCCGAAACGGCTGAATCCGATAAAATTTACATTCGCGGCATTGAGTATCAGTTCAACACCCATTAACACCGCGATGACATTTTTGCGCGAAAGCATCGCGAAGATACCAAGCGCGAACAGCAGCGCGCCGGTGATGAGATAATGACTGAGTCCGATAGACATAGTGTAGTTAATAGCTGTTAGTTGGTAGCCCTCAGGGCATCGCTTGCCATATCTTCTTCGGGTGTCGGATCTTGACGGGCGATCATTGTTGCACCGACAAGCGCAACCAGCAGAACGACCGACACAACTTCGAATGGCAGCAGATAATCGGTCAAAAATAATATACCGATCTCGTTCGCCGTGCCGTTCGATCCTTCGCCCGCTTTGACTTCTGCGGCAGTACCGTACTTCTGCGATAAAATTCTTTCGTTCGCATCTTTATTCCACGGGCTATGTGCCCAGGGTTCGCTTTGATAACTCGCCCACGTCGAAATCGTTTTTGTTTTTCCGTCGGGCGTTTTAATTGTGTGTGAAGATTCGCTCCCGAAAAAAGCGAAGCACAAAATTATCAGCACTCCGAGCGACAGCAGCGCTGCAAACCAACGCGATCCGCCTCCCGCGACTGTGATATTCACTGATGCAAGACGGTTCGTGAGCATCACGCCGAATATCAATAAGATGAGAATGCCGCCGACATACACGAGCAATTGCGTCACCGCAAGAAAATCGGCATTTGCCATTACGTACAGACCGACAACACCTGAGAACGTGAATAGCAATCCGAATGCAGCATACACGATGTTGCGGTGAAACGCGGTGATCACCGCGCCGCCGATCGTCGTGAGCATAAAAATATAAAAGATCAGATCGAACATAAATATCTGTCGCTGAAAATTATTTACTTTGCCTTATTTACTTCGCTTTAAATGGCGGCGGCTTGACACCACCGGCTGCGAACGGCGGCGGTTTTACTCCGCCGGCTTGGGGAGCTGCAGGAGCCGTTGCTGCCGCAGGCGCCTTCGCTTTTTCTTCCGCTTGCTTAGCACGTTCGGCGGCAAGGCGCTCTTCATCTTTCTTTGCGTTTGCCGTATGAACAACAGCATCGTCGGCGCTCATCGTCGCATAATTATAGATGAGATTCACACGGTCGAACTCGCTGAACTCATACACATCCGTCATTCGGATACACTCGGTCGGGCACGGATAGGTACACAACCCGCAGTAACAGCATTTCGCAATATCAATATCAAAGCGGGTCACCCACAGAGATTTTTTCTTGCCTTGCGAAGTCGTGCCAAGGTTTTCGCCTGGGATCTGCTTCGCCGTATCGATCGTAATGCAATTGACCGGGCAGGCACGTGCACACTGGTCGCAGCCGATGCAATCGTCCATATTGACATATAAACGGTTGCGCGCACGCTCGGGCAAAGCAAAGCGGTCGCTCGGATTCGGATATTGCCGCGTCACTTTCGGCTTGAGCAAGTGCTTCATCACAATGCTCATCCCCTTCAATGCGGTCCCAAGTCCGTCTTTTATATCAGTAAAATATCCTGCCATTTGTTTGAATTGAGAATGCTGAATTGAGAATTGTGAAATAATTCTCACTCATGATTCTCGATGTCATTAATATCTTCTTCTTTGCTGTGGTCCGGCATCAGCATCGTTCCGAGTACACCGATGACTTGCATCGTGTGGCCGGCGACCGCAAGCATCACCAGCTTCGAGCTAAAAAGCCAGCCGATGGCGGCAGCGAGCGTGCCGATAAAGAACAACGCCCCGAATAGCAGCCGCTTTCCCACTGGAGCTCATCAGTGAATAAACCACGTGATAAGCGTCCCGACGACGAGCACGGTCGCCATCCCGAACGGGATCATCACTTTCCAGCAAATATTCATCAGTTGGTCAACGCGCAGACGCGGCAGCGTCCAGCGGATCCAAATTTGGATGAACACAAAAAACAGCGCTTTGGCGACGAACCACAAAAATCCCGTCACGGGTCCGCCAAGCAGATCGCCGAAGGGTGAATTCCATCCGCCGAAAAAGAGCACTGCCGCAACAGCACTCACTGTAAACATATTCGCATACTCCGCCAAAAAGAAGAGCGCGAATTTCATCGCCGAATATTCCGTATGATAGCCGGCGACAAGCTCCGACTCGGCTTCCGGAATATCGAATGGCACGCGATTGGTCTCGGCAAGCGATGCTACTATATAGATGATGCACGCAATGATCATCAATGGGGCCAGCAGCCACGATGTGTTGCCGCCAAAGCCGGCAAGATGTTTTGGTCCGCCGAAAATAAACCAGTTCTGAATGCCGCCTTCTTGTAATTTTGAGATCGTCTGAAGATCCATCGAACCAGCCGCCATCACCACTGCAAGGATCGCCAGACCCGACGGAATTTCATAACTGACGATCTGCGCCACCGATCGCATCGAACCGAAGAGCGAATATTTATTATTCGAGCCCCAACCCGCCATTAAAATCCCGACAACAACGAGCCCGCTGACAGCGACAATATAGAAAACACCGACATTGATCCGAGCGCCGATATATGCCGCCGAAAACGGCAGCGCCGCGAAGGCGAGGTAACTCCCGATAAAAACAACATACGGTGCAAGATTATAAAGTTTGCGATCGGCATTCGTCGGCGTGAGATCTTCTTTTTGCAACAGCTTCAATATATCCGCCAGCGGCTGCAACACACCCCACGGACCTGTGCGCATCGGTCCTAAACGATCTTGCAGCCATGCAGAAACTTTCATCTCGGCAAGAATCGCCAGTAGTGCATACAAAAGTATCACCACCAGCGGCAATGCCGAATAGACTACAATGGCAAGAACATCGGAAAGGTCGCCTTTTCCGATCAAGCTGATCAACAAATCTCGTAACCAGTCAAACATCTTCTCAATTCAAAATTAATTTAGTGTCATTGCGAGCGAAGCGAAGCAATCTAAAATCTCGAATGTCTTCGCCACTTTGAACATTTTAGATTGCTTCGTCGGACTAACGTCCTCCTCGCAATGACATCTTTTTATCTATCAACCTCGCCAAGCACAATATCCACGGAGCCGAGAATGACGATCAAGTCAGCCATCAGATATCCCCGCGAGATGATCGGCAGAATACTCAAATTCGTAAAGGCGGGCGAGCGCACTTTCACGCGCCACGGTTTGATATCGTCTTTGGAAACGATATAATAGCCCAGCTCGCCGCGAGCCGTCTCGACGCGCGAATAAATTTCGCCTGCCGCAGGCTTCAGACGCTTTGGAATTGCTTTCTGCACGTCGGTTGTATCAGACTGCGGAAATTTCTCGAGTATCTGCTCGATGATATTGAGCGACTGTTCCCACTCGAGCATTCTCACCCAATGGCGGTCGAAGCAATCGCCGACCGTACCCATCATTCCGGTGCCGACGCAGACCTCGAATTCGAACCGATCATAAATAGAGTACGGCTCGTTCTTGCGAATATCCCACTTGACGCCTGAGCCGCGCAGCATCGGTCCTGACGCCCCGTAATTGATCGCAACATCCGGCTTCAGCACGCCGACATTCGCGACGCGCTCGACAAAAATTTTATTGAACGTCAGTAGTTCGTTCACCTCTTTGTGCGTTGCGCGGCTTTTCTTGACGAACGTACGGCACATTGAAAGTACATCGGGATGTAAGTCGTGTGAAAGCCCGCCGACCCAGAAATAATTATAGAGCAAACGAGCGCCGCAGGTTTTCTCGAACATTTCGAGAATATCTTCGCGGTCGCGGAAGCAATAGAGGAACGGTGTGAACGCGCCGGCGTCCATTCCGAACGTGCCGATAGCGACTAAGTGCGACGCAATTCTTTGAAGCTCGGAGAATAAGACGCGAATATATTCTACTTTTTCGGGTACTTCGACATTCAACAACCGTTCGACTGCCATGACGTAGCCGTGCTCGCCGTTCATAGCAGCGAGGTAATCCATTCTATCGACATACGGAATGACCTGCGGATAGGTCATCGCCTCGGCATGTTTTTCAAAACAGCGGTGCAGATAACCAAGATGCGGGATAACATCAATGACGAGCTCGCCATCCATGATCGCTTCGAGCCGGAGCACGCCGTGAGTTGACGGATGCTGCGGACCAACATTGAGTACCATCTCCTCGGTCCGAAGCCGATTCGGTTCGACCTTCTCCGCCGGCACAACCTTGATAGGCGCCGGTTCGATCTCTGTTCCTGTATGCAGTACTTGCCTCATAATAGTTGGTGTTCGGTGCATGGTGTTCGAGAGTATTGGAATTTTCCCAACACCCAACACCTAACACCCAGCCCCTAATACGGTACTTTCATTCCTCTGTAAAAGTCCGGTTCTTTATAATCTTTGCGAAGCGGATGCCCGATCCAATCGTCATCAAGTAAGATGCGCCGCAGATCAGGATGTCCGAAAAATTTGATGCCGATCATATCGTAGCCTTCTCGTTCATGCCAGTTTGCTACTGCCCAGATGTTCGTTACGCTCGGAACGATGGGATGATCTATCGGCACAGAAACTTTCAGCGCAAAATGATGCCCAAGCTTCATCGACTCCATGTGATAGACAGCCGAAAGCGTTTTGTCGCCGTTGTCCGCGCAAGAAACGCAGTTGAGATAATCGAAATCAAGGTCAGCTTCGTCACGAAGAAACTGGCAGACTTCACCGAGCTTTCCGGGCTCGGCGACATCGGCATACGACGCCATTTTTTTGGCATATTCGCTCGACGCCTGCTCGTTCCAATCTCCGATCGAGCTGCCGAATGTCGATTTCAGTTTATCGTATATCTCTTTGTTCGTCATATCACTTCTTTATAATAGAGCCGACTTCAGTCGGCTCCCGACCGAAGGTCAGGTTTGCTCCGACTGAAGTCGGAGCTACTAAACTTATACTACCGAACGGGCGATCGACTGCTTGCGCACTTTATCCTGCAGTTTGATCAGTCCTTCCAACAATGCTTCCGGTCTCGGCGGGCAGCCCGGCACATAGACGTCAACAGGGATCACGCGATCGACGCCTTTGAGGACGTGATAGCCATGTTCCCAATACGGTCCGCCGCAATTCGAGCACGAGCCCATCGACACGATATATTTCGGATCGGGCATTTGCTCGTACAGCACTTTCGTGCGTGTCGCCATCTTGAGCGTCACTGTCCCGGAGATGATCATAATATCCGATTGCCGCGGGCTCGGGCGCGGAATGATCCCGAAGCGCGTAATATCATAATGCGACGCCGATGCCGCCATCATTTCGATCGCGCAGCACGCCAAGCCGAAGCCCATCATCCACAAACTCGACAGCCGCGCCCAGTTGAGCAGCGTATCGACGCCGGTGATAACAATATTACTGTTATCGATCGGATTATCGTATGAATTCAGAATGCCCATAATTTTTCTCTGATTTCAAATGATGTCCTTGCGAGGAGGGCGTTAGCCCGACGTGGCAATCTAAAAACTTGAACTTGGTACTCATTTTCAGATTTTTAGATTGCTTCGTTTCGCTCGCAATGACAGCAAAAATTAATTCACTAATTCCTCCACCGGCATCGGCATCACGTTCGCCGGGACCGGAGCTGGGCTTATCCGCGGTGCACGACGCGTGACCAGATCGTCAATGTCGGCTACATACGGCTTCGGCCTGACCCAGTCGAGATCGCCTTTGACCCATGCGTACGCAAAGCCGACAATAAGAATGGTCAAGAATGCAAGCATCTCATTATATGCCAGCCAACCCATCTGTTTATAGACGAGCGCCCACGGAAACAGAAAAACGATTTCGACATCGAAGAGGATAAAGATCAATGCAACAATGTAAAAGCGGATATTGAATTTGATCCAACCGGACCCGATCGGATCCTCGCCGCATTCGTAGGAAGAAAGCTTGAGTGCGTTCGGCTTTTTCGGGCGGATCATCATATTGGTGACGATCCCGCCACCGGTAAAGATTATCGCCAGTACGAAAAACGCAAATACGTGACTAAATTCACCGAGCATGTAAGAACAGCCTTTCTCGTGAGATACGGTAAAACAATCTCTTATTAGAGAAAATGCCTACCGTCAGAATTATGCAAATATACGAGGAAGTACACCCCCAAACTGGTGGAATTGGGATTTGGTGAACAGCTTCCGGGAAAAACTTTCTGCTAAATCTCTGAAAAAGTGTAACAGAATGAGGGGTCAGGGTGTCTTTTAGGTGTAACTACGCGAATAGTGAAACTACCCGGATGGCTCACCGCGGTTCTTGTATTCCTCACGGCAGGAAACCCCTTGCTTGCCCAACCGATGAAATGGAAGGTCGTCGCGCCGAATGTCCTCACACCGTTCCATAATCCGAACTCACTCAGATCACAGTCAGGTGCTATCAAAGTACACAACTCCACCATTCTTGCCGGATGGACGAACCTCGTTCTTTCGACTGATCGGGGTAATTCATGGAGACCATTACCAATTGGCAATAAAAGCCCCGTAACGGATATAGACATCTACGATGACAATACGTTTGCCGTCGTTACCGATAGCTCAGGAGTGTTCTATTCTTCGGATCAGGGAAGTTCATGGTTAAAGATCCAATATAGCACGATCGGATTTTCTATCGTCTTCGACGGCGTGCCCGACCGATTGATATTTTCTGATAATACATCGCTGTGGGTTATTTCGCCAAACGTATCAAATGTAAAGATCAAGCTTCCGCTGTATATGACCGTCGGCAGTCTCGGCCGTGCCGCCGATGGTACGCTTCGCGCGCTCTATCAATTCGATTTCGGATATCCCGATGAAGCCGCATTATGGTTCGAAAGCATTGATCACGGCTCGACGTGGTTTCAGTCCGGCAGCAAGATATTCCCGAATGACGGCGACGATTTTAGTTTTATCTGCGATCAAACCGATCCAAACCGATTCGTAATGGTTCACGAAGATTGGGCGCTCCGAGATGACCGCGCCTCGATGCTGCAAATGACAACGAACGATGGGGTTCGGTGGACGACGCCATACAAGCAGCCGCTCGGGACATTCACAAATCTCAATGGAAATGCAGCGACCGGGTGCAGCTTTTATTTCACCGGTTCGCAAACTGCCGGAATCCTGCGTTCGACCGATAAAGGCGGAACGTGGACTTCCATCGGCGGGCCGGTAACGTCAGTGGATTCCAGAAGCATCAGCGCATCAGATGACGCTATTATTTTTGCGATTGATACTGCAGGCTCGATCTGGCGAACCGACCCGACGATGCTTCCCGATTCGATCTTCGTCAGCGGCGACGACTTCTTTAATAATCTTTCTCTCGGAGTCTGCGACAGCGAGTTCGATGCAAAGCTGTTCTTTTTCAATGCTGCCTGTGCTAATGACAGTGTGGGTTCTGCGGCGATCATCGGAAAAGATTCTTTGGAATTCTCGATCTCGAAGGGTCTCAGTGCCGCAGCAAAACTCCCCGACAGCGTTGTCATTCATTTTAAACCGTCGCATAGCGGGCCGTCCGATGCCAAGTTGCTACTGACATTTTCCGGCGGCAAAACAGATAGCATTGACCTTGGAGTCACCGTCGCGGAACCGCTCATTTCTTTTTCAAAGCTCATATTATTTTCAGGTGATACGATAGACGAATGCTCCTCACTTGTCGATACGGTCTTAATGAGCGTTCTATGCCAACTGAACATTTCATCGGTTAATGCTATCGGTCCTGACTCTTCATCGTTCAGTTTGGTTGGTCAATCGCCATCGGTGCTGCCTCGTGATTCGATGCTGCGGATTCTGTGTCAGCCAAAACACACAGGCAAACTCAGTGCAACGATTCGAATAATGACTCAAGACGGACGAACGCTTGATATTGCACTTGCACCGTTCATTTTGCCGTCGCCTGTTACGGTTACACCATCATCGCTCTTTGGTTCTGATTCTATTTTAGAGTGCGTCTCGATCACAGACACGATCAGGCTTACATCGCATTGCAGCTTATTGACATTCCCCAGTATCACCATTGGCGGGCAAGATACATCGTCATTCACAATCAGCGGCGGCGGTTCACTTGTGCAAGATTCGATGATCATCATTACGTGCAATGCCGCACGCTCAGGCAAATTGCAATCATTCATACACATTGTTGCAAGCGATGGAAGGACTTGGGATATCCCGCTTAGCCCATTTATCAAACGAACGCCGCTTGTCATATCACGCGCTTCGTTATTTTCCGGCGATACGATCGTGCAATGCCATACCTCATCGGACTCGCTGAAACTCTCAGCGCTTTGTCCATTCAATCTTTCGAATATTTCGATCGCAGGAGTCGACGCCACGTCATTTCAAGTTATTGGCAAACCGCAAGCTTCTCTGCCTACCGATTCCGAGGTAGTTGTCGAGTGCAATCCGAAACGATCAGGATTGCTCAATGCGAATCTTCATCTTACTGCTTCCGATGCTCGAACGTGGGACGTTCCGATCGCGGTATACGTATTAGCAACACCAATCATCACGATCGCCGAAACACAGACGACAATATCCGACACCATCGGCGGCGATGTGACTATTCAGATCACACTGCATCACAGCGGCGCACCGACAGGCGCCGAGTTCACACTGAAATATGACACTGCGTCACTGCGGTATCGCGGAGTTTTTGGTTTTGGAAATTCCGATCTTACGATCAGTCATCCGAGTGTAGGAACTGCTCGCATTGCCTTCAATCCTGCAATAGATAGCATTCTCCTTGCAGAATGGACATACATTCCGGTTGATTCGGGCTGTGCGCATATCACACTCGATTCCGTCACTGCCGCTGGCGGTAAAATGGATTGCGTAGATATTCAACTCATACAAGCAAACGCCGGAGCAATCAAGACTGACATTTGTTCGCCTCCCGGTTGCGGGCGAACTGCCATAGGGCGGCTGATGAAATATGGTGAACTTCCAACAGTACACATTGTGCCGAATCCTTCATTGGGAAAGCTTTCGATTCGCTCACAATATGTTATCCGTAATGCAGTCGTAATGATCGTCGATGCACTTGGCACTGTCAGGCGAGAGGAACGCGAGGTAACGATCGGCAGCGGAGGGTATGATCTCGATCTACATGACGAGCCGAGCGGCGTGTACGAAGTTGTGGTTCGTACAGCTTCCGTGAACTGTACGTCACGTTTTGTGCTTGATAAATAATTGAATGTTAGATCACACAAGATGACAACAAAATCACTCCTGATCGCCCAATTCTCTGCCACACTCGACCAAGAGAATTGGTTCGTTCCGCTTGAAAAAGCGATCGCAGGGCTGACGGCCGCTGAAGCCGCATGGCGTGATGGCAGCGCAAATCATTCCGTCTGGCAGATCACTAATCATATTTACTTTTGGAACGAGCGATATTATTTTCGCTTCAAAGGCACGCCGCTTCCGTCGATCGAAATTACGAATGACGAAACATTCGAAAATAAAAGCGATGCCGATTGGCAAGCAACAATAAATAACCTGCACACAATGATGAACCGGTGGCGCGAATTATTACAAAGTGCCGACGAATCGAAATTCGACGAGCCATTTACCGAAGGCAAGCCCGATACATGGGCAGAGGTCATCAGCGACATTAACATTCATACTGCCTATCACACCGGACAAATTCTCTACGTGAGAAAACAACAGGGCAAATGGAATCCGGCGTAAATCCCCATTGCTGTCATTGCGAGGAGGACGATAGTTCGACGAAGCAATCCCCTAAATGTACAATAGAATGCAAGTCAGTTCAAGACATGAAGGGGATTGCTTCGCTACACTTTGTTTCGCTCGCAATGACATCATACAGGTTTCCTTCGTATATTTATAGTTAATGCAAGCACCCGCAGGATATAAACGCGAGACGTTCATCAACGAACTCAAGGCGGCGATGGAGTTCGTCGAGCAGCGCGTTATTAATCGTACTGAAGTCGTCGAGCAGATCTTTCTGGCACTGCTCACCGGCGAGCATGTATTGATCGAAAGCCGCACCGGTGTCGGCAAAACGCTGCTTGCCGATCAGGTCTTCGCGATGTTCTCGGGAATGCGCATCTTCAAAGTGCAAGCCTCTAAAGAGCAGCAGCCCGATACGTATTTCGGCGGACTCGACATCGAGCAATTAAAAAAAGGTCTGATCATCCACAACACCGAAGGCTCGCTCATCGAAAGCGAGTTCGGATTTATTGACGAAATTTTCGACGCGAACGATTACACGCTTCGCGCACTGCTGACAACTTTAAATGAACGCGCCCTTGTTCGCGGCGTACAATGGAAGCCCGCCGCCATCCATACGGTCATCGCTGCGACGAATTATCTTCGCATTTCCGAGATCACCGAAGCGCTGCTCGACCGGTTTCTCTTTAAGTCGCTCGTCATTCCCGATAAGGATCCGTTCGTACAGTATCAGATCGGCGAAGGTTATCTCAAAGCATCGGGCAAGGTCATCGAACCGCAGAAGAAAGTCCCGTTCGCGTCATTGAAATATGCGACATCGGTAATAAAAGGTGAAGTGCCGGGCGAAGAGATCACCGTCAGTTCGGAGCATTTGTATTTTATGAATCTTGTCGTACGGCATTATGAAGTTCAACGCAATCGGATGCTCCAAGAGCGTCCGCACGAGGAGCGCATCCGCCAGAAAGATTATTACATTTCGCCGCGCACGCAGGCGAAAGCGCTTGACCTCTTGCGCGCGCTCGCGTTCCTGAAAAATCGGACTGCAGTCGATCTCTCGGACATTCAGCGATTGTATTATCTGCTCTGTACGTCAGGCATTGCGGCAGAAAAAGTATTATATCAGAAATCATACGATACGCTGCATCATCTCTACAGCGCATCGGGTGGATTCGATCAGCTTGCGCAATTACTCGCGATCGAATCGCTGCTGCGCAAGATGAAAACCGATCCGAAGCAGCTCACCGAACCTATCGAAGCGCTCGAGAGTATTACGACAAAACGTTCGCTCGGCGAATGGGTAAAAGAAAAATTCGGCTCGGCGGATAAAGACGCCGCGCAGAAACGCCGCCAATTCGAAGCCGCCCTCGGCGCGATCCAGCCGCTGACCGAAGACCTCAAGCAATTAAAACTCCATCTCGAAAAAGAAATTCGTACCATCTTTGGCAGCCATGATGGCGACTTGACGGCGTAAGAAGCTACGCCTGACACCAGACGGTCTCCCCCTGTGTTCTCTTCTGCCGAAGAATGAAAGCAACAGAATCTCACTCACAACCTCACGAGCAAACACTTCCGAAGATGTCGGATTTCCGCATCTTTACGGTTACTGTTGCAGAAGGCGAAACACCGGTGCGGCTCGATCATTATCTCTCGCGTGTGATCGCGAACACGTCGCGCTCGAAAGTGCGCGAAGCGATCGATTCGTGCGCTGTGTTCGTCAATAACGAGATCGAACTGCACCCGGCGTATAAGATAAAAGGCGGCGATCAGATCGAAGTATTCATTCCGAAACCGAAACGGCAGGATGTTGTTGCCGAAGAAATTCCTCTCGATATTATTTTCGAGGACGATGACATCATCATCATCAATAAGCCGCCCAATATGATCGTGCATCCCTCACCGACCACGACGAGCGGGACGCTGCTCAATGCGCTGATGTTTCACATCGACGGCATTGCCGATAAAATGGACGATCCCGACCGCGCCGGCATCGTACACCGATTAGATAAAGACACGTCGGGTTTGCTCGTCGTTGCAAAGAACGATTTCTCGCATCGTAAACTCTCGAAGCAATTTTTCGATCATACAGCGCATCGCGTCTATCAAGCGATCGTTTGGGGCGTCCCGAAGAAACGATTCGGCAGAATTGAAACGCAGATCGGGCGGCATCCGACCGAACGAAAAAGATTTGCCGTCATTCCCGAAGGCGGTAAGACGGCAATCACGGAGTATGTTGTTGTCGATGAATTCGCGGGCTTTGCGATGCTCGAATTAAAACTTGAAACCGGCCGCACGCATCAGATCAGAGTTCACATGCAGCATCTCGGCCATCCGGTGTTCGGCGATGCGACATACGGCGGCAGAAGCATCCGCATCAAACGCACCGACATTCCGCATTTCAAACAATGGGTTGAAAATCTGCTGGGTGAATTTCCTCGTCAGGCATTACACGCACGAACGCTTCGCCTCTATCACCCGCGCACCGGAGAATTGATGGAGTGGACGGCCGCAATGCCCGAAGATATGGAGCACGTGATGAAAGAAATGAAGAAGATGTCGAAGAAAGTCTGAAATTTTGAGTGACCTGATACTGTTTACAATTATAATGATCACCTTCGAACAAATACAGGAATATGCAGACCGGATCGTAAAAGAATTCGATCCCGAAAGAATTATTTTGTTCGGATCGTATGCGAATGGGACGCCTCGCATTGATTCAGATGTCGATATGCTTGTTGTGATGCCGTTCACAGGAAATTCCGTCAGCAAAAGTGTTGCTATCCTCCGTAGGACTTCCCCGAAATTTGCCGTTGATCTGCTCGTTCGTAAACCGGAGGTTTTGAAAAAAAGAATAGCTGATGGCGACCTTTTTATGCGTGAAGTAATGGAAACTGGCACTCCAATTTATGAAAAAGCAAACGGCTAAGTGGCTGGAATATGCTGATCGTGATTACGAACTTGCACGGTCGTTACTACGCAGAAAAAAACGACCTGTTCATTCTCACATTTGTTTCCTTTCACAACAATCCGCAGAAAAATATTTAAAGGCGTTTCTGATTGAGCACGATCTCCCATTCGAGAAGACTCACAACCTTGCACGATTGATTGATTTAATCCTTACGATCAGACCGGAATGGGAATTATATAAGCTACCGGCCGTGATCCTTACAAGATATGCTGTTGAATTTCGTTATCCTGGTGACGAAGAACCTAACAAAAAGTCTGCAACGGATGCAATGACTATTGCATCCGATATTCGCACAGTAGTTCTTACTGACCTAAAATATTAAACGGTTTTACTTCGCCTTCTTCATCACCACGTCCCATTCTTTCTCCGTAACAGGTTGAACAGATAGGCGTGAGCCTTTTTGAAGCAGAAACATTTTCTCCAAGCCTTTTACGTTTCGCAATTCGGTCAAACTGATCGGCGATTTGAACTTCTGCTTGAACTTGATCGTCCGCGAGAACCAGATCGGATTTGAGGGCGAAGACTTCGGATCGAAGTGATCGTCCTTAAAGTCCATTGCACTAGGATCGGGATGGGCATCGCTTGCGATCTCGGCGACACCAACGATCGCGGGCACATCGGTACTCGAATGATAAAAGAATGCGAGGTCGCCTTTTGTCATTAGGTCGCGAATCGTATTACGCGCCGTATAATTTCGCACACCGCCCCAGTCGGTCGTTTTATCGCGCGCCAGATCGTCGATTCCATACGACGTCGGCTCGGTCTTCAATAGCCAATATTTCTTTTCCATAGTGCAAAGATACGGAGGGAAAATTAACTATTATCTTACCACGCCAGATAGTACATTCGAGCCCTTGGTTTTGTATGGCTCACTATAATACTCCCCCGTTACTGGATTATAAGGGTCAGTGTTTAGAACCGCAGGGTAGGCTCGCACGTACACTGTATCACCGAGATGAAACGCCGAAAAAAAAGTTGTATCATAACCATTCATTGGATAGGAAGTATTAATTGTTATTGACGTATCATGTCCGGAGTAAGACGACACCTCAGTTAATATTATGTAATCTATCTTCACTGTAGTATCTTCACCGATCGCTGGAGAGTGCCCAAAGTAAAATGCTATTAAATTTGAATTAGAGTCTGGCGTATCAGGTGAAGTATACCCATAAATTGAACCTATTCTAGTTTCCCATTGATGGGCTGTTGAGTCATAATATCTTTTTGGGAACGTAACTGCATCCAGCATTATGCTATATCTCGGTGGTTGGACAATCTTCGGATATACCCGTCCATAAATGTCATGTGGATTGTAAATACTCGATACACCTGCAATATACTCGTAGTCGGGGTCAAGCCAAGAAATATATCCTTCCTTAGAAAATTTTATGGAATAAGACCGAGTCGGTAAATTATGAAGTATCCAATGTCCCGAACTATCTGAAAGACAGGAATAAGGTGTCCCGAGGCATTGAATCAGTACACCTTGTTTATTGTGAGCATTTCTCCCACGATAATCAATAACGCCAACTGACCCTACAAGATCACTTGTTACAGAACTCACAGAAGATACAACTTCCTGATTGCATCCTATTAAGGGTGCAATCATAAATAACAATATAATTCGTGCCTTCATAGATATTCGCAACGGCGCGGATAATGATACTATAAAGACACCCGAGAAGACAAATTGTTACAGAAAAAAGACAAAAAAATACAATTTCCGCGTGTTTTGCGCCTTGAATAAAACAATCGGCATTATTGCATCACTCCCCAAAGAACATTCGAGCCTTGCGTTTTTACCGAATCACTATAGTAATTTCCTGTGACCGGATCGAATTTATCCTGCAACAAGTACGGGTACGCGCGAACATACATCGTATCGCCTGGTTTGAATGCAGTAAAAAATTTGTTGGGGTCTTGCGATGAGACTCTGCCCGAAAGTAACGTAACAGAATCACTCGTGATGTTTGCCGTTCCTTCTATAAAAGTCGAATATTGATACGATGTAGTATTTTCGCGGACGATACTCGGCGAATGACCGAAATAGCAAGAGCACTCCAACAGCCCGGACACAATTGCATCGGACGTATGTGCAACGACCTCTCCGTCTGCGCTGACATATAATCTATGCGCCGCATCATAATAACCTTTCGGCATCGATAGCTCGTCGAGTATTATTGTGTACATCGGGTTTTCCGCCACCAGTGTCACGTTTGAATGATAATATTTAGCCGTGTCAGTGCCGGTAAACGTATATGAAGGGTCAGTCCACGAAGTGTATCCTTGTTTCGAAAATTTGATCTGATATGTTTGATGATACATATTATGCAGCGTCCAATTTCCAAAACTGTCGCTAAGCGTCGAGTCAGAAGTGCCAACGCATTGTACCAGCACCCCGCTGCGATCCGATAGTTGAAGGCGATTGCGATCAACTAAATTTACTTTCCCCGTCAGCACACCGGCCGGACCATTATTCGTTTCCACCGTCGTACTGCGGCAACCCGCAATAAATGCAGTAAGAAAAAGAAGTACGATCGTTCGTGTTCGCATAAGTCCTATGTGCAACAACCTCTATACGAATGAAAACCCGAACCCGCGGTCAAAGTTGCGCCGATTTCTGATATTTGGCGGGCAAAAAAATATGCGCCTACCGTTTTGGGCTTACTGTATCGGCTCCATCTCGAAGTCCTAGAATCGGTACATTACCTCAGTCGTTCAATGGCCAAAGGAATGTATCGCGTTGTACAGTTGTCCGCAATGCGGTAGGCGCTATGAGGGTTCTAACTTGCGCGGAATGTAATAAGTTCTTTGATAAAAAAAGGACAGACATTCCTGTCCGTCCTTTAGTAAATCAAGTGAAAAACCTGACTCGTTAGAACCCTTTTACTTTTGCGGCGCGCTTGTAAATTCCATTTGCTGCCATCCAACCGATGAAGATAACAATACCAAATGTAAGCCAATCCACCGAACTTGCCATCGCGGCAGAGTGCACATTGATCATTGCCCACACGAGCGGGACAGACATATATGTGTTATGCTTCGAGCGGCTTCCTGCAAGCGCAACTACTGACGCATCAGCAGGATTTCCGGTCTTTACGCCGGTAATGATCAATTTCTGATTCGGCCAAATTCTGAACCAGACATTATACGCCATCATTGTACCGAACATTGCGCCGATATAGATAAGCGATCCGCGATATCCGAAGCCTGAACAGGATTCAAGCAGCCAGATGATCACGACCGTCAGCACGGCACAAATGATCGCAAATACTTTCGGATTTTTTGCGAGTGCGCTCTTCGCGAGGAAATCATAAATGAATGGCGCGAGCAAGAACGACCATAATAGTAATCCGCTGCCGAAAGAGACCGTCTGCGGATTGCTGAGATAGATATGCCCCGTCTCGAAGACAAGTCCGAGCAGGATAATACCCCAGATCCAGGTCCATGCCGCTCCCCATCGGAAGAAATACAACGCTCGCGGCGCAAGTTCGGGGATCACCTTCTTCTTGGTGTCGCCATCAAGGGCGCCGGTGAACGGTCCGTTGACGAAGTTAAAAAACCACAACAAGCCGATCCACATAATACCGGCAAGAATGTGCATCCAGCGCGCAAATAAAGAAAGATAATCGACAAATCCCATGATACCCTCCGATTGTATAGATGAAAATGTTTAACTACTATTACAAATATACGGCGAGTTTGGAGCTGGGCGTATGGACGGATAGACGGATTGACGTATTAGATACTATCCGCCTACCCGGCTGCCTCGACAATATCCTTCACTTCCAGAATATGTTTCGGATATCCACGCTCGGTCACGCCGATCATCGCAAGTCCGATTTCTCTGAGCGAACAGGCGCTCGACGGAAAAATCGCTCGCAACGCCGGATAGAGCCACGTGATATATTTATAAGATGAAAGTGTGTTCTTCAGTCCGGGGGTCGGATGAATATAACCGGGACGAAAATTATATGCCGCTTTAAATGGCAATTTTAATAGATCGTTTTCGGTCTTGCCTTTCACGCGTGCCCACATCGACCTGCCCTTCTCGCTTGAATCTGTTTTCGCTCCCGAAATATAACAAAAGGTCATATTCTGATTCAACCTCACAAGTGTCTTCGCAAAGTTCATCGTCAGATCGTATGTAATATGCCGATATGCATCCTCTTTCATACCGATCGACGAAACGCCGAGGCAAAAATAGCAGGCGTCGAATCCGGATAACTCCGATTCGATAGATGTAAGATCAAAGAGATCGCTCACGAGCAATTCTTTCAGTTTCGGATGGGTCGTCCCGCACGCACGACGTCCGACGACAAGCACATGCTCGACATCAGGATGCTGCAAGCACTCGTGCAGCACGCCCTCGCCGACCATACCGGATGCACCGGTGATAATGACCGAAAGCCTCATTGAAAAAATAACGTTGGTGATGAAATAGAGTAGTTCATCGAAAGCTCTTCAACCATTCTAAACTCATTCCTGTTGCGCTTATTCATCGTATATTTATTAAAATCGTTACAAAAATGAAAGCCAGAAGTCTAATACTATTTATTATTGTATTAGCCTGCCAACATGCAAACGCGCAAGTCGAGATCACAATAGATACAACCATAACATTCCAGAAAATCGAAGGCTGGGGACATGGCGGCGGCGTATTCAGCAACCTTAACTATATGCTTGCTCAAACCGAGGGACAGCAAGTTGCGGACTCGCTCAATTATCAGTATCTTGACTACATCGTACATGATCTCGGTCTTACCGGTTCGCGCATGTGGGAGGTCGGCCCGCGCATCGACGGCACCGGGATCGATTTCGCAGGCAACTGCGACTCACTCGATTGGACGAAATTTTGGGTGCCATCGATTGACACTCAGGTAGTGAAGTATGCAACCTATTTCAAGCAGCTCGTCGAAGCCGAGGGACACAAGACTTCGTTCTATTCAAGCCCAACCTACCCGACGTTCGCGACAATGTTCAAACCATGGGTGATGAGTCATCCAGGCGAACGTGCATTGCAAATTTGGGCAGACGCACTTTGGTGGAAGCAGTTCGGTATCGACATCAATTACGCTGTCATTCAGAACGAGCCTCAGTTCGGCAGCTCGTGGAACACCCAAGTACTCTCAGATGATATTGATGCGCTTGGTCCGAGGCTGGATTCTCACGGGCTGACAACAAAGGTGCAATGGGCAGAAGGTGTTGATCCTCACACGAGTTGGATGTATGACACCAGTGTGCATCGCGATCCCCAGTGGTGGTCGTATGTCGGTCGTCTTTCATATCACCGCTATGGTACTGACGATCCGTATCGCGGATATCTTGCTGATTCTGCCGGAGAGCACATGATCTCCACGGGACAAACGGAAATGGCGAATCCTACGGTCGAAGACATATTCAGCGATCTCGTGCAAGGCAATTGCACGTACTGGGAGGTCGGCTTCAGCGGACCAAACACGATGAAGAACACACCCGGCGGCACGAACTGGACTCCGTCGAGCACATACTTCAGGCTGCGGCAAGTAATGCACTACGTCCAACCAGGCGATGTGCGCATCGGCGCTGCGGCGAATGACTCGATGGTTCAAGTACTTGCGTTCAAAGGAAAGAACGGCATCACAACCATTGTGATCAATCATCGCGCACAACAGACCGTCACGATTAGTGGCTTGCGGCCCGGCAAGTACGGACTTTCGCAATCACCGAACGGCGCAAGTGCATTTCAAGAAAATGGCATTAAGACCGTTGGAACCGATGGTACGATCTCGTTTACGATCGGCGGCAGCGGGCAAACAGCGACGCTCTATCCATACGTCGGTCCTAACCATGCGCCGACGATCCAAACATGGACGATAAACCCGGGTTACGTCGTCGCGCCTACGACAAGCGCATCGCTCACGGCAACGGCGTCCGACGCTGAAGGCGATCCGATGACGTATCAATGGTCTGTCCTCCGTCAGCCGGTAGGAGCGAATGCAACGTTTACATCGCCGACAGCACTCACCACGACAGTGAATGGACTCACGTTGCCGGGCTTGTACATCTTCACGATCAGTGTATCCGATGGGACGAACGTATCCAATCGCAAGTTGTATCTTGAAGTATATAGCACGAACCCTCCGCCATGGCTATGGCAATCCGGATTTCGTTTTTCCGCACCGTACGGTCTTGTATTTGCGAACCCCGAGGATACGACACATGCAAATGTCGAACTGCCCACATCGTCTGCAACTCTACAGGTCGGTATCAGCGATCTCGCGAATTCCGATTTTAGCGGACGCGGCAAATGGACACTTGTCAGCCAGCCGCCGGGCGCAAATGCTACGTTCGACGACACGACGAAATACTATTTTATCAGCATCCGCAGGCCAGTATCGAACATGAGCGTACCGGGAGATTATGTGTTTCAATGCAATGTGACGAATCCCGGTCATCCCGATCTTATAGACCGCATCATTTGCACGGTTCATCCTGCAAGCTCCGGACCGGTGATAAACTCGATCACTGCTGCCCAAGATACAGTAACGCTGCCGCAAAGTTCTTCGAAATTATCAGCCTCGACAAGCGATCCGCAAGGACAGCTCTTGCGCCATTGGTGGGCGATAAAGTCCGTACCTACAGGTGCGAAGCCTTCGTTCGATCATCAAGGATTACCAAACTCAACAGTCAGCGGGCTTAGCGTACCCGGCACATATATATTTACATTGCGAGCATTCGACGACCTGCACATGACAACAAAAGATTTCCGGATCGTCGTTAATCCCGGCACGGGCAAAGGTGTCCTCGCAGTTACTCCGGATACGCTAGATTTTGGCTCTATCGATACAGGTAAAATTTCGAAACTGACGGCAACTTTGCACAATATCGGCAACGGACCGATTACGATCAGTGCAGTAAATATTACTGTCTCGTTCGCTGATTCGTTATCAAAACCTGTTCCTCTCACATTGCAATCCGGTGACTCGCTTACTGTCTCCATCATATTTACCCCACGCACGATCGGTGTGCACACCGGATCGTTTCGTGTTACTCTCAGCGATGACAGTATCGGTTCAATCTTCCTCGAAGGAATTGGTAAAGCAATAGTTCAGGGCGGGGTTGCACCAGCACGGTCACAGGTAGAGGATATCATCATCTTCCCGAACCCAACGACCGATGACGTAATGCTCTACTCCACAAACGATGAAGAAAAAATTTCGCATATCACTGTCGTCAATTTATTGGGACAGGTGATGATCGATAAGGAAATAGCGGGCAGCGAATCTGCGAACGTTGTATTATCTCTTCGCGAACTTCCGGAAGGGATATACCCTATCGCCATTTTGTCAAATGGAACTGCGATCAGAAAAATAATAATAAAGCAGCGTCCGTGACCGAATATTTTAAACAGATCTTACTCGGACAATACGAAGCATCGCTTGCAATGATGAAGCAGCGCATCGAAGCGTGTCCGCCCGAACATTGGGAAGGCAAGGTCGGCGCCGACACATTCCGGCAAATTACTTATCATGCACTGTTCTGTCTCGACCTGTATCTCTCGTCAAATTACGATACGTTTGTGTTTCACGATCTCTATCAAAAAGGCGGGGATGAACGCGAAGATCAGGTAAGCCCCGGTTTAAGCAAAGATGACACGCTCGTCGTCGTTGAACGCTGTCACGGGAAAATTCTTGAGTCTCTTGCAAGCGAAACGCAAGAATCGCTTCAAGGAGAATCAGGTTTTTCCTGGAGGAAAGAGCCTCGTGCCGAGTTACATATCTACAATATCCGGCATTTTCAGCATCACGTCGGACAGCTCAGCACATATTTGCGAAAAGTATCCGATGAACATAATCTCTCCCTGAAGCTTCCATGGTTTGGGTCGGGATGGAAATAAAACTATTCTCATTAGTGAAAACAATTCTTATTACCGACCGTTTCTCCGACAGCGCGCGAATCTCACAAATGAAGATTCGCAAAAAACTGCAGCTTGATGCGTCAGCGAAACTCGAGGTCGTCGAACACTTTCCGTGGATTCGCATTAAACTAAGTTTCGATGAGAGTAAACATAACACGCAAACGATCATTAACGAACTTCGCACAGTTCAAATGATCGGCGCGGAATATACCAAGAAACATATTTGAATGTACTCTTTACTCAGTGTGATACACGCTCGAGCCACTCTTGTTTTGTAATTTCCAACCACGCGCAAGCGTAGCCGTCGTCGTCATAGGTTTCAATATGTTTTAATCCACATTTTTCAAGTACGCGGCGTGATGCAAGATTATTCATATCTGCGGTTGCATTAATGATCGGAAGATCCATTTTTCCGAATCCATATTCGAGCGATGCGATCGCAGATTCCGTTGCAAAGCCTTTCCCCCAATATCGTTTGATGAGCCGGTAGCCGACGTCGTAGTAATTGATGTGATCATTGCGCATATCTGTGCAGTATTTCAGCCCCGTCCAGCCCATGAACTCTCCGCTTAACTTTTCGATCATAGCCCAGCGCCCGATGCCAAAGTCGGCATACTGCTTGCGGATGGATTCGATCATTGCGTGGCTTTCATCAATACTTTTCACCATCCGACCGATGTACGTATGCACATCGGGGTCGGAATCCAGCTCGAACATTCCTTCGTCATCGGTTGGAAGTATTTCGCGAAGAATGAGACGATCTGTTTCGGCGAAGATTTGCATAACTAATGAAGCACAACAAGATTTTTTTCGACCAGTTGTCCCGAAATTGAAACGACGATATGATACACTCCATTCGGTAGATGTTGAGAATCGACTGATATTTTTCCCATCTCTCCACCATGAATTTGCACAGTGCTTCGTAATACGATCCGACCGCTTGGGTCTGCTAACTGCACCGAGGCGAATGCATCTTCTTTTGAGAAGATCTCAAGATCGGCAGTGTTGGTTGCCACTGGATTGGGATACGGATTCCCGATAGAATATCCCGGCGCGTTCACCTGATGGACTGCAGAGGAGCCTCCTGAAGAAACATACGCAAAAATATCGGCATCTTGACGGCCCGGGCGATTCTCAGTCCAGGCAACGGCATACGTTCCGTTACATGCATCGCTCCCGATATAATCGCCGATAAAATGATCTCCGAAATAATCGACGATCGAAAGAGGGTCGAAGAGCGTGCTCACTGCTCGCACAGTAGTCGTTTGCGGCAGCGTTGCTGTTGCAAGTTCTACATCTAAATTTTTTGAATCGCTCTCCGAGCTATAAAACGACGCATACGTTGCTCCATTTACCGGGTCAGTACAAACCCACGGAAAGAAATGATCGAGATATTCGCGGCCGGCCGTCGAGATCCTATCCGGAGTGCTCCAACTTACTCCTTCGGTCTGCGATCGAGTATAATATAAGGCAGCTGATTGCAAACTATTATCCCACGTTCCATAGACAACATGAAGCGTGTTGTCTTTTTGATCGACATCGAACGACATATACGCCATTGCCCTGAATCCGGTGTCTCCCTTCAAACCAAACCCTCTGTTACTTTGCAGAGGATACTCTTGATAGTCGCTGATCGGATACCGCGCGAATGTATCACCGCCATTATGTGAAACCAGAAGCGAAAACCGATTATAAGCATCAGAACCTCCAAGAAACAGGACGCCGTTTTTTCCGACCCTGATAACGGGGAAAAAACTAAGCAATGTATCGGCAATATGAGGATTCGACCATGTTTTTCCGCCATCGTCGCTCCACGAGAACCACGGATACACACCGGATATGGTGACCGTACGGGTTGCACTATCAATGGACTGATTTACGAGGTGATTCCATTCTACATATACTCTGCCAAAAAATTTGCTGTTCGGATCGTTATCGATCGCGATGATCTCTTTATCCTCGAATCCGGAATCTAATTTCATTTTGCCAAGAACGGAGCGGCACAACGACCACTGGTGCCCGTCATCGGAATGCGCAACCATAACATCGGAAATATTCGTAATAGCAAAAAGACGCGACGTGTCAAAAACAAGAAACGAATAATAGAATCCGCCATGTGCATCCGCTACGATGATCGGATCGCCAAATGACTTTGCTCCGCTTGGTATGTCCGCGGGAACACGAATCGTTTGCCATGTTGATCCGCCGTCGAACGAAGTATATGCCGGCATTCCGAGCACAAGCATACTGTCGTCATTGGCGCCAATGACGATAGTCTTCGGATCCGACTGGCTGATTGCAAGAGTTGTTTCATTCTGTGTAGCATCATTATTCGAAACATCTCCTTCAACAAAGGACTGAGTAGAAGCAGATTGCACAGGCTGCTCAGGAAAATGTTTTTGTTTCAGTGACCGCAATTGCATCACACGATGATACACTTCACTATGCGAAGCAAGCCACAGAGGATTACCAAAGCAAGGTGCTTGGTCGGCCGTTTGTGCATAAGCTATTTGGAAAAATATACTTACACCGATAGCGACGATCGCTGAGATGAGAATCGCTTTTGAATTTATCATAATGATCGTATAACTTCTTCAGAAAGAACCCACTTCAGGATCGAAAGTTACAAATAAAAAAAGAGAGCCGAAGGGCTCTCTTTAGTTAATTCAATTTTGCGACTCGTCAGGTTCCTGCTGCGTAATCCATTGAATACGCCAGCTGCTCTTCGGTGAGCGTGTCGATCGAGACGCCGTTGGTTGCGAGTTTGACGCCGGCGATCTGCTGGTCTTGTTCGACCGGAATGTCATACACTTTACCGCGATCCATCACCTCTATGCCTTTATCGACATTTGCAAGACGGAGCTGCGACATAAACTGATTCGCGAAGCTCATATCCATTACTTCCGACGGATGTCCTTCGGCGGCGGCGAGGTTCACGAGGCGGCCTTGCGCGAGCAAATACACACGGCGATTGCCCGAAAGCAAATACTCTTCACAGTTCGCGCGGATCGTGCGATGATTCGCCGAACGAGCTTCGAGATCGGGGATATTAATTTCGCAGTCGTAGTGACCGGTGTTGCAGAAGATCGCGCCGTCTTTCATTGAATCAAAATGACGGCCCACAAGAATATCTTTCACGCCGGTCGCTGTGATAAAGATGTCGCCGATTTTCGCGGCTTCGTCCATCGTCATCACCTGCATTCCTTCGAGGGTCGCTTTGAGCGCTGCGGTTGGCTTGACTTCAGTGACGATCACGTTCGCGCCCATTCCTTTTGCGCGAGTCGCAACACCTTTGCCGCAGTGGCCGTAACCGGCAACCACAAGATTTTTTCCTGCCAGCAGAACACTTGTTGCACGGATAACACCGTCGAGTGTGGATTGACCCGTGCCATAGACGTTATCGAAATCCCATTTCGTCTCGGCATCGTTAACGGCGATGACGGGATACATCAACTTACCGTCGTCAGCCATTGCGCGGAGGCGATGCACACCTGTCGTTGTTTCTTCGGTACCGCCAATGATATCTTCGGCAAGCTCGGGATATTTGTTATGGACGGTGAAGATAAGATCAGCGCCGTCGTCGAGTGTGAGGTTCGGTTTAAAATCAAGTGTACGGTCGATGCACCAGTAAAATTCGTCAACATTCATTCCATACCATGCATAAATTTCGGTACGACCGCCGACAGCAAGCGCCGCGGCAACTTCGTCGTTCGTCGAAAGCGGATTGCAGCCGCTCCAGGAAACCTGTGCACCGGCGGCGGCGAGCGTTTCGATCAGGACGGCAGTCTCTTTCGTGACGTGCAGACATCCCGCGATCTTATAGCCTGACAATGGTTTGGTCTTGGAATATTCATCGCGCAGCGCCATCAGCACCGGCATACGGCTTTCCGCCCATTCGATCTGGCGACGTCCGGCATCAGCCAATTTGAGATCGCGAACTTTGTACCGCCCTTTCTTCTCGTCCATAATAATCCTTATATAATAGTGGTGGAATTTTCGTGCGGGTGGATAACAGAATGAGGAAGGAGTGAGTTCGGAAGGAGATGTATCTCGTCAGTAAGTATCGGCATAAGTCCGAGTCACCCGCGTGCTATTTATACGTTTTAATGGCGCGCGAATGACGCAGATACTGTGATCTTCGCAGATTGAAGACATTCAACTCACACCGGCAACTCTTCGCAGACGAAACCATTATTCGTCAGCAGCGCTGCGACCGTATTTTTAACGACAGGAATCCGGTAATCGTCAGCTTCAATGCGGAGTATCTTGTCGCGGTCGTCGAGATCGAAACTCCAATTTCCTGCCCCGAGATAGCGGTCGAGCGCCGTGACGACGTTCGAGGCATCCCGTTTGTTTTCTACTGTGGTTTTATAAACAACTACCATATATCTTATAGATTACAAATCAATTACGTTGAAGCTGTTCGCTGAATAGCGTTAATTTGTCAGGGTTCGATTGAATAAATATTTTACTGATCTTTTCGCCATCTGTTTCGAACGTGATGACAGAAAGCGGCATCCCGCCGAAATATGAAACGAACGACGGTTCACCGTTAACGCTCACTCTTTCGATACGCACATCCGGCGCGGCTTTGAATATCTTCGATGCAATGTTCGTAAGAAATGTCGCAACACCCTCACTGCCGTGGATCGGCTTGCGCACAGCCGAAAGTTTGACGCCATTGAGCGTGAACGTCTTGCCGCCGCCATCGGCATAGAGAGCAATGTCTTCTTTGAAGAGTGCGATCAGCTCATTGATATTACCTCCGAACGACGCCTCAATAAAATTATTCAGTATGGCTTCATGTGCTTTCGTATCAACCTTAAATCGTTTTCCTTTTTTACCGAGCTGATCTTTTGCTCGTTTAAAAATTTGGCGGCAGCTGTCTTCGCTTTTACCCAGTATCTCGGAGAGCTCGTTATAATCATAAGCAAATACTTCACGAAGAATAAAAATAGCCCGCTCCTGCGGCGTCAGTTTTTCGAGAACGATCAGCATTCCGATCGACAGTGCGTGATATGACTCTGCAATGTGATGCTCATCGGCAAATGCAGTGTCCGGGATCGCTTCCGGAAGCCATGTGCCGATATATTCTTCGCGCTGAACCCGCGCTGTCTCGAGATAATTGATGCACTTATTCACGAGCACGCGCACGAGATACGCTTTGACGTGCGTGATAGGCGTCTCGGGCATTTCAATCCATTTCAGATAGGTCTCCTGCACCATATCCTCGGCGTCTTCGACAGAGCCAAGCATATTATACGCCGTCGAAAACAGCAGCGGCCGGTAATCTAAAAATAATTCTTTACTTGCTTGCATTGAGTTTCCAGCGAACAACGGGGATTCGCTTTGTACCGCTATCGGTATCAACTAAGACAGTCGAGACTTCGTCTTTGTGACACCAATGACGAAATAAATAGAAATTTATTTTAGAATAATTCGAAAAATCGTTGCCCCTGTCACAGAATGGATACACTACCTGTCTTATGTCCAAGACGAATAAATAATTATCTATCCAGTTAAAAATACAACAATGGAACGAAGAAGAAAGATAGCGGCGACTGTACTGACGGTGATCGTCTTTCTGATGCTCATCGGCGGAGGAGTAGCCAAAGTACTCCGGCCACCCACAGTAGTCGAAGATTTCACAACGTTGGGCGTCGGAGAATATACCATTGTCTTCGGATTAAGCGAAATCATTCTGTGTATGCTCTTTCTATACCCGAAGACACTGAAGTTATCGGTGCTGTTGCTTTCGGCATATTTTGGCGGAGCAATGGCAACGCACGTGTCGCATTCCAGCTCTCCGCTGCAACCGGCGATACCCCTGATATTCATTTGGATCGCAGCCTACCTTCGAGAAAGCTCGATCTTTTTTTCACCCACCCTGCAAAAAAAATACTATGGCAAAAATCAAAATGACAATGAGTAATAAATCACCAGAACCTTCCCCGAAGCACATCGATAGGCTGACGAACATAGGGGTATGGTTCACCAGGGCATTCCTTGCCGGCACGTCGGTACTGATGACCCTGATCTCGCTCAGATATATTTCCTTCCCAATCGAAAGTGCGAAGGAAATGGGCATACAGCTCACAAATACAAATGCGATCACCGTTGCCCGTGTCGCGATGGGCGGATTCCCCCTCGGCGTCGGACTTTCGGTATTCAGTACCCTCTTCTCAAAAAAGAGGATGCTCGGAGGGATCATTACGATGTCGATCATGATCACCGTCCTTGCCGCTGTGCGCATTACGGGGCTGGTTATTGACGGTGAATCGGAATTCAATCTAAGAGTTCTCAAGCCGGAGCTGTTCATTGTTGTGCTTTCTCTCATCGGATTATTTTTCGAATTACGCAGGCAGCGAACACTGGCGTCCAACGAACATGAGAAGCCGATAGCTTCTGTTACACGGGCCGGTTCAGTGCTGTGAATCAAATAAAATATTTGATGAAGCATTCCGTCAATACATAAAATAACGATAATGAAAAAACTAATTTTCTCTGTATTTTTTCTTGTCAATGCTGCGACGACAATGGCGCAGGATCTTGGGATGATCAAAGGCACGGTCATAAGCAAATCGACGAAGGAGCCGATCGCCGGCGTGAGCGTCTCGATCCCAGAGCTCAAGAAGATCACGCAAAGCGACACTGCCGGAGTGTTCATGTTCAAAAATATACCGATCGGCAGCCACAATATCGTGACTCATTTTGTCGGCTACGCAGAAAAAAGAACAAATGACGTCTTCGTTCTGGCAAATAAAACGACTGACGTCAAGATCGAGATCGAAGAAAGCGGCGTCGATGACCGCCAGATCGTCGTCTCGTCCGAGCGATATGAAGACGCACCGCTGACCCCCGTATCGAGCTACTCATTTTCGCGAGAAGAGATCGCGCGCAACCCGGGCGCGCAAGGCGATATTTTTCGTGCACTGTCTATGCTTCCGGGAATCTCAGCAAGCGGAGGCGAATATTCTGCGATCGCTGCTCGCGGACAAGGAACGCGCGACAATGTATATACGGTCGACGATATTCCGGTCACGCAGGTCAGTCATCTTGAAGGCAACGGCGGGTCGTTCAACGATCCGAACGGCGGACGCTTCAGCATCTTCGCTCCTCGCGTGATCAGCGATGCGGAATTTCAGGGAGGAGGCTTTGCGGCGCAATACGGACGCCGAAGTGCATCGCATCTTGGGCTTACCGTCAAAGAAGGTAACCGAGAAGATTATACTGTTGACGGACAGCTCGATCTGCTTGGCGCGACGATCAATTATGACGGGCCAAGTTATATTCTTGATAACACCAGCCTCTTCATCTCTGCACGATACCAGAATTTCGGACCGTTGACAAGAGTTGTTAACCGCCGCGACGCCGGACTTCCGCAATACGGTGATTTTATTTTTAAATCGTCAACGAAGATCGGGAGTGCTTCGACTCTCTCCGCGCTGATCATTGCCGCGCCGGAACAGTATTTGCGTGATGTTAGTAATGTGCGCGCTGACACAGCGCTGAACAATCTATTTCTCGTCGATGCGTCGAACGATAAAGATCTTGCCGGGCTCACTCTGACCACACTGACCGGTGCGAACAGTTATTGGAAAAACATTGCGTATTTCACAACGACGCACATGGTTGCAAATTTCGGTACGTCGTTTCCGAAAGCAGATTCGAATGGAAAGCTCATCGACCCCGATAATATCCCGGCAGACAATAATTACGAGCGGCTCAACTACCGCGAGACCGAAGCCGGGTACCGCTCGATCTTTTATGTAAATTTCAAAGATCACTCGAGCCTCACAAGCGGCATTGACCTTGGCTATGTCAGGTTAAATAATTTCCGGCAGCTTGACCGCTTCGATACGCTTTATATGTTCGGACAGAACGATAGCCGCCTGAGTCCGACGACGTATTATGCGCTCGTCGATCCGAAATATTTCAATGCGAGTTTCACTGGTGATGCGTTCAACGCATCGGCATACTCAGATTATTCGCTGCTTATTGCCAGCACATTTCGGATCAATGCCGGCCTGAGATACGATTACACGGGTTTCACTGCGCAAAGCACTGTGTCGCCGCGCCTATCGGGAAGTTATCAGTTCGATGCAGCAACGAGTCTTAATTTCGCAACGGGACTCTACTACCAGGACCCCATCTACAGCGAAATTGCCGATCAGCCTGCAGATCAAAAACTCAAAGAAGAGCGCGTCGCAGAATATATTCTCGGCCTGAAAACATATTTGTCGGATGATTGGAAAGTAACTGTCGAAGGATATTACAAAAAGCTTGACCACCTGGTCGTCCGTCCCGTCAAAGATGAGTCCGTGCAAAATAATAATGGCGACGGCTGGGCTGCCGGCGCCGACGTCAGTATCACCAAACGCCTTGCCGACGGACTGCACGGCACACTGACATATTCCTATATGCAAAGCAAACGAAACGATCACGATGGGCTCGGTGAATACGATTTTGCATTCAGCCAGCCGCATCAGCTCGGCGCGCTCATCGGCTATAAGCCGAACGAACATTGGGTGCTTTCCGGAAAATTCAAATATTCGACCGGCAAACCGACCGACTCGTATATCATCCACTCGAATATTTTTAACGATCCGAACTATATCCGGTATTCGGAGGAGACGATCGGCAGGAATATCGATCGCTTATCCGATTTTATCAGTCTCGATGTGCGTGCCGATTACATTTTTCAATTCGGCAATACATCGCTCACGGCGTTCATTGACATTGTCAACGTGCTCAATCGCCAGAACGAATATCAGCAGTATCTGAACATCATCACCGGAAAAATATTTTATGACGGACTCGCGATCTTTCCGACGTTCGGGTTGAAATTCCAATTCTGAACTATCTGCGTTTCTTTTTCGGAACAGGCGGAGCTTGCAGTGGATAATCCGCTTCGACTTCGCCTTTTTTCATTTTACTGAGTTTGCCTTTGAGAAGCGATCTTTTAAATGCACTTAGGTGATCGATGAAATAAATGCCGTGGAGGTGATCGATCTCGTGCTGAATGACACGCGCTAACAATTTATCGGCTTCCATTTCGATCTCATTGAAATTTCGGTCGAGAAATTTCACGCCGATCTCGGACGGACGGACGACCTCTTCGCGAATTTCCGGCAAACTCAGGCACCCTTCTTCGAAGACCGATTCACCGTGAGTTCCGATCAGAACTGGATTGATCAGCACATATGGCGGCGTCAGTTCATATCCTTTTGCATCAGATATATCGATCACCGTCATCATCATATTCTTCCCGACCTGGTTTGCCGCAAGTCCGATACCATTGGCATTGTGCATCGACTCGAACATATTATCAATGAGTTTTTGCAATGCGGCAGAATCATCGGCAACGGGAGTTGTCTCCTTGCGAAGCACGGGCTGGTCGTATGTGTAGATCGGTAGAATCATTCGAATTGTGAAATGTGAATTGTGAATTATGAAATGATTTGTTTCACTCTTCACAATTCACATTTCACACTTCGGATGTGGACCTGAGGGGAGTCGAACCCCTTACCTCTACAATGCGAATGTAGCGCTCTACCAAATGAGCTACAGGCCCGTTTTCTCATTTTCGGGGCTGTAATAAAACGATTTACTGCGCGAAGGTTCCGCGCGGAAAGGGGGTTGGATGATAGGGGTTAGTCTTGGGGCTTAAAATAATAGAGCCGGGGTT
>DASQGZ010000013.1:0-15915 GCA_035632315.1 Kapaibacterium sp. (SeqCode) | reverse complement strand
GTATCGAAGAGTTGATCGAAGAAATCAGGAGACAGCCCGTTCTCTCCGCTGTACGGGTTACCGACAAACTCATCCGCCGGCAATCCGATGATCGCATAGACAACATCAGACGCGGTGACTCTCAGCAGCTTCGCATTCTTTATCGTGAGGCCCCAATTTGAGTAATAGAAACTTTGCGTATCGTGGTTCGATGCCGAGAATAGTTTCAAGGTGTGGAAATCGCTCGAGAATGTGCCCGAGAGGCTGTCGTTCGATTGGATAAGCGTCGAATCGGATGTAAAAGAAGACGCGATGGCGAACGCATTCTTCGTCCATGAAATAGTATTAATAGAGTCGTTCATATTGAGTAACGCACCGGATGCCTCACCGTTATCGGGAAGATTATTATATGCATTGCTTCCGTTGTCAGTTATTAAAATAAACCCCACACTTTTCGATGATCTCAGAAGAGCGAAGTCAACGGTTGGCATTCTAATTTTATACACTGCCGAATCGCTGCCATAAAAATTGCCGGTGACATCCTTTACCCGAACACTGGCGTGGTACGTACCGAACGCAGGAAACACGAATTGCATGTCGTTGGACGTCGAGTGAATAAGCGTGTCGAGGTGCGTGCCGGTAATGTGAAAATCGTATGTGAAAAAATCGGTACTGGCGCTCGAAGCGGCATTCGCAATAAGATCGATCGCCTCGCCGATCGTCCCGTCAGGATTTTGAAAGATCCCCGTATCGCACGAACGCGGCAAAAGCACGACCTGTCTCGAAACGCTGTCGATCAGCGCGAGCGTGCTGTCCTGGCGGATCAGCGTATCGTTGAACGCATCGAACGCTTGCGCTTTGATCTTATACGTACCTTTTGCAAGATATGCAATATTTGTGATCGGTTTTTCAGGTTCAAGATGCGTCAGCGGCGTAGGAATCGACATCCCATCGAACTGCCAGTTGAGATATATATCCGACGATGCAAGCCCATCAACACGCGCCTTCATTGCGAGATATTGATACGGCGCGCCACGCAGCGTATCAGGGCTAAACAAGAGGCGGTGCGTAAGCGGTTGATTCGTCGCAACCGACGAAACCGGATCTTTCGAGCAGGAAGCAATCGCTGCCGAAAGAAATAATACTGCAAGATAAAAATATTTATGCGTCATTGTGTTCGTTCGGGAGAAGTTACTGCTTAAAAATTACAAATATGCTCGGCACACGAGGGTTCCCGCCCGCAATAGGGAAAATAGTGCTTAAACCAGGTAAATGTTCATCTTCGGAATAGACCGACATATCCGTTGGGTTGCCGTTGGTATTGGTGTTACCGGTAATAAAATAAAAATTCGAGATCATATCTGCGACCGTGCTTGCAGTATCTACATAGACGATTTCCGTGGGCGTGATGGAAAAGAGCATCAGATTATTCGCGACACCTCCCCAATCCCAAAAACCTTCTTCTTCGTACGACGGGAGCTGATATTCTATATCGTGCTGACGCAGATCGAGTGAGGTGATCGTCTGCAGATCTGTGGACAATGTGCCAAATACGCTATCGCGGCTATGTTCATCATAGCCGTTACGTCTAGTATTTTCTTTCAGATAATACATCGTGAATGAATTTCCCGACCATGAACCATATTGCCCGGGGGAACTGACGAACTTCATCTCTTTGGAAAGAACTTGTATGCCGCCACTTACAATCTGCGAAGCAAGCTTCGCGTCGGGAACGATCACAATATCTACAAACCTCGATGATTGCAATGTAAACAGATCGGGCTTCATAAGCGAATATCGAGCGTCAACTGAATCCGAAGCATAATATTGTCCGTGTCCGTCGAGTGCCGTTACTACGACGTGATATGAGCCGACATGATTAAAACGAACACCAAAGACAGAATAGGGCTGGAGAGCAGTTGAATCAATTCCCGGACCGGTGATATGAAAAATAAAATTAAACCCGTACGGCGAGCCGACAACCGATGCGCTAAAAATTCCCTCTGTGGGGATAGAGCCGTCAAGATTTGTAAAAATAGTCGAATCGAACGAACGAGGCGAGAGTGTGACTTTCGGCACGGTAGAATCTATTACCGCCGAAAATGAATATGAATCGATCAGCGTGTCGTTAAAACTGTCGTATGCTTTGACGCTGACAGGAAACGTGCCGGCGCGAGTGAAGACGACGTTCGAGATTGTGTACTCGGCGGAATAATGTGTATATGGACTCGTCGGCACAGTCGGACCGAAATCCCAGTCGAGATACACATCGGAATTTGCAAATCCATTGACACGAGCTTTGAATGAATACGCGACATACTCGCTGCCGTGTAACTCACTCGGGACAACAACAAGCGACGGTTTCGCTGCACCGACCACTTCCGTCGTATTGATCGTCTTCGTGCAGGATGCCGCAATGACCGCAAGAAACAAAAACGCAACCGCTCGCTTCATAGATGTGATGATGAATCAACTAAGGTAATAACAGTCGGGGAGGGCAAAAGTTACATTTTCCCCGCTCCCCCGACACCAGACGCCCACCACCGTTGTTATCCCCTGCCGAACCAATTACTTCACGCTTGCTTCTCGGTATTATTTTAAGCATCGTTGCCGCATCGGCACAAGTCACGAGCGGGCTTGCGGCGCTGAAGGCGCGGTCGTTCCCGCATTCGTGGGAGCGGATCTTGCTTGCGCTCGGCGCAGGTTTTTTGCTGGCGCTCGTGTTTCTCGATCTCATCCCGGAAAGTTTTCATCTGACGAAGCACGAGGGTACTGCCGTCTTCGCGCTGCTCGTCGGATTTTCGGTGCTGCATTTTTTCGAGCATACGGTCGTCGAGCATTTTCATTTCGGCGAAGAAACGCACGAGCATTCACGCATTGCGCTCACGTCTGCGTTCGGCGCTGTCGGCGGACTTGCACTGCATGCTTTTTTTGATGGCATGGCGATAGCATCGATCTCGAAAGTGCAACCGAATCTCGGCATCTTGACCTGCATCGCGGTGCTGCTGCATAAAATTCCGGAAGGCCTGACCGTCACAAGCGTGATGAGCGCCGCGCATCAAGGAAAAGAGCGCGCAAAAAAAGCGACCTATACGCTCGGCATCTCGACGATTCTTGGTGCATTAGTTGTTTATTTATTCGTTGAAATAAATGCGGAAGTGATCGGGTATCTCTTCGCATTTTCTGCCGGAGCGGCTCTGTATGTCGGCGCCTGCGACCTGATCCCCGAAATAAATAAAACAAAAGGCCGCCGCTTCCCGATGGTCGTGTTTTTAGGTATGCTGTTGTTTTATTTGGGGAAATTGCTTGTCGGGAATATCTGACCATCGGCCACTACCCACTGCCCCACAAATTTTGCGTATTTTTGCTTTTTAATATATAACTATCAATTATGAAACTGAAATTTGTATCTGCCTCGATGCTCGCAGCCGCGCTTGTTTGCGGCGGCTGTTCGAAGAAAGTTGACGAAGCGCAGCAAGCAGCCGAAGCGGCGGTGAAAGCCGCACAGCAAATGGCGCAAAGCGCGACGAATAACGCTGCTGCCGGCGCAAACGGCGCAGCCGCAAACCATACGCCGGGCGTTGCTATTCCTGCAAAAACGCTCGTCGCCGCGCTCGTCACACCGTCCGGTTATACGATCCAGGGCGAACCCGAATCGATGGAAATGGAAATGCAAGGCAATAAATACAGCCACGCGAACGCAGTCTATAAAAACGGCGATAAACAGATCCAGATCAGCATAATGGATTACAATTATATTGCCGGCCTGAGCGCAGCGTACTCGATGTTCACGACAATGAACATGGAGACGAACGACGAATCGATACATTCCGATAAATTTGCCGGCTTCCCGGGCTGGACCGACTGGAAGAAAAAACAGAACGAAGGATCGGTCGGCGTCGTCGTCAACGATCGCGTGTTCGTTGTGACCGAAGGTTCGAACGGCGCAACGATGGACGAGATCAAAGCGGCGGCAAACGGCGTCAACTACTCGGCGATCGCGGCAGCAGCGAAATAAATTAAAAAGTGCTGAATACTCAGCACTACCCGAATGCGCTCCATCATCGCGGCGACGGTCTTCATCGTCGTCACTATTATTTTTTCGATCATTTCGATCCCTGCGGCGCTTGTCGATCGCAGCGGGAGAACGTATTGTGTCGTTGCGCGCCTTTGGTCACGAATATTTCTTACTCTGTTTGATATTTCTGTCAGCGTCAACGGCAGCGAGAATGTGCTAACAAGCGAGCATTATGTATTTGCTGCCAATCATTCGAGCTACACCGATATTCCGGTTCTCTTCGTTGCGATACCGAAAGACGTCAGGCTTGTCCTGCGTCATACGCTCACGCGCATTCCGATTTGGGGCTGGGCGCTCTTGGTGGGACCGTTTATCATTATCAATCGCGCAAGTGCACCGAAAGCAAAAAAAAGTTTGAACAGAGCCGTCGAAATCATTAAAGGCGGCGCATCGGTACTGCTCTTCCCCGAAGGCACGCGCACACACGACGGCAAAGTACAATCATTCAAACGCGGCGCATTTCATTTGGCTTACGAAAGCGGAGCGAAAGTTATTCCCGTTTCTGTTCGCGGAACATTCGACGTAATGACGCGCTTCGACAAACTTCCGAAAACGCACAAACACGTCACCGTCACGATCGGCAAACCGTTATCGGTCAATACCAACATCGAAGGCGACCGCGACCGCGAAATGGATTTGATGAAACGAGCAGAGGAAGTTGTTGCAGCAAATCTGTCATTCTGAGGGGCGAAGCGACCGAAGAATCCCTTGATGTATTGTATCACTTTCAAGATTTTAGATTGCCACGGACTGCGCCGAAGCATTTGTCTTAATTCAAGTTCATCTCAGCGCAGTCCTCGCAATGACAACCCGGAAACCTGACACCTGAAACCCGACACCCCCCTAATCCCTAGCACCCACCCCCAACCCCGACCCTCGCATCCCAATTTTACATTTTACATTTTGCATTTTACATTCCCCGGCCGCCCCAGCCCCCCCGACACCAGACACCCGTCCCCGTTGTTTCACAAACAATGTCAGGAGTACCATTCCCATTTTCGCCGCAAAGGGAGCGTTTTGCAGTGCTTGCGGGACCGTGCGTCGTCGAGTCGCGCGATGTGCTTGCGCGCGTTGCGGAAACACTTGTCGAGCTGCAATCGAAGCTGCCGGTCGCATTTGTTTTTAAATCGTCGTACCGAAAAGCCAATCGCACAAGCGCCTCGAGCTTTACCGGTATCGGCGACGAAGCCGCACTGAAACTGCTTGCGCAAATTAAAAAAGAATTTTCGCTTCCCATCGTAACCGATATTCATCTTCCCGAAGAAGCGGCGTTCGCGGCTGAGGTTGCAGACATTTTGCAGATACCTGCATTCCTTGCGCGTCAAAGCGATCTGCTCGAAGCTGCCGCTGCGACAGGAAAATTCGTGAATATCAAAAAGGGACAATTCATGTCGCCGGACGATATGAAATTCGCCCGCGAAAAAGTTGTTTCATCCGGAAATAAAAATGTGTTGCTCACCGAGCGCGGCACGACGTTTGGCTACGGCGATCTCATCGTTGATTTTCGTTCGCTTGTTATCATGCGTTCGTTCGGTTCGCCGGTGATCTTCGATGCGACGCATTCGGTTCAGCGCCCCAGCCAGAATGGCATTTCGGGCGGCGCGCGCGAATTCATTGCACCGCTTGCGCGCGCGGCAGTTGCCGTCGGCATTGACGGACTCTTCATCGAAACGCATCCCGACCCCGCAAATGCAAAAAGCGATGCCGCATCGCAGCTGCCGTTAGATCAATTAGAAGGACTCCTCACGTCTTTACTCGCCATTCGAAACGCGATATGAATTTTCCACGCTCGCTGACGAATGAAGAATTAAACATTCTTTCGTGGCTCTTGCCCGAACATTCGAGCGTGTACGGTTCTCTATTATGGAACATCCGCTCGCGCATTGTGCTCGGAGAAGGCCGCTGGGGCACGGGCGACCTCGTGATGGGTTCTTCCGATATGCAAATAGATGTTACGCTGCCGATGACGCCTGCCATCGCATACGGCGAGTGCTTCGTGGGCGATGAAACACTTTCAGTCAGCGCGCACGAAAAAAATATCGACGACCAGATCGAAGTGCAATTCTCCGGCGTCTTTCCTATCTCGGAAAATATAGACACGGCGTCCGGTTGGACGTATTCCTACTGGAAGCCCGGAATGCCGTGCCCCGCAACGGGCGAGCCGGTGCGCGAAGCTGCATTATATGAAGCGAGCGGCGCCATAAAATATACGCTCGCCATATCGTCTGCAAAAAAAACGATCTGGCTGCATCATCATGCGTCTGCGTATAATCAATTTATCGGGATCACTGCGTTCGCCGACGAACTCTTTCGCACGCATCACATCCGCGACGCGGACGCCGTCATGCATCCGGCGTCGGTGTTCACCAGACTTTCTGAATTCACTGACGCCGATCTTCGCCGCGCATTAATCGAGTACAACACGTTCGGTATTCGTAAATTTGATGTCGAAGGGATTGCGCGCGAGGAAAAAGTTGAAAAGAAATCGCTGCTTGCGAAGCTATTAAAAAAGTAAGATGTCATTGCGAGCGAAGCGAAGCAATCTAAAATCTTGAGAGCGAATCATGCTATCAAGATTTTAGATCGCCACGTCGGGCTAACGCCCTCCTCGCGATGACATTATAAAAATAATATAGTGCTTACTCGTCAAACACATCAATTCATCGAAAGCGCGAAGCAAACGTTTCGCATCGAAGCCGAGGCGCTGCGGCTGACGATGGACTCGCTCGACGAGCTTGATTTCGCGAATGCGTGCAACATTTTGCTCGCTGTGAAAGGCCGCGTCGTTGTCAGCGGCGTCGGCAAATCAGGTCACATCGCGCGCAAAATTGCATCGACGCTCAGCTCGACCGGCACACCTGCCCTGTTCCTGCACCCTGCAGAAGCCGCGCATGGCGACATCGGTTTATTACAAAGCGGCGATGCGCTTATCGTGCTTTCGAAAAGCGGCGAATCGGACGAACTTACATCGCTTCTTCGCGGCGCAAGCGAACGCGATATTCCGATCATTGCGATCACATCGAACGCATCGGGCTTTCTTGCAAAACACGCGACCGTTTCGCTCTTTGCCGTGATGAACGAAGAAGCCTGCCCGCATGATCTTGCGCCGACGACTTCAACGACCGTACAGCTTGCGATCGGCGATGCGCTCGCCATCGCACTGCTCGAAGCGCGACATTTTACGAGTGAAGATTTTGCAAAACTCCATCCCGGCGGAGCGCTCGGCAGAAAACTCACGATGACGGTGCGCGATCTGATGTCGGCAAGTGAACTGACGCCGCGCATTACATCCGATACGCTGCTTCCTGCAGTGATGATGGAGATGTCATCAAAGCGGCTCGGCTGCGCGTGTGTTGTCGATGGTACAGGCAAACTTATCGGCATCGTGACCGATGGCGACCTGCGAAGATTTTTTCAGAAACAGGAAACGATCGACATACAAAAAATTTCCGCGCGCGAACTAATGTCGCCCGCTCCGAAATCAACAACAGCCGATACGCTCGCCATAGAAGCATTACATTTAATGGAAGACACACTTCCAAAAGTAATGCAGCTTCCCGTGCTTGATACCGCTGGCGTCGTGATCGGAATGATCCATATTCACGAGATCGTCAGGGCGGGGATAGGATGAAAAATTCAGTTGTCATTCTGAACGAAGCGAAGCGAAGTGAAGAATCCCTTGATGTCTTAACCGAGGGACATTCTACAAGACATCAAGGGATTCTTCGCCTTCGGCTCAGAATGACTGTTGTCCTGACAGCCCTTTCTCTCGCCTCCTGCACCACCGGCGAGGTCGAACCGCAGCGCGTCGAAATTATTTCTAAGCAAGAAGAGCCGACACAGGTGGGGACGAATACGCGCGTAAGTTTTTCGACCGACGGAATTGTTCGCGCCGTGATGAACGCGCGCGGATTGCGAATGTTCGAGAAACAGCACTACACACTGCTCGACTCTGCCGTTCGCGTTGATTTTTTTGATAAAGAAAATATTCATTCAAGCGTTCTCACATCACGGCGTGCATTTATTAATGATGTCAATAAAAATATGACCGCCTACGACAGTGTCAAGATCCTGAGCGATAGCGGCACGATTGTCGAAACCGATTCGCTCTTGTGGGATAACAATGCAAAAGAGATCCGCTCCGATGCGTTCGTGCGCATTACCGAAAAAAACGGACGCATCACCAACGGCCATGGTTTCGTCAGCGATGAAGACATGCAGAACTATCACATTCTTCATCCGATCATCGACGCACCGGCCGGCGCATACGAAAATCCTCACTCACAAGCCCCGCTTTCGACACCGTTTAAGACGGGAATGGGAAACTAACTATCTGAACCATGATTTGGGGGGATTGTATGATTATCCGGATGATTGCTCTTCGAGATAATGATCGTTCTGGATAAACAACCGATTTTTTTATCAATTTTTTCTCACCACATTATTTTTCGCCCATTATTATTAGAAAATTTATTTGAAATTATATTGATTCTAATCTTACCTATCCTTTTATCCCCCCAAATCCTGGTTCAGACAATTTAATTTTTAATTTTTAATTGGAATTCGGTGTTACACAGCCCCCCAAATGCAATCGAAACTTCTTACAGGGTTAAATCCACAGCAGCTCGAAGCGGTCACGAAATCCGACGGACCGACGATGGTCGTTGCCGGCGCGGGTTCGGGCAAAACGCGCGTGCTCACGCACCGCATCGCGTATCTGCTTGAACGCGGCGTTCGCCCGTGGGAAATTCTTGCTCTCACGTTCACCAATAAAGCTGCGGGCGAAATGAAAGAGCGCATCGCTGCGCTTGTCGGAGGCGATCTCGTTGCCGATCTTTGGATGGGCACGTTTCACTCGATCTTTGCGCGCATCTTGCGCCGCCACGCCGAACTCCTCGGCTTTACGAAAAGTTTTTCGATCTATGATACCGACGATACGCTTGCGCTCATCAAGCGGACGATGGAGCGATTGAATATTGCCCGCGATCAGTTCAACCCAAACAGCATTCGCTCGCGCATTTCATCGCTGAAAAATAATCTCATCTCGCCGGAAGATTTTGCAAATATGGCGCGCGATCTTTTTAGTGAAAAAGTTGCGGAAGTCTATCCCGAATATACGAAAGGTCTGCGCGAAGCCAATGCAATGGATTTTGACGATCTGCTCGTCAAGACGATCGAGTTGTTCGTGCAGCACCCCGAAGTGATCGAAGTCTATCGCCGCAAGTTCAGATATATTCTTGTTGACGAGTATCAGGACACCAACCGCGCGCAGTATATCGTCATCAAATATCTGTCGGATGAATATCATAATCTTACCGTCGTCGGCGACGATGCGCAGTCGATCTATGCGTTTCGCGGCGCGGATATAAAAAACATTCTCGATTTTCAGAACGATTATCCCGACGTACAGACATTTCGGCTCGAACAAAATTATCGCTCGACCGGAAATATCCTCGCAACTGCGGATACACTGATCAAACAAAACACGAAGCAGATCCCAAAAACACTGTTTACGGAAAATCCGAAAGGCGATGCCGTTAAAATAGTTGAGTGCTCCGACGAGCGCGAAGAAGGTGCGTTCATCGTGCGCCAGCTCGAAGACGAAATTCGCAAGGAGCGTTACGGGCTGAATAATTTTGCAGTGCTTTATCGGACGAACGCGCAAAGCCGCGCACTCGAAGATGCGATGCGTCGGCAAGGTATCCCCTATATCATTATCGGCGGCGTGGCGTTCTATAAGCGAAAAGAAATTAAAGATGCGCTTGCATACATTCGTTTGCTTGTTAATCCTGCCGACTCCGAAAGCGTGCTGCGCGTGATCAACTTCCCTGCTCGCGGCATCGGCGAATCGACGATGAAGCGCGTCGCCGAATTCGCGCGCGAACGCGGGACGTACTTGCTCGATGTGCTTGCAATGCCGGAAATGATACCGGGCGTACTGCCGCGACTTGTCACAAAGCTAAAAGCATTTCACGATCTCATCGAAAAATATCGCAAAGTTCGTGACGAACTCAGCCCGAGCGAACTTCTTCGCTCGCTCATCGATGAAACAGGAATGCTCACCGAGTTAAAACTCGAGAACACGCTCGAATCGCTCGCACGCTACGAGAATCTGCGCGAATTCCTCTCAGCCATTACCGATCACTTCGCCACGAAAGCAGAAGCGACGATCGAATCGTTTCTCGAAGAAATTTCTCTCGTCAGCGACATCGATAATATAGACGGCGCGAAAAACGCCGTGACGCTGATGACGCTGCATGCCGCAAAAGGCTTGGAGTATCCCGTCGTCTTTGTCACCGGTCTCGAAGAAGGACTCTTCCCGAATCCGAACACGTCGTTCGACGATTTTTCCATCGAAGAAGAGCGCCGTTTGCTCTATGTCGGCATCACGCGCGCAATGAAAAAATGTTTTCTGACGTATGCGAAATCGCGATTGAAGTACGGCGATTATTCTTCCGCGATGCCGTCGCGTTTTCTCGAAGAGATCAAAGAGACCGACAGTATAGAGATGATGACATCGTACGGCACACCGATCTCGACACTTCGCTCGGGCCGTTCGTCTTCAGAGATTGATTTTGTTTCTACGTCGCGCGTCTTTAATGGCTCAGCAACGATCGGCAACCGCACGTTCGGCACAAAGAAATTCAGTTCATCGCACTCGTCGTATTCACAAGACGAAGCGCCGGACGATTATTCACAAACCGAAAACACATCGAATAATCTTCGCAAAGGCGCGCGCGTCATCCACGAAATCTTCGGTGAAGGCAGGATCCTCGAACTCTCCGGCAAAGGCGACAACGCCAAAGCCGTCGTCGATTTCGACGGCAGAGGCAGAAAAAATCTAATGCTGAAATTCGCGAAGTTGAAGGTGCTGTAAAGAGCCTATATCTTTCCTTAAGTATTTATCATCTCAACCACTTCCGCGCCGTTCCTCCTCTGGCACGGAGTTTGTAACTATTGTCCTTGTTGACCACGTGTTAATTAATTATGAAAACGCTTATGAAAACGAATCGAATCATAATGATTGCCACAGTCATTTCACTCGGTATCGCAGGATGCTCTAAAGATAAGACCGAGCAGCCTGCACAACAGAATACCCCTGCCGCGGCGGTACAAACTGCAGAAGACCAAACGAAGAAATGGGAGTCGTTCAAGTTTGAAGCAGAGATGAAGATCGCTGCGCTTGAAGACAGCCTCGCCAGATACGACGAAGCGATGCTAATGCTGGATCCGAAATATAAAGCGGAGGTCGCCAAAGCGCGCGCGATCAGGCATCGTGCAGCCGTGCTGCGTTACGAACTTGCGCATCGCGACGAAGCCACCGGCAGCATGCAACGCGCCGGCGAAGCCATCTCGGGCGGCATCGACTCACTCGGCCACGACATTGCAAGTATCGTCACGTCGAAGAAGAAATAACTCAAATAGTACGAGAGGATATGATATTCGCAGGGATACAATGGAAGTGTCCCTGCGAAAATTATTTCACCGCCGCGAACACCTTCTCGACCGGCAGATGGTCTAAGCAGAAATATTCTTGATTGATGCATGTGCCGCGGAAGTAGCACTGGCAGGGTTTGTCAGGTTCGATGATCTCGCCGAGACCGTAGAGATCGCCAAATTCGTACTTATTAAAAATATTATTGATAAGGACAATTTTCTTCTCAAGCGCGACGGCAATATGAAATGCCATCGTCACGCCGCTGATCACCGTATCGCATTTATTAACGAGGGCGATAAATTTTTTCAGACCGAATGTACCGAGATACTGCGCCGCGCCGTCCGATAGTTTTGCGATCTCTTTGTTACGCGCATCTTCATCGGGACCACCGAGCAATAAAACACCATAACCGTCCTCTTGCAAGTTCTTCGCAAGCTCAGCCCAATGCTCTATCGCCCATAAACGTGACGTCCAGCGCGCACCGGCACCGGTGTTCATTCCGATGAGCGGCTTCGAAAGGTCGAGACCGTCGAATGAAATATCTTCGGGCATATCAATAAGATATTGTTCACCAGAAAATTTATAGCCGCAGATCTCGAATAATTCTTCGGGATACGATTTACGATTTGCCTTGCTGAGATCATCGAAGACACCGGTCCCATATTTTTCAGCTGCCGCTGCGTTCGCAGGGCGCGAAACGCCGAGACCGTCGAGCAAAAAACCTTCTTTGCGTTTCGAATGCAGTTTATTCGCGAGCGCGCAGGCGTGATGATCTTTATCGAGATTGATGATGCGCGCAAATTTCAGGGCGGAAAGTATTTCGAGATTTTCAGAATTCCATTTTAAAATTCTGTCAACGAATGCACTTGGCACAAGCTCCGGCGTTAGCGTCAGCCACCAGATGCGTGCATGAGGATGCTCTTTCTTGACGGGCAGTAATATCGGCGTCGTGCGAAGGACATCGCCTGCGGCGCCGAGTTTGATGATAAGAACATTCTCCGAAACGGGATCGTAATAATCGCAGCCGTCGCAATGCACGCCGAAGTCCTTATGCGGCTTGCACGGAATGTCGCCCCTGAAATGCCGGCAATCGGAATTGATGAGAATGTCCACGGCAGTGGTCAGTGATGAGTGGCCGGTGGCAAGTAATTATTCGGGTTTTCTGCGGTCGCGGCTCTGCGTCGGGCGCGGGCGCGGTTTGCGGTGCGAACGAATGACAGCCGCTTCGCTTGGGCGCATCGAATTTTTTACCATCATTTCGCCGAGCAGCCCGATCGAAATGAGTTGCACACCGACAAGGATGAGCAAGATCCCGAGCAGTAAGATCGGCCTGTTCGAGAGCGTCGTCAGCCCGCGCGCCCATTCGATCGACACATAGATATTAATTCCGAATCCGATGAGCGAAAGAATCGTGCCGATCGTCCCGAAAAAATGTAACGGGCGGCGGCCATAGCGGTTGGTGAAAATAATGGTAAGCAAGTCTAAGAAGCCTTTAAAAAATCTGCTCGTACCGAATTTTGATTTACCAAATTTACGCGGATGATGCAGCACCGGAATTTCCGCAACCCGGAACCCCTGCCAGTGCGCAAGCGCCGGCAAGTAACGATGCATCTCGCCATAGACATCGAGCGAATCCGTCACGGCTTTGCGATACGCCTTGAGCCCGCAATTGAAATCGTGCAATTTCAATCCGCTGAAAAAACTTGTGACAGAATTAAACAGCTTCGACGGCGCGGTTTTCGACATCGGGTCGTTGCGTTTTTTCTTCCAGCCGGTCACCAGATCGAAACCTTCGTCGAGCTTTGCGATAAGATTCACGAACTCTTTCGGATCATCCTGCAGATCGGCATCCATCGTGATGACAATGCCGTTCTTCGCTTCTTTGAAACCGGTGGCAAGCGCGGCCGATTTTCCAAGATTACTGCGAAACGTCAGCACCGTCACACGGGACGAACCTTCGGAAATATCTTTTAAAATATCACCGGAGCGATCGGTCGATCCGTCATTAATAAAAATGACTTCGTAATTTTTTTCGCACAGCTTGAAGAGTTCATCGCGAATTGCAGCCGTGAGTTCGCGCAGAGATTCCTGCTCGTTATATAATGGCACAACGACACTCACGCCTTCGCGTGTCGCGAGTGCGCGTGCACGAGCGAACGCGTTCTCGGGTGTCTTCGGCCCGCTGTTGCGAAAATCAGGACGAGCCGTGCGCTCGGGGCGTTCGCGCCGTTCCGGACGGTCGGATCTTGCCGGACGATCAGGACGCGATTCGCGATCTGTACGAGACGGCCGTTCGCGGCGCTCGCCGTCGGATTTTTCACGATCGGGGCGTGCGCTGCGCTCTCGCGGGCCTCGGTCTCTGCGCTCACGACGCTCGCCTCGTTCCGGTCTCGGCGCACGTTCGGCGGATGTATCGGCAGATTTTGTCTCTGATGAAATTTCTTCTGCAGGTGCTTCGACAGCTGCAGTTGCCAGCGAAAGTTCTGCGGAAAGCTCGGCTATACTTCGTGGCTTGACTTCAAGCTTCGGTACAGGCACATCTTCAGAGGCGGCTTCGAACGGCAGCATCGGCTCGCCGTCTGTTTCGACAGAAGATTCTTCGCTTGATTCGGATGCGGAATCGCTCGCGGCTTCTCGCATCGGAGCAGGTTCGCTCGAAACAGGGCGTTCGGGCTGCTGCGAACGGCGGGCTGCCATGCGTTCGGCGATAATATCGCGCGGTGCGGATGGGTTTGGCGCCGGCTCGGTTTCTGGTGCTGCGTCCTGCGGTATAAGTTCGTTATCCATTGATTTTCAACAAGTTCCTCGAATGGGGAATATATGGTAACACCGAGGGCATCGAAAACGTCCGCTGGGGGCGAGGGCGGTGATATATCAGGTTGACGGTTTTAATATTTTTGATACTTAGGTAAAATTGAAGTAATAAAAAAAACTCCGATTATTCACCGGAGTTTTACATTCCAATCGATTTCTTAATTTTTCATTTTCCCGTCCGGGCATTTCGGACATGGAGGGCATTGTTCGTCTTTACACCTTGCAGTCGTAGCTTTCACAGCTGCAGTTGTTTCTCCATTAGGACATTTCGGGCAAGGGGGACAAACTTCACTTTTCACTATGGCCGTCTTTGAAGATCCCGAATGCTTTTTAGCATTAATCCCGTTTGCCATTACGAGGCTGAACGTCAAGAACACAATTAACACAACCTCTGGAATAATTTTTTTTAACATAAAACCGATCCTTTCTAAAAAAAATACCTGTTTTGAATTCAAAAGGTTCCGATTGAATTAGTAAGTCGTACACTAATTCACACCCTCACTTCTTCGTCCCCACGACTTCGCGGTAGCCGCGAACGGCGAGGATCCATCGTTTCATTTCACGGTCGAGGAGGCTTATCGGCAATGAGCCAAAAGATAATAGTTTATCGTGAAAGGCGCGAATGTCGAATTTTTCGGCGAGCTGCTCGTTGGCATATTCGCGAAGTTCTTCGATCTTGCGTTCGCCGATCTTATACGCAAGCGCTTGCCCCGGGTCGGCAATGTAACGGTCGATCTCAACTTCGATGTCGTGCTTCGACTTCGGCGAATTTTTTGTGAAGAATTCTATCGCTTGATCTCGTGTCCAATTTTTCGAGTGAATGCCGACATCAACGACAAGCCTGATCGCGCGCCACATTTCGTACGAGAGCTGCCCCATTTTATCGGCAGGCGTCGTATAGAATCCGAGCTCCGAGCCGAGGCTTTCGGCATACAGCGCCCAACCTTCGGTGAATGCCGTCATCTCGATATATTTGCGCAGTTCGGGAATGCCGGTCATTTCATCGGTAAATGAGATCTGCAAATGATGCCCCGGCACCGCTTCGTGCAGCGAGAGCGGCTGCATTTCCCATTTCGGCCGCGACGCAAGATCGTACGTATTGACGCGGTATACGCCGGGACGATTCATTCTCGCAGAGCCGTTCTCATAATATGCCGTCGTCGAACTCGGTGCGGCATACAGCGGTATGGGCAGCACTTCGATCGGTGTATGCGGTAATTTCAAAAATAATTTCGGTAAACCGGTAAGTGCTGTTGTCACGATCTCGCGATATGCATCAACGAGACGTGCAGAATCGGTAAAGAAAAATTGTTTATCGTGACGAAGAAAATCGAAGTACGCCGCTAAGTCTCCTGCAAAGCCGCTTACCGTGCGAACGGAATCCATCTCCGATGTAATGCGCGTGACTTCTTTCATACCGAGATCGAATATCTGCTCCGGCTGCATCAAGGTCGTCGTATGATGCGCGGCTTTCCACCGATACCATTCTTTGCCGTTCGGCAGATTACTCATACCGATCGTTTCGCGGCAATTCGGAATATAGGTCTTCACCAAAAAATCATAGAGCTTGCGAAATGCCGGTGCGATCTGATTGCTGTAAATCTCG
>DASQGZ010000012.1:0-23416 GCA_035632315.1 Kapaibacterium sp. (SeqCode) | reverse complement strand
AGGCGCGATTGAAAGCCTGTTGCCTGACCATTGCGGTATCGGGAGCTCATCAATTCATTCGAATATTGGTTAAGATATGAATGACCCGAGCGAGAAAATCTTGCCAACGCCCATGCGTTCTCAAATAACGTTACACAATCGAACCCTTCAAAATTACAAACAACTTCATAGTTATCACTCCCTACCTCTAGAGATTTATCAATATAGGGCTTTCCAAGAAACAATTTACCTATCGCGACAACACGCTCTCCGATCGGGAGCTTACTTAATTTCAGCTGCTTAATTTTTGGAAGGATAGATTGGTAGGTAGAATCGGAGGCATGTGTTGATTTTGGATGTTGAATGTAGTCCACATGAAGGGTTGGTGTAGCCGGACGATCACCGTCGTTCTGTTGTGCAAGGGATCTTTCTGCGGGCAAACAGCAAAAAGCTATGATGAAAATAGATATTTTCCTGGCTTTCATCATCTACTCTATATTCTGCACTTGTTCTCTGATCTTTTCGAGTTCTTCTTTTGCGCCGACGACTTTATGTGCGAGCGGCGCGTCAATGGATTTCGAGCCCATCGTATTGATCTCGCGATTCATTTCCTGCAATAAGAAATTGAGTTTGCGTCCTGCGGGCTCGTTCGATTCGAGGGCTTCGAGAAAGAACTTGATATGCGAACGAAATCGCACGATCTCTTCGGTAATATCAAGCCGCTCGGCAAGCAGCGCGATCTCAAGTTCGAGGCGTTCGTTATTGATGACTGCGGGGTCGCTGACGAGTTCTTTTACGCGCTCTTTCATCCGTTCGAATTCTGCTTTCGACGCATCTTTCGATTTCGATTCGACTTCCGTCACGATCGTATCGAGTATCGCAATGCGATTGCGAAAATCTTTTTCCAGTTCAGCGCCCTCTTGTTTGCGCATCACTGTCAGTGATTCGATCGCTTTAATGATCGCTTGCTGGACAAGCTCCCACTCTTCTGCGGTTCGTTCACCACTTGCGCCGTCGGAGATAAAGACATCACTGAATGCAGTAATGTCACGCACGGTGATCTCGGCAGTAATGCTAGCGATCGTGCGGAGCTTATCGAGAAGATCGAAATATCCTTTTGCTGCAGTTTCGTTGACCGACAACGGGATATTCGCGCCTTCATCACCGCCCGAAATAATGACGTTCAAATTTATTTTGCCCCGGCCCAAACCTTTTCGTAACAGCTCGCGGACTTCGAACTCTCTCTCACTAAGCGTACGCGGCAGCCGCATCGACGTTTCGAGAAATCGGGAATTGACACTGCGGATCTCCGCTGTTGCGGTCACTCCGGAGCCTTCTTTGGTACTCACCGCTTCTCCGCGGCCGAAGCCGGTCATTGAAATAAGCATGTCGCTGAAGAATGTAAAATGTAAAATGCAAAATGTAAAATTGAATGCAAAATACTCGACCTTCAACGTTACATTTTCAATCGGACAAGAATGTCGTCCGAACCTTCGACGTTTCGGGATTCAAGAAGTTGAAACTTCTTCGCGTCGGTCAGTGAATGCAAGTGCAGCTCACCGAACGCCGAACGGGCATCGTCCCCTAACACCGTCGGAGCATAAAAAAGCACAAGTTCGTCGAATAACCCCAGCGAATTGATCGTCGTTGCAAGTGTAGGACCCGGTTCGACGAGAATGCTGGTGATATTTTGCTTGCCGAGTTCTGTAAAGACGGTTTTCAGATCAAGCTGCTCGCCGGATATTTTGATCCCGACGATCGAGATACCGCGCGAAACAAGTTCATCGGCTTTTGACCTTTTTTCACGTACGACCGATTCGTTCGCAACGACGATCGTCGAAGAACGGTGCGCATCCGAGTAAATTTTTGCATCTTCGCCAACTCGTAATGAAGCATCGAGAACAACTCGCTTTGGTTGTCTGCCTGTAGCCAGACGCACCGTCAGCTCCGGATCATCGGCGATGACAGTTGCGCTTGCGACCATGACGGCATCGTATTCGGCACGCATCCGGTGGACAATGGTACGCGAAGCTTCGCTTGTAATATATTTAGATCTGCCGGATTTCAGGGCGATCTTGCCGTCGAGGCTCATGGCGAGCTTCATCGTGATGTAGGGTAAGCCGGTCGTGACGTGTTTAATAAAAAATCTATTTACTTCGCGTGCGTCGTTTTCTAAAATACCTATATCAACTTCGATGCCTGCATCGCGAAGTTTTTTTATGCCGCTGCCATTTACTTGCTTACTTGGGTCCTGCATTGCAATAACGCACCGACGAATTTTTTTTGCGATAAGCAGATCGACACACGGCGGCGTTTTCCCAAAATGAGAGCACGGTTCTAGTGTCACGAACACAGTTGCGCCTTCACACGAATGGCCGTTCGATTCGGCATTTCGGACGGCATTCACTTCAGCATGAGCTTCGCCATAGTGTTCATGAGAGCCTTCGCCGAGAATGTTGCCGTTCTCGTCAGCAATAACGCAGCCCACAAGAGGGTTCGGGCTGACAAAGCCCGCTCCCCGCCGCGCAAGCTCGAGCGCACGGTGCATCAACGTGATATCTTTTTCTTCAGATCTCAATTGTGGGTAGCATTAACTGAAAAAACGCTTCTATCGTTAACCCAAATCTGTCTTAGGGATTACTTCCCCCTAATAATCTGTTTTCTGTGCCTATTTCAGATATTATTCGGGAGTAATATACTATATGTCAATGATCGAGACCGAGGAAATGGTAACGCCGAAATTTATTGCAAGCCAGATGCCGCGTGTCACCCCAGTGGCGGCAAAAATAATCGGCTCTGAGATATTGAAGATCGCAGCGGATATCAGGGCAATGGTCGCGGACGGAAAAAAGATATGTAATCTCACCGTCGGCGATTTCAATTCTAAATATTTTCCGATCCCCGAATTTCTCGAACAGGAAATTGACAACGCATTAAAAGCCGGCGAGACAAATTATCCTCCGTCCGACGGTATCCTCGCGCTTCGCAAAGCGGTGCAATCATTTTATAAGCGGCGCCTTAACCTTGATTATCCTATAGAGTCATTTATTATCACCGGCGGTGCGCGCCCCGTTATATATGGCACGTATAATTCCCTCGTTGCACCGGGTGATACAGTTGTCTATCCCGTGCCATCGTGGAATAACAATCACTATTGCGGGTTGCACAGTGCGATCGCAAAGCCCGTGATCACGTCACCTGAAGATTCGTTCATGCCGACGCGCGAGAAACTCAAAGGTACATTGAAAGGCGCGCGAATGCTTTCGCTGAATTCACCGCTGAACCCGGCGGGCACGATGTTCACTCGTGAACAGCTCGAAGGCATTTGCGATCTCGTCTTGGAAGAAAATGCTTCGCGCAAACCCGGGGAACGTCCGCTGTTCTTAATGTACGATCAAGTTTATTGGATGCTGACGTTCGGCGGCCGCGAGCACGTCAATCCTGTTTCTCTTCGCCCTGAGATGGCACAGTACACCGTATTCGTTGACGGCATTTCGAAAGCATTTGCTTCAACGGGTTTGCGTGTCGGCTGGGCGGTCGCACCGCCGGATATTGCCGCAACGATGTCGAACATTCTCGGACATGTCGGCGCGTGGGCACCACGGCCTGAGCAAGTTGCAACAGCAGAGCTCTTGCTCCGCGACGATGTGATGGATGCATATCATGCGACGATGTTTACCGAAGTCGAAGCACGTCTGCGTGGATTGTACGATGGGATTATGGACATGCGTGATGCAGGTCTCTCCGTGAATGCCATTCCTCCGATGGGCGCGATCTATCTCTCAGCGCAATTTGATCTCGTCGGCAAAGTAACTCCGAACGGCAAAAAACTTTCGACGACTGAAGAGATCAGAAAATATCTGCTTGAAGCCGCCGGTTTTGCTATCGTTCCGTTCTATGCATTCGATCTGCGCGAAGAGACAGGTTGGTGCCGCCTCTCGGTCGGGGCGACAAGCGTCGCCGAAATTGATGCAGTTATGCCAAAGGTCAGGGCGGCGGTAGAACAGTTGCGATAAATTAGTCGATAGTTGTTAGCAAAAGGCGAGCACTGCTCGCCTTTATTCTCCCCTTATATCCCCCTGCTTAATATTTCGGCATCACTCCCAGATTATAGAACATAAATGAATACTCATCGGCAGCTTCTTCGATCGCTTTCGAGAGCGGTTTCCCGCCACCATGTCCTGCTTTCGTTTCGATGCGAATGAGCATAGGATTTTGCCCTTTATATTTTTCCTGAAGTGTTGCTGCAAACTTGAATGAATGCCCGGGCACAACACGATCGTCGTGATCGGCGGTCGTGATGAAGGTCGCCGGATAATTCACCCCTTCGTGGATATTATGCAGCGGTGAATAGTGATAGAGATACTCGAACATTTCTTTGCTGTCGTCCGATGTGCCATAATCGAATGCCCAATGCGCACCGATCGTGAATTTGTGATACCGAAGCATATCCATCACGCCGACGGCAGGCAGTGCGACTTTGCAAATATCAGGGCGCTCGGTCATTACGGCGCCGACAAGCAATCCGCCATTCGATCCGCCGGCGATCGCTAACTTTTCGTGAGACGTGTATTTTTCGTTGCAAAGGTAATTAGCCGCTGCAATAAAATCGTCGAAGACATTTTGTTTGCGCAGTTTCGTACCCGCCTCGTGCCACGCTTCGCCGTATTCGCCACCGCCTCGGAGGTTTGCGATCGCGATCACCACGCCATTCTCGAGAAGCGGAATGCGGAGCGTACTGAACCCGGGCGTCAGGCTGATATTGAAGCCTCCGTATCCATAGAGATAGCACGGATTTTTTCCGTCGCGCTTGAGTCCTTTTTTATAAATGAGAAACATCGGTATCTTCGTACCGTCCTTGCTCGGATAAAACACCTGTGTTGCCTCGTAATCTTCGGGTTTAAATTTTACTTGGGATTTACGAAACACTGTTGACGTGTTTTTTAGAATGTCATACCGATAGATCGTCCCAGGATAGGTGAACGATGAGAACGTATAGAACACCTCAGTTTCTTTTTTCTTGCCGCCAAAACCGCTTGCACTGCCGATCGTCGGCAATCCAACTTCGTACAATTTTTTTCCGTTCAGATCGAATACATAGACATGATTGCTGGCATCTTTCATATATGTTGCGATCAGTTTGCCGCCGACAAACGACGTTGCTTCGAGTACGTCATTCGATTCACTGATAAGCGTCTTCCAATCTGACGGGTCACTGATCATTGTTGTCATCACGGTATTCTTCGGCGCATTTTTATTTGTCTGAAGATAGATCGTATTGCCGTCGGATTCGATAATGCCACACTCAACATCGAGGTTGCTATTAACGCTGACGAAGCCCGTTTCGGGATGTTCGGTATCTTTGATCAGTACCATGTTTCCTTTGCGTCCCGGTTCGTTAATGGAGATCGAGATGAACCGTTCGTCTTCGGTAGAGCCGCAATAGAGCCCGCGTTTCGGATGAGAGGGGTCTTCGTAGAACAACGAGTCCTTGCTCTGATTGTCGCCGAGTTTGTGATAATAGACTTTCATATTCTCATTCGCCGATGTAAACGTGCCTTGTTTGGGTTCTTCGAAGCGGCTGTAAAAAAATCCATTCTTCCACCAATTCGCACCGGAAAATTTCACCCATTGAATATGATCGTTCAATTTTTTTCCTGTTGCAAGATCGAGAACGAATATCTCCTGCCAGTCAGAGCCGGCTTTTTGGATGGAGTACGCAATATATTTGTCATCGTTCGACGGGAAGATGCCGCCGAGCGCGACTGTGCCGTCGGAGCTGAACGTGTTCGGGTCGAGCAGAACGCGCGGCTCACCGGAGAGGCCTTCTTGAATATAAACGACATACTGATTCTGCAACCCGTCGTTCTTTTCAAAAATATAGTATTTGCCAACCTTCATCGGAGATGTATATTTCGGATAATTCAGAATTTCTTCCATCCGCGCTTTGATCTTGCTGCGAAACGGTATCTTGTCAAGGTAACCGAACGTCACTTTGTTTTCCGCTTCGACCCATTCGTGTGTCAGTGAACTATCGGTATTTTCGAGCCAGCGATATGGGTCGGCAACCTGAGTGCCGAAGTAATCGTCAACGACATCGTCTTTTGCAGGCTTGGGGTAATTCAGTTGTGCTTCAGTTGTCGATGCTGTCAGTACACTCATAGTAACAACAAGTAATAAAATGAAACGACTCATAATGGATAATGGTATTTTTGAATTACTTACTACGGATTTGTGAACGAATGTGTTCCGTTAAGACCGAATGAGGAATATCGCAAAATCGGATGACTAAAAAAATCCTTCTTCTGGGTTCCGGCGAACTGGGCCGCGAATTTGTCATCGCTGTAAAACGGCTCGGGCAATATGTCGTTGCCGTCGATTCGTACAACGATGCGCCTGCACAGCAGCTTGCCGATGAGCGCGAGGTGATCGATATGCTTGATGGCTCCGCCCTTGATCTGATTGTTGCCAAGCATAAACCGGATATTATCGTCCCGGAGATCGAAGCCATTCGCACGGAGCGTTTTTATGATTACGAGAAACAAGGCATCGAAGTCATCCCAAGCGCACGTGCGGCAAACTTCACGATGAACCGCAAGGCGATCCGTGACCTTGCCTCACGAGAGCTCAGCCTTCATACGGCGAAGTATGCGTATGCCAAAACGAAAAAGGAATTCGACAACGCGATCGCCGAGATCGGTATCCCGTGTGTTGTAAAACCACTGATGTCGTCTTCCGGCAAAGGGCAATCGACGATCAAAAGCAGTTCTGAAGTAGATCGTGCATGGGAATACGCGACGACCAAAGGCAGGGGCGATCTCGTCGAAGTGATCGTTGAAGAATTTATTAAGTTTGAATCCGAGATCACTTTGCTAACGGTAACACAGCGAAATGGCAAGACGCTCTTTTGTCCGCCGATCGGCCACCGGCAAGATCGCGGAGACTATATGGAAAGCTGGCAACCGGCTGCAATCTCTGAAACCCAACTGAAACAAGCACAAGAAATGGCAGCGAAAGTAACAGCGGCGCTGACCGGCGTTGGCATCTGGGGCGTTGAGTTTTTTCTTGGCAGGGATACAGTTTATTTTTCTGAACTATCTCCGCGCCCGCACGATACGGGGATGGTCACGCTTGCGCGTACACAAAATCTTTCCGAGTTCGAATTGCATTGCCGCGCCGTGCTTGGTTTGCCCATCCCAGAGATCACGCTCGAGCGCGCCGGGGCAAGTGCTGTTATTCTTGCGCCGGAAGAATCGAAGCAAGCTCCGAATTATGAAGGAGTAGCAGAAGCACTTGCTATGCCAAAAACTGACATTCGCATTTTCAAAAAACCGACGACGAGAAAATACAGGCGGATGGGCGTTGCACTTGCGTATGATGCAGTCGGCACATCAACCGACGAACTCCGCAAGCGAGCGAAAGAAGCGGCGGATAGAGTGAAAGTAGTTGTCGGCTCGGGAAGTAAATGAATCGTTGTACTGACATATAATTTTAGTGATCTTTTTTTACCCTCCCTCTGAAACAATTAGTCAATTTCCGAGAATAACATTCATCCCGAATAGCCGTTGAAAATAGTTGTCGTGAAGTAGAATTACTAAGAGTTGTATCTTCTTGGTTTGGCGCGTGGTCCCTGTGCGTAAGCATTCATCACCAATATCATCTTTCCTTACGAGGCCCATAATGTATGGCGATCGCGACATTAAAATTTTACACGAACTGCCTCACCCCGGCAGTTTGGATATTGTAGATCATCCGGGTACGCGGTTTGCTTGGCAGAACTCTATCGTTCGCGGCTCTGCGACAAAGTATCATTATCCGATGCATATTGGTCCGCTGTCGGTGCTGTGTAATTTTAACGGATCCGGTTCATACGAAGAAGGCAGCCAACAATATGAAGTTGACGACTTCTCATTCTTACTTCTTAATGAAGGACAGCGTTATTCTATAACGATCGATGCCGAGCATCCGGTCGAGGTATTCTATGTTTTCTTTCGTTCGGGATATGCAGAAGAAGTATTTGCGGCGATGTCGCACGATACGCGGCAATTGCTTGACGACCCGCACGTTCGCTCGTCGGAGAAGTTCTACTTTATCGATAATAAATATGCCGACGACGAGCATTTGAAGCCCCAGATTAAAAAACTCAAAGCATCCCTCGATCACGGAATAACGACCGAAGAACAATTAGAAGAAGAATTTTCTCTGTTGATGGGCGGCTTGCTTCGCAACCAGCTCGAGCAATGCATCGAATTACAAAAACTCAGCGCACAGCGTATTTCCACTCGGATCGAATTATATAAGCGGTTACTTCGCGCGCGTGATCTGATGGAATCTTCCTATGCTGACGAACTGACACTCGGTGCGGTCGCAAGCGAGGCGTGTCTTTCGCAGCATCATTTCCTGAGGCAATTCAAAGCGCTCTACGGTATTACGCCCCATCAGTTTATTATTGAGAAGCGGCTTGCAAAAGCGAAATTACTGCTTGGCGACCCTGACCGGTCGGTGACGAATATCTGCCGCGCTGTCGGCTTCGTCAGTCTCGGCTCGTTCAGTTGGCTCTTCCGAAGACATTTCGGATGTTCGCCGGAGCAGCACCGCAAAAAACAAATTTTAGAAAGATGAATTATATTTGGTATAAATATCAGTGATGTCATTGCGCGCAAAGCGAAGCAATCTAAAATCTCGAAATTGTACTAAGGCTTAAGATTTTAGATTGCTTCGTCGTCGCTACGCGACTTCCTCGCAATGACATCACTTGAAATCGGTCCAATACTACCCCCTACAGAACTTAGCAGCCCAAATATCGTTTATTGTAGCCGATATGCGGGCGCAACTGTTGAAATATGCATTCTTCATCATAACTTGTATCGCTTCGACCCTCGAAGCTCAAACGCGCCTGCCCGTAGTTATCCCTGACCTCGGTAAAGAAGAAAATGACAATTTCCAGCGTGCTCGAGAAGAATGGATCCGCAAGATGCATCGCGCAGAACCCGGATTGAACACTCAGGCGATCGATGCGGCGACCCGCGAAGCAAAAGCGGCAGAGCTCCAATTGATGATGGTTCACAGAAATGCGATTCAATCGATCCCCCAAGATACATTTGCCGGCGGAAGGATCATCGGTTCGTGGAGCGAGCGCGGCAGCGTGAATGTCTGCGGCAGAACGCACACTGCCGATATTGATTTCGAGACCGACACGATTTTTGTCGCCAGTTCGATGGGCGATATCTGGAAAACGAAAGTCGGCGATTCGGTTTGGACTATTCTCAACGACGGCCATCGTTTCGGTGATATCCGAATGCTGCGTGTGATACATACGTCTGGTGGCAAACGTATCGTCGCCGCTTGCAACGGGCCGGTTACCGTGCGGTACTCCGATGACGGCGGAAAAACATGGAGCGACGCAAAAGGGCTTGACGGACCAAAAAGCTGGGGCGGAATCAAACGCGCGACCATGAGCGCCAACGAAGACACGATCTATCTCGCCGGTAACGAATGGGATTACTCGAAAAATTGGCGCGCTGTTTCTTTTTTATATCGTTCGACCGATCAGGGCGCACATTTCAAAAAAATCGCCAACTGGAATATCTCTACTGATCTGATCGACGTCTGGCAATCGCGCGATACGACGACGGCTGCATATTTCATCAAAGCCGATTCGCTCTTTGTTGTGACCGGCGATACGACGCTCGCGCTCGCCGAAGTTTTCACGAACGATTCCATCGCAAAAGCAAATGCGCTCTATCTCGACGGCAAAGTCACCGTAGGAAAAACGATTGTTGGTGTCTGCGCGGTAACGAACGGCGTGAGCGAGATATTTTTATCGAATGACTCGCTGAAGAATTGGACGTATAACGGGTATATTAGCGCAAGCCCGTTTTCGGCAAATAGTTTTCGTCTTTCGATGACGGAGCCGACGCAGTGTTATCTCGGCGGCGTCAACGTTAATATATCGACGCCGGATAGTTTGCATTTTGCGACGCCGCATCAGTGGTGGGAATATTACGGTGACATTCACAATAAACTTCACGCCGATATTGACGGCATCGATGTATTTCGCGACCTACTCGGCAACGAAGTAACTCTCTTTTCGACTGATGGCGGGACGTTTATCTCGCATGACAGAATGCAGACAGTGAAGAATCTGACATATTCCGGCATTCGCACGAGTCAGTATTACAGCACATATACATCTTCGCCGCCATACGTGATCAATGCCGGCGCGCAAGATCAGGGCTGGCAGCGTGGGAGCGACGATCACATCGGCGAACTGCCGATGAATCAGATCATCAGCGGCGACTACGGGCATCTTGTTAGCTCCGATAGCGGCAATTCGGTGTGGGGTGATTATCCGGGCTTTGCGATCTATTATTTCGATGCGCGAAATTCCGGCTCGCATCACGATTGGAGCTTCGTTGGATCTAATAAACTTTGGATGCCGCCGATGTGCGCTTCGCCGAGCGATCCCGCGACGGCCTATATTGCCTGCGGAGATACAAGTTCTAAATCTTCGGCATCGCATTTATGGAAATTGAGCGACGACGGAGCCAAAGTGAATACCGAGATGCTTCCATACGATTTTTCGCTCGCAAATTCCGGCAGGCAGCTTTCGGCGATCAGTTTTTCTCCGTTCGATACGAATACGATCTATGCGCTTTCGAACGACGGGTATTTTTATCTCTCATCGGACAATGGGACGAGTTGGAAGCATTCCGATACAACTCGCGCGCCTGGGAGCCACTATTTTTACGGCTCGAGCATTCTGCCGTCGCGTCTGGTAAAAAATAAACTCTGGGTTGCGGGCAGCGGATATTCGAATCCTGCCGTGTATCTTTCGACGGATAACGGACAAACATTCATGCCTGCCGATTCGGGATTGCCGCGTACGCTTGTCTATGGGATCGTCTCGACGAACGACGAGAAATTTCTTTTTGCCGCGACGGATGTCGGTCCGTATGTCTATAGCGCGGATGCAATGCGTTGGTACGATCTTGCTGCTGCCTTCGGTACGACCGCTCCGGATATGGTGTACTGGTCGCTCGAGAAAGTCCCGCAATCGAATATCGTCAGGTTCGGGACGTATGGCAGAGGTATGTGGGATTTCAACATCGACACTATCTTATATGTAAAGAACAGCGTTCGCGCCGACGCCGCATCTGCCGCCACATTAAATGTCAGCGCACTGCCGAGCGTTGCCGAAGATCATACAACTATTACACTGACACTTCCCCTAAGCGGCGATGTCACGCTTTCGATATATGACATCGAAGGCAGAGCAGTGAAGCATTTCAGAAAATATCTCACCGAAGGCACGAATAATTTTCTCTGGGATCTTACCAGCGACGCCGGCGCTCGAATCCCGAGCGGATTCTATACGGCGATCATATCGGCAAATAATGCTGTCGGCTTCGCGAAGATCGAAGCAGTGAGGTAACGCCTAAGAGAAAACACAAATGAACCGCACTTTTATCGTTGTCCTCTTACTCTCTTTTTTATTTTTCGCATCTATTCATGCCCAACCCTATACCGGCGGGCAAACGGATCAGCAGATCACTCAGCAACCCGTGCAGACTGATACGACGAGCGGGTGGCAAGTGGTCTTCTCGAACCCCATTTACGGTTCGGGCGGAAGTTATATTGATCAGTTGCAATTTCCCTCGAAAGATACTGGATATGCAACTGCCGCAAACGGATCATTCACTGTATTGCTCCGATCAACCGATATGGGAAAAACATGGGACACCTTGGCCACTCCAGTACCCGGTTATCCGACCAAATTCGTCACTTCGCTCATAGGATTTTCAGTTTATGTACCGGGAGGAGTTAATGGAGCTGTCTATAAAACGACGGATGGCGGGATGTCGTGGCAATCTATCCCTAAACCGGGAGGGAACGGGCATATTGCTTTTGCCAACCCGGACACATGTCTTATCATAGACGGCCCGGATATTGAACGAACGATCGATGGAGGAAAAAGCTGGAATGTGTCGTCAGGAATACAGACGGGTGTCGCAGCAAACGACGCATCATTTGGCGACACGGTAACGTGTTATGCTGTCGGTGAACCTGTTTCGTATCCGCCTCACCTTGATTGGCCACCGGCAGGATTGTGTGCAAAAACAACCAATGCCGGTGCTTCGTGGACAATGATGTATAGTGGAGTGCCAACTATTTTATCTTGTTGTCAAGCATTGGATGCCAACACACTTTTTGTCGGTGCATTGTCCGCTTATGTTGCTAAGACAACCGATGGCGGCGTTAAATGGGATACTATGAGTATCATCGGTTCTGAGGGAGGCTTTTTGGCCATTTCTTTTGCAAATAAACGACATGGGTTCCTCGTTGGCGGTGATGTTATTAACAATGTATATTTTGGTGTTATTTATTCTACTTCCGACAGCGGAAAATCATGGCAAAAACAATACATTCGTAGCGCACCTGAACTCTATGGTGTGCAAATGTTAAACGACAGCATAGCGGTAGTCTGTGGTGGTGGCAACATTTACCGAACAACCACAGGAGGGACTTTCTCATCGGTATCACAACCTCAATCTCCAAATTTCCAAGTACAGGTCTTTCCGGATCCCACGCCGGGGATGGTTACAATACAATACCAACTGCCTTCGACGACAACAGTATCATTCACTTTCACCGATGTGCTGGGCACTGTTGTTGGCAGTATCCCTTCCCAACTTCAAAACACTGGAGCACATCAAATCACATTTGATGGCTCTACTCTTACAAATGGTGTGTATTATTTTCAGTTAAACACACAGATCGGTTCGTACACGGGGCGATTCACTGTTCGAAAATAGCTTGTTTCTCGGAATCCATTTCCCCTGTATTTGGCGTTATACACGGTTCGTTTGAGGTGCCTCTGCCAATTTTGCCGGGGTTGCCGATTTCCCCCTGAGACTACAATATAATTGATGTTAAACCGTTGAAACGTGTATGGGGAATAACCGTAGGAAGCCCGTGATGAAACTAATAGTTACCGCCATTCTCACCTGCATTGCCGCTGCGAGTTTTGCACAGGCAACGGGTTCAAGCCAGTTGACACTCGACGATGCCATTAAGTTGGCGCTCGAAAAGAATTACACAGCCCGCACGGCAGCCGATGCACTTTCTTCTGCTGAGTTTTCGCGTTCGAAAGCTGGCGACGCCTTGCTTCCGTCGGTCACCGGCAGCGGCAGTTATACTTACAGCGATCAGCTAACTTCGACGCTTTTCTATCCGAATGTCCCGTATGCGACTCATGGGCTTTCCTATCGTGTCGCCGCGTCGCTGAATCTCTTTAATGGCGGAGCCGATGCGGCAAATATCAGCGCGGCAGGTTATGCGCTCGATGCCGCTAAATATAATTTGAAGTGGACTCGGCAGGTCGTCGCTTTTAATGTGATTTCGGATTATGTCAATGCGCTTCGCACGAAAGAGCTTCGTTCGAGCGCCGAGTTGACCTACAGCCAGGATACGACGCAGCTTACTCGCGTGCGTGCCCAGTATAGCGCCGGCGCGGTCGCAGTCAATGCCGTTTATCAGCAAGAGGCAGTCGTCGGGCAGGATCTGCTCCAGCTTATTCAGTCGAAAAATAATTATGCCAATGCGCTTGCCGATCTCTTATTCCAATTAAACATTGCTCCGAGCCGCTACGGGGAGTTCGATGTGTCGCTCGCCGGCATCGATACGAATGTGGTCACGATGCGCTCGAAGACAGGAGATATGCAAGTAACGCCATCGGCGATCGGCGATCTGCTCGATCACCGTGAAGATTTCGCATCGCAGCGTGCAAATTTGCTTTCTCAGGAAGAATCGATCAAGATCACGAAAGCGGCGTTGCTGCCGACGCTCAATGCGTCGTTCGGGATCGGCGGCAGCGGAGCGAACAATACGATACCGAGCATCCAGCTTATTCATGCGCTCAGCGGAAGCCTTACGCTTTCAATGCCTATCTTCGATAAATTTCAAACATCGCTGCAAACCGATATTCTCAATACGCAGCTTGACGAAGGCCGCATTCAGCTCGAACAAGCCGAGCAGCAATTCAGAAGCGATATTACCAAAGCAGACAATAATCTTCGTTCCTCACAGGAAGCGCTTGATGCAAGCGTGAGCGCGCTCACGAGCGCAGAAGAAAGCTATCGCTCGGCGACCGAACGTCTTCGTGTCGGAGCCGGCATTCAGGTTGATGTTATCGTTGCACAGGCAGCGCTTGAGACGGCGCGCGTCAATCGCGTGAATGCCGTGTATAATTATGTGCTCGCAACCAAGCAGCTCGAATATCTGCTCGGCAGGACGAATTATTAGAATTTTCCGTCATTCTTTATACCCCAACGAATCGCATTCTTATGGAGCAAACTGCTACAACACCCCCCGCGACACCCTCAACAACGCCGACGACGAAAGCCGTTCTTGACCGGATGAAGAAAAAGAAAAAACGTAACCGCTGGATCTGGATCGGTCTTGGTGTGCTGCTCATCCTGATCGTTGCGCTTGTGATCGCAAAAGCCGGTAAGGAAAAATCGATCACTGTGCAAACAGAAAAAGCTGCGAAGCGGACGATCACCGAAGTTGTGCAGGCAACCGGCAAAGTGCAGCCGGAAATACTTGTAAAAATTTCGCCGGAAGTGCCCGGTGAAATTATTTCGCTGCCGTTCAAAGAAGGCGCCGAAGTGAAAAAAGGCGATCTGCTTGCCGAGATCAAACCGACGTCGATCAAGGCGCAGTATGATGCAGGCATAGCGCAGGTCGAAGCGGCAAAGGCTGCGATCGAGCAGACAAAAGCGCAAATGATCACGGCCGGGCTCGCGCTCAAACGAGCGAAATCGCTCCATGACCAGCATCTTGCTTCCGATGCCGACCTCGAGCAGGCGCAGGCGCAAGCCGACGTTGCGACGGCGAACTATAATGCCGCCGGACATAACGTGAAGATGTACGAAGACAATTTGACGCAAGCGGCTGAAGCGCTTCGCAAAACATCCGTGCTTTCGCCGATGGACGGATATATTACGACGCTTATTTCGCAGCTTGGAGAAAAAGTGGTCGGCACGAGCCAATTTTCCGGTACCGAAATGATGGATGTCGGCGATCTTTCGGTGATGAATGCGATGGTAGATGTTGACGAGAACGATGTCGTGAACTTGAAGCTTGGCGATACTGCGCGCGTGAGTATCGACGCATTCCCGGACCGCACGTTCGTCGGCCTCGTGATCGAGATCGCCAACAGTGCGAAACTCAAAGGCGCGGGTACGCAGGATCAGTCAACGAATTTTACCGTGAAGATCCGTCTCGGAGATTTTCAAACCGGCGAACTTCGTCCCGGGATGAGCTGTACTGCGAAGATCGAGACCCAGACAAAATCGGATATTATCACCGTTCCGATCATGGCAGTGACGCGGCGCCTCGCCGAAATGAAATCCGATAAGACTTCTTCGATGACAGACGATCAAGTTGCCGAGGTCGGCAAAGCAAAGAAGAAAGATGCCCCCGCCGAAACAGATGCGTCGCCAACGATCGTCTTCGTCGTAAACGGAGCGGCAGTGAAGTCTGTTGTTGTAAAGACAGGGATTTCGGATAATCAATACGTCGAGATCACTGACGGTCTTAAAGGCGGCGAAGAAATTGTCAAAGGAAATTACGCAGCCGTGTCGAAAGATCTCGACGACGGCAAAAAGATCAAGATCGATAATTCCGAAGGCGGCTTCGGCGGCGCACCAGCGGCAAAAAAATAATTATGAGTAATCCCATCACCGATTCGGTCATTTTCCTCGAAGATATTTATCGTGTGTACGATATGGGCTCCGAGCGTGTCTTCGCGCTTCGCGGCGTGACGATCCCTGTCCGCAAGAACGAATATCTTGCGATCATGGGACCGTCAGGTTCCGGGAAATCGACGTTGATGAACTTGATTGGGTGTCTCGATACACCGACTTCCGGAAATTATTATTTCAACGGTGCGAACGTCGCAGGGCTTGACGATAACGAGCTTGCCGAAATTCGTAATCGCGAGATCGGCTTTGTGTTCCAGACGTTCAATCTCTTGCCGCGCAGCGATGCATTGCATAACGTGGAGCTTCCGCTTGTCTATGCGGGTATTAAAAAAACCGAACGTATCGAACGTGCCTACGAAGCGTTGGAAATGGTCGGCCTTGGCGACCGTGTGACGCATAAACCCAATGAGATGTCCGGCGGTCAGCGCCAGCGTGTCGCGATCGCGCGCGCATTAGTCACAAGACCTTCTATTTTGCTTGCCGACGAACCGACGGGCAATCTCGATTCGAAAACCGGCGAAGACATTATGAAATTTTTCGGCGAGCTTCATTCAAAAGGTAATACCATTATAGTGGTCACTCACGAAGAAGACATTGCGCGCCATGCCAACCGCATTGTCAGAATTCGCGACGGTAAAGTTGAGTCCGACGAACAGACGCGATAAGTTGCGATGAGATTTTTCCATGATACCGGTGAAAGCCTTTCGATCGCGATGCAGGCGATCAAGGCAAACCCGCTGCGCTCGGCGCTAACGATGCTCGGTATCATTATCGGAATTTTCACGACGACGATTATGGGCGCATTCATCGACGGAATGGATTCGCTCTTCCGGCAGACAGCAAGCTCGATGATGACCGACGTTTATTTCGTCGATAAATGGGATTGGGGCGGCGGCGATTGGCGGCTGATGCGCAACCGGCCCGAGATACGCGAAGATTACATCAACACGCTCAAACAGCGGATGACAACCGCTTCTGCGTTCAGTTTGTCGGTCAGTAAATGGGGACAAGAAGCGCGATATAAAAATCACAGCGTACAATTCGTCACTGCACAAGGTGTTGATGAAGGATATTTGCAGACACAATCGACGTCGATCGAGAACGGCAGATTTTTTACATCGAGCGAATTATCATCTGCTCGGCCTGTATGTGTGATCGGCTACGAGATCGCGCATAGTTTATTTCCGAATCGTTCGGCGATCGGCGAGGTCATTCGCGTCAGCGGATATCCGCTCGAAGTGATCGGCGTTGCAAAGCGCGTCGGCGGCCTCTTTGCTGTGTTCTCGGTAGATAATTGTGTTATTATGCCGTTTCATACATTACAATCGGCATACGGCGAGAAGCATCAGGGCGTGACGATCGCCGTTCGTGCGGCAAATATCGCGCGGAAGGAGGACACGAAGGATGAGTTGGAATTCGTGATGCGCAATGTCCGCAGGATCAAACCCGGCCAACCCATCAATTTCGGTATTAATAATCAGGACCAGTTCAACCAGCAGATCGATAAATTAGCATCGGTGCTGAGCATTGTCGGCTTTACGATCACAGGGCTTGCGCTGCTCGTCGGCGGTATCGGCATTATGAATATTATGTTCGTGAGCGTCAAAGAACGAACGCGTGAGATCGGCATTCGCAAAGCGATCGGGGCAACGCGGCGTTCGCTTATCGCACAATTTTTGTTCGAGGCGGCAACGCTTTCGTTTATTGCAGGCATTATCGCGCTCGTGATCGCATATCCTGTTTGCCTGCTTGCGAACAATCTTCTGCTCTCCGATTCCGATCTGCATATCGGCTTCCCGATATTTTATGCGATCGCAGGACTGACACTATCGATCTTGACGGGGCTGATCTTCGGCATAGCACCGGCGCTGCGCGCAGCGAAACTCGATCCGGTCGATGCACTCCGATACGAATAAGATTTTTTTGTCGATGGTCGATTGTCGGTAGTCGATCGTCAAAATAAAAAAGACGAATGGTAATTAAACGGTACGAAGAAATTAATGCTTGGCAGGAAGCGCGTGCGCTTGTGAAAGAGATATATGCTGTTTCTAAGCACCGAGAATTTGAACGCGATTATGGGTTAAAAGATCAGGCTAGACGAGCGGCTGTTTCATCAATGACGAATATTGTAGAAGGTTTTTCACGGCGCAGCGATAAAGATTTTGCTCGTTTCCTCGACATTGCAAGCGCATCCGCTTCCGAAGTCAGTTCTTTATTGTATGTCGCGCTTGACCAAGAATACTTGACGGAAGACGAGTTCAAAAAATTATACGATCATTGTATGAAAGTCGGAGCGATGATCCATGCGTTCGCGCGATACCTTCGATCATCCGCAACAAAGGAAAAATAAAATGACCAACGTATCGACCATCGACAATAGACGATCGACCATCGACAACCAATGTCTTTACTGAACGAAAATATAAAGATGGCGCTTTCGTCGCTTCGCTCGAACAAACTTCGCGCGGTGCTGACGATGCTTTCGATCGTCGTCGGCATTTTTTCGATCATCGGTTCAATGACCGCGCTCGGAGTTCTGACCAGCAGCATCAGCGATTCTCTTTCGCAGTTAGGGAGTGAGACGTTCATCGTGCATAAATTTCCTTCGATCCAAATGGGCGGAATGGATTGGCTGAAATATATGCACCGAAAGAACATTACCTACGATCAAGTGAAGTTCGTTCGCAATTTTACTCACTTGCCGCTTGCCGTCAGTGCGGAAAATACTGTCGCTCCGCTGACCGCAACCTATGGTAACGAAACAAGCGATCCGCAATTCAACCTGATGGGCAGCGACGAACAGTTTGCTTCCAACCACAATTATTTGATCGCCGAAGGCAGAATGCTGACGAAAGAGGACGTTGAGTATGCTCGCGATGTCTGTGTGCTTGCAACAGATATTACCAAACGCATCTTTAAGCATGGCGAACATCCCATCGGCCTGACAGTGAAACTGAATAATCGTCCGATGGAAGTGATCGGGACGTTCGAGACAAAAGGCGGCGGCGGCGGCGCATCGATGGATAACATTGCGCTAATTCCGATCACGAACCAGCAAAAATATTTTCTTGACCGCGACCTGGTGTCGCTGACGATGACCGTTCGTGCACCGTCAGTTGAGCAGTTCGACGCTACACAGGATGAAGTCATCGGCGCCATGCGCAGTGCGCGCGGCGTTAAGCCGGGCGCTGATAATGACTTTGAGGTCGAAAGCAACACGAGCTTGAACTTGCAGTTCGAAAGCTTTACAAAATATATCGTTTATGCCGGTGCGGGCATCAGCGCGATTGCGCTCATTGCGGCATCGATCGGCATTATGAACATCATGCTCGTCTCGGTGACCGAGCGGACGAAAGAGATCGGCATTCGCAAAGCGCTCGGAGCGCGCCGTTCCAGTATTATCGCACAATTTCTGACCGAATCGACGGTGTTGTGCCTCATCGGCGGAGTGTTCGGGATCATCCTCGGCATCGGGCTTGGCAATATTCTCGCGCTGGTGACGCACTCGGCAGTCTATATACCATATTTATGGGTTCTCATTGGTCTGCTCGTTTGTACATTCGTCGGTATCGTCTTTGGTCTTTATCCTGCGATCAAAGCCGCACGAATGGATCCGATCGACGCGTTACGGTTCGAGTGAGGAGCGACACGTCCTCGTTTCGTAGATTTGTAGCCGATGTCTAAAACTTCACGATTGCGCACGCGACTACTTGCGATCCTTTCCGGTGTTCTGCTTGCACTGGCATTCCCGCCGTTCGGCGTTATTGGCGGACTAGGTGCGTTCGTCGCTCTGGTGCCGTTACTCATTGCGCTTGAAGATACCAAGAGATTACGCGATGCGTTTTGGACGGGTTATCTTGCAATGTTCATCTGGTCGCTCGGCGCGACGTATTGGGTTGGCGGCTGGAAAGGTGAGGGATCGGTCGATCCGTTCCTGATGGCAGGCGGCGTCGCGCTTGCCGTCATTCATCCGCTCTTTCTTATTATCCCGGTGCTTGTCTATGATGCCGTTCGTCGAAGGTTTGGTCGCGTGATTGCGCTTATCGGACTTCCGATTTTCTGGATCGGGCTTGAGTACTGGCATTCGACGGGCGACCTTTCTTTCCCGTGGCTGAATCTTTACAATACGCAGACATATAATACAGCCTATATTCAATTTATCGAACTCACGGGCAGCTTTGGTCTTTCACTGGTGATCCTTGCAATTAATATTTTACTTTACGCTGCGCTGCGGTATAATGTCGTGATTAGTAAAACCGCTGCTGCTATAATAGCCGCCACCACCATAAGGAAATTTGCGAGAATAAAATTGCTCTTGATCGTTCTTGTCCTTATTATTCTTCCATATATACATGGACTGGTCAAATTACGCGAGACCGAACAGCCGAAGCGAACGCTGAATGTCACGATCGTTCAGCCGAACATCAATCCGTGGGACAAATGGTCAACCGGCACGGATGTTGTGACCGATTCGATGTTTCGCTCAACACGCACGGCAATAGCAGCGACGTCAGTGAAACCGGATCTTATACTCTGGCCTGAGACGGCGATCACATTTCCGATCACGATGCGATGGCAAACGAATTCACTTCGGGGACTATATGATTTTATACATTTGATCGGTTCGCCCATCTTGACAGGGATTCCGGATCGTGAAGAATATTTGAAGACTACGGATGCGATTCCCTCCGATGCAAAAAAAACGCGCGACCCGAACTTCTTTTATCGCGAATGGAATGCATCCATATTGTTTTTCATCGATCTCGACGGCAGGCCGGCATACCAGCGATACCACAAGCATAAACTTGTTCCGTTCGGTGAACATGTGCCGTATGTCGATGACCTGCCATTTCTCGGGGATTGGTTTCAGTGGGGTGTCGGTCTCGGGAGTTGGAATGAAGGCGAGGGTTATAACGTATTCCGGCTGCCGCTTGCTCATACGACAGTAACGGCTCCGGACACCGCGAAGTTGTGCTCGATGATCTGTTATGAGTCGGTTTATCCGTCGTACGTCAGAAAATTTGTTGCAAACGGCGCAGAGCTTATTACGATCATCACGAACGACGGCTGGTATGGCAAAAGCTCAGGACCCTATCAGCACAACCGCTTCGCCATACTACGTGCTATTGAAAACAGACGATGGATCGTCCGCTCGGCGAACACCGGAATTTCATCGGTGATCGATGATAAGGGACACATCATCGAAGAACGTCCGCTCTTTGAAAGCGCATCGATCACGCGAGCAATACCACTTATTGATAGGCAAACGCTCTACGCAACGCTCGGAGATTTCATTGCCATTCCCTGCGAGTGGGGGTTGTGCGGAATGATCGTGTTTCTCATCGGTGTGCGACTCATAAAACGAAAACAAGAAGTTGAATCTCGATCTTAGCATTCTATATTTCTTCAATCGCACGCTTTCCGCCGATTGGCTCGATCCTATTATGATCTTGCTGACGAACGTCAAAGCGTGGATGCCGGTGTATATCATCGGTGCAATTCTTGCGATCTATTACAAACGGTGGAGCGGTCTGCGAATGGTATTGAGTACGATCATTCTTATCGGCCTGCTCGATCTTTCGACTAATCTGCTGCTGAAGCCGCTCGTTGCGCGCGAACGTCCGTGCGCTGAAGTTTCGCCGGGACATCATATTGTTGATTGGATCAGGCTTCCTGACGGAGAACGTTTTGGATACAGCTTCCCGTCTTCGCATGCGCTGAATAATTTCGGCGGCGTTATTTTTTTCATTGCTGTTTTTCCTCGCCGCAAATGGCTGTACTGGCTGCTTGTACCGGCGGCGATTGTTGCGATCACCCGGCTCTATCTTGGCTTGCATTATCCGTCGGATACACTTGGCGGGGCATTGATCGGCGCTGTGTGCGGTTTAGTGTGGGCACGGATGCACCATTGGTTTGAGCAGCGATTCGCCCCCAACCGTATGGGAACCCAATGAACATCCGAACACGAATTTCTGTTGTAGAACATCTCTGAATTATCATCTTTTTAGAAAGGTACGGTTATGAAACGTTTATTGGCATTCGTTCTTGTATCGGCGGTCTTGCTTGCATTCGGTTCAGATAGTTTTGCAAAAACAAAACCCCAACCAAAATCCTGGACCGGCGTTCTGTGTGACAGCCACTGCTCCGCGAAAATGAAAGGGGATATGATGAAAGCCCAAGGGCATACGAAATCATGCATGACCGATGAAATGTGTGCGGCTTCAGGCTATGGCATGATGTCGGACGGAAAGTATTATAAGTTCGATAAGAACGGGAATAAACTTGCCGCCGATTGGCTCAAAGGCACGACCCGTGATAAAGATATGGAAGTGCAAGTTACGGGCACGCTCAAAGGCAATAAGATCTCGGTGACGGACTTGAAAGAGAAAATGTAATTTACGGATAGTACACAGTCACCAAAGCGGGCGTCGATGATGCCCGTTTTTTATTTTTAAAACGATGTCCCGATGCTTGTCGAAAATCCCGGGGCAGCAAATGTATATAAAATAGTCTTCGACCGTCTGTCAATGACATATATTCCCGAAGGCGGCGCGCCGCCGTTGAGTCCGTGATTGTGCAATCCCCCGACTAATTTTTCACAAGCGACGTAAGCGACACTTCCGTCGGCAGAAAATGCGATCGCGCGAGGATTCGTGTTGATACTGTCGATCGTCGCCGTTACCACATACGATGACGTATTCATCACTTTCACTTCGTTCGATCCCCACGCTGTTATCCAAAGTTCGCTTCCATCGGGTGAAAGAGCGGAGCGGAACGGAGTGTATGTGAGCGGCGTACGATTGATGATCGAATCGTTCGCTGTCGCGATTGTCAGCAGCTCAGAACTGTTACGGCAGCCGAGATACAGATATTTATCATCCGGTGAAATTGTCATATACCCGGGCAGATATTTCGGCACGTATCCGTCGGGTACGGGCATCGGGACATCCGAGCCAACGCGGAAAATTGCGATCACAGAATCCATTTTGGTATCAACTTTTACCACATTGTCAGATGATGCGCCGCTGATGTAGGCATACTTACCATCGTGTGTGATCGCAATACCGAACGAGCCACTAAATCCGGGGTACGAAACCGACTTCATCATTTTCATCGCCGATGCATCGAAGATGCCAAAACGCTGAATCACCGAAGGCGGGTAATCGGTGATGTACCCTTTCATTCCGTCGGGCGTCACGGCAAGATCGTTTATGTAATAACCCGAGTTGAATTGTGTCATCGCACTGCAATCGCTTGCATTGTACTTGCAGACCGTCCCGTTCGAATTGACAGCGCCAAGAATGAACGACTGCTTATCGGGCGTCATCGCCAGACAAGACGGCGAGAGCGGATTCGCACTTACACCAACCGATGTCATTCGAACAATGCGGTGAGTGCTGTCATCAAGAATCGTGACGCGGTCGTCGCCTTCATTGACAACAAATATTTTTTGTTTGACTGTCATATATGGTATCGCTCCGTTCTCACTTGGAGCGCCTTGGTTGATCCAATCGAAGATCGTTTTCTGATCGGAGATCGAAAGCGGGTTGCGAGAGAGCGGCATAAGCGGCGTTGCCTCTGCTGCGAGGTTGGGGTTTGTATTGATGTGTTGAAAAAGATGGCTCCAGACTGCGGCATACGGGATGATGTCATTTTCGAAAGTGCTGCCG
>DASQGZ010000011.1:0-20319 GCA_035632315.1 Kapaibacterium sp. (SeqCode) | reverse complement strand
AGTACGCATACCACTAATATCGTTTCGCATGAACGGCGAACCGGCTGAAGGATCGTCCGTAAAGCCGATAAGAAACGACTCCGATACGCCGGCGCGGATTTCAGCATTCAGATCCCCGTCTTCGAACAGCTTTAGTCCGAGCTGAACCGGGACGCGAATATAGTTCGACCGCATCTTATGGTCGGTAATATTCGCATCGTTCAGCGTGATCGTACTTCCATACGATGCGAACTCGATCGCCGGCGCAAAGAACAAGTTTGTTCCAAGGTTGCCACCGACACCGATCATATATCCGAAGCTGGAAACAGCATCCATTAGCGGCGGGACGGTATTAAAGTATCCGAAGTTCACACCACCGACGATACTATACTCCATCTTGTCTGGTTTACTATCTTTATTATCGCCGGAGTCCTGAGCGAACATATTCGTGGCAAATACTGAAACGATGACCGTGGCGAGCATTAGTTTCTTCAACATACAGATACCCTCTCTTTCTAATGCACTGAGGATACATTATGCAATCACCGTGCCACTTCCATTACGAATTTTTTATAGAATTAAGCCTTTTAATGAATCTTCTTTCATTTTAAATAAATATTAACTGACTTTAAAGATTGAACAAGCGCATGCGTAACAATCCCACTTATCGTCGTGTTATGAAACGCCAACTTCGTATTTTTTTAGGAATATGCCCAAACGGACAGACATAAAATCCATTCTGATTTTCGGCTCGGGACAGATCACAACGTAAAAACTATTTAGAAAGCGTAACTGTAAGAATTGGAATTGACTTCGAATTCCATAAAATTTGCCAGTATGAAGGATTTGATGTAGGGTAGCAAAGGCAATCGAAACTATTACAGAAAGATATAAGGCTCGATTGAAGCGCAGCACCAGAAGCAGTAAAGACAACAGAGTCACTGTTCTGATGAAACAGTTCGATATCGGTAATTTTAAAGGATACGTTATCACGACGATCACCTTGATATCCTCTTGCATTCACATCCAGGTAAGAGCTATAACTATAATCCATTGTCCCAATCTTTCCACTCAGAGTAGAAAGTGACCCGTTTAAATTAAAGTCTTCCCACCCACTATAGAATGCCACATTCTCCGGATTAGGATTATCTTCCTTGTAAGACCAAGAACTACCATTTGTAACACTAAAGGTATCATTATCCCATGTCAGTATCCCACTAAACTCTTCATACGATTTTTTCGGTGTCAGACAGTTTATCATAACTGTGTCCAATATAAGAGAAGAATCTATAGACGGATACCCCGTTGGCACAATGAATGTGATAGAAATATTCCTGAACTGATGTAATAGAGCTGTATCCAAAAGGGTTGCGGGAGGTTTCGCACCTGGGTTAATCTTTTGATTTTGTTCCGGATCCGTCACATGGTTCTGGCATCCAACTTCACAAAACATTACACTAAAAGCGAATATTATGATTAAATACTTCATAGTTGATATATAGTCTTACATATATCAGACACTTGAATTAAACTAATGAGAAGGTCATAAACGTATCCCTAGTACTTCTCCTTCGTATTTTTGCACTAATATGCCCAAACGGACAGACATAAAATCCATTCTGATCATCGGCTCAGGCCCCATTGTGATCGGCCAGGCGTGCGAATTCGACTATTCCGGAGCGCAGGCGTGCAAAGTCCTGCGCGAGGAAGGCTATCGCGTCATTCTGGTCAATTCCAATCCGGCAACGATCATGACCGACCCGGAAATGGCGGACGCGACTTACATTGAGCCGATCACCCCTGAATATATAGAGGCGATCATCGAAAAAGAAAAACCAGACGCCATTCTGCCAACGATGGGCGGGCAAACAGCACTCAATGCGGCGATGGCTTTGCACCGTCGTGGTTCGCTCGAAAAATACGGTGTCGAACTCATCGGCGCAAAACCCGATGCGATCAAGCGCGCCGAAGACCGCGAAGAATTTCTCGCGACAATGACATCCATCGGCCTTGAAATGGCACGAGGAGGCTTTGTGCATTCAGTCGAAGAAGCGCTCGAACTCGTAGATATGGTCGGCTTCCCTACGATTATCCGTCCGAGCTTCACGCTTGGCGGCACTGGCGGCGGCATTGCATATAATCTCGAAGAATTCAAAGAAGTCGTTCAACGGGGACTCGATGCGTCGCCGGTAACACAAGTGCTCGTCGAAGAATCGGTGCTTGGCTGGAAAGAATACGAGCTCGAAGTGATGCGCGACCTTGCCGATAACGTCGTCATTATCTGCTCAATTGAAAACTTCGATCCGATGGGCGTGCATACCGGCGATTCGATCACCGTCGCGCCTGCGCAGACGCTCACCGATAAAGAGTATCAGAAAATGCGCGACGCCGCGATCAAGATCATCCGCGCCATCGGGGTCGAGACGGGCGGTTCGAATATTCAGTTCGCGCTCAATCCGGCGGATGGCAGAATGCTCATCATCGAAATGAATCCGCGCGTCTCTCGCTCATCGGCACTTGCATCGAAGGCAACGGGCTTCCCGATTGCAAAGATCGCCGCGAAACTCGCTGTCGGTTACACGCTCGATGAAATTCCGAATGACATCACAAAGACGACGCCGGCGTCGTTCGAGCCGACAATAGATTACATCGTCGTAAAAATTCCGCGTTGGGATTTCGAAAAGTTCAAAGGCATCGGCGCAACAAGTTCGATCCTCGGAGTGCAAATGAAATCGGTCGGCGAGGTAATGGCATTCGGCAGAACATTCAAAGAAGCATTTCAAAAAGCCATCAGGTCGCTCGAACAAAGCCGCTACGGGCTTGGCTCGGACGGCAAAGACGAATTTGATATTGACAGTATGACCGACGCCGAAAAAGAACGCACATTGCAAATAGTCCGGGAACGTCTTTCTCAGCGGCGCTCGGATATGATCTTCTCGATCCGGTATGCGATCAAACTCGGACTCACAAACGCTGAACTTTTCGATATGACAAAGATCGATCCGTGGTTCATTAACCAACTCGAACAGATCGTCCGCCGCGAACAAGAACTCCGCGCTGCCGCCGCCGAATCAGAACCGGGTTTTTTGGGATTGAAACGATTATTGGGATTAGGCGTGCCGAGCGCTTCGTGATTATCGTGTGATATTTTAATGTCGCAAATTGCGATATCAACGATAGCCTTTATCTCCAGCTGATCTTATTGACTTGCACATCCATCGAGTCCACCGCTACTTGCGAAATATACCAACCGAGCGGATATTGGCAGGATGCTTCGTCGTCACCGGGAGTCCAATCAAGTGAAATCTCGCGAAAATGATCTCGGCTTCCGGATGCTGCCATTGTTTGCATGACCGTCGAATCGATCAGTTCGCCGCTTGCGCCATAGGCGCTCATAAATGCAGAGAGCGGCGTGAGTACCTCGTGCAGCAGAGTCGAGCGTTTTGCATTCTTTTTCGAACCTCCATTCTTAATGTAGATAATTTCAGGTACGATCCGCGCATAGAGCGCACTATCGGCGGATGACGATCCGGTGATGATCTCGCGCAGCGACAAAAATATCTGCATTGCCGATTGCAAGCTGCTGTTATCGGCATAACCGCCGTCAACAAGATCAAACTTCGCTCCGCTTTCCGGATTTTGTATTGTCGCACTTGGCGTCAGATATGGGAATCGCGCGCTCATCGATGCCGCCGTCTTGAGCGGAATATCACGCTTTGTTTCTGCGAAGACATCGAGCGCGCCCGGGAAAGACATACCGAGCGCGATATTTGAAATAAGCCCGCGCTTGCCGTTTTGGACACACGTCGTATTAAGAATAACAATAGGACAGGACACAGGCAGGTCCAATTTATAAATAGAAAGAAATCCGCTGTCGAGATTACTCCCCGGAAGTAATTTTGAATATGTCCCACTCCACGAATCTTCAAGCCAGCGTGCACGGTCAAGGCTGTTGAAACCATGCGGCAATAGCCGATCGAGAAAATCGGGATAGACAAACGCGGCTGTTACCGGCGAAAGAAAATCTCCGTGCAATGCACTCCGTAACTGCGTGCGTGTTGAAGCATCATCAACAGGATAAAATTGTTTATATGCGTTAAAGAATACCGACCCGACGGAGCCGCCGGATGCTGAAGTGATCGCGAACAAATGACTGTAAAAATTTTTGTCGAGACTGTCAAAGCGTTCGAGCACTTCGCCGGTCCAGAGCATTGCCCGAATTCCACCACCTTCTGCTGCAAAAATATAGAGCGGGACATTTCCGGAATCCGATTGGTGTTTGTGCGCCCAGCGGATGAAGTATTCGCCAAGTGTCGGACGCTTCGTTACGAGCGACGATGACGACTCACCTGCCGTGCGAATAAGATGGTTGCTGTTAAATATGCTAAAGATCGCTACAATAATAAATGCGCACACAAAGATCGGTATCTTTAATTTAAAACTCCAATAATAAACGAGCATTCCGAATGCCGTCCAGGTGCCGAGCGCAAGTGCAATGATTGCTGCCGGCGTCAGATAACGCGAAAAAGGAATTGCGACCGGACGAATGGAAAAGATCGTCATCGCTGCCACTACTGAGATGCTCGCAACGAGTGTCACCCGCCATTTGATGATCGGGTGGATCGTCCCCGTCGTCGAAGCAGAGCGGAGTTTCCCGTGTTCAGTAAATCGCGATGAAAAAATTTTGCGCCGTTCGGTAACAATAATAAAATATATGACAGCAAATCCTGATATCAGCAGCATCTTCCACCACACTGAACCATGCGATACATACGGTAAAAAAGCAGCAAGAATAATTACATACGGCACAAGCCCAAGCACGCGGGGCATCCAGGTAATAAGTTTTTTTGCAAGGACTGCTTCTGCAGATGTTTTGCCGAACTCCTGAAGCATTAGTCGCGCACTATACCAAACGGTAATCGACCAGACGGCAACGAAGACCACAAAAAAGATATTAAATGTTTCTCCGTCTCCCATCGCACGGAAAATGTCATTTGACTGTGGAGTCCCAGCAAAAGCAAAATACCCTGTGGCGAGGATCACAAAGAGAAATCCCACATACTGCAGGACAGCAAAAATATCTCGTAACGTCTTGAGCAAACTGTTCATAGCCGTAGTGGGGAGATAGTGAATACTTCAAATATAAGGCTAATTTATAAGGCACAAATAATTTCTAAACTCCAATAGTGTAATTTTTGTAGTTTTGCGTAGTTACTTCATCAAATGGATCAACACGCTATGAATAGAAGTCGGTCTATTATACTTCTTGTGGCAGTAATGCTTGCCATACCCATTTCTTTATTTGGTCAACCATTGCAGTGGCAGAAGATAGGAAGTTTTACTGAAAGAATTTCAACGGTTTATTTTGAGGACGAGCAACACGGATTTGTCAGTATCGGGACAGTACCAGGCAGTGAGACTGTGCACCCAATGTTATATCGGACCACTAACGGCGGGACATCATGGAACACAGCAAATGTAGAACAATTAAGCAGCGGTTACGGGATCCAGGATATTTTAATGGTTGATAGTCTCAATGGTTGGGCATGCGGAGGTTGCGACGCGGGGTATTCCCTTTGGCATACAAGTAATGGGGGAAATAATTGGGTTGTCGCCTCGGCTAACGATGGCCGTTATTCTGTATCGATTCGGAAGACAGCGGCAGGTTTACTCGTCAGCGATTTTTATAATCATTACCTACGTCTTTCAATCGACGGCGGAATATCATTCAAAGATATTTTTAAAGCTCCGTTAGACGATGTTTTACTTGGGATGGATTTCTCAGACAGCCTTCATGGTGTTCTTGTCGCGAGCTTTCGTGCTGGCAACCCATGGTATTATACAACAGACGGTGGGGCATCATGGATGCCGACATCTGTGGACATAGAATCATGGTCGGTATATGCGGAACCGTCAACATCGAACTGTTACGCAGCTCCGGAAGGGTTTTCGAACGGTGCATACAATACTGCAATATATCACTCGACTGATTATGGCAAAACATGGAATATAGAGACTCAACTCTCATTCAGAATGAATGGGCACTGCACCGGTATAAACAATACTCTATATGCCCAAAGTAATTTTTGTCCGTCCGGAAGTTGTGGAATGTATCGCTCGCTCGACAGTGGAAAAACTTGGACAAACCTTGGGGGTCCTGGAGCACCAAACGATACCCGATTTATCACGCTCTCTGCAAGTTGCAATCGAAATCTTATTATAGCGGGCGGAACAGACTTCGCTTTATATAAAGCCTATGACTCAGGAATTGGACCCACACAAATAACTTCAAATCTTTCCACTATTTTCCAATCGCACGCGCAGATTTTTGCAGGTGATACGGCAAATGTTGAAATTGCTGTCGATTTGTCTGCGAATCCTGACATTATTGGTTCTACGGCTGTATCAGCGGATTACTCTATCGTTTTCGATCCGTCTATCGTTGAAATATCGCATTTGAAAGATATTGTGCCACCGAACGGCTGGAAAATCAGCGCAATAAACTTCGGCAGCGATACAATTACCGTCTCGTTAGTCGATACTTCCTCAAGCCCTATTTTGGCAATTGAAAATTTAGGTTTTGTAAGATTCACGGCGCTGCCGACATCCTCCGGAGCAAACACACTTACTCACCTGTCTGCCGTAACGATACGAACCGAATGTAAAACGATCACCCTTGTTCCCGATGTTGAGAATATCGGAGGTTTAAGGCTCATTTCGGTGATGGGTCGCAATAGTGTCAAATCAGAAAAAGCGGACGAAGAACTCTTATCGGTCATACCAAACCCGGCTGGTAATACCGTAAACATTGCAGGTCAAGTTCTTAGATCATCTGCTGCAGATATTTCACTTATTGATATGTCCGGAAAAGTTCGTATCCATTTTCCTAATGACCATCAATATGCAGATAAATATCTCATTGATATACATGACCTTCCCACAGGGATATATTCGGTCGTTGTCACAGGACAAAATGGGATCACTGTCGTCAGAAAGCTCGAAATATTTCGTTAATAATGAAACGTCCGGGGAAATGAAACCCTTTTCCTCCAAATTCGTTAGAGCAAATAGTACAAAAGAAAACGTATGAAAAAGTTTATTGTCTTGTTTTTTTCTCTTGCATTTGCTCTAAGTGCAAGTAATTCATTTGCCGAAGTGCATTTCAAGAATGTGAGCTTCCAGGAAGCGCTCAAGCTTGCCGCAAAACAGAATAAAATTGTGATGGTCGATTACTATACATCCTGGTGCGGCTGGTGTAAACGGCTCGACCGCGATGTCTATTCGCAGGATAATGTCGGCGGATTTGCCGATAGTAATATCATTTCGATCAAACTCGATGCGGAAAATGGCGAGGGCGTCGAGCTTGCTCGTTCTGCGCGAATTCAGGGATACCCGACGGTCATTTTTTATAATGCGAACGGGAAAGAGATCCATCGTCAGGTCGGGTACCAGAAGCCGCTCGATTTTCTTGCGACGCTTTCGACTGCCGTTAGTAAGAATAAATAACAAGCGTTCAATAATAGGATATTACGCAATGGCGTCAGGATTTCCTGACGCCATTCGTCTATTATAGAGTGGCTATAGAATGACTATTAATTCATCCGCGGAGTGTAACAACGAGGCTCGAAATGTGTTTATATACCAGTTGTACCACGAAATCCAGTCTATGATAAATCGTTCAATAACAGCAGCAGCGCTCATTCTTGCCGCATTGCTTGTGATGAGTTCGACTGCGTCGGCGCAGATGAATAAAGTCGTTGCGCTCGTCAAAGGCAGCGTCCAAACGACGAGCGGCTCCCCTGTCTCGGATGTTCAGATCCAAGTGTACAAAGGCGGCGAAAAGGTCACCAATACGAAATCGACCTCCGAAGGAAAATTTCAGATGGTCATGCAGCCGAACACCGATTATAAACTCATCTGTACGAATTCGAAATATTATTATACCGAGCAGGCGTTCTCGATCCCTGCATTAGAAAAATATCAGGAAGTTCCTGTGACGGTCACAATGAGGCCGCTCGAACTCGGGTCGCCGTTCCCGTTCAGCGCGCCGGTGTTTGCTCCGAAAAGCAAAACGATCTCGCAAAGTGTGACGAACGATCTCGATAACATTGCTGCCCAAATGAAACGCAATACCAAGCTGACGCTCAATGTGACGGTCTATCCTGACGAACCGCCGACAGGAAAAAAAGCAAATGCACAGAACGACCTTGCGTCTGCCCGTAAGAATGCGATCGCAGGATATTTTTTAAGTAAAGGCCTCAATGCTGCCTCGGTTTCTGTTTCGACCTCGAACGAAGTGCCGCCCGGAAAATTTACTGCGACCGTGACCACCTCTGACGATCCGCCGGCAAAAGGAAAGAAGAAAAAGAAATCGAAAGCACCGGTGACGCAAAATATCAAAGCGCCGCAGACTGCCGATATTGTGATGCAGGTTGCGTCATAAACGCTTCAGAATGTTTTGTGCTCGTGATGCAGGGCGGCGAAGAGCTGCCCTTTTTATGTTTTAATTTTACCTATACATCCCGCGTTGTAAATTTGTTGTCATATCAATCGATGAGCACCATCATGCCCAAGACCAAGCCGGCAGAAGAAAAGCAGACACCGTTAATGAAGCAGTATAGCGCCGTCAAAGCACGCTATCCTGATACGGTGTTGTTTTTTCGGATGGGCGATTTCTTCGAGACTTTTGGCGAAGATGCAATAACACTGGCAAAAGTCACCGGCATTGCATTGACAAAACGAAACAACGGTTCTGCCGGCGATACCGAACTCGCGGGCTTCCCGCATCATCAGCTCGATAATTATCTGCCGAAAATGATCCGCGCCGGTTTTCGCGTTGCCGTCTGCGAGCAGCTCGAAGATCCGAAGCTCGCCAAAGGAATTGTCAAGCGCGATGTTGTCGAAGTGGTTACACCGGGAGTTCAACTTTCCGAAAAAATTCTCGAAACAGGGCGTAATACATATGTCGGGGCGATCGTCCATGTTGCCGATCGTGTCGGCATTGCGTTCGCCGATGTTTCGACCGGAGAGTTTTCTGCCGGCGAACTTCGCGCGACCGATCTTGGCGAAGAGCTTGTCTCGCTTGGCCTTCGCGAACTGCTCACGAGCCGCCGCGATAAACCCGACATTGAGCAATCCCCATATTTTCTCGTCCTCGAACAAAAACCGGTTCTGACCATTCGGGAAGAATGGGCATTTCAATACGACACGGCGCGTAAACTACTGCTCGATCATTTTTCAACGACATCATTGAAAGGGTTCGGCCTTGAAGAATTGCACCTTGCAACGACTGCCGCAGGTGTCGTGCTAGACTATCTGCGTGAAACGCGAACTGCCGGCGCATTAAAACATATTACAAAACTTACGCTGCATAATACGTCGAATGCGCTGGTGCTCGATCAATCGACGCGACGAAATCTCGAAATATTTTTTTCGTTCAGCGGCGATGAAAAGAACGGATCGCTGCTCGGGGTGCTGCATGAGACCAAAACAGCAATGGGCGAGCGTCTGCTTCGGCGCTGGCTTTCTTCTCCGCTGCGGGATAAACAAGAATTACTTCGCCGTCAAGATGCGATCTCACTTGCCTCAGGCGCGCATTCCGATCGTGAAGATCTTCGCCGCTTGCTTGCCGAACTCGGCGACCTCGAACGGCTCATCGGCCGCTTTGCCGGAGCGCGCTTGCTTTCGCAGCGCGACTTTATTACGCTGAAGCACACGCTTTGGCGTATCCCGGATATAACGCAAGCGATCTCGCGTATTGCACAGTTTGCGGCGGCGGACGAATCCGGTTCGAATACAAGCGAGCTGCTTGAACGATTGGCATCGGAACTCAACGAACTGACCGAACTTTCCGAACAGATCGATCGCACGGTCGATCCCGAAGCGCCGGCCGGCTCAGGCTCGCTCGGGGTCATTCGCGACGGGGCGAATGCCGAACTCGACGAACTTCGTTCACTTACAAAAACAAGCCGTACGAAACTTCTCGAGATCCAAGCACGAGAACGAGAGCGAACAAGTATTCCGTCGTTGAAAGTCGATTTTAACGGCGTCTTCGGATATTACATCGAAGTGAGCCACGTTCATCGGTCAAAAATCCCGGACGATTACGAACGCAAACAAACACTCACGAACAGCGAGCGATATGTCACGCCTGAGTTAAAAGAATACGAGCAAAAAATTCTCGGCGCCGAAGAAAAAATGTTTTCGCTCGAAGCAGAGCTTATTGCTCGCCTTCGCGCTGCCGTTATCTCACATACCGGCGAGCTGCAGCAGAATGCAACGCTCCTGGCGATCGCCGATGTGATCCAATCGCTGGCGACCGTCGCATCGCGCGGATCGTGGGTGCGGCCTGAATTTACGAACGGCGACGAATTCATCATCGATCAAGGCCGCCATCCTGTCGTCGAACGATCGCTGCCGATCGGAGAACGATTCACACCGAATAGTGTAAAATTTAAAACCGGAGCAAAAGAATTTTATGTCATTACCGGGCCGAATATGTCCGGCAAATCAGTGTATCTGCGACAGACCGGTATCATTGCATTGCTTGCCCATATCGGTTCGTTCGTACCGGCAGTTTTGTGCAAAATGCCGCTGCTTGACAGAATTTTTACGCGAGTCGGTGCAGGTGATAATCTCTCGCGTGGCGAATCAACGTTTCTCGTTGAAATGAATGAAACAGCGAACATCCTGAATAATGCGACGAAAGATTCGCTGCTCTTATTCGACGAACTTGGCCGCGGTACTTCGACATTCGACGGCCTTTCAATAGCTTGGGCAATTTCCGAACATGTTCACGATTCGATCCCGGGCGCTCGAACTCTGTTCGCAACCCACTATCACGAACTCAATGCACTCGCCGACCGGTTCGAGCATATTGGCAACTTAAAAGTAGAGGTCCGCGAAGCAGACGGCAAAGTCCATTTTCTGCACAAGATCACCAACGGTTCTGCCGATCATTCATACGGCATCGAAGTTGCGGCAATGGCAGGAATTGCGCCGGAAGTGATCGACCGTGCACGTGAAATTCTGCACGAACTCGAAGAAACAGAACTCAAGATCGCCGAGTCGAACATTCAGCGCTCGATTCCCTTTCCACCGGCAAAACATCACGAACCGGAGGAAACACGAGAAATCCAAAATAAATATCTCGACGCTGTGATCGTTGACGAACTCAAAACAATTGATGTCAATGCCATGACACCGTTAGATGCACTTGCAAAGGTCGCCGAATGGAAACAGAGAATTGAACAGTAAAAACGAGCTTCCGGGCTTCTCGGACGATCGTTTAGAAACTATCATCGTCTCAAAATCGTAGAATAGTAAAGTGGATAGAAGGAATTTCTTACAATGAATGGGGATCACAGCGGCAATGGCAATGACGACGCGGGAGATGTTTGGCGAACTGAATGCAAAAAAAGGCGAGCGGATGCCCGTCGTGTTCATCGGTCATGGCAGTCCGATGAATGCGCTCGAAGATAATCCATACACACGCTCATGGCACGAAATTGCGCGGAAGATCCCGACACCGTCTGCCATACTATCAGTCTCTGCACATTGGCTTACACACGGAACGCACGTTACGTCGATGGAGCATCCGAAGACCATTCATGATTTTTATGGTTTTCCTCAAAAACTTGCAACGTTCGAATATCCCGCACCCGGTTCGCCGAAATTTGCCGACGAAACAAAAAAGCTCATTACATCAACCGAGGTCGGACTTGACGCGAATGAATGGGGGCTCGATCACGGGACTTGGTCGGTACTGACACATTTATACCCAAAAGCAGATGTACCGGTGTATCAACTCAGCATTGATTTTTATCAGCCCGGGCAATACCACTATGACCTTGCAAAAGAACTCAGGTCACTCCGTGAAAAAGGGGTGCTTATTATTGGCAGCGGGAATATCGTTCATAATCTGAGAATGATGCGCTCCGACGGCGGGGCATACGACTGGGCAACAGAATTCGACGCAAAAGTAAAAGAGCTCCTCGATAAGGGCGACCACAAATCACTCATCGAATATCAGGATCTGGGTTCAGCAGCACAACTCTCGGTCCCGACACCGGACCACTATTATCCGTTGCTTTATACGATGGGGATATCCGACGAAAAAGACAAACACATGTATTACAATGAAGGAGCAGACCTTGGGTCAGTATCGATGAGATCGGTATTCTGGACAGATAGTGATCTACATAATTAAAAACATTACAAGACTTTACTCCGGCTACTGGCCACCGATCACTTCCCACTGGTCACTAATTTCTTGTAAACGCTTATTTCAAGCGATTCTGACCTTACGGAATGGATTAACCTAACAGGCTTAGTAAACTGGCACATTTTTTGCATTTTCCTGAAACAAAATACCCCTAAAATTACGTTTAATGAGGCTGTATATCAAACGCTTTTTGAGTTACATTAAACGTAAGTAGGAGAGTACCCTTGAGCGCGATCGCAGAAGCATTACAACTCGTACGACCGCACCCATCAGAACGAATTCTGAGCCGAGAAGCCACCCGCTATTTTCTCGTTTGGTTCTTGCTGTTATCGGTTGTGCTCTACGGAGCCGGTTCGTTCATATTATTCAATTTCACAAACGCCTCGTTCCGGACGGCATGCTACTCAGGTATGGCGCTCTGCACCGTCACCAGTCTTATCAGCTTTGTATTAACGGAGTGGGCGATCGATAAACCGGACGAAATTTTTCTCGGCATCGCACTCGGTTCTATTTTTGTTCGCTTATTCACGCTGCTCTTCGCATTTGCGATCGGAGAGTTCATTCTGAAGCTTCACGTCTTCGGGATGGTGACCGGAATGTTCGTTTCCTATTTTTCGTATCTCATCGTCGAGATCTCGTACTTTCACAAAAAGCAGCTCGTCCGCGGACAGTAAATGAAATACGTTCTTTTCGTCGCAGCGATCATCGTTACACTGCTTACGGGCAGAAGCATTGCGGCGGACGAACCGAAAACTGCAACACCCACCGTTTCCGAACAGAACGCCCCTGCCACGGGGTCTGCATCAGCTGAAAACACGTCTTCGCCGAAAGAACAAACTGAAGACGAACACGAAAAAGATATTTTCACCGCCGGCAAACCGGACGCACAGAAAATATTCGGTCTTGTCCTCGAACATCTTCGCGATACCTACGAGCTGCATTTCTTCTCCGCGAAGATCCCGTTGCCGATCATCTTTATCGATGCACAGGGGTTCCATTTTTTTGCAAGCCTCGACGCCCTCGAACATTCGGGTGAGTATACGATAAAAGGCCTTCATGAGATCGAAGACCAAAAGAAAGCTTCACAGTTCTTGAAGGTTACACCGTTTAAGCGCGTTGACGGGAAACCGATGGGCACATTCTGGGATTTTTCGATTACGGCGAACGTCTTTTGGATGCTGCTTGCAGCGATATTGCTGATACTGCTTGCCCTTAATGCGGGGAAAAAAGCAAGGACAAATCTTGTTCCTCACGGTGCACAAAATCTTGTTGAGACGCTTGTCGTCTATGTCCGCGATGATATTGTTGCTCCGAACATCGAAGGCTCCTGGCGAGATCGGACACTTCCCTATTTTGTGACGGTATTCCTGTTCATTCTCGTAATGAATATCTTAGGCCTGGTCCCGCTATCGAAAACGCCGACAGCTGCGATCGCGGTGACAATGGCACTGGCATTGTGCACGTTCGTCCTGACACAGATCGCCGGTATTCGCGCAATGGGTATCAAAGAATACTTAAAGCATTTTACCGGCGGAATGCTCGATATGGATATCCCGATCGCGATCAAGATCCCGCTCATTCTTATTATGACACCGATTGAGATCATCGGTCTTTTTACGAAACCGTTCGCGCTGATGATTCGTCTGTTCGCGAATATGACAGCAGGGCATATCGTTATCGGTGCACTGATCGGTCTCGCTATCTTATTTCAATCGGTAATCGTCGGATTTTCAGTGAGCGTACCATTTGCGCTCTTTATCTATTTGCTGGAGTTGTTAGTCGCATTTATTCAGGCGTATGTATTTACGACGCTTTCTGCGGTATTCGTCGGAATGATGGCTCACGAGCATCACGAAGAAGAACATCACGCAGAGCCTGCGGCGGCACACTAAGAGTGTAATTATTGTTAAAACAGACCGTTATTCACGTAAACTTAGAAAGAAAAAAATGAATCCATCTGCATTTGCATATATGGCAGCAGGACTTGGCGCAGCGCTTGCTGTCGTTGGCGCAGGTCTCGGCATCGGCAAGCTCGCTACGGCGGCGCTCGAAGCGTCTGGCCGTCAGCCGGAATTTGCCGGCGGTATCCGTACGACGATGATCATCGCTGCCGCGCTTATCGAAGGCGTCACGCTCTTCGCTCTGGTTATCTGCATCATTCTCGCAGGTAAATAAAAAGCCTTACGCTGCAAAGAGGCGATTTTTCTGACGCTCAGGGCTGCATCAAGTCCTGAGCGTCAACGTATTTTCAACTGGGGTATGGGCTCACTGCCCGTCGCCCCTGAGAACAACTGCTACTATTATGCTCGAGATCAATCCCGGATTGTCGATCTGGACATTCATCATCTTCGGTGTGCTCCTGTTCTTACTGAGCAAGATGGCATGGAAGCCGATTATTAATTCATTAAAGGCCCGCGAAAAGGCGATCGCCGATTCGCTTGCCAAAGCCGAGCAGGTTCGCGCCGATGCTGAACGGATGATCGCAGAGAACGAGCGTCAGCGCAAGTTGAACGAAGAAGACATCCAGCGCCAGCTTCGTGATGGCAAAGAGTATGCCGAACGGATGCGCCAAGAGCTGACCGCAAAAGCTCAGGAAGAATCGCGTGCGATGCTCGCGTCGGCAAAAGCGCAGATCGAACGCGATACGAAAACTGCCATCGCCCAACTTCGAGGCGAAGCTGCCGATCTTGCCATTGCTGCTGCGGGGAAACTCATCGACGAGTCGCTGACCGATGATAAGCATCGTAAGATCGTCGAAAAATTCATTTCCGAAATCCCTTCGAAGAATTAATTTTATTCCATTAATTTTATTCAATGGATAGCCGCATTGCCGAACGTTACGCCCTTGCCCTGATGGGCATCGGTAAAGAAAAACAGAGCGTTCAAACGTTCGCGAAGGATCTTGCGCTGATCTCGGAATCGCTCCATGCTGTTGCAGAGCTGCGATCACTTCTGCATTCGCCGGTCATTCGGCCTGACGTGAAACGAAACGTGTTGAACGAGATATTCAAACCTCGTGTGAGCGCCGATACGATCACGTTCATCGATCTGCTCGTTGCGAAAGGCCGTTCGCAGCTGCTCGGAGCCGTCACCGAAAGTTTTCAGCGTTTGCTTGATATTGACGAAGGTATCGTCACCGCCCAGATCACGAGTGCAAGCCCACTCCATGACGCTGAGAAAAGCAAGATCTTACAAAAGCTTCACGAGATCGTGAAGCTCGACATCCGGCCGACGTTTAGCGTCGATCCGAAGCTTCGTGGTGGTTTTGTTGCAAAAGTCGGCGATACATTTGTCGATGCAAGCGTACAGCATCAGCTTGAGAACTTGCGTGAAGAGTGGAAATCTGCTGCTGTCGTACATCTGAACTGATGGACCGGAGCCGACGACTTATGAGCGTGTTCGTCGTTGCAGCTCTTGCAGCGATCTTGTTCATTGAATTGTGCGTGTGCTCGTCTTCGGCATTCGCGAAAAAAAAACCGAAGAAAAAGAAGAACGGAACGACCATCAGCATCGAACCAGGGGTGAATTTCAAACCATCCGTGTCGTTCGCTCCGGGCACGGTCGGTAATTATTTTTTTCCAGACCGGCGTGGAGCAAGTTGGACGCTTGTCACCGTTCAAACGCTCGTAAATGATTCCGGGCGTGTGCTCAGGCGCGATACGGCCATTCACCGCGAAACGGTTGTCGATACTGCCCGATTCTCGCTGCAACGGCTGCCGTTAATGGCGACCCGTGACTACGGATTTCGTCCGGGCTCGAAAGATACGATCAAGAGCGAGTCGTTCTATTACGTGGATGACTCGGTTGCAATGACGATCTTTAATAATTCCGTCACTGCGCGCCAAAATTATACGTTTCTTGTTTCGCCGCTTGTCATTGGCAACGCATGGCACGACCAGTATGACGATTCGGTGCAAACGGTGATCGCAGGTTATGTAGATTCCGTCAAGGCACCCGTTGGCACGTTTGATAGTGTCATCGTTACCGTTACTGCGCGTGGTGCGACCGATCTGAGAAAATATTTTGCGCGCGGGTTCGGCATTGTGAAGTCGATCTATCGTTCGACAGGACCCGGAGGGCATGGGATCATCATTGTCACAACGGAAATGACCGAGTGCATCCGGCCCGACGAGAAAAAAGAAGTTGTTATCAAGAAAGAAAATTAATCATGTCTGTAGTACGCCCCGATGAAGTGAGCGCAATATTGCGCCAGCAATTAACCGGTTTTGAAAAAGAGGTTGACGTCTATGACGTTGGTACCGTGCTTCAAGTCGGCGACGGCGTCGCCCGTGTCTATGGCTTGTTAAAAGTAATGGCCGGCGAGCTGATCGAATTCCCGAACAAAGTATATGGCATGGCGCTGAATCTCGAAGAAGATAACGTCGGCGCAGTACTCTTCGGTGACGAGACACTGATCAAAGAAGGTGATATCGTCAAGCGCACCGGCCGTGTGGCATCAATGCCTGTCAGCGATCTGATGCTTGGCCGTGTTATCAATCCGCTTGGTGTACCGATCGACGGAGGCGCGCCGATCCCCTCCGATAAATTTTTACCGATCGAACGAAAAGCGCTTGGTGTCATGCAGCGTCAACCTGTGAAAGAGCCGTTGCAGACAGGCATCAAAGCTATTGACGGAATGATCCCGATCGGCCGCGGGCAGCGCGAGCTTATCATCGGCGACCGTCAGACCGGCAAGACTGCCGTTGCGCTCGATACGATCATCAATCAAAAATATACACACTCCGAAGACGCAAAGCGCCAAGGGGTCAACCCCGTATATTGCATCTATGTTGCGATCGGACAGAAAGCGTCGACGGTTGCACTCGTTCGCGCGAAGCTCGAAGAGTTCGGAGCAATGGATTACACGACGATTATTTGCGCAACAGCGTCCGACCCTGCCCCGCTTCAATTTATTGCACCGTATTCCGGCGCAACACTCGGCGAGCACTTTCGTGATACCGGACGGCATGCGCTTGTCGTGTATGACGATCTTTCAAAGCAGGCAGCGGCGTATCGCGAGTTGTCGTTGCTGCTGCGTCGTCCGCCGGGGCGCGAAGCATATCCCGGAGACGTATTTTATTTGCACAGCCGTTTGCTCGAACGTGCGTCGAAACTTTCCGCAGATCTCGGCGGTGGTTCGCTGACAGCATTGCCTGTCATCGAGACACAAGCGGGCGACGTCTCGGCATACATCCCGACGAATGTGATCTCGATCACCGACGGGCAAATCTATCTCGAACCGAACTTATTTAATGCCGGCGTTCGTCCGGCTATCAATGTCGGTATCTCTGTATCGCGCGTCGGCGGTAATGCCCAGATCAAGGCAATGAAGAAAGTTGCCGGGACGCTTCGTCTGGATCTTGCGCAGTACCGCGAACTCGAAGCATTCTCGAAGTTCGGCTCCGATCTCGATAAAGCGACCCAGCAGCAGCTTCGCCGCGGCCAGCGCCTGGTCGAATTGCTCAAGCAAGGACAATATGTTCCGATGCCCGTCGAAGAGCAGGTTGTTGTGATCTTCGCCGGTACGAACGGATTTCTTGACGATGTCGAAATCCCGGTCGTCGGCCGCTTCGAACACGAGTTCATTGATTTTATGCGCTTGCGTCACAAAGATCTTTTAACAAAGATCGCTGATGTGAAAGAGCTAACTGCAGAGATCACGACAAATCTCAAGGCAGCGATCACTTCGTTCAAATCACAGTTCAAAGCATAGATACGCATACGGGCAATAAGCGAGCGCCCGTATCCCCGTGCAACTTGTGTTGTCAGAATGGGTTATCTTAGGAGATAAACCCTCGGAAAGAACATATGAACCGACCGATACTGACGACCGTATTCGCATTTGTTCTTTTACAACTGATCGTATCTGTCTCGTATGCCCAGCAGTCTGCAGATTCGACAATCGTCTTTCCGCAGAAAGATACCAGTGTTGTCAAGCCGGTACCGGAACGTCCGCGACTTAGCGGGATTCTTAGTACGGCCATTGGTTCATACAATGGTTTTGACAAAAGCGGCCGTTACCTGACATTCCTTCAACCGAATTTCGGGTTTGACTTTCTTGCAGAACCATCGCCGGGACTTCATTTACTCTTCGGAGGGCGGATCGGAATTCCTGTGCCAATAACGACTGAAGTGCTGTTCGGTGTGCGATTTCCGATACATGACAACTCCGATCACTCGACACAGATATTTGCCGATGCGGCACTGTTGTTCGTCGATGATATCCTCGACACCGCAGAGCCGCGAATCGGATTTCGCGGTGCCTTCGGAGCACGAACGTTCGGTTCGGTCGATCTCGAGTATCGGCTCGCCGCTGAATACCGAGGGACGGGGCAAACGGCGATTGACGAACTTCGTACCCGTCCGCTTTGGTGGGTCGGCGCAGAGTTCGGCATTGCATTGGGGATCGTCGGCAGTTCACGCCAGCTGACCCGCAAGGATTCGCTTCGTGCTTCGCTTCATTACATTGCGACGTCCGAAGAAATGGATGAATTCGATGCGATCACCTCGAATCTCAGACTCGACGATTGGCTCGAGAGATTTTGGAAGCGACGCGATATGACACCCGGCACGTACACGAACGAAGCGCGAATTGAATTCGAACGTCGTACTCGCCGCGCAAACGAATTATTTTCGTCATCACGCCGGCTCGGCGTAATGACAGATCCCGGCAGAGTGATCCTTATCTACGGATTTCCGGAAGATAACGAAGCGGCACAGAGCGAATCAAATGAAAATCACCGCTATGTGATGTGGATCTATCATAGGCGGGTTACGACACAGCCGCTGGCAGTATTTCTGTTCCAGACGGACGCACCGCGCGAATGGAAGCAAGTCTATTCGAATGTGCCCGGAGAACTCACCGGAGTGCTCCCGACAGGACTGCCGGTGTATATGACGAGATGGATACAATGAGTGAAGAGTTAGGAGTTAAGAATTAGGAGTTAGGAGTTTTTTTGTATGGCAACATTACGAGAGATACGCCGCCGGATCGTCGGCGTCAAGGCAACTGCAAAGATCACGCAAGCGATGAAGATGGTCGCTGCAGCGAAATTGCGCCGCGCACAAGATGCGATGATAGCAGCACGCCCATACTCGCGTGCGTTAAATACGCTGCTCCACGACCTGCTTTCGAATGCCGGGGATGAGATCGCAAAGTCGCCTGTTCTCTTCGGCCGTAAACTTTCCGACCCGAATTCCGAGAAAGTACTGCTTGTCGTTGTTTCGAGCGATCGAGGTCTTGCCGGTGCATTCAATGCAAATATCATTCGTTTTGCCGAATCACGCATTCGTGAAACCTACGGTGCACACCAGGCATCAGGGCGGCTTGGGATCATTACCGTCGGCCGCCGCTCGACCGATTATTTTTCGAAACGCGGATATACGATCGTCGAAACACACGTCGGTATATTTAATAAACTAGAATTTTCTGTCGCACAACATTTGGTTACGAAAGCGACGGAGCTTTTTAATGAAGGTGATTACGATCGTGTTGAGATCGTCTATAATGAGTTCAAATCCGTGATCGCACAACGCCAGGTCGCCGAGCGAATGCTGCCGGTGCTCGATATAAAACAGCTCGTTGAAGCGCAGCATGGTAAAGCATCGCACGACTACATCTATGAACCGGAACCGACTGAAATTTTAAACGTCCTCGTTCCGCGCCAACTCGAAACACAGGTTTGGAAAGCCCTTCTTGAATCCAACGCCGCCGAGCAAGGTGCGCGTATGTCTGCAATGGATTCTGCAACAAAGAACGCAAAAGATCTCATCAAATCATTGCAGCTCGGCTACAATAAAGCCCGCCAAGCAGCGATCACCAAAGAGATACTCGAGATCGTCGGAGGAGCCGAAGCGCTGTCGCAAGGATAAGCTGCCTGAACCATGATTTGAGGGGATTTTAGGGATTATTGAGATTAGTAAGACTCAACGGTCTTGTTTGTTTTAAGCACATTGCCTTACCATATCATAATTTCGTAGTTTTGCATTCTGTGAATCTATCGGAGCATCTATTTATTGTAGAAGAACGAATCACCGCTGCCTGCATACGCGCAGGACGCAAGCGCGAGACCGTCACACTTATTGCTGTAACGAAAACACATCCGGTGGGGGTTATC
>DASQGZ010000010.1:0-109719 GCA_035632315.1 Kapaibacterium sp. (SeqCode) | reverse complement strand
ATATTCTTAGGCATATAGTGCAAAAGTACGAAGGGAATTCATTCGTGGAGTAACTCCTTTAATATCAGTTATGCGTATTGTTTCATTACTACCCTCTGCAACGGAGATCTGCTTTGCACTCGGCCTTGATGGTGAGATCGTCGGGGTTACGCACGAGTGCGACTTCCCTTCTGCCGCTCTTGACAAACCAAAAATTACCAGATCGAAGACAAGTGAACATTTATCAAGCTCAGAGATAGACACACTTGTTCGTTCACAACTTGACGAGACCGGCTCGATCTATGAACTCGATCTTAACGCGCTCGAATCGTTGAAACCGGATATTATCTTGACACAACAACTCTGCACTGTCTGTGCCGTTAGTTTCGACTATGTTGCAGAGCAGGCGGCAAAACTTTCGAACACGCCGCGCGTTATTAATCTTGAACCAAGAACACTTGATGAAGTATTCGATTCGATCACAGAGGTGGGCATCTTAGCAGGCAAGGAAGCACCTGCTCACCAGTACGTTGGTCGGTTAAAAGATAGAGCAAACGTTATTCAAGACGATGTCCGAAACTGCACGAAGCCAACAGTTCTTTTTCTAGAATGGGCTGATCCGCCGTTCGCATGCGGGCATTGGATACCGGAGCTTGTAGAACTTGCCGGCGGCGTGAATACCAAAGCATTCAAGCACGCTCCGTCGCGGCAAATCAGTTGCGATGTTGTGAACGAAGCGCAAGCAGATGTTATCGTACTTGCCGAATGCGGTTTCGGAGTGAAGAGGCAAATGCAGGATGCGGAGACGCTTGCAAAAAACCTGACGTACAATCCAAACGAAATCTGGATCGCTGATGGCTCACAATACTTTTCTCGTCCCGGACCGCGGCTCGTTGAAAGTATTGAGATCCTTGCAGGGATATTTCATCCAGAATTAAGAGCAAAATATCTCGGTGAATTTTCTACAAAGGGAGAAGTCACACAGTTCGTATGAATCACCTCCCTATCTTTTACAGTTCGTCTCGGAATTGGACTGATTATAATAGCAGTGGTCCGAGAACGGCGAAACTCCAATGAAGTTTATATCATTTTGCGCGTTAGGTCCAAGCGGAAAAAGATACCCGGAAGCAGCCGCGTTCTTTATCTTATCATCCCATACCCGATGTATATCTGATTGTCCTCCAACAGGATTATATGAGGTTTGAAACTGATAAGCACTACCATCCCCTCCACTGAAAAGCGACTTATATGGGCTGACACAGGAAGAAAGCAAAGTTGCCGGGATGACTATAATCACAAAAGGCAAAAATAACTTTTTAATCATTTTAATTATCCTTTCAATAATCAGTATGGATAAAAACAATTACTATTGATACTCCAACTTATATCACCATTGACATTCACGCCATTGTAAAAAAATCGCGAGTTTGATCCATAGTTTGCGGTATTATTATATCGGCTATAAGTCCAGCCAGACGAGTTTGCTTCCCAACTCATCGAATTGTACTGGTTAGTAAGACGATTTGTGAACAGCGATTTATACGGACTGACGCAGGATGATTGAGTGAACGTCACAAGTAACGCGAGAGACAGAAAAATTAATAATGATTTTGTCATGACTATTCTCCTTGTTCTATGATAAAATCTTTCACGATGCGTTGTTATGTCCGTATATAGGATTTGTCAATTCTTCAGAGACAAAGCTAGGGGTAGAGATTACCAACTGGAAGTCCTATCTGCCTATACCCGTAAGCACGGAGGTATGGCTCAATTTCTTCCGAATTCATTGATGAGTGAGAACGAATTGCTCCCCAGTCTGGAATTTGCCCATCTTGAACCAATGGCTGTGTCAAGAATGGATTTATTCCCATATGTGTAGAATCGTACTGTTTAGTAAAACGATTCGTAAACAGCGATTTATACGGACTGACACACGAAGAGAGTGATACTGCGCCAAGCAGGCCAAGCAGGCCAAGCAAGAAAACAGATGCTATTTTCATAACCATTGTTTCCTCCAGGATTGTGTATTACATAAAATACGAAGCGCAACCCAATAGTTTCGGATTAAATCATTAAAAATCACTTATAAAATAAATTCCTCTCCCTTCTTTCGAAGAGAGAGGATTATAACGGAATGAATGCATTTATTTTTTGATGAGAGAGATCGTTTTTGTGCCGATATTATGTGAGATCACAAGCTCGTACGCACCGGCAGGAAGTTTCGATATATCGAGAGATACGTCCCCTCCCGCAACAGAGGATATTTTCTCAGATTTCATCTGCCGCCCAAGTTCGTTGAAAATAGTGAAGCTGTACTCCGAGCCGGGTGTCAGTCCTGTCAGATTTATAGTAGTCGAGGCAGGCGTCGGGTAGCAGTTGATATCTTCAGCCAAAGTAGTCTCAGACCGAACAGACGATTTGAAGGCTGGGGAATACGCCCACCAATCGCCTAAATAATTCAAGCTCGTACTTGTAAAATATGCTCCGTTGCCAATGTATGCTGTATCACCAACTGTTGATATAGTCGCCCACGATCTGCCTGTGCCCGGAATAGATAATTCTTTTGTCCATTCGTCTTTTACCGGATCATAAGAATACATATCTGCATAATTCTTACTATATCCGCTCTGGCCGAGCCCAACATACGCTTTACCATTACTCACGAACGATACCGCAGCCTGGCGCGCTTCGCCGGGGAAAGAATTCAGGCCGCTCCAGGAATCCGATGAAGGGTCATACTGGAACAGGTCTGTATATTCACTAGCGCCGGCGCCGCAGACAGCGTAGCCGTAATTGCCGATCGTGAACATAGATGGGAAAATATCTCCACTCTCGGGAATATTTGCTTTTTGTGTCCACATATCATTCGACGGATCATACTCGTAGAACTGAGAATACACATACACATTGTCCGATCCGCCCCCAACATAGGCTTTATTGCCGGCAACAAAGACACCGAGACCATCACGGTGTCCGCCGGGATAATCCGCCTTTTGTGTCCAACTGTCTTTTATCGGGTCATACTCCCAGAGATCGTTCTTCAGAGAATCCGCTCCGTGATCGGTTCCAAGCCCGACATATCCTTTACTGTTAATAGCAAAACCGACCGCGAACCAACGATTGATCTGTACTCCGGGGATATTTGCTTTCTTCGTCCACGTTCTTGCGGCAGCATCATAGGCATAGAAGTCTTTTGTAGTTCCGCTGCCGCCACAGAACAGCGTGTTTCCGATCGTGAACGAAATAGCCGCATCGCGTGCGCCTGCCGGCATCGATGCTATCTTTTGCCAGCCCTGAGCAAGAGCGTTGAACGCAAAGAACATACAAAGAACACAGTAACAAATTGTTTTCATAGAAATGAGACGATGAATGATAAATAAATAAATGCCCTGCTTCACTCGCCCCACACCAAACGACGGTAAGTGAACACGGCGAATAATTCAAAGTTGCGAAGTTAAATTATCAAAAATTGCTAAACCCATATTTTTTTTATGATGGCAGGCTTAAAAATAAACCAAGATTATGAAATTCTATTGGATTTGAAGTGGTTTATCTTAATAGATGTATATACATCTTTTAAGTTTTGCTTCCCCAGAGCTCCTTTTGAGTGTTTTGTGCCTCGATGTAGAAAAAATTTCACCATTAATATGATATGAAAACAAAAATTATTCCCTTTACTCTTGCTGCATTTGCTGTTATTGCGATCGTTTGGTTCGCATTTTCTTCAGAATCCAAATCGTATGCAAAATTACATACGGTCGTCCCTATGCCTGATTCAACCATCAACTGGGACAGCATGGATTTCGATGCGAAGAAAGGCTATATGAAAGCTGTGGTGATGCCGCACATGAAGGCGCTCTTTGTTGTGTTTGATTCTGCAAAATATTCCGAAATTAAATGCAAGACCTGTCACGGAGAAGGCGTTGCTTCCGGAACGTATAAAATGCCGAACCCACGGCTGCCGAAACTCCCAAAGACGGCAGAAGGGTTTAAGGCTCTTATGGATAAACACCCTGACATGATGAAATTCATGGGCGGGACGGTCAAACCGGAAATGGCAAAGTTGCTTGGGTTAAAGCAGTACAATAAAGATAACCCAACCGGGTTCGGCTGCGGGAATTGTCATACGCAAGAGGAATAATTCGGGATAAATTATTGTATATAATTTGATTAATAACCTTGAGTGCGCAGATATGGATAGATACATGATCATCAGCCCGCATACCGATCAGGACTGCAACGCAGTCGTTAAGCAGGTCGTTGCGGCGGGTTTTGCAACCCATGTCGATTGGGGCTGTAAAGATGGCGACCATACCGCATGGGCGATCATCGAAGCAGATTCACACGAGCAGGCAATGATGTTCGTACCGGCAGTGCTCCGCCCGAAGGCCCGCGTTGTGAAGATCGTAAAGTTCGGACAGCTCTCTAAAAACGACGTCCATCACTAAATCGCCGGCCGTCTGCGACGTAAACCCTAGATTTACTTTTCAGATACCGGTCGGAAGAATGTTTCACTCGAAACCATATATTCTACCGGCGGGTACGGAAACCGATGGACCGTTTCGACGAGGCGGGCGAAATGATCGGGACGTCCGAGAAAATCGAAGTTATCGCAGTTAGCAACAATGAGCCGGCTGTCGCGGTAATGAAAAAAGAAATCGTTGTACGCCGAGACAAGCTCTTCAAGGTATTCACGGGTGATCCCCTGCTCGAAGCTGCGGCTGCGTTTGCGAATATTCTGCTGTAATAACTCAACACTTCCCTGCAGATAGATCACAACATCAGGCGTCGGAAGCGTCCTGTTGAGTGCCGTCGCTACTTCATCGTAGAGTTTCAGTTCATCACGATTGAGGTTGACCTCCGCAAATATCCTGTCTTTAGCGAAAAGATAATCACATACGACACTTTCATAGAACAGATCGGTATGAGCCATCTCCTGATGCTGACGATAGCGAGACAACAGAAAGAATAGCTGTGTCTGAAATGCGGAGCCGCGGCGATCTCGGTAAAATTTTTCTAAAAATGGGTTCTCGGCATATCGCTCGAGAATCAGCTCCGCGCGAAACCGCTCCGCAAGCAATTCGGCAAGGGTCGTTTTACCGACACCGATAGGGCCTTCAACCGCAATATATCTCGGCTGCGGCGGATCGTAATTCGTCAGACGGTTCATTGAATGAGCCTGGGTATAACTCGTTATTTGTCCTGCGAATATACGTGAACCTCGCCGCCTGTTCCTCCTAATTCACCAAGCGACTGACCCATTGTTTTCTTTAAAATGGGGTGCATCAGATCCGGTGCGATCTCAGCAAGCGGAACAAGCACGAATGCCCGGCGATGAAGTTCGGGATGCGGAATGGTGAGCGTCCCGGTTTCTATCACGTCGTCGTCAAAGAATAACATATCGAAATCTATTTCACGCTCGTGCCAGCGTTCGCGGTGCTGCCTGCCGAGGTGGACTTCGAGGGACTTCAATCCCGAATGTAGTTCATGTGCAGAAAGAACGGTGTGCAACTTCACCACAGCATTCAAAAAATTGGATTGTTCGGCATAACCGATCGGCGTCGTTTCATAGACGGCGCTCGATGAGACGACTTCACCGAATGCAGAAAGCTCATCTATTGCTTGTTCGATCCGTTTGATTCTCGGCTCGATGTTCGTGCCGATCCCGATATATGCTGTATGCACAGGCAAGTTCAAGAATTGTTACGGCAATGTCAATCTGACCCCGACGCTTTCGACGCGATGCGGCATCGGCGGATGAAGCTTTTTTACTTCGATCGTAACCCGTATGACTTCCGGATGAAGTTCGAGCACTTCTTTGCAGACATCGTATGCAAACGCTTCGAGCACCGCGTAATGCTTCTCCGATGAAACCAAATGGACACATTCTGCAAGACTGACATAGTCGATCGTGTCTTCGAGATCGTCGGTGATCGTTGCGATCGGCTTTGGCATTTCAACGGAAAGATCGATCTCGAACTCGTTGCCGCGTTCCCGCTCTTCAGGATATGCACCGTGATGCGCGAATAACTTCAACGCCGAAAGAGTGATCGTGATATTTTCAGAGCTTGACATATCGTTTCATCCAGGTTGTTTGCCGTTTCGCATATTGGCGAGTCTGAACAATGATCTCATCTCGAGCAACTAATAACTCTTTTTTGCCGCGAAGAACTTCCACAAGTGTCCGGTATCCGATCGCTTTCATCGCCTGCATTTCTTCGGTAACCCCGTCTCTCAGCAATTTCTCTACTTCGGCAAGCCAGCCGTTCGAAAGCATTTCGTCTATCCTGTGAACGATCTTTTCATTTAATATTGAGCGTTCCGGTAGAAGAACAGTAAATGTTGGCAAATACTCAAATGGTTCGGGCGGATGCTGGCGCGCCTGACCGAGCGGCGAACCCGTTGCATAGTAAAATTCCCATGCTCGCAGAAGACGTCGCGGATTTCGTTCTCGCGTGATCTGCTCAAATAAAATTTTGTCTACCGACTGGAGCATCGAAAGCATATTCTCGAATCCATTTTTGGCTAATTCATTTTCATATCTGTTTCGTGCATTATCAAGATCAGCCTGATCGGCATCTGTTATTGAAAGCCCGTTGAACAATGCATCAATATAAAATGCTGTCCCGCCAACAATAAGGGGAGTTTTATTCCTACTGATGATCTCACGAATAATTTTTCTTGCGAGTGATGAATAGTCGGCTGCGCTGAACTGTTGTGACGGCGGAAGGATATCAATAATATGATGGGGAATTTCTTCGCGTTCAGTCCTGGAAGGTTTTGCCGTCCCAATATCGAAACCTATGTACAGGAGCGACGCATCTGCATTGACGATCTCGATGGTGCGGTCAGAACGTGCGCGTTCAAGAGCAAGCGCCGATTTCCCGCTTGCAGTCGGTCCGGTAATGACGTCAATATTCAAAAAAGTAGGTTTTGAATCTAATTTTACATTTTACATTTTTCATTTTACATTCTCACTCCACCCTTCTTTCCCGATGAGCGGAACGAACTTGAACTCGGGAAATTCTTTCACCGTGTGCTTACCACTGTTGACGGTGACAAGATACATTCGCTGAACATCTTTTGTCCCGATCGGAATGATAAGCCTGCCGCCATCTGGTGAAAGCTGTTTGATGAGCGATTCGGGCACATCCGGCGCTCCGGCAGTCACAATAATAGCATCGAACGGAGCATATTCATCCCAACCGCGAGACCCATCCCCGGCGCGGGAAAGAATGTCGTGATAGCCAAATGCTTCGAATCGTTTTCTTGCTTGTTGTAATAGCTCCTGATGGCGTTCGATCGTAAAAACACGGCATCCGAGTTCGCGAAGCACCGCCGCCTGATATCCTGAACCCGTGCCGATCTCAAGCACTTTTTCTCCAGGCTTCAGACGAAGTTGCTGCGTCATAAAGGCAACAGTGAATGGCTGAGATATCGTCTGCCCGGAACCGATCGGGAGCGCAGAATCATCGTAGGAGTGAGCAGCAAAATGTCCTTCAAGGAACAATTCACGAGGCAATTTTTGCATTGCTTCGAGCACTGCAGGATCGCTGATCCCATGCGAACGGAGGAAGCCGATCATTGCCGTTCGCTCTTCGGCAAACCTGTTCGATGCACTGTGAAGCGTTGTTTGTCTCGTACGCGATCCTATCATGAATTGGTAAAAAAATATTACTATTTATTATCTGTCAAGGCCTTCTTTCGATTCAAGCGCATAATCTTTTGCCGTGCCGACAAGTTCGATCTTTTCTTGTTTGGTCGGCAGCGGTCCGGTGATCGCTTCGGTGATCCGCTCACGAAGCTCGTCAGCTGTTAGATTTAACGAAAGCCTGCCGTTCTTCGCAAAGGCAAACTCCCCTGTTTCTTCACTGAGTACAAGCGTGACAACGTCGGCTTGCTCGGAGATGCCAAGCGCCGCGCGGTGCCGTGTGCCAAGCACTCGTTCGCCGATCGACTCGACTTGCGACAGCGGGAGCGTGCAGCGCGCAGCTTCAATATATCGGTCTTTCACGACGACGGCACCATCATGGAGCGGGCTTCGCTTGTTAAAGATGCTTACGAGTAGCTCTTTCGATATTTGTGCGTGAAGCGGCAAACCGGTATCGACAAATAATTTTATATCGGTCGTGCGAATGACCACTATCAGCGCTCCTTCGTGTCGAAGCCGCAGCTCTTCGAACGCCCGAACGATAATATCGGCATATTCCGACACATCTGTACGAATGAAGAATTTGAAGATCGGATTTCGTCCGAGAAACAGCAAGAGTCTTCTTAACTCGGGCTGAAACAGAACGATCAGTGCAATGACCCAAATATCGGTCAGTGTTTTTAAGATCCACGATAGCGCCTTCATATCTACAGCGCGAGCGATCACAGAGCCGACGATCACGAACATTAATCCGAGAAATACCTGTGCGGCGATCGTGCCGCGCATCGCAACATACAGCCGATAGAACAGGAACGACACGAGCAGGACATCCAGGATATCCACCCACGTGATCGTCAGAAAGCCGATGGAAAACAGATCCACTTGTTAAGAACGTAGAATATATAAAAGGGAAAGGAGAAAATAAATTCTCTTATTTTCTCTCATCGTTGTCTTGTTCGTCGTGAAACCGTTCGTATGCATCGATGATCTCACGAACAAGACGATGGCGTAAGACATCTGTCTTTTGGAAATACACCATCTCTATTCCTTCAATACTCCGGAGTACGTCCTGAATCTGGACTAAGCCGGAGTACGTTCGCGACGGCAGGTCTATCTGCGAAACATCGCCGGTGATCACTGCCTTCGAGCCGATGCCAATGCGCGTGAGAAACATTTTCATTTGCATGGTAGTCGCATTTTGCGCTTCATCGAGAATAACAAATGCATTATTGAGCGTTCTGCCGCGCATATAAGCAAGCGGCACAACTTCGACAATGTTCCGCTCGACATACGACTTTAATTTATCGGCCGTCATCATTTCTTCTGCAGCATCATATAATGGCCGCAGATACGGATCGACCTTCTGTGTCAGGTCACCCGGCAAAAAACCGAGACTCTCGCCGGCTTCGACAGCAGGCCGTGCCAAAATAATTTTGGATACTTCCCGATTCTTCAGCGCAGCAATCGCCATTGCAACAGCAAGATATGTTTTTCCCGTACCGGCAGGCCCGATGGCAAATACAATATCGTTCTTGCGAACAGCTTTGTAGTATGCGACCTGCGTCGGCGTCTTAACGCGGATCGGCTGATTATGAGTAAACAGAACTGTCGATTCAAGGTCGTCAATTGTAGGCGCGACCTGTTTGCCAGCCGAAACAATGTCGATCACATTGGTGACATCGTTCTTTGAAAGCGAACCGGATTTCGAAATAACGAATGCCAATTCACCGAAGAGCCGTTCGAGCATCGCGACTTCCTGCTGAGAACCTTGCAACGAGATCGTATCACCTCGTGCAATGATGCGGGCATCGAAACGCTGTTCGATCAGGTGCAGATATTGATCGGCAGGGCCGAAAAGCATCGGCGCTTCGGACGGAGAAATCTTTATTTTTCGTTCGATCACTTCCATATAAGAATTATATACACGTCGGTCTTCAAAACGTCAAAAGACCGTCTTTCCCCAACAGGAAAGACGGTCTTTGAAATCCGGTCTTTATCGTACGCTTCAGATTCGAAAGCGTTCGCTGCTATGTTAGTGCTTGCGATGGCGGTAGCCGGTCATATCTTTATCTTGATCGGTCACCGGCGATTCCGAGATCTTCAACTGCTGTCCCGGATAGATCAGGTCAGGATTCTTGATCTGGTCCTGATTGCTGTGCCATATCTTCGGCCATGCGAACGGATCGTTGTAAATATCCGGCTTTTTCGCAATGTTCCAAAGGCAATCGCGATCTTTCTGCCATGTACCGACAGTGTACATTTTCTCTGCCGGCGCCATACCTTTCTTCATCTGCATATAGCTGTTCGACATGACGGTCACACGTTGGCGATGATCGGGAATAAGCACGAGCTTATCGCCGCGCAAACTGCGAATTTCGCTTTCGAGAGCATCCATCCGCGATTTGTTCTGCGTCAGCATTGACGGTGACATTGAACGAAGCGAACTCAGTTCCTGCTCATCGCGCGCCAAACGCTCGCGATACGCATTATACCCGTTGCGGTCTGTTCCGCACAGAGCATAGAGCGAGTTGCGGCAGTTGTCGTTATCTGCCATCCGCTGCTGTAGATCGGCATTGGCTTTTGTCGTGGCATCAGTGGTCGTTTTCAGATCGGCCTGCAAGCTGGAGATCTCCGCATTACGCGCTTTGATCGTCGAATCCGCCTGATCCTTCGTGAAGTTATCAGGATACTGGGCGAACGCCGCTGAAGCGAATAAGCATCCGGCAAGAGCGATACTATAGATCATGATCTTTTTCATATTATTGTTCTCCTCTTGTCAGATTAACGATGTTTCTTGGTTTTGGTTGGTTCCGGAGCCGGCGCAGGTGCGGGCGGATTCCAATCGGCGGCATCGGGCCAAATGTTCGGCCACTGTGTCAGGCCATCACGAACCGCCGCCGTCTGCTGTTGGCAATCGGCGAGGTCTTTATCTTGCGCTGCAAGTTTGCCCTGGGCATCGCGCAAAGAATTCTTTGCACGGTCAAGGTCTTGTGAGAGCGCGTCACGCTGCTGATCGAGCGTACGGAGCGATTTCATTTGATCTTCGGTCGCTTTGTTAGAGCAACTCGATAGAGCAAAGGAAACTGCAGCCGCAGCGACCAACATTTTTATCATTCGGTTTGCTGATCTCATTTTAAGAGCTCCTTACTCTTGTTAAATCTAAACTCCGAGTATTCGGGGTACATACAAAAATAATACATTTTTGATACTGTTGCTGTGAATCTGTCAAATATCGTGCCAAATGATCATTCCCCGTGGCTAGGACGACCCGTCAGAACTATGAACGGTGAGAAGTCTGCACAAAAAGCGCAAAACTACGTCAAATTGATAACGAGCCAAAACCCACAGTTCGTGACAATTTCTTACACCTAAAATAAAGAATTTTTCCAATGACGAAGCATGACCTCGGTCTGTAACTCCCTTATTTCTCACCCTAACCGGTGTACCCCCCACACTTTCTCCCGTAAAACAACAGAGCCGGCATACGAGCCGGCTCTTGACATCCTGGATCAATCCTTTTAATCCCGCATATCTTGGTCACAAAAATACGAAATGAAAAACCCATTGTCAAGGTGCCCATCGTCACTTTTTTAAAAGATAACAAAAGAAGCACCTATCCAAAATTACCCTCTCCCGGTACTCCGGGAGAGGGTTAGGGTGAGGGCGGCGTGGACTTGCACGCTCAAGTTTTGAATAGAAAAAAATTAACGATAAGTAAAGAATATTTATGCTCCGTATCACGAAAATTCCTTTTTATTAAAGACCTTAAGCATCCTCTTCCTGGCACGGTTCTTGCAAATTTTACCAGCATATTACTATAATGGTAAGCGTAAAATTCGGAGTATACTAAAAAACGATGATCACCATTTTTCTTGTCATTATTGCGCTCGGTCTTTTCTATTGGTTTCTTCTGCGGCATTGGTTCGCGCGATGGGGTACGGTACCCGAAGAACTCACGCAAATAATGTCGGGCGATACCATCATTGCTAGACCGACGGATGTTTCAACCGGCGCCGTCACGATCGAAGCCAGCCCGGGAGATATCTGGCCATGGTTGGTACAGCTCGGTTCTAAGCGCGGCGGATTCTATAGCTACGACTGGCTCGACCGTCTTTTCCGTTTTCTTGACCATCCAAGCATAAACTGTGTGCTTCCCGAGTTTCAGCACCTGGCAGTCGGAGATATCATCGACTGGGGTCCTACAAAACTCACCGTTGCCTGCGTAGATCCTTCGCGCGCACTCGCTCTGAGCTATAAACAGAGCGGATTCGAGTGGGTGTGGCAGTTCGGATTATACCCGATAGATAAGGATCATACGCGGCTTGTCGATCGCGGCACCGAGCACGTTCCCCGCAATGTGTTCTGGTGGATCGCAATGCGCATCATGGAACCAGCGGCATTTATCATGACACGCCGCATGATGCTCAATATTAAAAAGCTCGCCGAGACTTTGAGAAAAGAAAAAGAAAAAAATCCTGCATATTCCATATCCTGATCTGTACCTATTTTGATCTTTATTCCCCTCTCCTTCCAAGAGAGCGTTAGCGTGAGGGCAAATAATTCTCCCCTGAGAACTACCTCTGCCAAACATAGGTTAGTTTTTTTATCATATCATCTTCATTACCTCTATGAAAAAACTAACGGTTATTCCTCTACTCTATGTCCTGAGTTTTCTCATGGTTTCTGCCGGCAGTGGCAGCGCACAGATAAAGCCTGCATATCCGTATAGTGTGCTATTATCATTCGACACTGCATTGATCACCTATGATTTCCATCAGACGACGATAACGCCGGATACGATTCGCGGCTTTATACAAGATGAGTCTCAGTCTGGCTCTTACAGCATGACGGTGAACATACAGTCTGCAACGCAGTGGATCATCTCAACCACGATCAACGGAAGCCACGTGCAGAACGGGGATGTTATCCCAATCGCTCAGAACCAGATCCTTCCTGTCGAAGTCATAGTCATTCCCTACGCCGAAAAAACCGATACCGAAAGCTATTGCATGACTCTTACGATAAGCCCAACATATATAGTAAATCATCAATGCATAACGCTTGCTGTTACCAACGGCAAATCTGTTGTCAGTACTGATCCGCCAACTCCGAACATTATCCTCGAGCCGAATCCTGCCGGAAGCTATATGTTCGTGCGCGGCTTGACCGACATGCAGGCAAGCTATCGGTATGAGATCTATTCTGTCATCGGTGTTGAAGTACTTAGCGGAACGCTTCCTGCCGATGGCCGCATCAACGTTCAGGATCTTCCTTCCGGCGCATACCGGCTTCTTTTATCCGATGCAAAACGAACGATCACTAACACTGCATTTACTGTTCTGCATTAGGCACTAAGAACTCTAGCTCTCCGCCGAGGCGAATTTAAGATTGATGTGTAGTGGAGGCGAGGGAAATGAGGTACCATCTTGTTTGTAGAAAAAACTTTGAAATTCCAGTACGAATTATTTGTTGTCTCGATATGATTATTTATAAAATAGAATTACCTGTAAATCAGAGGGATATTCCAAACCAAAACCTTGAACAGATCATAGGACTCGCTCATTTGTATGCTCAAGATATGACTGCATTGGGGCAGGATAGACGTAGTGCAAAAACTTATTATTTATTATACATGGATGAAGCAGCTTTTCCATTTAATGAACAAATCAAAAATTTCTTAAAAATGGGATGGAAAATTGAAGAATGTTCACAAAAACCCTTTTGCGATTTAAGATTCAAAGGCGGCGATGAACTATTGTTTGACCAATATCTTGCCTGATTACCTAAGGAGATGTGTTCCAAAAACAACCTTCACCAATTGCCACAATTTTTCAACACCATCAGGCGGGACGCTTAACTGAATGATTATACCTACCAAAGAACCAGCAAAAAGTCCTTTCCAATCAAATTTTCCTAAGTGCTGAGCCATTGACGCAATGTGATCAAGTTTTTGATTCACAACTTCAAAATGTGCATCAAGTTCAGGAATTTGCCGAAAATCATTTTTTAATTGATTTATTCTGGTGTTAATTTCCCCTACTTCTTCATAAGTAAACTTTTCATTCTCAACGTCAAAATCGATATTCACAGCTGCCAACTCTCGTTGCAATCTATCCCACTTATTTGGTGTCGTTAGTTCACGTTTGAGATACGTTAACCAACTATAGAATATATTCTTGAATTCATTCCAGTTACAATCTCTTGATCTTTCGACAATACTTTCTTTTCCAGGGGAAAACTGCGCATGAGTTTTCGTATTGTAAGAGCCAGAAAAGAAACCAAAATAGGATCCAGTACCCGTATAATTAATAACTGTCGTATCATCATTGTTAATACCAGGTGCTGATCTTCTAGAAAAAGAAAAAGTGGCAGGTGTGAAACCGGCATGTACAATTGAATCGTATAACTCATCTTTTTGACTATCCAAAAGCAACATAAGTTTCGCTTAAATTTCTAATATGTGCCATGTCTTCTGATTTCAATCCAAAAATTATCGCCAATTCTTACCCACTTTTCCTTTGTATTATCAGGTGACATACTCTCAATATCATTTCCCACGCTAACAGCTAACGATATTTCTCTGAAGAAATGAGATAAAGCCATGGGATAATCAACGTCTTCGCAAGGATTAATTTTCCCAGTCACAATAACATCGTAACGTGATTCATCATCACTATCTATTGAAATTTCCGTAAACAAATGAGTGGGGTATGTCTCTTTATCTAAAAGTTCTTCAACAGCAAGATGCAATACCATATGGTCGTTATTTTCGAGGACAGCATAGGGCTGGATCTTGCTATCGAATTTATACTTTAGCATCCAACCTCCATTGATAGCCTTTTCCAATTGGTTATTAAATGAGTTTATAGCATCCTCTCGTGGCATAACACCTAGTCCAATCTTGCCGCCTAATTCATTGTACACGGTATAATATTTCATATTGATTTAGTTTATTAAAAAAAATAAAATCCCCATTTGCCCGCATTGCTCTTTCTCGCGTTGCGCACGCCACGGGGCTGTGCCGTTTAGCAAGCCTTCGATGGTCAGGATCTGAAGGATGACGCGGTTATCGCCGAAATAGGGTTTATTCATAATGATGTATGGTAGGCAAATATACGGCGAACTATGGGATGCCCCTCATCCCTAACCTTCTCAAGACCCTCATCCCTAACCCTTCTCCCGGAGGGAGAAGGGGATGTATTGCTCCCCTCTCCCTCCGGGAGAGGGGCTGGGGGTGAGGGCAGGGGCTATTCCCTTTCGATCGCAGCGGAACACTCCGTATATTTGCTTCCCGGGCGATGACAGACATTTTCATATCGTATAGCAGTTTAGATAAAGATAAGGCGGTGCGGCTTTCCCAGAGGCTTCGCGATGCGGGCTTTTCTATTTGGATGGATGACACCGATATCAGCGCGGCGGCAAAATGGTCGTCGGCGATCGTACGTGCAATAGAAGAGTGCAAGGTCTTCATCGTTCTTCTGTCGTCGAATTCGTTCGGTTCGCATAATGTGATCAAGGAATTATCTCTTGCCTCCGAAGGAAAAAAACATATCATTCCCGTCGAGCTCGAAGATGCGATCGATCTTACCCATGAAGTAAAATACCAGCTTGCCGGCATTCAGCGTGCCTCGTATAAAGAATACGAGCGCATCGAAGCCGCGATCCGCAGTTTTATCAGCGTTGACGTGCCGGCGCACACTTCTTCCGCCCCTACGGTGAAAGCACGTTCGCCCATAATGAAGTATGCAGTCGGAATTCTTGTTGCAGCTCTTGCCGCAGGCGCATATTTTCTTTTATCCGCTAAGCAAACCGCCACGCAAGGGGCGACGACTCAGCAATCTGCACCTGAGAAAACCGCGCCTGCAGTTACGATAAAGAAGCTCTTTGTGCTTCCGTTCGAATCGTTAGGGTCTGATAAACAAGACGATTTTTTTGCTGACGGAGTAACTGCGCAAACCATCGCTGCACTTTCGGGATCGCAGGGATTTCAGATCATCGACCTGAAAACGGCAATGAATTATAAAGGTCGCAAAGGAGATATTGCCGCAGTTGCTAAAGAGCTTGGCGTCCGATACGTCGTCGATGGTACGGTGCAGAAACACGGTACAATTGTCAAGGTCACCGCGGAGCTTGTCGATGCCGATTCGGTGAAAGTGCTGCTTTCCGACCAGTTCGATGGGACAGCAGACGATCTCTCGGGACTTGAAGGGAAATTAACGCGCAGCATTACAGCCAAATTGCAGGGCACGCCCGTTCACGAGGCAGCTGCGCCTATCGAAAGCGTTCCTCATCGTCAAAGTTCTCCTCACAAACCAGCGACTCCGAAGCCTAAGGGACGGGATTACGACCGGATATATCCTGGATCCAATTAATGTAAACTTCTTTGCTCCCCTCTCCCTCCGGGAGAGGGGGTAGGGGTGAGGGCAAGGGGGATCGGGTCAAACGCAATGCTTCAATATCTCATCCACCACCCAATCCACTCTGCCGAATACATCGTCTGCTGAAAACCGGATCACCTTATATCCCTGCGACTCAAGATGAACTTGGCGAATCTCATCATGTTGCTTCACATCTACTTTGTCATGCACATCGCCATCAACCTCGATGATCAATTTATGTTCGAAGCAAAAGAAGTCGGCGATGTACCCTTCGATAGGCACTTCACGGCGAAATTTAATTCCTTCCACACGTCGGCTTCGTAATACCCGCCACAACAACTTTTCGGTGTAAGTAGGATTCTTTCTGCGTTCGCGTGCAAGTTTTGTCAGTGAGGGTGTTGTGCGGTTATGATCCATGTGCTGCTATGATTGATACTGTGTTGCCCTCATCCTAAATCCTTCTCCCGGAGGGAGAAGGACTTTTAAAGCTACTCCCATTCGATCGTAGCCGGGGGTTTGGAGCTGATGTCATAGACCACACGGCTGATGCCCTTGACTTCGTTGGCTATACGATTTGAAATAATTGCGAGGACTTCGTAAGGCAAGCGCGCCCAGTCGGCAGTCATTCCATCAACACTCGTGACGGCACGAATGGCGCAGACGGAATCATACGTGCGTTCGTCGCCCATCACGCCGACAGTTTGCACCGGAAGCAGAACAGCGAATGCCTGCCATGCGCTGTGATAGATATTATTAGAGTGCAGTTCCTCGATGAAAATTGCATCGGCTGCGCGGAGCAGATCGAGTTTCGGTTTTGTCACGTCACCGATGACGCGGATCGCAAGCCCCGGACCCGGGAACGGATGGCGTTCGATAAATTGCTCGGGTATGCCGAGTGCGCGACCGACATTGCGGACTTCGTCTTTGAATAATTCGCGCAGCGGTTCGATGAGGTCAAGCTCCATCAGTTCGGGCAAGCCGCCGACGTTGTGATGCGATTTGATCGTCGCCGACGGACCTTTGAACGATTGCGATTCGATTACGTCGGGATAGATCGTGCCCTGCACAAGATATTTCGCGCCGGAAAATTTCTTCGCTTCCTCGGCAAGCACATCAATAAATGCTTTGCCGATGATCTTTCTTTTTTGCTCGGGATCGGTCACGCCGGCGAGCCGGTCGAGAAAAAGCTTGCTCGCATCGACGAAATCGAGTTCGATACCGAAGTGATCGCGGAACGTGTGAACGACTTCGGCGCTTTCACCGCGGCGCATCAGGCCGTTATCGACATGAATGCACTTTAGCTGTTTGCCGACAGCACGATGAACAAGCGTCGCAGCAACTGCAGAATCCACTCCGCCGGAAAGCGCACAAATAACGGTATCGGAGCCGACAGCTTCGCGAATTTCATTTATCGTCGCGTCGATGAAGTTCGCTGCATTCCATCCGCTCTTAAGATTCGCAACATCGAAGAGAAAATTCGCAAGGATCTGAGAGCCGCCCGTCGTATGTACTACTTCAGGATGAAACTGTACGCCGTAAATTTTCTTGTTGTCGTTGGCTATGGCGCAGATCGGAGAATTTTTACTGCGCGCGATGACGTGGAATCCCCGCGGCATTTTCGTCAGCTTATCGCCGTGCGACATCCAGACGCTGGCATTATCCGGAAAATCGGCAAAAAGCGGAGATGTTTTATCTTCTACTATTAATTGCGCCCGGCCGAACTCGCGCTTCGCGCTTTTATCGACTTCGCCTCCCATTTCGTATGCAAGCAACTGCAAGCCGTAACAGATCGCGAGGATGGGCTTGCCCATCTCGAAAACTTGCGGCGCACATTTTGGAGCGCCTTCGGCATAAACGCTCGCGGGTCCGCCGGATAAAATAATTGCCGACGGATCGTATTCTTTGATCGTCTCGAACGGGATGGTACACGGGTAGATCTCGGCATAGACGCCCTGCTCACGGACACGGCGGGCGATCAGTTGTGTATATTGCGAACCGAAATCGAGAATGAGTACGGAATCTCCGGAATGAGCCATAAACAAAAAAAAAACAAAGAGCCAAAAGAACTGGTCTTCTGGCTCGGTTTGTCTAAAGTTATAAAACGCTACGAGATAAAATTGAGTGCCCTATGGTGCAAGATCACTGCCCGATGAGCGCTTTGTAATCGGCAACAGAAAGCGTCTGCTTGACTTCATCGGGGTTTGACATCTGCACTTTCAGGAGCCAGCCGCCACCGTAGGGATCTTTGTTGACCGTATCCGGCGCATCGTTGAGTGCTGTATTGACCTCGATAACCTTGCCGGAAACCGGCGAATAAATATCGCTCACTGTTTTCACAGCTTCGACCGAGCCGACCGAATGCCCGGCGCTGACATCCTGACCATTTGCAATGTCGATGTAAATAACATCGCCCAGTTCGCCTTGCGCAAAATCGGTAATGCCGATCGTTGCGACAGCGCCGTCAACTTTCAGCCATTCATGCTCTTTCGTATAAGTCAGATTTTCAGGAAAATTCATCGTCGTATTGAATTATTAATAATGAATGCTCGAAAAATCGAACGTCTCTAAAAATTTCGTATCGAAATCGCCGGCGCGAAATTGTTCGTTGCGCATTAGTGCACGGTGGAATGGTATCGTCGTCTTGATGCCTTCGATGACAAACTCATCGAGCGCGGATTTCATTCGGTCGATCGCTTCTTCACGGTCCGAACCCCATATGATGAGTTTACCGATCAAAGAATCATAATACGGCGGTATCGAGTATCCGGCGTATGCATGCGAATCAAGCCGCACACCGTAGCCGCCCGGCGCGTGGAAGCCCGTGATGTTGCCCGGCGACGGGCGAAAATCTTTTTCGACATCTTCGGCATTAATACGGCATTCAATTGCGTGGCCGTCCGGCTTTCGGAGTTTACGCGAAATCCTCCCGCCGTCGGCAACCGTTAATTGCTGAGCGATCAGATCGAGGCCGATCACTTGTTCGGTCACACAATGCTCGACCTGAATGCGGGTGTTCATTTCCATAAAATAGAAATTTCCATGCGCATCGAGCAGATATTCTATCGTCCCGGCGCCGACATATCCGACGCTCATACAACCTTTAATAGATGCGTCGCCCATTTTCTCGCGGATCGCTTCGGTCACGACAGGCGACGGCGATTCTTCGACAAGCTTTTGATGACGGCGCTGGATCGAGCACTCACGCTCGTTGTAATGCACCACATTCCCGTGCATATCGCCGAAGACTTGAATTTCGATATGGCGCGGCTTCTCGACGAACTTCTCAATATAGACAGCGCCGTTATTGAATGCGCTCGCCGCTTCTGCTTGCGCCATCTGATAATTCGATTCAAGTTCTTCCGGCTTATTAACAACGCGCATTCCTCGGCCGCCGCCGCCGGCGACTGCTTTGATGATTACCGGATATCCGATCTGTTTTGCAACATCTATTGCATCGTCTGCGCTCTTGACGATCCCATCCGAACCCGGCACGACCGGCACACCGGCTTTCTTCATTGTTTCTTTTGCGCGGGCTTTATCGCCCATTGCCGAGATCATATCCGGCGTCGGGCCAATAAATGTAAATCCGGAAGCGGTGCAAATATCCGAGAACTCTGCATTCTCTGCAAGAAAGCCATAACCGGGATGAATTGCTTCAACGCTTGTCAGATGAGCAGCACTAATGATCTGTGGAATGTTCAGATACGACGATTTGCCGGCAGGCGGACCAATACAAACAGCTTCATCGGCAAAACGGACGTGAAGCGAATGCTTATCGGCTTCTGAATACACCGCGACCGTTTTAACGCCAAGTTCACGGCATGTGCGAATGATGCGAAGTGCGATCTCGCCGCGATTGGCTATGAGAATCTTGTGGAACACTTGTTCGAAATCAGAAATGTGGTATCAGAAGTCAAAACGTCCTTCTGAGATTGTTTAGTCCTTTTCGATGATCGCAATAGGCTGGCCGTACTCGACCGGTTGTCCGTTCTCGACTAAGATCTTCACGACTTTCCCGGTTACATCGCTCTCGATCTCGTTCATCAACTTCATCGCCTCGACAATACAGATCGTCTGCCCTGCTTCGATATGCTGGCCGACCTGAATGTATGGATCGGCATCGGGCGACGGAGCGCGGTACATCGTGCCGACGATCGGCGATTTTATCTCATGCTGATTCGACGCCACAGCAGGCGCGGTGGCTGACGGCGCGGCAGCTGAAACCGGGGCAGCCATCTGGGCAGGAGCATACTGCATCGGCGGCGCATATCCAATTGCTGCAGGCTGATCATTGCGGCGAGAGAAGCGAATCTGCGTGCCTTCTTCTTCGATCTCGAGTTCTGTCAGCGTACTCTCGTCAAAGAGCCGCAAAATTTTTTCCAAGTAACTTAGATCCATAGGCTATTCTGTGTGGAATTTTGAGCTATGAATATTGAACTTTGAATGAACGTATATTCAAAATTTAATACTCAAGATTCATCATCCTAAAATATTTATTTCGCTTTTACACGTTCGAGGTATTGCCCTGTCCGTGTATCGACTTTTACCAACTCGCCTTCATTCAAGAAGAGCGGAACGTTCACCACTGCCCCAGTCTCAAGCTTTGCGGGCTTCGTGCCTCCGGTGGCGGTATCTCCGCGCATACCCGGATCCGTCTCGACGATCTTCAGTACAACCGCAGGTGCAACCTCAAGAGAAATGACTTCTCCGTCTTCCGAAAAGAGAATATCGACGGTATCCGACTCTTTGATGAATAACGCTGCATCGCCGACCTTCACCGGCTGAACAGTCACCTGTTCGTAGGTTTCGTTATCCATAAAGACGAAATCGTCGCCATCTTTATATAAGAACTGGTACGGTTTTTTCTCCATCCGAACGATCTCGACTTCTTCGCCTGAGCGAAAGCGAACCTCTTTTAGATTGCCGCTGCGCAGCGAGCGCATTCTTGCCTGTACAAATGCGCGAAGGTTGCCCGGTGTACGATGCTCGTATTCCTCGATACGGAAAAGCTCGCCGCCGTCCCACCGAAGTACTGTACCGACACGAAAATCATTGGTCGAAGCCATAGATACGAATATAAGATATCAGTTGAATAATGAGAGAAAAACTGTCTCCCGAACTATTGAGCCTCGTATAACACCACAGCTCTGAAAAAGGCTTCCGAATGCCTAAAATAGGCTCTAAAACAGGGGTTATTTGCGTATAACAGCGATCTTGCCTTGCGTTTTAACGCCATCGGTCAGCAAATCATAATAATAGATGCCGCTCGGTACTCCGCTGCCGACATCATCAAGCCCGTCCCAACTGACGAACCAGTTACCGCCGTATGCGTTCGGCGGAGTCTCAATATGCCTGATAAGCGAATTGTTCAGATCAAAAATTCTTAAGATACAGGAAATCGGTTTATTGATCGAGTTAGATGAGTATATATTAGCTGATGCCCCGAGACCGGGTGAATACACAAACGGCTGTGGATAGACGGATACGTTCGTGCTCGGAAGATCAAGTGCTCCGCCGCAATATGCCTCAGTATGATCGCTTGTCCAGGAATATGCATTATTATAATGGACATTCAACGTCGGGATGACAGAGAAATCCGTATTGCGAGCGATCACAAATGCTTTCCCGGAGTTTGGAGGAGGATAATGGAGTAACAATATTAACGACGCCGGATCCATGATCATCGAAGTATCTGCAGAAACAGGATAGACCTTCAAAGAATCGAGAGAATATTTACCTACAGGAAGGTCGGGTGAATCAAAATATATCGTTCTCAGATTTAATAACCCGGCGCCAAATGATCGGTATTGCTCACAGAAACTGCTATTATAAGCTGCGAGTACAGAATCAAACGCAAGCAAATAATTCGCATTGATATTCGAATACCATGTCCAAAATTGTTTGACAATGCTATCTTGAAATACCGTAGCATTGAATTTCATCCAAATGCACTGCCCATACCCTTGCGCATCTGCAAGCATAAATGACTGCGATAGGTGTGCAAAATATGCAGGCAGGTACTGTTGATAATCAGTTATCCACGGAGAACTTCTCATTTCCATCCAGACGCTCGTCATCTCGCGGAAATTAACATCATGGGTCAACTGCCCATACCCATAATCTCCGAATTGGATAATGTGATGAAACTCGTGAAAGACGGTAATGCGGGCGGCATCAAGACCGTGCGTGGGGTATGTGGATGCAGAAAAACTATTATCCATCGTGATGAATGCACGATATTTTTGCAACCCTGTCGGCGACAAACCGAACGAATTATCCTCAGCCGGAGCGGTAAATCCGTATTTGCCCCCGTTCATCGCGACAAGATAAATATGCCACGTCGAATCGGAGAACGCATAAGGCGGCTTCGGGTAACCGAGGGTATCAATTTCGAGCAGATATGTCGTATCGGCGATATGAGCTACGTACGCTGCGTAGTTCGGGTTGGTAGCATTCGCGCCGTTTAGGTCAAAATAAACCTTGAATCTCCCGCTTGGCGAAGTGATGGAATCCTGAAGTGTCGGAAAAATAACTTGAATATTTGAAATACCGGTTTTCTGTCGCTCGGTTGCTATCTCGAATGCGGCTTCAGTCGCGCAATGACCGTATTTCGTCCGATTGTTAATTTGTGCAAGCCACGAATCGAATCCTGCCTGCGCATAAGTACATACGGGTAAAGCGAACCAGAGGAACGAAATAAACGTCGCAGCTCGGGCGAGAGATTTTACAAAACGAACCCTGTGAAACTCCACTATGTTAGAATACATAGTAAAAATGATGAATCGAAAGTCATAGTCGGTTTTGAAACAACACTACTGCGATTTTCGTCTTATAAGAATAGGGTAAATTTTTAAGCTACGATCATGGCGCAAGAAGGAAATTTTTCGAATAGGGTTCAGGACGTGATCCGTCTTTCTCGGGAAGAAGCGATCCGTCTGGGGCATGATTATATCGGTACCGAGCATCTGCTGCTCGGCATCATCCGTGAAGGCGAAGGCATTGCGGTCAAGATACTCCGTAATCTCGGAGTTGATCTCTACAAGATCAAAAAGGCGGTCGAGGACACTGTCCGCTCCGGCGGCGCAACGCTGACGATCGGCAATATTCCGCTGACAAAGCAGGCAGAGAAGGTGCTGAAGATCACATATCTCGAAGCAAAGCTCTATAAGAGCGAGGTGATCGGGACAGAGCACTTATTGCTGTCATTGCTGCGCGACGAAGATAATATCGCCGCTCAAATTCTCAATCAATTTAATTGTACCTACGATTCGGTTCGTGCCGAACTCGATAATATCATTTCAGGCCGTGCGAGCTCGACTCCGAAACAGCAATCGCAGGAGAAGAAACCCGAACGCACAAAAACGCCCGTACTCGATAACTTCGGCCGCGACCTGACGAAGCTTGGTGCCGAGGACAAACTCGATCCGATCATCGGCCGCGAGAAAGAGATCGAGCGCGTCGCTCAGATCCTTTCACGCCGCAAGAAAAATAATCCGGTTCTCATTGGCGAACCGGGCGTTGGCAAAACAGCGATCGCCGAAGGTTTGGCGCTTCGCATTGTTCAGAAAAAAGTCCCCCGTGTCCTTTTCGATAAGCGCGTCGTCACGCTCGACCTCGCCGCATTGGTAGCAGGCACAAAATATCGCGGACAATTCGAAGAACGAATGAAAGCGGTGATGAACGAGCTTGAAAAAGCGAAAGACGTCATTTTGTTTATTGACGAGTTACATACGATCGTTGGCGCCGGCGGCGCTTCGGGTTCGCTCGATGCGTCAAATATGTTTAAACCCGCCCTTGCCCGCGGCGACATCCAGTGCATCGGCGCAACGACGCTCGATGAATACCGACAATTCATTGAAAAAGACGGTGCACTCGACCGCCGATTCCAAAAGATCATTGTTGATCCGCCGACCGTTGATGAAACGATTCAGATCTTACAGAATATCGCCACGAAATACGAAGCGCATCACCAGGTGCATTACTCGGCAAAGGCGATCGACTCTGCCGTCCGGTTATCCGACCGCTACATTACCGACCGCTTCCTTCCGGATAAAGCGATCGATGTAATGGATGAAGCCGGCTCCCGTGTACACCTTGCAAACGTACACGCTCCGAAGGAAGTCGAAGAACTTGAACGCCAGATCGAAGACGTGAAAGTTCAAAAGAACCTTGTGGTCAAGACACAGAACTTCGAAGAGGCAGCGAAACTTCGCGACCTTGAGAAAAAGCATCAGCAAGATCTCGAAAATGCGCTCTTAAAATGGGAAGCTGAACTCGGCTCGCAGGTCTATGAAGTTTCCGAAGACGACATTGCTGACGTCATTGCTATGATGACGGGCATTCCGGTGAATAAAGTTGCCGAGAGCGAAAGCCAGAAGCTACTGAAAATGCACGATGTCCTTCGGGGCGTTGTCATCGGTCAGGACGAAGCGATCGAAAAACTCTCGAAAGCCATTCGCCGTACTCGCGCAGGACTCAAAGATCCGTCACGCCCGATCGGAAGCTTCATCTTTTTAGGACCGACCGGCGTCGGAAAGACAGAGCTTGCAAAAGCATTGGCTCGCTATCTATTTGACAGCGACGATGCGCTCATCCGCGTCGATATGTCGGAGTATATGGAGAAGTTTTCTGTCTCTCGCCTTGTCGGCGCCCCTCCGGGATACGTTGGTTATGAAGAAGGCGGACAACTGACCGAGAAGGTTCGCCGCAAACCATATTCGGTTGTGCTGCTTGACGAGATCGAGAAAGCGCATCCGGATGTCTTTAATATTTTGCTGCAAGTGCTTGACGACGGTCAACTCACCGACTCGCTCGGCCGTAAAGTTGACTTCAAAAACACGATCATCATTATGACGTCGAACGTCGGCTCGCGTGACATCAAGAAACAGCCGCGCATCGGCTTTGGCGAATCGTCGAGCGCAGACGAACACGGAAGAATGAAAGAGCAGATCGACGAATCGCTCAAGCGGCTCTTTAATCCAGAATTCTTGAATCGCGTTGACGAGACGATCGTCTTCCGCGCGCTCACGAAAGAAGACATTGTGCAGATCATTCAGATCTCGCTTGCAAAACTGCTCGGCCGTGTACGGCAAATGGGTGTCAGCGTCGAACTGACGCCCACGGCGCTCGATTACGTCGCCGAGAAAGGTTATGACAAGCAATATGGGGCTCGGCCGCTTCGACGTGCAATGCAGAAATACATCGAAGATCCGATCGCTGAAGAAATATTGAAAGGCTCTGTCAAAGAAGGCTCAACCGTAAAAGTCGATGTTGCTGCCAACGGCGCAGAACTGCTCTTCCACATCGATCATGCCACCGGCGGCGCAACAACGATCACGACGCATCCGACAACGATCGAAGATGTGATGAAGGAAGCCGGGATCAGCCATGCCGAAGACATCGAACATGAAGGGGAAAGCCCTGACACTGTCGGCGAAGAACAGAAATAATATTACACTTAGAGGAATAAAAAAAACCGCGGAAAATTTCCGCGGTTTTTTTTATTAAACAGATAACTTCATCTTATTGCTTAATATAGGTCTTGTTACCGCTCTTATTCATGTAGTACTTGCCGCCTTTTGGTCCGGTATATACTTTCTCTCCGTTCGGGCCTTTTGACTTACTGTCAACTTTATCTCCTTTGTCAGGTCCTTTGCTGGCCTTGTCTGACTTGCCGCCTTTGTCTTTGCCTTTATCTTTGCTCTTGTCTTTGGATTTATCTTTGCTGCCTTTGTCGGCTTTAGTTTTCCCTTTGTCCTTCGCTTTATCTTTGCCGGCTTTATCAGCTTTATCTTTTCCTTTGGTGGACTTGTCTTTGTTCTTATCGCCTTTTTTGTCTTTATCCGAAGACTTACTGGTCTTCGAAGTCTTATCTTTATCATTGGCCGGCTTGGAATATGCCCCGCCGGATGGGACGATCATCGCGCACGTAAAAACAAGCGCTAACACAAGTGTCATCAGTTTACGCATAGGTCTTGATTTGAATGGTAAAAAAAAACGTGTACAGGCTAACGCCTGCTCACAAATATAAATTCTCACACCGCCATGACGTCTTTTTCCTTGGCGGCGACGAGGGCATCGATCTCCTTGACTTTGCCATCGGTTCTTTTTTGAACTTCATCCTCACCGCGCTTGCGCTCGTCTTCTGAGAAATGTTCGGCTTTCTCGGCTTTCTTCAAGTGCTCCATCGAATCGCGACGGACGTTACGGATCGAAACTTTCGATTCCTCGCCGAGTTTCTTGACGAGTTTGACAAGCTCTTTGCGATGCTCTTCGGTCAGCTTCGGCATCGGTACACGGATGAGATTGCCGTCGTTCGACGGGTTGAGTCCAAGATTCGCAGCAAGGATCGCTTTTTCAATTGAACCCATCAAGCCTTTATCCCATGCCTGGATATTGATCGTATGCGCATCGGGTACTGTAACATTTGCCACCTGATTTAGCGCCATTGGTGTACCATAAGCATCGACTCGTACTGCATCAAGCAACGCGGTTGATGCGCGCCCGGTGCGCAGCTTCGACATTTCATGGATGCAGCTCTCGACCGCCTTTGACATTCGGTGGTCGCAATCGGAAAGAATTTCTTTTATCGTATTCATAACTATTCGGAAAGATCACATAACAACTTTCGAGCCAACTCCGTCCTCGGTCAGTACCCGGATAAGATTTCCGTGCTCGTTCATATTAAAAACGATGATGGGGAGCTTGTTTTCTTGGGCGAGCGTGATCGCCGTCATATCCATTACTCTCAGGTCTTTCTTGAGCATATCGGCATAGGTGATCTGCGAGATCAGATGGGCATTCGGGTTCTTCTCGGGGTCAGCATCGTAAATGCCATTGACGCGCGTACCTTTGAGTACAACGTCTGCATCGATCTCCGAAGCTCGCAGCGCTGCTGCCGTGTCGGTCGTAAAATACGGATTTCCGGTGCCCGATCCAAAAATGACGATTCTTCCTTTCTCCAGATGCCGAATTGCTCTGCGTCTGATGAACGGCTCGGCGATCTGCGTCATTGAGATCGCAGAGATAAGACGCGTATAAACTCCTTTCGCTTCGAGCGTATTTTGCAAGGCAAGAGCATTGATCATCGTCGCCAGCATTCCCATATAATCGCCCTGGACTTTCTGCACACCGTCCACACTGTCCTCGACGCCGCGATAGATATTGCCGCCGCCAACGACGATCGCAACCTGAACGCCGAGATTATGCACCGCAAGAATTTCATCGGAGAATTGTGAGACCACGGCAGGATCGATCCCGAATTCGCGGTCGCCAAGCAGCGACTCGCCCGAGAGCTTGAGCAGGATGCGTTTATATTTCGGTGTTTGCGGCATATATGGTTGTTCACAACACGAATGTTGTGCAAAAATACGTCATTTTAAGCAGACAGCATAGAACATAAAAAAAGAGCATAGGCGAACCACCTATGCTCTATGTGTAATGTTACAGCTTTTCTTATGCCGCCTGTGCTTCGGCTTCAGCGTGATGGTGATGTCCTTCACCAAGCTGCATCCGAACAAAACCGGTCACTTCGACTCCATTGCCCGCTTCTTTGAGAAGATCGGTAATGGTTTTCGAAGCATCTTTGATGAAGCTCTGTTCGAGCAGGACGTTATCCTGATAGAACTTATCCATCTTCCCGCCTAAGATGCGCTCGACGATCTCTTCTTTCTTGCCTTCGTTCTTGAGCTGGGTGCGGAAAATATCCATCTCTTTGGTGACGGTCGAGGCATCGACATCTTTGCGGCTAAGCGCAAGCGGATTCATTGCCGCAACCTGCATCGCAATGTCTCGTCCGAGTGAAGCGCCTTTGCTTGGATCAATGCCTTTCAGTGCGACAAGCACACCAAGCTTCGAGCCGGGGTGAATGTAGCTGGCAATAACGCCGCTGCCGGAATCGACAAGTTCAAAACGGCGGGCTTCGATCTTCTCGCCAATTCGTCCCGTCTGCTCTCCGACGCCTTCGGAAATGGTAATTCCGGACGAAAGTTTTGACAGTAAAAATTCTTCGTGCGAGTTCGGGCTTGCCTTCAGAGCCGAATCAGCAACGTCTTGCGCAAACTCAACAAACGATTCGTTGCGGGCGACGAAATCCGTTTCGGAGTTCACTTCGGCAATAACGGCTTTATGTTTGTCGTCAGAAACAGCGACGACGATCACGCCTTCTTTGGCAACGCGGTCTGCCCGCTTTGCAGCGCTCGCAGCGCCCTTCTTGCGAAGGATCTCGATCGCTTGCTCTTCGTTACCGTTTGCTTCTTCGAGCGCCTTTTTGCAATCCGCCATTCCGGCACCGGTACGGTCACGTAATTTCTTTACTAATTCTGCACTGATGGCCATAATTCTACTTTCGATTTATTAAACTTTTTTTGTAATTAAAAACGGCGAGCGATCATTTCGAGGCTCGCCGTCATCTGTAAGAATCAATGTGTACGGGTTTACGCCGCGACTGTTTCTGTAACCTCTTCGGTCTCCTCGATGTCGTTTTCTTTCATCGCTAACTCTTTCGAAGCCGAATCGTCAAGCTTTTTGGCTTTCGCGGCAGCACGGCCTATTGTGATCGCATCGGCGAATGCGTGAACGAAGAGCTGTACCGAGCGAAGCGCATCGTCATTGGCCGGTATCGGAAAATCTGCAAGGTCCGGATCGACGTTCGTATCGACAAGCGCAAAGATCGGAATACCGAGCGTGCGCGCTTCTTTAACAGCAATATGCTCCTTCTTAATGTCGATGATGATCATCGCACCCGGAAGCCCGCGCATGTCGGCAATACCGCCGAGCGTTGCCGTTAGCTTTATTTTCTCGCGCGAAAACAGGAGCTGCTCTTTCTTTGTGTAATTCTCGATCGAGCCATCCTCTTCCATTTTATCGAGTTGCTGCAAACGCTTGATGGATTTGCGAATGGTCGTAAAATTAGTCAGCATTCCACCGGGCCAGCGGTCAACCGCAAAATACTGTCCGCATCGGATGGCTTCGTCCTTGACAGCTTGGCGGAGCTGCTTTTTTGTCGCAACGAACAGGAAACGCTTTCCTTCTGCAGCAAGCTTCTCGGCAGTTGCCAGGGCTTCCTCAGCAAGCTGCTGTGTCTTATTGAGATCGATAATGTGGATACCGTTGCGTTCCATGAAGATATATGGCTTCATCTTCGGATTCCAACGGCGGGTCAGATGGCCGAAATGTGCACCGGCCGCTAAAAGGTCGTCTAATTGAATTCTCATGGTTGTTTGGTTTAATATTCTCTATACCTTCTCGCACCGAAACTCACCGCAGCGAGCACCACCGGTGCAATTAACGAAGATATATATGGTTTTAAAACAGTGGCCTATGGTCAGGGACCAGTGGCCAGAAACTTTTAACGCTTCGAGAACTGGAATCTCTTGCGCGCTTTCGGCTGCCCGGGCTTTTTGCGTTCGACCATTCTCGGGTCGCGCGTCATCAGATCTTCTTTGCGAAGCATTGCACGAAATTCCTCATTGAGGCCGACAAGCGAATGTGCGATCGCAAGACGCACCGCGCCTGCTTGCCCGCTTGTTCCGCCGCCAACGACATTGGCGTTCACACTGTAATTACCGTACTGACCTGTTGCCTTGAGCGGACGAACGACGTCCTCGCGATGGATCTCGTTGGGGAAAAACTTTTCGAATGTCTTCCCATTGATCTCAATGTTCATTCCCTTCCCATCGGTGATGGGTGTCAGATGAACGCGGGCAACTGCATTCTTGCGGCGGCCGACGGTGATTACTGCGTGATGTTTTGCCATTGAAGAAAATTACCTGCTAAAATTATACTAACTTGAGTGATTTCGGCTGCTGTGCTGCATGCGGGTGCTCGGCACCGGCATAAACTTTCAGCTTCATACCGACACGGCGGCCAAGCGAATTCTTCGGAAGCATTCCTTTGACAGCATGCTCGACGATACGATCGGGATGCTCGGAGCGCATATCTTTAAATTTTACGAACCGCGCGCCACCCGGATATTGCGTATTACGGAAGTACTCTTTCTGGTCTTCGCGCTTCCCGGTAAGTTTAATTTTTTCTGCGTTGATCACAACGACAAAATCGCCGGTATCAACGTGCGGAGTGAACGCTGCTTTATGCTTGCCGCGCAGGACGCTGGCGACCTGTGTTGCAAGGCGGCCGACCGTCTGGCCGTCGGCATCGACTACATACCAATCGCGCTTGAGTTCGCCTTCTTTGGCGCTATAGGTCTTGAGCGCATACGTATTTTTCTTCTTCGACACGTTCGTTCTCCTCAGAAAATAATAAGTTACCGCACTTGAAAATCGCGGTATTTTGAGCGGGGTAATAAGCCTTTTTAAGGTAAGAAAGTTCCTTTTTTGAGAGATTTCGACCGAATTACCCGTCCAAAACAAAAAACGCCGAATAATCGGCGCTTTTTGACATTTTTTCTCTGCTTATATCTCCTCGACGAGAGCCATCGCTATATTAAACAACGTTGGATGCGTCGCCGGAAGCAGAATAATAATTATCAACAGTGTTCTCATAGTGCCCTTGTTTCATAGTGACTAATAAAACTTATGAAAGAAGAACGGCTGCAGGAAACTGGCTGTGACGCACTCGGATGATTATGACTAACTATTAATCTTTCGCTGACGAGCAACCTCGTACAAGAAGACCCCTTCTGTGATCGCAACGTTAAGCGAATCAATACCTACCGGCATAGGAAATGTTATTTCAGCATCAGCCGATGAGATAACATTGTCTTTAATACCATACCCTTCCGAGCCAAATATCAATGCTACATCTTTTGTGAGATCAACAGACCATAGTGATTGTGCATTTGCACTAATCGTCGTTGCATAAACAGAGATATTCGAATTCTTAATTTGCTCGATGGCATTAAGCAATGAATCAACGGTTATTGTCGGCAGATCGAATACCGCTCCCATCGAAACACGAACTGCACGACGAATCCACGGGCTGATACTTCGATTATCGATGAGAATTGCCGAAGCACCCATTGCAAGTGCTGTCCGGTAGATCGCCCCCATATTTTCTGCGTCGGCTATCTCATCAAGAATGACAAGAAGAACCGGCTTGGTACTCTTGTGAATTATTTCATCAAGAGAACATTCCCGCGGAATTTTTGCTGCCGCCATTATTCCTTGATGAAGAGCAAATCCGACGATCTGCTCCATCTCATTTTTCGGTGCAAGAAAGACTGCCGCTTCTGCATCTTGAGAATGTGCCTCGATCAATGCTCGCTTCTTATTGAAATATTCTTCGGTCAGAAAAAGTGAAATGACCTCAAGTTGCGATTCAAGCAGGGATGTGACAACTTTATCTGTTTCGATGATAAAATGATCGCCTGACTGAGGCAACCTCAATCCGGTGAAGTGAGAAATTGCCTCTCTTGAATAATTCTTTTGAATTGAAACGCGCATAATGGCACGCGGATAACGCAGATCTCTGCGGATGTTCGCGGATTAATTTTTGATCGAAATCTTCAGTTCGGCAAGCTGCTTCGGGTCGATCGGTGAAGGACAATCTTCCATCAAGCCTTGCATTGACGTCGTCTTCGGGAATGCAATCACGTCGCGGATATTATCCGTTGCTGCACAGAGCATGGCGATGCGGTCAATACCAAGTGCCATTCCTCCGTGCGGCGGCGCGCCATATCTGAATGCGTCAAGCATAAACCCGAATTTCTTTTCTTGCTCGGCTTTTGAAAGGCCGAGCATATCGAAGACTTCCGACTGCAATTTCCGGTCGTGAATTCTGATCGAGCCGGACCCGAGTTCATAGCCGTTGACAACTATATCATACGCACGCGCACGAATCGCCGCTAGGTCTTCCGTTCTATTTTCCCAATCTTCAACAACCGGCGATGTGAACGGGTGATGCATAGCATTGTAATTGCCGCTTTCTTCGTCAAGCTCAAACATGGGAAAGTTGACAACCCACAGCGGCACAAACTCGAATTGTTTCCCCTTAGTGAGTTCGAGACGCTTTGCGATCTCAATGCGAATTGCACCAAGAATTGTGTATGCCCTGCTCCATTTTTCGTGGCAAGCAATCAGCGCCATATCGCCCGCTTTCATTGCGCAAGCTTCAGCAATCTCAGAATGAAGTTCCTCAGTAAGAAATTTCTTTGCACTCGAATCTATTCCGGAATCAGTCTTCTTCAGCCACACAAGACCGCCCGCTCCATACTTTTTCGCAAGTTCGGTCAGCTCGTCAATTTGTTTGCGGCTCCACGCGGCTCCGCCCGGCACAACGACAGCGCCGATCGTGCCCTGTTTTTTTTGCAGAACATCATTGAAGACTTTAAACTCTGTTTTTCCGCGAAGTTTTTCTGTGAGCATAATGATCTCAAGTTTATATCTAAGGTCAGGTTTGTCCGAACCGAAACGCTCCATTACTTCTTTGTATGAATAGCGCAAAAACTTCGGTAGTTCGTATCCGACATCGCCCCACACTTTCCGCAAACAGCTTTCCATGACATCATAAACCATCTCTTCATCCGGGAAGCTCATCTCTACGTCAAGCTGCGTGAACTCCGGCTGGCGGTCGGCGCGAAGGTCTTCATCACGGAAACATTTAACGATCTGGAAATATTTGTCAAGCCCCGCCACCATTAATATCTGCTTATATATCTGCGGCGATTGTGGAAGTGCATAAAATTCACCCGGATGAAGACGGCTCGGCACAAGAAAATCGCGCGCACCTTCCGGTGTTGCTTTCATCAGCATCGGCGTTTCGATCTCGATGAAGCCGCGCGCATCGAAATGATCGCGAATGGATTTCGTGATCCGGTGGCGGATCATCAAATTCTTCTGTAAACTCGGGCGGCGAAGGTCGAGATAACGATATTTTAGGCGCAGGTCTTCGTTCGCTTTGACTTCTTCTTCAATGACGAATGGAGGTACTTCTGCTTCATTCAAGATAATGATCGATTCGACGAGAATTTCTATCTCACCTGTCGGTATCTTCGAATTTGGGTTCGAGCGCTTACGAACCGTGCCTTCAATACTGACGACAAACTCGGAACGAAATTTCTTTCCTTCTTCATAGAGAAACATTGTCGCATCGCTTGGCTCGATGACACACTGAACCTTGCCGGCGCGATCGCGAATATCGAAAAACAGCAAGCTGCCCATGTCGCGGTTAGAATCTATCCAACCGTTAATCGTTACTCGTTCTCCGATATGCGTGGGGCGAAGTTCGCCTGCGTAATGCGTGCGCGTTGGAATATTCATTATTATACTTAGAATAGGTACACGGAATTTGACGGAATACGACGGATCAATATGGAAATTCCGTGGACATCCGTCACAGTCCGTCGAATTCCGTGTTGCTATTGCAGAATCGAATGCAGAGCAACATCATTCTTTATGGCAAAAGTTTATACGCGGTCTTTCAGGCGATACACGAACTTCAGCCCCGACCACTTATCAGTAACCGCACAGACTTTGACATCGACAAGCCCATTCGCCAGTCCGAAGTTGCGGATAATATTTTCATTCAGGTCTGTCGCGATTTTCGAAGCTTTCTTCGGCCAGCTGATCCAGAGCATGCCACTTGTAGAAAGCGCGTCTCTAAACTTCGAAAAATGTTTCTCGAACATTTTTTTTGAATCCGAAAAGAACAGAATGAAATCCATTTCTTTTGTCGGCTTCTCAGTTGCCTTCACTTCCGGCATCTCGCCAAGCTCTTTCCAGAATTCTTCCGGCGCACCAACGACAGAAATTTTCATCCCGGCTTTGATGCCGAGCTTTTTAACGAGCGGCGTTCCTGAATATCCTGCCATAAAATAAAAAAGGGCTGAGAAATTTCAGCCCTTCGTTCGTAATTTCTAAGAAGCAATTACATTACGCGTGAGCTTTCTGGGCTTCGGTCGTATCTATCTTCACACTCGGCCCCATCGTGCTGGAGATCGCTACACCTTTGATGTAGTGGCCTTTCGCCGATGATGGCTTTGCGCGAAGAATCGTCGCGATGAACATATTGATGTTATCCGCAAGTTTGTTCGCTTCGAACGATGCTTTGCCAACGGTCGAGTGTACATTGCCCTGCTTATCAACGCGGAATTCGATCTTACCCGCTTTGACTTCTTTGACTGCAGTGCCGACATCCTGCGTGACCGTACCCGCTTTTGGGTTTGGCATCAAGCCGCGGGGGCCGAGTACACGACCGAGCTTTCCGAGCTCGCCCATGACCTCAGGTGTTGCAACGATCACATCTGTCCCCGTCCAACCACCTTTAATTTTTTCCAGGATGGTCTCGAAACCGACCTCATCGGCGCCTGCTTCTTTCGCAGCGGCTTCCTGATTCTTTGTAATGACCGTCACGTGGACTTTCTTACCGATTCCGTGCGGCAGTGCAACCGTTCCGCGAATCGCCTGATCGGCTTTGCGCGGATCGACTCCGAGATTGATCGCAATGTCAATCGACTCGTCAAACTTTGCGGTTGCGAGTTCTTTCACTTTCTTTACTGCGTCGCCAATCGGCATTGCTTTCGTGCCTTCGACCTTTTTCGCAAGATTGTTGTACCGTTTACCGTGTTGTGCCATTTTGCTTATCCCTCCACGAGTAAGCCCATCGAGCGGGCGGTTCCGGCAACCATACTCATTGCGCTTTCGACAGAAGCGGCATTGAGATCGGCCATTTTCAGTTCAGCAATTTCTTTCACTTGCTTCGAAGATACTTTGCCGACCTTCGTGCGGTTGGATTCTTTCGAACCCTTCTCGAGCTTCGCCGCTTTCAGAAGCAACACCGCTGCCGGTGGCGTCTTGGTGATGAAGGTGAAGCTCTTATCGGAATACACAGTAATGACGACCGGCGTGATCATTCCATCAGCCTTCGCCGTTTTCGCATTGAATTGCTTGCAGAACTCCATAATATTCACACCTTTTTGACCTAAGGCGGGACCGACCGGCGGAGCAGGCGTCGCCTTGCCACCAGGGATCTGGAGTTTGATATAACCCGTTATTTTTTTAGCCATTGTAGTATTTGTTTAGTGGTAGTTGGCGGCTTGCCTTGCCGGGCTTGCCTCCCACGTTTTCAGAGCTGAATGTAAACGGATTTTATCCCGAAAAGTTCGAAAAAACTACGATTATCGAATCAGGATCAGAATACCGAATCAGGGTCAGAAAGCTTTATTCTTGTAGATATACCACTGGCTCATTGACGTATCAAGCGTATATCCTGTGTCGAGAAGTCTGCGAAACCCCGGGACGGAATCGACTAATTGATATGATGTGTGGTAGTAAAACTGGTTGATACCGAAACTATCGACGGCGATCACCACGAACTTTGGGGGAGCGAGCGTAAGCGAATCCATGAACTCTCTCTGCCATTTACGCTGGAAATCGGTATATTCACCGTGCTTACCGGTCATGATAAGAGGAAGCATAAACGGGAAGCGGCTGCTCGAATTACACCCGGTACGCCAGTAGAGCCCCGGGCACCATCCCCAAACTTCTAATCGGTTGCCGCGAGCATCATGACGAAGCAAATAATCGGATGTTTTCCCGTACTCTTCTTCCCAATCGTTCACATCGTATGGGTTGCGGACCCTAATTTTATCAAGCCGAAATTCGCGGCTGTTGATAATATTTTTTGTTATCGGCGGTATCTGACTCAGGGCATAAATCCGAACAGTCAATACTGCCAGTATCAACGCCGGAATATATTTCACCACACGGTATTTATTGAATAATTGGATCACATAATTCAAAACGAGCGCTGCAAGGATAGCATTGAGAATAAGTTGAGGGTGGTAATGCCCGATGAAGAACTTACCCATCATGATCACGCCCGCTTTTGAGGCAATGTAATACATCAAAAAAAGCGTTGACTCTACCGGAGCGTTCTTCAGCCTATTTCCGAATCCGTGAAACACCGGGACACGTTTCGAACGAACATATTGGACGCACCATAAAATAACAACAAGATTATAAACGATCTCGCGTGGACGAAAGAACAGCATACGATACCACGGAAAAGTATATTGAGGCAGGGTGAATACTTCTGTATTAAACCGGATCGCATCTTGCCAGAACTCGCCCAGAACACCGGGCTGTGCAGCATACTGAATAACAATACTCCCGATAACAGTAAGTCCGCCGAGCGTATAGCATAGAAGCCACTCCCAACGATATTTCTTATCATAAATAATGACTGCGACAGCAAGTGCTATTGCCAAAAATATTTGCGTCGGGCGCAAATCGAACGCGATCGCCATAAACGTACCGGCAGCAAACATTCCGATATAGCTTAATATTTTTCTCTCTTTCAGAGGCGAGGAACGAAGCGACAGATAGATCGCTGTTGCCGCAAGTACTGCCAAACTACCAAAACCGTCACGCTGACCGGAGAGCCAATACGAACCGATCATATAATCAAGAGCAAACAGCGAGGGCGCAGCAAGGGCCACGAACTTTCCATATCGTCGGTGCAAAATGACAGCCATCAAAATGCACGTCGCGAATTGAGCAAGAAAATCAACAAGCCGGAATCCAAACGGCGAAACTCCGAAGATAGAAATAACGAGTGAATGTAATTGGACGATACCCGGAAAATTTTGATCCCATAGTCCGAGATATGGCAGCCGTCCGTATGCGTGATGCAGCCAGCCCATCGATTGGAAAAGATGGTTGTCATCGTTGAACGGAGCGACCAACTCCGGTAGGAGGATCACGAACGAGATCGGCGCGACAACACCAATAAGGAAACGAAGTGTATCGCGCCAGGATATGGATGAATGTGATGCGGGAATTTCCGGGTCGTTTCCGAAGAAGCGCACGTAATGAGTCAGTGAAGTTCTACGTTGGTCTGCTTATTAAGAAAGAATAACGGCGATCCCTTCCTCAGCTTGATTATTAAACAAGAACAAGTCATGGAAGGAATCATTCAGCAATAAAATAACAGGAGGTGGTCTTTATCTCACCACGATCATCTCTTTCGTGAGCGAAGTTCCATTCGTCTCAAATTTGCAAAAATATGTCCCGGGCGATATATTGCTAGTATTGATCGTAATCGTTTGTTCGCCCGCTGATACCGGTCCATCCATAAGCGTGTAAATGAAATTACCTTTTATATCGTACAGACAGAGTGTGGCATATCCGCCGCTTGATCGAACGGTGATGTTGGTTGCCCGAGACACTCCCACACCACCCGACGGATTCGGGAAAAAGACCATATCTAATGAATAAGTATTTGAAACGACATTATCGGAAGACGGTGTGAATACTTCGACCGTGTTTAAAAAATTATTCAGTGTTCTCCCGCCAAAAACGTAGATGCTTCCATTCAATACAGCGGCGGTGAGTTCATATCGTGGCGTTAGTGCGCCCATAGTAGCAGGTGAAGTCCAACGATCTGCAAGAGGATCGAGCGCCTCGAGGGTACTGAGCGGAATATAGTTCGGTGAAACATAATGAACTCCTCCGATCGTATATAATACGTTATTGATCGCTCCTGCACAAAGTGCACCGCGCGCCGTGAAGGTGCCTGTCGCCGCCGGAGTTGTCCACTCGTTTGTTGCTGGGTCAAATATTTCAACAATATTGAGATATTCATTACCGTTGAACCCGCCCATTACATAGATCTTTCCGTCAAAAATTACAGCACAAACTCCCCGCCGCGGTACTGATGTACCCGTTACCGAAGGAGTGCTCCAGGTATTAATTGCAGGATCAAATACCTGCACACTATTTAGATGATTGATACCATCGTATCCGTCAAAGACATAAATTTTATCATTCACAACAGCACAGCAGAATTTTTCGCGTGGCGCTAATGTCCCCTGTGTGACAGGTGTACTCCATTCGTTTGTCACAGGATCGAACACTTCGAGTGTGTTCAACCAGTTCTTCCCGTCATATCCGCCAATCAGATATATCTTTCCATTTACAATTGCGGAGCAAAGCCCGCGTCGCGCCGTAAACGTGCCGGTTGTTTTTGGCGTACTCCACTCGTGAGCCGAAGGGTCAAATATTTCGAGCGTGTTGAGGTAGGTAGCATTGTCGTATCCGCCAAAAACATATATTTTATTACTGAACGTACATGCAGTTAGTCCGGCACGAACCGTAAAGCCATTCGTTGAATCTGATGCCCACTTGCCTTGTGCAAAAACATTTGTCACACAGCCGACAAGTAAGAAAAAGATTTCAACCGCGATCAGTGTATAACAGCGCGTAATAACGATACTCCCTATCGTACGACCACCATTTCTTTCGTCAGGGTTGTCCCGCCGGAATCGAGTCGGTAAAAATATGTACCGCTCGGCAAATGACCGGTATCAAAACTGACGGTTTGTTCGCCGGAGGTGACCGGTCCATCAATAATCGTCCCGATCATTTCTCCTTTGACGTCGAAAACTCGGAGCGTCGCATAACCGCCCAACGTGCGGAATGTGATGTTCGTCGCTGTTGGCAATCCTGAGCCGCCCGATGGATTCGGGTAGTTTTGAAGCAGATCAACCGTTGCATCTTGTCCGTTCTGTGCGACACCGGATTGTTGTTGGATAATCGGCAGTGTAGAATATTGCTTCAGTAGTGTATTCGTTACCTCCGAGTCACTTGATACGAACCACTCTTTCAACACGGAAGCATATACAGAACGGAAATCAAATTCCATTGTAAGATTATCATCGACGGTCGCATTTGCCGGAAGTACCGGGTTACTTCCGTGAATACCGGCAACAACTTTTGTACCAAAAACAAATAGCGGTGCCGCCGCCCCGTGATCGGTCCCACCGCTGTCATTCGATTTGATGCGCCTGCCAAATTCCGAGAACGTCATTCCGATGACACGATCTTCGAGCGCATTTAATTTTAATTCGTCCTGAAATGCAGAGACTCCATCGGATAATTTTTGCAGCAACGGATCTTGTCCTTTCCGCTGATCGGTATGCGAATCGAAGCCGCCAAGATTGACGACATAAATTTTTGTCTTCAGTCCGCCGGCAATAAGCTGTGCAACAATGCGAAGCTGGTCGGCAAGTGAGTTATTTCCCGCAGTCGGCCATTGGGTTGAAAGCGTCTTGCCCTTTGATGCGGCATTTTTTACCGGGGTTGAAAACAATTGCAGCTGGGTTGCGACCGAACGCAAATATCCAAGTTCATGCCCAGCGCGAGTATTCGGTACAGGCGACGTTGTCCCATTAATAATATTACTGAATGCCGTCGGATCGGTAAACGCCATCCCCATATTTCCGTTCTGGCCCTCAAGCCCGAGTGTTACTGCAGAACCGATCTGAATCGCGATCGGATCAGGCATTGAAGCATTCGGATATCCGGTCGGGAAGCCGGGATATTCCTGATCGAGATAGCGCCCAAGCCATCCTGTCTGCAATACTTCGTTGTAATCTGCACCGGTCAACCAAATATCGATCGAGCGAAAATGCGAAAAATTCGGCTGAGGATAACCGACATTCTGCACGATCGCAATTTTGTTTTGCTCGTACAGTGTCTGCATACCGCTCATATTCGGATGCAATCCGAGCGTGTCGGTAATTTTCAGCACATCCGTTTCTTTGATCGCAATATTCGAGCGTGCCGCCATGATCTGGGAATACTGGTCCAGCGGGATGACCGTCTGCAAACCGTCGTTGCCGCCGATCAGTTGTATCAGGACAAAGACACGATCGTTCGATCCTCCGCCTTGAACCAGAGAATGCAAAAACGGATTGTTCGCGAATGCTTTTAGTGAAAATCCGCCGACGAGAAACGGTAGTACCGTTGCGGGCGCTGCGACTTTAAGGAAATCTCTACGTTTCATTTTAGTACTCCTTACATTAATTGATATTCGGGAAGCTGAACCATATAATTGATCAGTATCGTCAGTTTATTAACCACGGCTGCCTTTTTTGTTGCATCGGTTGGTGCAGCAGTGAATGCTGACCATTCGTTCGTCCATTCGTAATCCGGCAACCCAGGAAGCAGCTGGTCGTGCAGTGTAGTCATTTGGTCGCTCGTCAACGGATTCGGGAAGAACAATGCCGCAAGATCGGAAATAAGCATGAGCGGATTCGACGGATCGGATGATGTTTTTGCGAGTGTGATAAGGTCTGCACTCGTCAACAATTCATTATGGACTGGGTTTTGGTGCGTGTTCGTTGCAATAGCGGTCAGAAATTTCAGCCGTGTATTGAGCGTTCCGGAGTTAATCCACAGCTCGTGATATGACGGCGCTTCGTAATACTCAGGCCAACCGGCAACATTCGGCGGTTCAAGTATTTTTTGCTGCATATTCTCACCGTCGTCTCTGAGTCCGATCCAACCGTAATATTGGTTCGTGATATATGCAGTATCAGGAAGCGTGACGTTCAAGAGGCGCATCGACCCGATGATAAGATCCGTCGGCGGCTTGATGACGCATCCGGTATATGCCGGATCATAAAATAATGAGCTTTTCAAAAGCTGTGACATCACCGGCTTGATCTCAAAATTATTCGAGATAAGGGTTTGCGCAAGAGGGACGATCACGTTTTGTTCGATCGAGTCATCAATGACATAATCAACGAACCATCGGAATATCTTGCGGCAGATATACTCAGCTGTTGCTTGTTCGCTAAATATCATCGTCAACAGATCGTCAAGCTCTCGGGTAGCCCCCGTTTGATCTGACGCGCCCGTTATGACCGTATTATTGTAACGACCCGAAAATTGCTTATTAGAGGCATCGTGTTTCGCTGAGGTAAAGAAGGCGCTGACGCTTGTAGCATCGTCTGCCCAACCTGTGAGAACACGCGCTGCTGCCTTTACATCGGCCTCGGTATATGTCGTGTAATCTCCGGCGGAAACTTCGGTGCCCTTCCCAATCGTAAATAGCTCCTGCAATTCGCGACCATAATTCTCGTTCGGTGCTGATGCAATATTTTGATTGCCGCTTAAGTACACGAGCATCGCCGGATCGAGCGTAATAGATTTGACAAGCGACTTAAAATTTCCGAGACAATTTGCTCTGAGCAGTGTATTCTGCTTGTACATATATCGTGCATCGCCAACAGTCGTCGCGCCGCATGAAAAATGATTATGCCAAAACAGTGTCATCTTCTCGCGGATCGTACGATTTTGAAAGAGCATCAAACTGATCCACCATCCGCCGAGCGATTCTGTCCGGTTGAAGTCGGTCATAGAATTATATACAAGCCCGACCCAGGTCTGCCCATCATTCGTACCGTTGGAATCTCCGTGATACCAGATTAGTGGTAGATTGGTCGGAGCCGCATCGAGCGTCAACATCGAATCGACTGCCTGCGACATTGTCATTGCTTGCAAAGCAGTAATATCTGCCGGCGTTGCTCCGAACATCGTCCGCCGGAGCAAGTGTGCTGCCTGCGCCGCGCCCCACGGACCGTTGTACTGATCTAACGTGATCGCAGTCGGGGAAGGTACCTTTCTCATAAATCCTCCAGATCAAATGTGCTTGATGAATCAGCTTCACCGGTCAACCACATTCATTCTCATCATAGAGAATGAATACCGATGAAGTGACAGTAGGACAAATTCAATCAAGTAATAATTCTTGTAAAAATATTACAATTGAGTTAATTCTTTTTCACGTGTAGATGCCTCCCGTGACATATATAAAGAACGAGTCAACTTTAGGACTTTCGCTTTTAATGTAAAAGGTAGCGACTACAAGAGCTTCGTTGGCAGTTCTCACTATTTTACATTTTTAATTTTGAATAATATAAACCCCGGGTGATGCACTCGTTGCTTGATTTAACTTTAATTATTTAGTTAAAGTAAACTTCAAATTATACTGATTTTTTTCTGTAAGAATCCGACAGATATAATTGCCGGAAGGCAGATATTGTGTTGGAAGTGAAAGTTGATAGTAGCCCTCACTCTGTAGTCCAGAGAAAACCACTATAATTTCCTTTCCAAGAATGTCGCATAACGATATTTTTACAAAAGTAAAATCATTAACTTCATATTGGAGATTTGTTACTCCAGTTGATGGGTTCGGATATATCTGCGGTTGAACACTTTGCCTATCATCACCCAAGACTTTTGAGCTGCAAGGATCACAATAAAGTTTTTTGAATTGGCACTGATCATCACTAGTCAAATTCTTCGGAATACCGTTAGGAATATTTTGACTTTGAGACATGACTTGTGGACAACCTCTATTTGCATTGTTATTACATCCTAATTCTTCAGGATGGTGCATACCTAAGTAATGCCCGATCTCATGTTCCATTAGCTGGTAAAAGCTACAGGCGCCATAGCCATTTGCAGTTCCGCTTGGCGGAGTGGTTCCAGTAAAAAAAGTCAACTTCGGTACGGAATGAAATGTATACCCTGGGTCACCAGTTGCATTTGGATTACTCGATTGATACAAAAATTGAGGACAATTATTTACTTCTATCCACCTATCCGGACAAGATGTTTCATTACAACCGGGGAAACCAGCTTGCAAGCCACCTGCTCCACCAACCGTCGCCGCAAGAGTAGTTTGAGGATTTGCATGAAGATTAGTAAAATTATTCGGATCTAATATTTCCATTACTTGCAGACAGCAATCAGAATGAGTCGACCCAGAGAGACCACAAAGCGCAAGCCAGTTTTGTAACGCAGCATTGGCATCACTTTGAGCTTGTGTTTGGTCCCAAACTTGGGTATAACCAGTTTGTGCCGCTGTAAAAGCTGCATTATCGGAATGCCATTGTGCATCAGCTAAGGCGAAGTCGCTATTGCACTTAACCCAGGTATCATGTGCCGGTCCATCCGAACCACTGCCAGCTTCACAATTTACCCATATAGTATGGTCACTCAAACATTGAACCCAATCAGCATGAGTAGTTGTGCCATCTGCACCAGTTTCACAATCATCCCAATTCTGCCATGCTTGAGTAATCGTAACCCCATCACTCTCATATTTTGTCGGCTCAGTTCCACAAGGGTCATCTGCCGCACATTGAGGTTCGGTTCCACAAGGATCAGGGCCACAAGTATTAGTAGGCTCATTAGGAATATTCTGCCCGCTATTCCATGCTGCTATATCCTTAACCCATTGGTCATGGGCTGCTCCTGGTCCGCCTGGATCAGTTGGCGGCGTAGGTGGTTGTGTAGTTGGCAACCATGTTACATTGCCGCTTGCCTCATAAACACATACACTACTTGGGAGATATGTCGCCTTTGCAGGAAAATTCGGCGGATTAGGAAATGTAGGGTCGTGATTCGGATCTTTTGAACATGCCTCAGTCTGACCATTAGGTGTACAAAAAACATAAGGAAATTCTTCATCGCAACAAGGTATATTACATTGCGCTAGGGTGCTCCGAGCAGACAAAAAAATAATCGCGAGGATGGAAGCCACATATAACTGCTTCATAGAATTTTCTCCAGGTTAAATTTGACTTAGGGATTAATAAGTTTATAAATACGAGCACGTAAACGGCTTTTCCAAACGTCAACCGTGAGTCCAGAGGGTGCGCCAATTCCAAAATCGTCATGTGGATCAATTACAATTCCTCCTCGAACTGGATACATACCTGCAGTAGAGCCAAACCCCCCCCAAAGTGGCTGCACAGTAAAATAAGAATAGTTGCTATCGGAATTTATTTGTACGAGACCAAGAAATACGATATATTCTGAATCGGGCTTTACCCATGTCCCCGTAGAATCTACTAATGGCCAGGAAACGCCAACGTCATTATTTGGCATTCTATCCCACCCCAAAGAATATTCGAATTGAATACACGCTCCTGTATCTGCCCTAACTGGCGATGTTAAAGATGGCGGATAGACTGATTGTGGCGAAGTCTTCCCATGAACCGCGTAGAATGTATCTATTGCACAAGATGGAATATATCTCCCTTTTATCTCATCAAGGATATGACCAGTAACGCGGACAATCTGTCGTGCATAGGATCCATGCGAAGCTGAATTACTTATCGAAAATGTATCAATTACTTTTATATCCGAAATAATTTCGGAGCTGAGTAAATAGGCAGTACGAGCAGTATCATGAGCAATAGTCCATAACCGCCTTCCGAATGTCAAATTGGCATGCGATGGATCTGTTCGTGGCCAATATGCAAAAGGGATGCCTCCGCCACCCATCAGCCAAAGGTGATATGTGATCGGATTATCATCGCAAATACGGTATGTTGCATCGGCAATATATTTTGCGGTATCGCTATACTGCATTGCATTAAAAAAACTATCAATCGTCCAACTTTGGTACGTTCTCATTGCCTGATCGAACCAGTTATAAGCAAGCACAACATCCAATGGTTGGCCAGTGGAAATTGGTGGTATTGAGGTTAACTTCGGGATCTTATATTCTAATGCATTTCCCCCCTCCCATTGAGAGAATCCATTTTTCCCACCAGTAAGTACAAAAATTATAGTTAATGCAATGATAAGTCTATTCATAGTATTAAAAGTGTTTTGAGTTAACGGGCACAAAGATACTAACAGAAAAATATTTTTCCAAATTAATTTTTATTCATAATTATAGTATAAAGTATAAAATAAATTTCGAGCAAAACGCCCAAAACCCATATTCTTTCGAATACAGTTTTTGCAATGGGACCAAAAAAAAATCCCATCGCAGAGCGACGGGATTAGTTGGATTAACAATCCAAAGACAGAGAGAAGGTCAGTAGGACAATACTGTGAATTTTTGATTCACAAATGATTTTGTGCCGTTTGACTAATGTGTCCGTGAAGACCAATCAGAAAAACGTTTTTGGTTTGAGCTGTAAGCTTTCGCTCGCAGCTTTCGCCGTTTGCACCTTAGAAAGGAGGTGATCCAGCCGCACCTTCCGGTACGGCTACCTTGTTACGACTTCGCCCCAATCACCGATTTTACCTTAGACGCTTATGAGGCGGCTTTGGGTACCCTCGGCTTTCATGGCGTGACGGGCGGTGTGTACAAGGCCCGGGAACGTATTCACCGTAGCATGCTGATCTACGATTACTAGCAATTCCAACTTCACGGAGTCGAATTGCAGACTCCGATCTGAACTGAGACAACTTTTATGGGATTCGCTCCACCTCGCGGTCTTGCTGCCCACTGTAGTTGCCATTGTAGTACGTGTGTAGCCCTAGGCGTAAGGGCCATGATGACTTGACGTCGTCCCCACCTTCCTCACTACTTGCGTAGGCAGTTGGTTTAGAGTTCCCACCATTACGTGCTGGCAACTAAACCCAGGGGTTGCGCTCGTTGCTGGACTTAACCAAACACCTCACGGCACGAGCTGACGACAGCCATGCAGCACCTGTACAGCCCCCCTTGCGGGTACACAGCTTTCGCTGCTTTAGACTGCCTTTCAAGCCTAGGTAAGGTTCTTCGCGTTGCATCGAATTGAACCACATGCTCCACTGCTTGTGCGGGCCCCCGTCAATTCCTTTGAGTTTCACCCTTGCGAGCGTACTCCCCAGGTGGTACACTTAACGCGTTAGCTGCGACACCGACCCTGAGGGCCGGCATCAAGTGTACATCGTTTAGGGCATGGACTACCAGGGTATCTAATCCTGTTTGATCCCCATGCTTTCGTGCCTGAGCGTCAGTACCGGCCCAATCTGCTGCCTTCGCCACTGGTGTTCTTCCGAATATCTACACATTTCACTGCTACACTCGGAATTCCACAGATCTCTACCGGACTCAAGAACGATAGTATCAAAGGCAGTTTCACCGTTGAGCGATGAGATTTCACCTCTGACTTACCATTCCGCCTGCGCACCCTTTACACCCAGTAAATCCGGACAACGCTCGGATCCTACGTATTACCGCGGCTGCTGGCACGTAGTTAGCCGATCCTTACTTTTTGGGTACCATCAATAGGGTAGTAACCCTACATTTGTCCCCAACTACAGAGGTTTACAAGGCGAAGCCCCTTCATCCCTCACGCGGCGTTGCTGCTTCAGGGTTTCCCCCATTGAGCAATATTCCTCACTGCTGCCTCCCGTAGGAGTCTGGGCCGTATCTCAGTCCCAATGTGGCTGATCATCCTCTCAGACCAGCTACTGATCGTCGACTTGGTGGGCCGTTACCCCGCCAACTATCTAATCAGACGCAGGCTCATCCTTCAGAAAATTTGATCGCAAAATGATGCCACTTCGCGATGTTACGGAAATTTAGCCCGTCTTTCAACGGGTTGTTTTCCCCTTAAGGGTAGATTGCCTACGTGTTCCGCACCCGTGCGCCAGTCCCGTATTGCTACGAGCCTTGACTTGCATGTGTTAAGCACGCCGCCAGCGTTCGTCCTGAGCCAGGATCAAACTCTCCGTTGTATTATAGTTTTAAAACTATAATCAAGCTGAGCGCTTGATGCCTGTATCAATCTGGATAGATTGATGCAAGAAAATGAATCTTAAAAAATTCACGGAAACTTGCTGCTTGATGAGTTAGACTCCTCAAGTAAAATCGATATTCCTACCAACTTTACGCAAGTTACCTTGTACTCATCCTGCTGACTTTAAAACTTCTCTTCTGTCAATGAACAATCGGTTTACCGCTCGATAAAAGTTGCCTTTTCGTTCGCGGGACGCATATAACGAATCCGTAATACTGCAAGTTCCGATTTATTCCCCTAATTTCAAAAATTCTTTAGATTTTTAGCTATGCCGTGAGCAGCGGCTACACGACAGCTGGGGGGCGGGCTTTACCCTGCCAACGGGAAGAGGCGAAATCTCTCAACGCAGACTAAACTGGCAGCTCTGTTCGAAAATGGGTATATCCTTTTTAACTTTTCAATTGAAGGTGTCTTGCGTGCTCGCCTACTTTGTACGTTCCGGGAGTGCTACCAAACGCAATGTTGAGGCGGTTCCACATATTAATGCCAAGCACTTTCATCGTCAGATCAATGATCTCTTCATCGGAAAACTGCGCTCGCACTTGGGCGTAAATGTCATCGGTGACGCCTCCATTCGGAATGATGGTCAGCGCTTCTGCCCAGGCAAGCGCTGCGCGCTCGCGATCACTGTAGAACGGCGCTTCACGCCACGCATCCAAAACATACAGCCGCTGCTCTGTTTCGCCACGAGCCCAGAGATCTTTCGAGTGCATATCAAGGCAGTAGGCGCAGCCATTGATCTGCGATACCCGGAAATCGATGAGATCGAGCAGCACCTGCTCGATCGGCGAATTCGCAAGATATGCTCCCAAAGCAAACATCGGCTTTAACGCATTATACCCTTTTTCAATAAAATTAATTCTTTTGTCCATAAGTATTTCAATTTATATGTGAATTGCACACTAATGACGGTTGGGACCAGCGAAACAGGACAACAGAAAAAAAATTATTTGAAAATTCTATATTATTTCCTTGTTAGAATATTACCGGCATTCTTCTGGGAATCCGTTTCTCATTTTTTTCGAATGTATATAAAAGCAATGCGGGTTCAATGTTGAAGTGGGAGGAGGCTCCCTCGAATTTTAATCCTCCAACCCCCTCCCATTCAAAATTTGCGGCAAATATTTTTCTATTCTCGACTCGCGGGTTTTGGATTGTTTGGCTGAAGAAAAATAGAGAAGATATCCCCGCTGTCGACCCGGCGTAAGCTTATAAAAAGCCTTTTTTAAGGCGGGAACCTCGTGTAATTTGTGTTCGAATTCTTCGGGCATATCGAATTCCGACGTCTTTTTTAATTCTACTTTCAAGCCTGCTTTTTCCACTTTGATGGCCTCTTTGATATAGGCTTTCAACGCGGATTCCATCTTCCTTATTTCGCTTACAGAAGTAAAACGCGCCTGACGCGCCGCCTGCACATGCTTGGTTTGTTGGATCAGAATATCTTTCGAATCTTTTAATAATGCACCTTTGAAAAACAACAGCGCACAGTACTTATTAAATTCATGTATCAAAACAATGTTATGTTTCTCGGATGTGTAGCACGGGCAGCCCCACTTTAATTCTTCGGTCAGGCCGCAGTCGAGAACGATCGTTCTTAATTTCTCCAATTCGCTCTGCCACTGTTTGGCTTTACGGAAATACCAATCGACGTTGGGATTCGGTTTGCTCATTTATTACTAACTGAAATAATTTTTCTATCTGCAGACCTGAAATACCGCGACAGCACCGCGAGCACAAGAAGCAGCAGCGCGGGAAGTGTTGCTGTCGCAGGGTCACCCGATGCGATGTGTGAATATATTGCTCCGGTCATCACAAAAAACAATCCTGCATACGCCCATTCTTTTATTAATGGATATTTAGGAATCAGCAGTGCGATCACTCCCAATATTTTCCAAACACCAAGCAGTGTCAGGATATAGACAGGGTAGCCTAAATGAGCGATCATATCTGCTCCGCCCTGTCCCTCTTTCCCATGTAAGAGCTGCACTACCCCGGTTGACACCAATCCTAATGCAAGCCAGAGAGTCGCAATCCAATAAATAATTCTATCTCGCTTTTTCATAATACGTTATTTTGGTTTGCTCATAGTATCCTGTATGAAACGATATTATCGTATGGGCAGCAGCTTCGTCGGTGTGGATTCGGGAATATAAATAATTGCGTCGTAGAGACTCGTGACGTAATTATCCCAGAATGAGAATTTGAAGAAGCTCAAGCCGACGTTGCGATGTTCGAGTTCGGAATAAAAGCATTTTGGGAGTCCGGAAGATTCAGCTTTGCCTCGAAGATCGAGAAAGAACGGCGACGCGCTGAAGAGTTTGCAGAAATTCTCGAACGTGCCGGTATAACTCGGTACTGCCGTACACGCAACCGGAGTTTCGTCCACGCTCGCATTGAATGTGCCGCGGTCGAACGCAAAGCCAACCGCACCATATGACTCGCCTAATTTCTTTTCGAGAAAATACCCCATATTCATATTGCCTTTGCCAATATGGAGATTATGCGACCAGAGGGCGCACTTCGCAGTCGGGTCGGTGGCAAGTTCAGCAGCGATATTTTCCGCCATCGACGAATCGCGAACTTCATCGCCTCTCTGCCTCGAAAGCACAAGCGATGAAAACTCGCGCAGATTATTTGCATACATCAGTATGCGTTTGTATTTCGGTTTATCAGCCGAAGAAACATTTGACTCATCGTTGCGAAGCGATTCATACAACGCGCCGGTAATCACGGTAAATGAATCGCGCGCGCCGGATCTTCCTGTCTCGAGCCGTTCAAGCAAGTTGCCGAATTTTTGTACAAGCGAAATGCAATCGGCGCCGTGCGGCAAGTGTGCCGCATTCGAGAAGTTTGTTACCTCTTCGGTGGCTTTATACGGCACTTGCATATCGAATCCAAAAAAACGAACATGATGCCCCGCTAAATTATAGCTGCGAATCCATTCAAGCTGATCTCTTATTTCTTGGGTGGTCCAGCACCAGTAATACATTGGCTTTAGCAGCGAGTCGATGTTCCCGCTTCCGCCGGCGAGGTAACTATTGATATAGTCCATCTCTGCAGTGTTCGCTTCTATCCCAAAGAGTGTGAATCCTTTTTTCTCGACGAGATAACGAATGAGCCGGCTCTTCGATTGCTCGAATTCGTGTGTGCCATACGTCGCTTCACCGAGTCCGATGACACGGTGCGCATCGATGAATGGATCGAGCTTCACAAGATTCGGATCGGATGTCGTTCCATTCACATCGAACGGAATAAGTTTCGACGCGACCAAAGCCATTTCCGCTTTCGTTACCGATGGCAAGATCGGCAGCGGTGATTGCGGCAGGGACTGGCCATTAACTTTTATTTGGATATTATCAAAATACGCTTTCCCTGTCCCGCCGAGCATACAAGCAAGCTGCAAAAATTTTACATTCGTATCGCAATCAAAACTGAGTGTGTATGTTTTCCAAGGGGCAGTGCCGCGAATGGTATCTGCGATCAGGCTCTTATGCTCGATCCCAGAAGTGGAATCGTGCTGCACCGCCGCAAAAAAATTCATTGCGCCGCGTGTGATCGCTTCGCATTTAATATCAATGCTGACGTCGAGTTTCCATTTTGCTACGCCGACAACTCCGATCGGGATGATCTGATAAGCCGTTCCCCCATTGCGCGGATCGTAACGATCGTCGGAATATGGGAAGGAGATCTTTAACGCTTGCTTGCCGTGAGAAAAGTTTTCCTGTTCGAGATCGTAATTATACCCCGTCAACATTATCTGCCACGGCTTGAGCGTCCCCTCACGCTCGAAATCAAGATTGAAGTAAGGCTGTACGAGCGGAGATGATGCCGGCGTTCCGAAAAGCGGATCTGTTCGCTGGGCGAACACGCGCGATCCGAAAATGACACTGAGGAAAAAAAGAGCGGCGAAAAATTTCTTCATGAAATACCGATGAAACAATAATCTGCAAATTTACGAACGATCTTCGTACTCACACTCGATACGCTACTGTTTCGGTGCAGATTGTTTTGGCGCAGCTTCGCGCTGTTGTGGCGGCGGGGAGTAATTTCTCGGTGCTGGAGCTGAGTGCTCAGGTGCTTGAGCAGGCGGTCGATATGTATTTGTACTCGGGCGCTGCGTTTGAACAGGAGTATTCGATCGCTCGCTTGATCCTCCGTCTGTACCACGATACTGATATTGTCGTGACTGTTGTGTCTGAGCTGGTTGTGTTGGTTGCGTTGACTGCTGAAGTCTGCGATCGGGCGATACGCCGATCGGCGCTGTCGAATTCGGTGAGGTTGTATGCGAACCCGATGCTCCCGAAGGGAGTGTATTGCCATTATAAATTGCTCTCGGTGCAGGTTTCACATTGAATGGTGTCGAAGAGACAATGATCGGACGATATACGCTGACTTCGTGATCGTCCGCAAATTGTCCAGGCGTTTGCCGGTCAGTGATCGGAATTCTTTGAACCGGCACACCCGTAAATTTACCGACCTCATCTTTATCCGGACCGGAAAGATAGACCGCTCCGCGCGACTTGTCATTCTGCGTATTATTGATCCCGCGAGATTCACCTCTGATCCGTCTGTTGCTGCCTCTCGACTGATAATAATTATGGAGATCGCGGTCGCCGAAATGTCTATCGTCGCAGAACGTCCACCAGGAATCGGGCGGATCGTATCCTCCACCGGAAATATAACTGATCGTCACACCCGGTCCCATCGGCGCCCAACCGTAATAACCCGGCGACTCGCACCAGCTCACCCACGCCGGTCCCCAGACGCCGTCAGGAATCCAGTACCACCCGAAGCCCGGATCAAAATTCCAGCGTCCGTAATGAAACGGCGCCCAACCCCACGGATAATTCGAGACCCACGTCCACCCGTACTGTGTCCATTCCCAATAACCGTTACTTCCGTATGGCATAAATGTGTTCATATCTTCTGCCGGAACCCAGATGTACCCAAACGTCGGGTTTGAGACCCATCGTCCGTACGGAGAAAGTTGATCGTAAAAAACCTGATAGGTCGGCTCTTCAATTTGATCCGGCTGTTCTCTTTGAACCTGAACACATCCGGAAAGAAGCGTCACCAACATACAGCAGCCGAGAACGAACTGTTTCATACGGTACATATTTTGCGTGAACAAATAGTTTACATTACGCCTTGTATTTCAACAGCAACGCATATTGTTTGGTTGAGGATGCTTTTTACTAAGAGGAAATTGCAATAATTTGTGTTATACGATACCAAGTGACCAACACCTTTCTAAATTCTCCGCTTCGTGTACGGCTCGTCAATGCGTTTGCCGAACCGTTCAAGAATGTCATTGCTACGGCACGCACCTGCTATTCGTCGAAAGGCATCATCGAGACGGAATCGGTCTCGCTCGAAAAGCATACGCCGCTCGCGCAAAGCATCTATGAAGCAGGACATCACACGACACTGCAGCACGCGCATTTTCAATTTGCGATCGAAGGCGTTTCGCGCCATGCGATCTGGAGCTTCCTGCACTCGCATCCATTTTATAATTCCGAACAGGTGAGCCAGCGGTACGTCGAGGTAAAAAAAGGCAGTTATCTCATTCCGAATTTTCAAAACGATACGGCGCAATCGCTCTACGAAGCCGAGATGATCCGTCTCGTTGAAGAATATTATCAACTAATAGGGTTGCTGACCCCCGCAGTCGCCGAAGCATATTTTAATCGTTTCCCGCATCGCAAAAATAAAAGCGCCGATTACGATAAAGAGATCAAGAAAAAAGCACAGGAAGTTGCACGATATGTTCTGCCGGTCTCAACGACTGCTTATTTGTATCATACCGTGAGCGGCATTACGCTGCTTCGCTACTACCGGCTCGCAAAAATGGCAGAGACGCCGACCGAGACGTTCGCACTCGTACAGGCAATGGTGGACGAACTGCTTCGGCATGACCCGAATTATCGCGTGATCTTGGAAGAGCCGCTCTCGACCGATGAATTTCCGGAAGCGGAATTCATTGCGGCAGGACGTTCGTCTCACGACGCAAGAGAATTTCGCCGCGAGTTCGATGTGGAACTCGACGGAAAATTTTCTCAACTTTGCGACTATAAAGTCAACGCCGAAGCAACACTTGCATCGAGTGTACGTGAAGTGCTCGGAATGCCAATGAATATGATGGATGACGAAGCGGCGATCCGCTTTGCGCTCGACCCGTCGCAAAATACGATACTCGGCGAAACGATGGTGCTGACAACACAATCAAAAATTTCGCGTGCGATGCACAACGTACATTATACATTCAGAAAAAGAATTTCTCACGCCGCCGATTCGCAAGACCAACGCCACCGGATGACTCCGGCATCGCGGCCGGTACTGCACATGCAATTATCCGACGATACGCCGGATTTCATCACTCCGTTGGTTGTCGAATACGCGAATGCCGAAACGCAGGATCTCTATCGCAAATCTATCGAACGTTCGTGGCAAAGTTATGCGAGATTAAGAGAGCTTGGTGTGCCGCAAGAATTTACAGAGTATATCTTGCCTAATGCAACAGCTGTCAGGTTTACCGAGTCTGCCGATCTGCTTTCATTGCACCACAAACACGCGATGCGCTTATGCTATAATGCGCAAGAAGAAATTTGGCGCGCATCGGTTGACGAAGCCGATCAGATCCGAACGGTACATCCGCGCATCGGAAAATATCTGCTGCCACCGTGCTCACTGCGCGATATGGCTGGTGTGCGTCCGGTCTGCCCGGAAGGCACACGCTATTGCGGCGTGAAAGTATGGAAAATAGATCTGAAGCAATATGAGCGGGTCATCTGAAAGCTCATTCTTCAGTGTCATCACTCCGACATTCAATCGTGCCAGAACCATCCGTCGTGCCATCATGAGCATGCGTTCGCAAACATTTGACGATTGGGAATACATCATCATTGACGATGGCTCGACCGATGATACATTCTCTGCAATAAGCGATCTCCTCGAATCTGATCCTCGCATAACATATCACTATTCGGTAAATCAAGGTACCTCAAAAGCCCGCGACCTCGGTTGCTCATTGTCGCACGGAAGATATTTCACCTTTCTCGATTCTGATGATGAGTATTTGCCGAATCATCTGGAGTCACGTTACAACATTTTATCTCATAACCCTGCGATCGAACTGCTGCATGGCGGCGTAGAAATCGTTGGCGATGAATTTGTTGCCGATAAATTCGATACGTCGAAGCGCGTCCATCTATCTGAGTGTGCGATCGGCGGGACGTTCGTCATTCGCCGCGATCTTTGGAAACGGATCGGAGGGTTCGGTAATATCACCTACGGCGACGATATCGATTTTTTCTCCCGTGCCGAGGATGCCAGCGCGTTCATCAAGAAAACAGATATTCCAACGTATCGTTATATTCGCACCGAAGACGATTCCCTCTGCAATATCGCGATGAAAGACGGTGTTGAGGGTATATATAAATTCAGGAATGCCCAAAGAATCTCTTGAAGCAAAGAAAGCTCGCGCGAAAAAGATCTTTGCGAAGCTGAAGCAAATTTATCCGAATGCCCATTGCGCGCTCGATTTTACGAGTGCGTTCGAACTGCTTGCCGCGACGATCCTTTCCGCACAATGCACCGATGCACGCGTGAATATCGTGATGAAAGATTTTCACGTGCGCTTTCCCACTGCTGAGTCCGTCGCAAAAGCAGAACTCGAAGACATCGAATCCGTCATTCGCTCGACCGGATTTTTTCATCAGAAAGCAAAGTCGCTCAAGTCAATGGCGACGGACATTGTTGAAAAATTCGGCGGCAACGTTCCACGAACGATGGAAGAACTAACGACTCTACGCGGCGTCGGACGCAAGACCGCAAACGTCGTGCTCGGCAATGCGTTTGGGATCAGCGAAGGCATCGCTGTCGATACACACGTCACCCGGATTGCGGGACTATTGAAACTGACCTCGCATACCGAGCCGGAAAAGATCGAGCAAGACTTAATGCAGCTTGCTCCGAAAAAAGAATGGACGATGACCACACATTATCTTATCTCACACGGAAGAGCTATCTGTGTTGCCCGCAGGCCGAAATGCAGCGAATGTAAAATTGCCGAGTGGTGCCCGAGTCGGCAGGATAAATAATTTTCCTGCCATTCTGAGTGAAACGAAGAATCCCGTGATGTCTTGACGATTCTGCAAGACGTCACGGGATTCTTCACTGCGGTCGCTCACGCGACCTGCGTTCAGAATGACACTCTAAACACTTATCGCATAATCTGGAACAGCCGGCTATCCATCGAGCCGTCCCCGAAAGAAAATTTAAGTGTATATGCGCCGTTCGGCAGTCCGGTCAATTCTGTTACTTCTAAAATGTTATCGCCCTGAAGCAAATGCTGGTGGCTAACGCCAAAACCGACGTCACGCCCGAGTGCGTCGTAGATATCATACGAAAAATTGATCTCGCGCGGCGATGAGATTCGTGCGTGTATGGAATTGCCCATTAACAGCGGAGACGGATAGATCGAAACAAGTTTCGGCTGGCCGGTCGTGGCGGCATTCCCCTGATCGACGGCATCGGTCATAAAATATCCGGTGAAGAAGGTGCCTAATGTATCCGAAGGGTCGCCGCTTTCGGCAATGAATTTTATATAATCATATACCGAATCGGTCGTCGAGACATTGTTTGGGCAATACAAGTGCAGCGTAAAATCGTCAGAGCCTCCTGCCGGAAGCGTGTAGCCGCTCCCCACCGCAAAGCTGTCGGTTCGTGGTGCAAAACAATTTGTGCCAAAACAAATGCTCGATGTCCACGAATCGGGCAGATGTAAATGCGTCCGGTAAAATTTTAACGGGATATTCGAAGTCGTTTTGTTCTTGAGATGGCCGGTGATAATAACCGTTTGTCCCGGGATCATATTGATCGACGTTTGGTCGTATGTCATACTGAACGACGACGGAGAATTTTGTCCGGCAGGCTTCGACGGATAGTTTAGATTCATAAACTGCGAGTTCTTATCGATATGATTGATAAGCTGCAGGAATTGATAATCGGCGGACTGAGCGAACGCCGAGCACGCTACACACAAAACACAGAAAGCGAGAACAACACTCTTCATAGGTCTATGAGCAATTTACCCATATAACCCAAAAAAAGGCGAAGTGTTTCCGAAAATTTATAACTGTGAAGTAAGCGTCACGCGCAGCCCATTGAACGCCGGGACATAGCGGCAGACACCGCCGGAGCAATTAAGACCACCTCGCTCGGCGCCGTAGGTCATCAATAATGTATGAGCGCCGCTTCCAATTCTATACGATACAACAGCTTCCGGCCAAATATGCCGTCCCGCTTCGTACCATGTCGAAAAATCCCATGTCATCCCGAACGTAATGACCGGATTAAATGAATATTGCGCCATAACCAACTCGTTCAATAAGTTATGGTCGTTGAGCGGTCGCTCGGCGTCGAACATCCACTGATGTTCCAGCGAAATAAGCAAGCTCTGCGACCGAACCGTTTCGTACTGAAATTTGAGTCCCACCGTTGTGCTGCGTTTGACGTCGGCGCTCGTGCCGCTCGAAGCAATGACATCGCTTCGGCGATGCGCAAAAAATTTAATGTAATCAAGATCGCCGAAATCATGCTCGACTTCCGTGAACCACTCCCAGAACGGAAAGAAATTATTATCGGAAAATTTTGGGAGCACATCGGTCGAGGCGCTGATCAATGGTATACCGTTCGTATCGAGCTGGCTCGAGTAGCTGTTATGACGGCTCGACGCCGAGGCGTTAAGCGTAATGATATATTCCGGGATTGCGCTGATCGTCGCTTCGATCTGATAGCCGAGTTCGTCGTCGAAGTTCACTGCATGGGTTGTTCTGGTGATCGATGTGTATGTAAAATCTTTATACACTTCCGGCGGGCTTGAGACAGGGAGTTTCGAAAAATAATTCGCGTTCGGGTCGTTCTGCGAATGAATGAAATACGCGTAGTTCTTATATTCCATCGTCAAGCCGAACTGGTCGCCGGCATACGAGAGCGAGCCGTACATTGCTTTGCCAATATGACCGATATCGGCAGCCATGCTTCGGACTTGGTCAAGATGTGCGCGCGATTCGGTAAAGCCGAAAAAACCCGACATCGGTCCTTCAAAGAACGAAAGATACATTTCAGGCTGATTTACTTCTTTCGTCGTATAAACCGATCGTCCGAAACTCAGCCCTTGTACGGAAGTGAAGCCTTGTAAAAAAGATAATCCAAGCGATAATTTTTTTCCGAACAGACCGAACTCACTATTGATCGCCCTCGCGGATACGCTTTGATCGGGGCGGGTTGTATCAATATCGTGATAAAGCAAATTGCCTGCCATTGCGCGCACACCGAGTGACGGACGCGAATCTGCTTCGTCTTTCGTCCACTTGTATTCGTATGCTCCGCTGAATCCGTCGAGCCATGCGTCGTAATTAAGCGGACGCGATTCGAAATTATTGATCGAAAGCCCGCGACCCCACAAGGATGTCACGTGGCCAGCTTCGACGTCCAACCCGTCTTTTTTATATTCGATCCAGCGACGGCGAAGACCCTGAAATGATTGTCCGACTTCGCTCGGATCGTCCATTTCATATCGAAGGCCGATCGAGAGATTGTTGAAAAAAATTCTGGCGTTCGCGATCTCTTCGAAATATCGTTTGCGGGTCGTTGTGCCGACATTATTATCCGTTTCTCCAGAGCCAATGCGAAATAAATTCGAGCCGACAGCAGCAACACCGTTCCCAAGCTCCTGAGCAAACGCGGCACTCATCGTGGCTAGCACGATTATGATAACAAATAATAATGTTTTCACAAGGGTCGGAATATGAATCCTCAAAGATACGACAACACAACGTTTGGCAACAAAAGCTTATTTTTTTCCGAGCTGTGCGATCAGTTCGTCAAGTTCTTTTTCTATGTTCACTTCATCGCCCGCGGTAAAGCCGATATGTTTCTTATAGACTGTTCCGTCCGGCTTGAGGATAAGCGAATACGGCAGCGACTCCATCGAGAATTGGTTGCGTGCGATCGCTCCGTCCGGATCAAGAAGTACAGGATAATTAACGCCATGTGTTTTGACGTATGCGCGTACTTTCGCAAGGGATTTCACCTGATCGGTGTTGATCGAGACCATCGAGACGCCTTTATCTTTCAATTTATCGGAAAGTTGAACGAACGCTTTCATCTCCTGCTTGCACGGTTCGCACCAGAGCGCCCAAAAGTTGACAAGCAGCGGCCCTTTGCCGAGATAACCCGAAAAATTCGCGTCTGTGCCATTGACATCCTGCACCGAGAATTTCATATTCGCTGCAATAGCAAGAGAATCAGGGTTGGCAAAAGTATTCCGGCCGAAAAGGATCGAAGTCAATAAAACAAAAGTAAATATGGTCTTTTTCATTTGAATCGGATTATTCACAAGACGATATAACCCATTTTTCGAAGTTTTGTTGCCCGCCAAAGTCAATTTTCCATTTCAAATACTACAGAAACACTTGCTCTTACCATCAGTTGTCCCGGCGCTACGGCAGGTCCATCGGAGGAAACCGCCGACACTTCGCTTATCGAGAATCCGGCATTATTATATCGCATTGAGTTGCGGGCCAACCGCGGGCCATACACATTTTGATTCGACTCGGTGATCGTGATCGGTTTGCCGATCTTTTGCCCTACTTCACCAGCAAGCGCCGTTGCTTTTTCTTTTGCCGTTCGAATCGCAACAATGCGCGCCGAGTCTTGGTACTGGCGAAGTTTTGAGATCTGAAAGTCGATCCCCTGCACAAAATTCGTTCCGAGTTTCAATGCCTCGGCGATAAACTTGTCGAACTTCGAAATATCTCTGAGCGTAACGGTAATATTTTTCGTTATATAATACCCCAGAAATTTTTGCTCTCTGTTGTTATTATTATAATCATATTTGGGCTCGACAGACATAAAATCCGTTTGCAGATCTTTTTCTGCAATACCATAACGGCGAGCCATTGCAAGCACCGCTGAAGTCTTTGTGTCGTTATCAGAGCGCGCTTTATCAATATCCATATCGTTCGTCTGCACAGCCATCGAAATGATCACTTCATCCGGCACCACCTTTATTTCGGCGTCGCCGCTGACGGTGATCCGCCTATCAAGCGCCGATTGTGCATTCGAAGCACCGGTAACATTTACGGTGAACGCAAAGATGAGCAGCAGAATGTATTTTTTCATATCTATTTCCTTCACGATAATTTGTTTATTTAGTGTATGCTTCTGTCAGCATATGCTATAGATAAAACACATTATATCTTATTAAGTAGCGAGTTATTTAATGGGCAACCCACTATCGGAGGACTTTCGTCAGCAAAATAATTGTTTATGTGCCGCCGGATGATCGGCAGAAATTGTACAACACCAAAACATGGACTTACTTTCTTTTATCGATCAAAAGGTACTGTCCTAATTTGACCTAAGTTAGGGCAGAGAAAATTTGCATTATACTTTATGTTCTCTGTCCGCCGCCGGACAGTGATCTTTGACAACTGAGGAAGTTATTCTCGGTCGCTTATCTCCGGCGGCTTGTAGAGATAGGCAAAACCCAAGTTTTAACTATCTCTGCACTACAATGGAAACCGTTAAGTCGCTGATTTTAAAGAGTATATTTGAACGACGTTTATTTACTCTAAAGGACATGAAAGAATTCAATGCAGATGCGGTCTATCATATAGGCGGACAAATGAAATTGGCAACTGCTGTCTTCAAAGAGCCGCTTAGTTGGTTTATGCAAAAGTCAATTGTCGATCAACAGGCAATAGAAACAGCTACCAAGATCATATTATTAGCCTTCGAAAAGGATAAAATTAAAGAAAATATAGATATGTTGGGGCTAACACACTCAAAAAAGCAGCTTCGTAGTACAATAGAGGTGCTTCAAAGACGACCAATTACAAATCTTAGTCTAATTGATATGCACTCTGCCATTGATGGTTTAGAGCGCATAATTGAATCGGAAATTGAAGAATGTAAATTTTTGTGGCTCCTTTCCGATGAAGCTGAAAAATTCGATAATAATGACCCATTTGAATTAAAAGAACATTCAGCCTTATACATTTACTGTTTTGATGTAGTCAGTGCTTCAAAATGCTTAGCATTAGACCAACAGACCGCAGCGGTCTTTCACCTTATGCGAATTATCGAAAGCGTTAGTCAACTACTTGGAAAGAAATTAGGGGTGCAGCCATTAAAAAATGGCAATCCTATCGCAATTGAAGATGCACAATGGGATCAGATTCTTACACTTATTGACAACCAAGTGGAGGATTTCCGTGTAAAGAAAAATCTTTCCAATGTTCACATGGATATTCAAGCAGACCCAGACAAATACAAAAACCTTGTATTTTCTTTCCGTCTTATGAAAGACATTTGGCGTAACCCCGTTGCTCATCCGCACATCTTTATTGGCGTACCGCCAGCACACAAGAGAGAAGGATGGAAAATATATGATGCAGTCGGACTCTTTCTTAATTCCTTGAAACCTTTACTGCCATAGAATAGGTTTACAACCCGCTCAAATAACGAAAACCGCAGGTGCTACTAACACCTACGGTTTTCTAAGAACTAACAGTCTTGTAACGAACAAACCCTGTCAGCCCTGACAGTTTAACACTGTCCGTTACAAGGCAATTTCCATAATTCATCTTGTAACGAACATGAATAAATTATCCTTAGAAGAACAGGCAACTGTTCTCAGCCTTCTTTGCGAAGGCAACTCTATTCGCTCGACCGAGCGAATTACCGGAATCCACCGTGATACTATTATGCGTCTGACTGTCCGTGCCGGGGAGAAAGCACAGGTCATTCAAGACAGAACGCTCCGCAATCTCAACTGCAAAGTCGTACAATGCGATGAGATATGGGCTTTTGTCGGTAAGAAACAGAAACAGGTGCAGATTGAAGATAAACCCGAAATGGGCGACCAATGGATTTTCATTGCTCTCGACGCTGAAAGCAAGCTCGTACCGTCGTTCTTTGTTGGCAAACGCACTCAGGAGCTCACTGATTTACTGATGTACGACCTCGCCGCGAAGATCAAGGGAGAGTTTCAACTAAGTACCGATGCGTTTAATGCTTATCCTGCTTCGGTATATCGTGCATTAGGTGGTGATGTGCATTACGGACAGGTTGTCAAGACCTACGGCGCCAACACTCCCGAAGAGCAACGCCGTTACTCGCCTCAAAAGATCGTGTCGGTTACGATACGCGCTCTGCTCGGTCGTCCTGACCCTAAACTGATTTCAACCTCGTACATTGAGCGACAGAACCTTACCGTTCGTATGTCAAGCCGTCGCCTGACTCGGCTGACCAATGGATTCAGCAAGAAGTTGGAGAATCTAAAGGCTGCAATAGCCCTGCACTTTTACCATTACAATTTCCTCAGAATCCATTCCTCGGTACGTTGCACCCCGGCAATGGCAGCAGGTGTAGTGCGTTCGGTCTGGACTTGGGAAGATTTGCTCCGAGAAGAACGAACGTGGAGTGTAGCGGCGTGACTATCGACGCACTTTCGCTATTTCATAATGTGAAGTTCTGACCGCTGTGATGTTAAAAATGTATGAAGTTAAATGCCCAAACACTCTCTTATCTCCACTACATTTAATTTCATACATTTCGACATCCGGGGAAAGCCCATGGAATATTTTTTTATACTCACCCTTATATTCAATTGGTTCAAGATGTTCTTTAAATTTAGGGAGGGGTTTTCCACTAACATCTTTCAGCTTCGTCATTACTTGCTTAGCGGTTTTATCGGACAATTTAGAAACTTGGCATTCTCCGCTATTATAGTCTTTAAATGAAAAATTTACGATAAAGTCTGCATCTTCTTTTATTCTTTCATTTGTTGTTACAGCATCAGGTATTACACCTAATTCATTATGCTGTGGCTCCGGTATCGCCTGAAGAATTATTGAGGAGTTGGGCATAGAAGTTCTTTGCAAATGTCATATTAATTTCTTTAGAAGAACTTTGATTTATATCTAATCCTTCCCTGGCTTGCTGCCAAGGTAATTCCGAGTGGGTCAATTGTTCGAGGTAGTTCGCATCGAGTTTTCCATAAACTCTCCATACTTCATCTAAAAACGCAGTGATACTGTTTGGAAGGTTTATAGATTCAGTAGGTTGAGGTAGGTTACCATAGCTGAATCGACGATACTTTGAATATAAAGCTGGTATGGCTGGTCCATGTATCCACGCTTCGATCTTATCTCGAAATAATTTGGTATTGTAATGCACCAAAAACCACACTTGAGCATAATAGACCAACTTCTGCAACTTCTTATTGGAAATTGGTTTATTATTCTCGTATGCTTTCTCTATGAAATAATTCGCTATCTCGTGTAATGTAGCCATGTTATCTTAAGTAGGTGCCTAATATAGGTGCTCCTAATAGCACATCATAATATACTAAAAAAACTTTGAAAATCCAAATTATATTGCAGAAAAGTTAATAACAATAATAAAATCAAATGCTTACTGGGACACTATATCTACAGGACTGGGGATGCCTTTCTTACAGTAAGAATAACACTTTTAACGTCGTTTTGTTACACCTATTGATTCCATTCTATTGCCTGCTGGGCAAGCTGCTTACATTCTTCACAACACGCCCTTACAGAAAATGGCTGTTCTGGATCACCATAGTTATCAATGAGTGTCGGTCTTTGATGATGTACCGGGCAAATCACAGTAGAAATTGCAGATTCTATGTTTGCCCGCACTTGTGCTATTGCATCTGCCATTACCTGTCGAGTAAATTCTTCTGAGTCAAAATCCATATTGTGTCCCTTTCTAATGATTCAACAAAAGGGCACCTATCGCTTGGTTCCGCTGTCTTACAAGCAAAGCAATCAAAAAATTATGCAAGAAGGGAAAGACATTGCTTCGTTAAATCTATCGCTTGAACTTCACACGGCGGGGTTTAAGGGAGAAGAGTATATTTCTATCGCAAGACAGATTGACCTCAATAATTACTTTTATCCCGATCCTCATCACCCCTTAGAGCCACAAGACGAATACATTTGTCCCGCATACGGCGTCTCTCTGTTAAGCAAATATTTGCCAAAGCATATTAATGTCGATGGGCAAGAGTATCGGTTAGACCAGTCAGCTACATTGGCTCGTTGGCACATCGGCTATAAGCAAGCCGATGGTACAGAATTTCTTATTAAAGAGACTGGTGAATTAGCAGATTCTATTGCGAGACTTGTACTCACTCTGCACGAAAATGGATTTGCATTCCCTTCATAGCACATATACTTTTTGTCGTCTCCCATTTTCATTCCCTGAGCGACTTTCAAATTAGGACAGTACCGATCAAAATAAATCTCGCTACGAAGACGAGCTGAAAGAGTTTTTGCGAATTCCGTCGATCTCGACATCGCCCGAGCATAAAGGCGAGGTTCGCCGCTGTGCCGAATGGGTGCGAGATGAAATGAAACGCATCGGCTTAAATAATATTCGCATCATGGAAACTGCCGGACACCCTGTTGTGTATGGCGAGCGGCTCGATGCCGGAAAAAATTCGCCGACAGTGCTCCTGTACGGACACTACGATGTTCAGCCTGTCGATCCGCTCGATCTGTGGACGCATCCTCCGTTCGAACCGCATATCGAGAACGATAATATCTATGCGCGCGGGTCGGTCGATGATAAAGGTCAAGTCCTGATGCAGCTCAAAGCGATCGAAGCACATCTTCGCACGTCGAGCACGATGCCGGTGAACGTGAAAGTCATCATCGAAGGCGAAGAGGAGATCGGTTCGCCGAACCTTGATAAATTTCTCGAAGATAATAAAACGCTTCTCGCTTGCGATACCGTGATGGTGAGCGATACGCCGATGTTCGGCTACGACCAGCCGTCTTTGTGTTATGGCCTGCGCGGCCTCTGTTATATGCAAGTTGAAGTAACGGGACCGAACCGCGATCTGCATTCCGGTTTTTTCGGTGGCGCTGTCGAAAATCCGATCAACGCACTTGCGGTGATGATCTCGAAACTCAAAGATGCAAACGGCAAAGTTTTGATCAACGGATTTTATGATAATGTCGTCGCGATCTCCGATGCCGAGCGAAAAGAAATTGCCCGACTGCCATTCGATCGCAATGCATTTATGAAAGATCTCGAAACCGATGCAACGCCCGGAGAATTGGGTTATTCCGAACTCGGACGTATGTGGTCGCGCCCGACGCTCGATTGCAACGGGATTTGGGGTGGCTTCACCGGCGAAGGCGCAAAGACCGTTCTGCCATCGAAAGCATACGCAAAAATTTCGATGCGTCTTGTTCCGAATCAAACGCCGGACGAGATCGCAAAAAAATTCGAGGCGTTCTTTAACAAGATAAAACCTGCCGGAGTGAAGATTAAAGTGATCGACCTGCACGGCGGAATGCCTGCAATGACGCCAATTGATTCGCATGGAATGAACGCCGCCCGCAAAGCAATGCGTGAAGTCTTCGGCAAGGAGCCGTTCTTAACCCGCGAAGGCGGCTCTATCCCGATCGTCAATAGCTTTGCAACGATCCTCGGAGCGCCGACCGTCTTGATGGGCTTCGGCTTACCCGATCAGAACGCTCACTCGCCGAACGAGAAAATGAATCTGAAAAATTTTCATCGCGGGGTCAAATGCGGAGCATTGTTCTATCAGAATCTCGTATAAACCAAACAGCCCGTCTGTAGAAACAGGCGGGCTGCGTGCTGGTTGTTGTGTACGTTATCTTCCCTTGCGTAACTTGATTCGGGATTACCAAACTTTTCTTAGCGGCCTTTGCGCAGCCAGAGTCCCCAACGTGTGTCGATCGTATAGGTATCGACGGTACCGCCATTGCGTGTCACCTCTAATGTGGCAGTGCCATCGCCATTGAACGTAATGAGCGTGTGACGGGTAAATGAGTAACCTTTCGGTGTTGTCGCTGAAAATTCCGATGTTGCTGTTCCTTCAAGGAAACAGTGCCCATCATTCACTTTGACAAGCGTATCGTTCGTGAATGTGATCGTGAATGAATGCGTGAAGGTCCGGTCGCCGTTGTTTGCCGTATGGAACACATCGGTACCGGTGCGGCTGAATGTTCCGTTTAAGATCGGCGGACCCGCAACAATATTCGAGATCGTCCATGCGCCGCTTGCGGTGTCATCGACATCGACGCGCTGACCTTTATCGAGATTTCTCGTCTTCGAGAGCGTGAAGCTGATCGAATTCGTCGTGCCTTTAACCCAATTATTCATTTTATTCCCTGCGGCATCGAAGAAAATATATTGATAGGTGATCAGCGCACTGAAATCGAACTGGCCAATATTCATACCACGACTAATAGTGAGTGTATGAACTTTTGTCACGGAATCGAACGAGTACGAACGAGTCTCCGGATCGCTCTTCGGATCGAGAATAATACCCGGCACGTTACCCGTTTGTGACAAGTTCATCGCGTCGGCAAAACTGACACCTGCTCCGCCCGACTCAGTCCCGAGTCCGGACGCCTGCACATCGGCAGCAGCTTCGGAATCGTACTCCATATTAGCGGCCGGTTCGGTCGAGCTTTTACAGCCTGCAACGAACAGCGTGGCTGCCATCAAACCTGCCATCACCATCATTGTAGTTGTGAAGGCTTTTAAGAATCTATTCATTTTTCTATCTCCCATACGTTAGTAAAATAATCTTGTTTGTCATAAGAGTCGGCTGGCTGGAGAAAAGTTTAATCTGGTATCTATGAATAATCATTCATTTATTAAAGCATAAAAAAACGGGCTGTAAAAGCCCATTTTATCAGCACAATATCAAATAGTTAGTCTCTGAGTCTTGGATCGAGCGCATCGCGGAGTCCATCACCGATAAGGTTATAACAGAGCACGGAGATAAAGATCATAAAACCAGGAAAGACGGCAAGCCACCAGGCAGTGACATCCCCTCGGGCATCATTGAGCACACTTCCCCACGTGACGATCGTGGGCGGTACTCCGAATCCAAGAAATGAAAGGCCTGCTTCGGTCAGTATGGCGCTTGCAACACCGAAGGCAGCGCTGACAAGCACCGGGGCAAGTGAATTCGGAAGTACATGACGAAAGATGATCCGCTTTCCCGAAAATCCGAGCGCTGTTGCAGCAGCGGAATATTCCATATTGCGAATTCGCAAAAATTCTCCCCTGGTAAATCGCGCAATACCAGGCCACCTCGTTAAGCCGATCATGACCATCACGAGCCAAATGGATCCGGTCGGGAGCATCGCGACAACCGTGATGATCAGAAAGAATGTCGGAAACGTGATAACCACCTCGATCAAACGGGATATTGCAATGTCAACCCAGCCTCCGTAATACCCTGCAAGTGCTCCGAACAGGATGCCCAGCGTGAGTGCGATCGACATTGAAAGAAAACCGATCGTCAGCGCGATCCGTGAACCGGATATGATGCCAGCAAGCACGTCACGGCCGATACCATCAGTACCGAGAATGTGTTTACCGCCGGGATGAGCCATGTTATGCTCCAAGTCTTGGTTCGACGAACGGTATGGGACAGGAGTCCAAATCGTCATACTTAGCTTTCCTTCACTATCAAGCTCTTTCCAATCGGTATTGACCAGATCAGGTCCCCAACGATCGATCCCGAGCCCTACCAGATAATCTTTGATGACAGGGAAATATATCGTCCCATTGTACTTAGCGACGATCGGCTTATCGTTCGCTAAAAAATCCGCGAAAATGGCAACCGCGAATAAGACATACACCGTATACAGCGCGGTTAGTGCGATCTTATTTTTTTTGAATTGATGCCGGACAAGACTCCAATACGATTGGCTCACCATCTTGCGGGAGTGCTCTCTCGCTTGCTCTTCTTTGGTTACTTGCGCTGCTGTTACTGCTTGTGCCATACAAAAGTCGAAAGATGAATTAGCCCCCTTTTTTCGAGAATGCGATTCTCGGATCGACGAGCGAATACGTTATGTCCGAGAGCAAAATACCGACCAGCGTCAGAACCGACGCCAGTGTAAACTCAGCCATAATAACAGGATAATCACGCGCCGAGAGCGCCTGAAATGCAAGCTGCCCGACGCCCGGAATAGTAAAGATGGTTTCAATGATGATCGAACCGCCGATAATGCCGGGCAAAATAAATGCCAGCAGTGTGACGATCGGGATCAGAGAATTTCGAAGCGCATGCTTATAGACAACTACTTTTTCCGACAGACCCTTTGCACGGGCGGTCCTGATATAATCCTGACGGATCACCTCAAGCATCGAACCGCGTAATTGCCGTGAGATAAATGCGAACGACGCGTATGTCTCGACCGCGATCGGCAGCACCATATGCCACAGAAAATCAAGTGTTCTGGTAAAGAACGGGTCGTCGGGCGAACTGTTCATCGAATGAATTCCATTGTTCGGAAACCATGCAAAAAAATCTCCCCCGCCGAAAAAAATGATGAGCATGGTCCCGATCCAAAAATCGGGGAGTGAATATAGAACGAACAGCGTGACCGTGCTGGCTTTATCCAGTGTCGTATTTTCATGTGTTGCAGAATAAATGCCGAGCGGAACAGAAATAAGATAGGCGAGGAATATCGATACGATGCCAATAAAAATAGTGACCGGCATTCGCTCCAACACCTTGTCAAGTACTGGGCGGTTATCTTGAAACGATTTCCCGAAATTCAAATGCAGCAGATCGACCACCCACAAAATATATTGATTATCTCCTCCGTTCCATTTGAATGTCAGCCGGCTCAGCAGCGGCAGCATTTTCCCGTTCGCATCCTTTTCATCCGAGAAGATCGACCAGTACCAGATGGGCTTATCGAGATGCCACTGGGCGCGGATCTGCTTGATCATCTCTTCGTTGAGTTGTTGATTGCCGCGCATCGTACCTTCGCCGCCGACACCGGCTTTGAGCTCTGCCGGATCGCCCGGTGCAAGACGCGAAATACCGAAGGTCACGACCGTTATGATAAATAACGTCGGAATGAACAGCAATAAGCGCCGTAAAATATATTGAAACATTCTGTTCTTATTGTTACGGCATTGCCAGAAGCAGCGCCGATGTTCTATGCAAAGTTACCGTGAATTGTGAATGAAGAATTGAGAATAATAAACACAAGAATTCTTTTCTGCATTTTCAATTCTCGATTCTCAATTTATCAACGTCTCATTCCTTCCGGGCCCGAGCGAGATCACCTCTAATTTAACCCCCACTTCAGACTCGATCGCACCGAGATAGGCTTTTACTGCCGGTGGCAGTTCCTCCCGCGTACGAACCCCATTGAGCGCATTTGCGCTCCAGCCTTCAAATGATTTATAGATCGGCCGGATATTCGCCAGCGCACGCAGATCGGTCGTAAAGTTATCGAGTCTCTTCCCGTCGGATGAACGCTCGTAGCCGACACAAAGCTTCACTTCGTCAAAGCCGGAAAGAACATCAAGCTTCGTCAGCGCGACGGAATCGATGCCGTTGAGCATCGCCGAATATCTCACTGCAACAGCATCGAGCCAGCCGCAGCGGCGCGGACGGCCGGTCGTTGCGCCGAACTCGTGCCCTTTTGAACGAAGATCTTCACCTGTGCCATTCAACAGTTCTGTCGGGAACGGCCCGTTGCCGACGCGGGTCGTATATGCCTTGACGACACCGATGACCTTTGAGATCGAAGTCGGCGGAATTCCAAGCCCGGTGCAGGCTCCGCCTGCTGTGGGGTTGCTCGATGTCACATAGGGATATGTGCCGAAATCAATATCCAGAAGCGCTGCTTGTGCGCCTTCTGCCAAAATTCGCTTTCCTTGTTTGATCGCAGTATTGAGCAACTGTGTCGTATCAGTAATATACGGATCGATCTCCGTATCGAATTCCTGATACTCCTTAACAATCGTATCGACATCACAGAGCTCGCTTGACTCGTAGAACTTCGAGAGCAGTTCGTTCTTTTCCGTAATATTCTGCCGGAGTTTTTCGGTCAGCGACGCCCGGTCGAGCAGATCGACGATGCGAATGCCTTTGCGGGAAAATTTATCTTCGTACGCAGGACCGATCCCACGTCCCGTCGTGCCGACCGCTTTTGAATTATCGATCTTCGCAAGCCGCGCTTCCATTGCCTTGTCGATCAGTTTATGGTACGGCATGATCAGATGCGCGTTATGCGAGATGAACAAACGACCTTTGACGGTAATACCGGTGGCTTCGAGCATTTTGATCTCATCGCGTAAAGCGGCAGGGTCGATCACAACGCCGTTGCCGATGACACAGAGCACATCTGGATGAAAAATTCCGCTCGGTATGAGATGAAGAACGAATTGCTTACCGCTTGGAAGAATAATGGTATGACCGGCATTGGCGCCGCCCTGGTAGCGGGCTACATAATCGGATTCGGCGGCAAGACGATCGACGATCTTTCCTTTTCCTTCATCCCCCCATTGGGAGCCGAGCACGATTGTTACAGGCATTGCCCGTTATTAATTATTTTTTTACAAATGGAAAATCTTACTTCTTCACACCGAGCACATCTGCAAGTTTGGTGAGTTCGAGCAGATGGGTGAATTGGGCGTTCGGCGATTCGAGCACAAGCTTCGCGCCGACCGTCTCCGCTGCTTCGCGCGCGCCAAGCAACATACCGAGCCCCGAACTATCGACAAATCCGACGGCGCTCATATTGATGACGACACTCTTTACCCCGGCCGCCGCGCTGATCTCATCGCGAATGAGTTTTGCAAATCGCATGGCTTCGGCTCCGCCAGTCAGGTCGCCCGAAAGTCCGACGCGAAGTTCATCCTGTGCTTTGGTGATCGTCGAAGTCATTGCGTGCTTACGATACAGTTGATACGATCTGCTTTGCCGGTGTGCGCGTACCGACCGCCTGCGTCTTCATCTCACGTTTGCGGTGGATCCAATCGTAGGCGATCGCCGATGCGACAAAGATCGAAGAATACGTACCGGTGATAACCCCGATGAGCATTGTGAACGCAAATCCGCGAAGCACTTCCCCGCCCCAGATAAACAAGACGACGAGCGTCATAAAGACAGTGCCCGAAGTAATGATCGTTCGAGGCAGCGTTTCGTTAATGGCGCGGTTCATAATTGTTTTGAGGTCCTGACCTTTGTACTTGCGTTTGTCTTCGCGAATACGATCGAAAATAATGACCGTGTCATTGACCGAGAAACCGACAATGGTAAGAAATGCCGCCAGCATCGTCGAGTTCATTTCAAGATTGAGCCACGGAGCAAAGCCATTGAAAATGACAGCGAATGCAAATGCGACAAGCACGTCGTGAACGATAGCAATGACGGCACCGAGACCGTACACAAATTCGAACCGAAATGCCAGATAGATCAGGATCGCGATACATGTAAAGAGCACCGCAAAGAGAGCTTTTTGTTTGAGCTCTGCTCCTATCTTCGCTCCGATATGCGTATTCTGCATTAACTGCGACTTGTTCGCTTGAATACCCTTCTCGAGCGCGGCCTGGACGTCGGTCGTTACTTTCGCGCCGGCGCTGGCGCCGCTGGCGCCTTCGCGAACACGAATGAGCACACCCGATTCATCGGTACCGTAGTATTTTACTTCTGCGCCGCGAAAACCTCCGGCATCGAGCGCCGAACGGATGTCGTCAATGCGAACGGTCTTCTCAAATTTTAATTGAATTTCCGTACCGCCGGCAAAGTCGATGCCGTATTCAACGCCCTTGAAAAGCGCCCACACAATACCGGCTAATGTGATCGCCAGCGAAACGAAATACCATATCCGCCGCTTGCCGATGAAATCTATGCTCGTTTTACGAAAAAAGTGCATGTCGTCTATATAAAAATTTATGAATCGCCACTGGTTTCGAGACTGATCGTATTAACCGAATTTAATGGCTCCGGGCGCGCGCTCGAGCAGTATATCGAAAATAACTCTCGTAATGACGATCGCTGTAAAGAGCGATGCTGCAATACCGATCATTAACGTCACGCCGAATCCTTGTACCGTGCCTGTTCCCATCGAGTACAGAATGACACCTGAGAAAAATGCGGTCAAGTGGCCGTCGAAGATCGGAGCAAACGCTCGTCTGTATCCGTCTTCGATCGCAAGTTTGAGCGATTTACCGGCGGCAAGTTCTTCGCGGATACGCTCATATATCAGCACGTTCGCATCAACAGCGATACCAACAGTCAAGACGATACCTGCCATACCGGGAAGCGTCAGCGTTGCACCGAATGCCGCAAGCACAGCAAGCGTAAAGATCAGGTTGATGATAACCGCGAGATCGGCAACAAAACCACCAGTAATATAATAGAGCGCCATAAAAATAATGACGACAATGAAGCCGATCAAAATGGATTGCGTCCCTTTGGCAACGGAATCCGATCCGAGGGACGGTCCGACGACCTGCTCTTGAATGATCTTCACCGGAGCAGGCAGTGCGCCGGCTTTAAGGACGATCTTAAGCAAATTCGCTTCGGTCATATCCCGCGAACCCGTAATTTCCGAGTTACCACCGTCGATCTTTGAGATCACATTGGGTGCCGAATAAACGACGTTATCGAGAACGATGGCAATTCTGTGATTGATATTATCGCCTGTTACTCGTGACCAGATGTGCGCACCGTCGTCATCCATTCTCATCGTCACGGTCGGTTTGCCATCACGAAGCTCTGCACCGGCATCGACGATATATTTACCTGTGAGTTCCGGCTGTCCGTTGAGGAAATAACATTCAAAGATATTATCCCCTTTTTCCGATTTGATCGGACGGCTAAAACTGAAATCTATTTCACCCTCATATAATGGTTTGACATCCGGACGTGCCAGGATATCGATCACAGCGCGACGGTCTGCGTCGGTTACGAGCACATCGCCGTTCTTTTGTTGCCCTTTTGAAAATAGTGACGTAAACGGATGGTCGTGGACGTACTTATCATATTTTTGCTGATCGGTCATCCCGATCGTCGCCATGCTATCGGCGATGCGCTCCGAGTCTTCAGGTGTGGCAGGTTTTTTTACTGCAGCGATAGAACTATCGGTGCGGGTTGAATCGGTCGTGGTTTTCGATGCAGAGGCACTCGGAGTTAACGTACTGTCCAAACTCAATTTCGGAGTTGTCGTGTCAATGTTCGTTTTTGGATTTGTCGCAGCAAGATATTTATCAATTCGATCCATTACCCTATTGCGAATCTTCGGATCTTTGAGCAGACGAAACTCCAACTGAGCCGTACCTTCGAGAAGTTGACGGACGGAGGCGGGATCGGCAGCTCCCGGGACTTCGATGATAATTCGGCGTGTACCGAATTTTTGGATCGTCGGTTCGGTAAGACCGAACTGATCGATACGATTACGGATGATCTCGATCGCTCGATCGACGGCTTCGTCGGAGCCTTTGGTGAGCGATGCTTCGATCTCTTTATCTTCACCGGTTCGAACGTCGTTGAGCAAAAAGTAATTGGCAAGCGTTTTACCCTTCGTGGAAGCGATCGCCTGAAAATTCTTCATAAAGATCGAAACGACCGGGTCGTCGCTTGCTTCTTCCTCTTTTGACGATGCAGTAAGAACTGCGTTCAAAATATCATCTTTGTTCGTTGCCTGTTCTTCGATGAACTTCAGGACATCCACTTCCATCGTGATATAAATACCTCCGCGAAGATCGAGACCAAGCTTAATGGCGCTTTTATTTGCGGATTTGATATCATCGTCATTCTTCTGCACGAACGCCTCGCGTTTTGTGCTGTCCTTGCCGAACGAAGCGATGGTGGAACGGTAATCCTGCGATTTCCAGGTTGGGTATAAGCCCCACAGTGACCCTGCAATGCAGAGGACGATAACAATGATTAACGTACGGTTTTTTTTCACGTTAGACGAACGATATTGCTTTTACAAGACGAATGGTAACACGGAAAAATCAAAAGCGGCTCCCGAAAAATAGCTATTCTGCTGAAAATGAAGAAGGAGCCAACTGACCACTGATCACAGACCACTGGTCATTGCTTTAAAAATGAAAACCCTCTCCCGGAGGATGAGGGCTTTCATTAGTTTGCCTTATAACAGCCGTTCAGTCAAAAAACTGAAACGGCACCTTGTGAGCGGTGAGAAGAAATCTTTTAAAACATAAAATGACACACAAAAAACCTGTTAGTCACACACCTGGGGTACGATTCAGAATATGCGGCAACGCTCATCTCGTGGCGAAATCTTTCGAAGCAAACAACAACGCGGTTGCATCAGGAATATTCGCCGTGGCAGCAACTATTCATACGTAACGATACAAATATATGAAGATTTCCGCTAAATTCCAAATTTTTTTAGGTTTTTTTTTAAAGAAAATTTACCATAGCGTTAACTCAAATTTTATAAAGAGTTAAAGGATTTATTTATAGTTCATTTCTTGCCCTGAATTATGAAGGCTGTTTCTGCGTGTTATAAATATGAAAATCTCAGTCGGGGCGACACGATTCGAACGTGCGACCCCCTGCTCCCAAAGCAGGTGCGCTACCAGCTGCGCCACGCCCCGATCTCTCCGGCACTGCTTTCGAAACCGAAGTGTTAGCTTCGCTTGAGTTGCCGTGCAAGTGCGCGAAAAACAGCACTTGCCATCGTATCGTTTCAAATTGCCCCCGATTCATTCATCACTAAGCCTATGAAAATATCTGTTGTTCTCTTGATCGTTGCCGCTATGTCTGTTGCCGGGATCATTTCCTGCTCGAAAACAACGACCGGACCGGGGACGCCGGCTTCGGGCGCAACACTAAATGTACTTCTGATATCGGCAGGCGATGCACCTGACGTCAACTCGTCGAATATCGAAGCAGTCTGGCAAAATGCGACAGCGCTCACGGTGAATGCATCGAAGATCGGCACCGATACTGCCGGCGTTGCAAGAAGTTTTCCCATCTCAATCAAGTCGCTTGTCAGCGGAACGGATATTTATTTTATGGTACAATATGCCGACCCGACAGAAGATTATCTTAAGATGCCGCTAAAATTTAATGGCGGCGATGCGGCTGACCCGGCGAGATGGCAGAAACAATCGGTCTATGACGACGGCGTCAGTTTTGCCTTCGAGCAAGTACCGGGCAAAAGCGGTAATCTGACGTTCACGTCGAACGGCTGCGCGATGCTCTGCCATACGCCAACCACACCGAATGGGCCGGGGATGTACTCCGATGATAGCGGACAATACGACGTGTGGTATTGGCATAGCGGAAAATCGAACGGCTGTGGATATGCCGATGACGATATTTCGGAAGGAAACCCGGTCTATCAATTACTTTCCGACGATGCGAGCGTAGAAAATTATCAGAACAATGCCGATGACTTCACCGGAGGTTCGATCCCGGCAAAGATCGCCGGAGGAAATAATCAGCAGCTCGATAAACGATATTTTGTTGAGTTCGAAACGGGGCAGGCGTTTACCGGCAAAGAAAAAAATCCGGCTACAGGGTCTCCATGGGCAGCCGGTGACCGTGTGCCGGGATATACGATCGCCAACCCCACACCATCAAACGATTACTTCGATGTTCAGGCGCGCGGATATTGGAGTAATGGTATGTGGACAGTGAAATTCCATCGTAAACTCAATACCGGTGTCGATCATCTTGATACTCAATTCGCGCATGGAAAATCATATCTCTTTTCGGTCGCTGTTCACGATGCAACACCTCCTGATGTCCACTACGGCGATGCGAACTCTTCGTTCACGCTCGCGATACCGTAGAGGAAACTTCGACCGAGTTTTTTAACGTCTGAAGAACGATGCAATATCGTTCGGTAAGGCTCACAAGCTTTTCGACCTTTTCCTGTGGAGCATCCGTATCGAATGTAAATTTGAGACGGATATTTTTGAACCCAACCGGCACGTCTTTCGAAACGCCAAGCGTGCCGCGATAATCAATGTCGCCTTCCGCTTTGATCCGTGCGCTTCGAAGAGGAATTTCCATTGCCGTCGCTACGGAATTCAACGTTACCCCTGCACAACCGACGAGCGCTTCGAGCAAAATGTCACCGGAGCAAATATCTCTCCCGCTTCCTCCGGTTGCCGGATGCGGCCCGGCAGTGATCGTCCCATACTTTGTCTTGATGTCGATCGTCAGATCGCCGCCGAGTTGTCCTTCGACACTGTGAGTGACTAACGCAGTCTCAGGGTGTTCGCGATATTGTTGCTTAAATGGCGCTTGCTGAGCGCGTAGAGTTTGTGCGTCCATCATTTAATTTTTTTTACAACGGGATATTCCCATGCTTGCGCCAGGGATTTGTGTCGGTTTTTGTCGAGAGTATCTGCAATGCACGAACCAGCCGAAGCCGTGTATCGGCAGGCTCGATGACATCGTCAATATATCCGCGCTCTGCCGCTGCGAACGGCGAAGCAAATTTATTTCGGTAATCTTCGATAAGCTCTTCTTCGCGTTTTGCGGGGTCGCTTGCTTCGGCGATCTCTTTTTTGAAAATAATTTCAACCGCGCCTTTCGGCCCCATCACGGCGATCTCGGCAGTCGGCCATGCATAGTTCATATCGCCGCGAATATGTTTCGAGTTCATCACGTCATATGCGCCGCCGTAGGCTTTGCGCGTGATGATCGTTACTTTCGGCACCGTCGCTTCGGCAAATGCATACAGTAATTTCGCACCATGACGAATGATGCCGCGCCACTCCTGATCTGTCCCCGGCAAAAATCCCGGCACATCTTCGAACACAATTAGTGGGATGTTAAACGCATCGCAAAAGCGCACGAAACGTGCACCCTTTACACTTGCGTCAATATCGAGTACACCCGCCATCGACATCGGCTGGTTTGCTACAATGCCGACCGACGTGCCATCAATACGCGCAAAACCGACAATAATATTTGCCGCAAAGTCACGATGTACTTCAAAGAAGCTTTCGCGATCGACAACATCTTCGATCACGAGCTTCATATCGTACGGCTTGTTCGGATGATCGGGGATAATATCGGCAAGTTTTGTGCAGCGCCGAGAAGCTTCATCGCTCGAGCTCAGCGCCGGAGCTTTTTCTTTATTGTTCTGCGGAATATATGTGACGAGTTTGCGAATGCTTTTAAGACATTCGAGTTCGTTCGCAGCAGCAAAATGTGCGACACCCGATTTTTGCGCGTGTGTATCAGCACCACCGAGCTCTTCGCTGGTAACATCTTCGTGCGTGACGGTCTTTACGACATTCGGTCCCGTGACGAACATATAGCTCGTGCTTTCGACCATCCAGACAAAATCGGTGATCGCCGGCGAATACACTGCACCGCCCGCACACGGACCGAGGATCGCAGATATTTGCGGCACGACTCCGGATGCAAGCGTATTCAGTAAAAAAATATCTGCATACCCGCCAAGAGAAACAACACCTTCTTGAATGCGCGCACCTCCGGAATCGTTAAGGCCGATGATCGGTGCCCCGACCTTCATCGCCATCTCCATCACTTTTACGATCTTCTCCGCATGTACTTCTGAAAGAGAACCGCCAAATACCGTGAAATCCTGACTGAAGATAAAAACTGTCCTGCCAAAGATCTTCCCGCATCCCGTCACAACTCCATCGCCGAGCGGACGATTTTTCTCAAGACCGAATTCGCTCGAGCGGTGCCGGGCAAACATATCGAATTCTTCGAACGTCCCTTCGTCAACTAACAGCGTGATACGTTCGCGCGCGGTGAGTTTGCCTTTGTTATGTTGATCTTCGATGCGTTTTGCTCCGCCGCCAAGAAGTGCTTCGGCGCGAAGTTGTTCGAGGAGTGCTTGGTTAACCGTCACGGAAGAATTATTTTGAACTCACCGTTTGTAATAGTCCGCGCAGTGCCCGGTGTTGACGAAGGCTGAAGTATTCCGCTAAAGGTCCCTTGCATGATACGACCGCTGGCGTCGGTCGTGATGCTGTTAACCGTAATAGCCGCTGAGCCAAGGCCTTGTTTTGCATCGAAATTTATACACGACCCGCTTTGCTGCTGTACGCACAAGTCTATCTGCGCAGCAGCATCGTTCTCGACAGCAATCGTATATGGGATAGTGTCCCGCTTCGGAATGACCAGCGTCAGGACAAGCGTATCGCTGCCGCTCTCGCCCAAGATCGGAGCTTTGAGGATGTAGTTCGATCCGTCGAATTGGGTATTGACATCGGGCTTGGAGTCGAATGTCCCGTAGTCTGAGATCGAAGCACGCATCTCATTATTAACAAGCGGCAAAAACGGCTCGACACCATTGTTACATGCAGCTGCAGTAATTGCGAGCGCAACTGAAACAACCAAAAGATAAATTCTACGCATACATGATCTTATTCAATTATTCCACCGCCGACAACATCGTCGCCATCATAGAGAACGACCGATTGTCCGGGCGTAATCGCACGGCGGTCCTCGTCAAAGACAACTCGCATTCTCGAATTGTCTTCGGGGTATGCCATCGCGGATGCGCCTTCATCTTTGTAACGGATCTTTGCCGTTACTCTGATTCCGTCCACAGGCAATTCGGCGTACTTGATAAAGTTTACCGAATGCGCTGTGAGTTGTTTCGTTAAAAGTTCTTCATCGTCACCGAGAATGACCGTGTTGTTGATCACATCAAGCCCTGTCACATACAGCGGTTCAGGATGCGACGGCAAACTCAACCCAAGTCCCTTGCGCTGGCCGATCGTATAGAATGGCACACCGTCATGCTCACCGACGGGCTCATCGTGAAAAATAAATTTTCCTTTCGGCGCTTTTAATTCTATGTTCGGAACATTCTCGCGAAGGAAGCGGCGATAATCGTTATCGCTCACGAAACAGATCTCATAGCTCTCGCGCTTGCCTGCAACCGGGAGATTGTACTTGCGTGCGATCTCACGAATTTCTTCTTTCGTATATCCTGCAAGTGGAAAGAGTGTCCGCTTCAAATGTTCATCGCGCACAGCCCAAAGGGCGTAGCTTTGATCTTTCGATGCGTCGCGTGAGCGCGATAAGATCATTCGCCCGTTCTCTTCGCGAAGATGAACGTAATGCCCGGTCGCAATGTAATCGCAGCCAAGCGCGTCAGCTTTGCGAAGCATTGCGCCCCATTTGATCTCGCGATTACATTTTACGCACGGATTCGGCGTCTCGCCTTCGAGGTATGTCTCTTTGAAATAATCTATGATCTTCGAACCAAATTCTTTTGTCAGGTCGGTCACATAATGCGGAAAACCGAGCATCATCGCAACCGAACGTGCATCGTTTATACCGTCGAGTGAACAGCACGAGGTATCGTTCGCCGGATTACTTCCTGCGACGTCGTCGTAATCATAGGTCTTGATCGTCATCCCGATCACGTCGTGCCCTGCTTCTTTCAGAAGTAGTGCCGCTACCGAAGAATCAAGCCCTCCGCTCATTCCGAGCAGTACTCGTGCCATACAGGGTGTTAAACAAGGAGGAAGGACTCGCCGTTCAGAACAGTCTTAATCCGCGAATATCTGCCTAATCCGCCCAATCCGCGTTCCGTTTTCTAACTCTTCAATTCAGAACGAACCTTACCGATATACTCTTCATATTTCGGAGCGAAATCTTTTCTGGCACTAACAACATCATTGACAGTACATAACGACAACACTTTCACACTGCTCGCCTTCTCAAATTCTTCACGCGCGCTCAGACCGGACACGGACACCGGCTCCATCCGATCGAATGCGATCACCACACCAAGCACTGTGCAACCTGCTTGGGTTAATTTCTCGATCGATTCATATTTCGTGCCCCCGGTCGTGATCACATCGTCAACGATCACAACTTTATCGTCAGGATTCAGCACGCCGAGAAATGCGCTCGCATCGCCGTGTGTCTTTGCTTCTTTGCGATCACTGACCGAACGGATATTATGTTTGTTGTGATGAGTCGAAAGAGCGATCGCGGTTGAAACAGAGATGGGAATGCCTTTATATGCAGAACCGAAGATCACTGTGGCGTCTGCAAACGAAGAGGTGCTTGTGATCAGATCGGCATAGAGTTTGCCAAGTTCTGCAAGCTGTTCGCCGGTGCAAAGCCGACCGGTATTAAAAAAATACGGCGACTTGCGTCCGCTCTTGAGCGTGAAGTCTCCAAATTGAAGTACATCGTGTTTAATAAAAAATTCTACTGCCGTCATCGTATTCCAATTTTACATTTTACATTCCATCTTCTAAATCGTCCATTGCCGCCTGCAATTCCGACATCGTATGCGTATCGTTCGCGGCCCGTGCGACGGATATTCCCTGTTTGTAACACTCGATCGCATTGTTATTATCACCCGTCTCTCGGTAGCAATCCGCAAGCTGATAATATGTCGCGAGATAATGCGGATCTTCGCGGCGCAGATCTTCGAGCACCTTGATCGCCGCCGGATAATCTTTCATCCCGCGATATTCCAATCCGATGGCATAACGGGTAAAGCTATCCGCCGGGTCGGATTTCAGAAGCTCTTGTAGTTTTTCGAGTCGAGTCATTTTTCAGTGGTCAGTGATCAGTGTCCAGTGGTCAGTAATGCGCAGATACTTGAAGCTTGAACTTGTGCTGGCCACTTACCACTGGTCACTGACCACTACTCACCAATTCTTCGTACTTCAGTTTTCGCAGCACCGGCGCAAGCCGCGCCGTCGTAAACACCGAAACCAGCGTCATACATCCCCCGAAGACGACCGACGGCACAACACGCATTACCTTCGCCGCAACACCAGACTCGAACGCCCCGATCTCATTCGAGGAACCGATAAACATCAAGTTCACTGCCTCAACTCTGCCGCGCATTTCATTCGGCGTCGAAAGATTCAATAGAGTCGAACGAATGATCACGCTCACCGAATCGAATGCTCCCCCAAGAGCAAGCATCGCAACGGAAAGATATACGTTCTCTGATATTCCAAAGACGATAATAGTAATGCCAAAGGCTGTTACAGCGACAAATAATTTTTTTCCGATTTCTCCAGAAAGCGGTTTATGCGCCATCCAAAGAGCGACGATGACAGCGCCAACAGACGGCGCTGCCCTGAGCAAACCGAGTCCTTCGGGACCGATCTTGAGTATATCACTCGCATATACCGGCAGCATCGCTACCGCTCCGCCGAAGAGAACAGCAAACAGATCGAGCGATAATGCACCGACAATGACTTGATTTCTAAAAACAAATTTGATCCCCTCTTTCAAACTTTGGACAATGCTTTCCTGCGCATTCGATTGGGGGACGCCTCTGCTCGGAATGAAAAATATCCAGATGAATGAGAGAAAAAATAATGCGGCTATCACAACATAGCCTCCCTTCGCACCGACAAATCCGTAAAGTAATCCGCCTAACGCCGGACCGATGATCGCTCCTGTTTGCCAGGTCGAACTTCGCCACGCCGAAGCTGCAGCATATTGTTCGGACGAGATCAATTGTGTGCCAAAAGAAATAATTGCCGGACTAAAGAATGCCGACGCCGTTCCGGAAATGAACATGATCGAATAAAAAGGCATCACTCCGAAGCGGCTGTAAATCGACTCGATATGAAATGACACTTGATAAAATGCGATCGCGCAGAGCACGAACACAACGAGCGAGATGAGCGAGATCGTCCGACGATTCTTTCTATCCGAAAGATGACCCGTGTATAATAATAATACGAGTGCCGGCAATGCACCGACAAGTGCAATGATACCCAGTGAGAGCGGGTCTTTCGTCAACGCAAAGATCTGCCATCCGAGAATGACCTCTTCCATTTGGAATGCGATCGTCATCGCCAATCGTGCATAGAGAAAGAACCGAAAATCTCGGACGCGAAGGACGGCGTAGGGATCGTGCGATTTGGATGGGCGGTTCACTTTTTACAACGATGTCATTGAGAGCGAAGCGAAGTAATCTAAAATCTTGATCATGCAATTCGTTTTCAAGATCTTAGATTGCTTCGTCGGACTATCGTCCTCCTCGCAATGACATCACTAATTATTCGTTATGAAAAAGCCGCCTCAATATCTGAGGCGGCTAAACAATCAACTTGCCATCTGTAAGCCGAATTCTGTCTGTCTATCTTTCGATAGGAGACGGTCATTTATCTTGGCGACCTACCCGCAATCATAACCTGCGAGCCGCAGGCGTCATTACTGACAGATTGCATACATGGTCTTGCTCCGCGTGAGGTTTATCGTGTCCGCATATTTTACAATATGCGCGGTGGTCTCTTACACCGCCGTTTCACCCTTCCCTGATATGACACAGGAGGTTTGCTTTTCTGTGATACTGCGCTGTCAGCAGAATATTCTCTTTCGATTGTCTTCTGCTGCCCTCACTTGCGTATTTTTTCAAACACCTTGTGAGGCACGCTGCTCTTCGGAGTTCGGACTTTCCTCATATATTGCTATATGCGACCGTCCGATGGCAAGTAAAATTAGTGGTCAGTGATCAGTGGCTGGTGGCCAGTAATCACTCTTCTTCTTCGACTTCGTGGCTGACGGGCTGCGCCTCGCCGTCGACCGCGGCAGCGATCGGTTCGCCGACGATGATGCGCCCGCAATACTCGCAAACGGTGTGTTTGCCGCCTCGGTTGAGTTCGAGCACCAGCTGACGCGGGATCGCATTGTAGCATCCGCCGCATACGCCGGAATGTACTGCAACGACTGCCAATCCGTTCTTTGCCGGACGAACGCGCTCGTACATTGCAAGAAAATTCGCATCGACCTTCCCGACGACGACAGTGCGTTTTGCCAAGAGGGCTTTTTCTTCTTCGGCAGTTTCGGCAAGCATCTCGTCGAGCATTTTTTTCGACTCGTCGAATTCCGTTTTCAAACCGGTTACATCGGCGCGCGCGGCATCGGCATCGGTACGTGCATTCTCGAGCTCCACCGAATGACGCCCCATCTGTTCTAAGCCTTCATTGAGGCGGCGGTTCGCGTCTTCGATCTGGAATGTGATCGCATCGTATTCGCGCGTAGTCTTAACGTCGAATTGCTGGCTCTTATATTTTTCGAGTTTCTCCCGCGAATCCTGCACATCCGATTCGATCGAGCGCAGTTGCGATTCACGCTCGTGGATGAAGCGTTCTATATCCGAAAGAATATTCTCCCGCTCGACGAGCGCTTCGCGCATTTCATCGACACGCAACGGTAATTCCCCGCGGCTGGCGATGAGTTCATCGAGTTCGGTATCGACGTGTTGTAATTCGTATAATCCTATTAATGTATCGTTCACAAATTTTCAGGCTTTCTATCGTAGAGATAATATTGCACGGCATTCGGCTCGGTGCGGGACTCCACAACGAAGGAGTCACCAATCTCTCGGTGCAAATCTACGGACTTATAAACACCGTTGACGGCATTATACATTCCGCGACGAACAAACCGTTCGGTTTCGGCATGCCCAGCATCAACGAGTAATAGCCCATCGTGCTTGGCTTTATAGAAGTCGTGGTAACGAATATCCGAGGTGATAAAGGCATCCGCACCGGCGCGCAATGCGGCGGAATAATAGTCCATTCCTGCGCCGCCTACAAGCGCAATTCGACTGATAAGTGCTCTTGATACTTCATTATAGCGAAGCACGGGAGTCGTAAACGTTGAAGCAGTAAGATCGAGAAAATTCTTTACGCTCATTTCGTTCGGCAATTCTCCAATCGTGCCCATGCCGTATGTTGGATGCTCGTTCGAAAGCGGATACCTGTCGTATGCAACTTCTTCGTACGGGTGCGCTTGCATCATTGCTCGAATAACCGCGGCGCTCGTCCATTTCTCCACGATCATCTCGATGCGCGACTCAGCCACATTTTCGCGGACGAGTTTTGCCCCGATCGCGGGATTTGCTTTTTCATTGCCGCGAAATGTCCCTGTGCCTTCTACTGAAAATGACGCTTCGTCATAATTTCCGATATGTCCTGCGCCGGCAGCCCACATTGCTTCCTGCACTTTCGCAGCATCCGCAGTCGGCACAAAGACAATTATTTTTTCAAGACGCGAGTCGAGCGGTGCGAGAGCTTTGCAGTTCACAAGCCCAAGAGCCGAAGCCATCAATGCGCTTGTTCCGAGTTCGCTGTGAGCATCGAATGCCGTATGAAGAACGTAGAGTGCAATATTTTTTTTGATGAGCAGTCTCGTAAGCGCGCCCGTTCGCGTCGTATCGGTAATAGCAGAAACGCTTGGAAATATCAGCGGGTGATATGCAATGATAAGATTTGCGCCAATATCAATTGCTTCGGTGGCGACCTCATCTGTCACTTCATACGCAATGAGCGCCTTAGTGAGCTTGACGCCGTTATCATAGCCGATCTGAAGACCGACGGCATCCTTTTCATACCCCGCCGACGAAAGCGGAAATGTCTTTGAAAGCGCGCCAAGGAGTTCTGAAATGAGCATAGCTGCTGGCAAACAAGTACAGCTATTCGAAGATTATTTTTTGCGTCCCCGCGAACTCTCCATCTATTCTCATCGTCACAAAATAGACCCCGGCAATATGTTCGGTTGGAATGAACATAACGCTGTTGCTGCCCTCGTCATAGACTCCGTTTGCAATTGTTGCAACATTTCTGCCGAGTGCATCAGAGATGGTAATATTCACAACAGATGATTTTGCGAGTGTGAATGGGATAGTAGTATGTGTCGATGCTGGATTGGGAGTGACAGTGGCAAGGGAAGATGAATAAATCGTTGCCGGCGAAACCCCCGCTTGAGGTACCTTTGCTTGGGCAATACCATAAATTAAATAAGAAGTATTATCCGATTGAGCAAACGCATCCTGGACAATAGCCACAATCTTCATATTTTGGATATTCCATCCTTTACCTGTTGTATCAACTGAATACGAGAAATCATTTACTCCGGCTAATGCAAACTGAGCGCCGCCGTTTTTTGCAGGTATCATCCCTCTGAAGATATTATTCCAAAGGTTATTAGGTACTTTGCCATACCCGTACGGATTATCATAATATAAGTTCGATTCTACGAGCAAGATATATGGTTTTACTGCAATCCCCGAAGCCTGGCTCTCAACGTGCATGTGTATTAATATCTTACCATTAGCTTGCATTGTATCAGTTACAGTAACTGATGCCAGTGGTGCAGGCGCGCTTTTTACCTCATCAACCCAATAAGACTCGTGATTTTCATCAGGAAAAGGCTTTGATCCATTTATAATAGCTGCCGGATCTGCGGAAATATTATACAGACCCGTACCAGAATAACTGTCTCGAAAGTCAACATCAGCCTTACATGCTTGGTAGAACACGTCGTTAGGAACCGTAAACCCGTTATGAAAATAAACTGGTATTACTTTGTACTGAGGATGAAGATTAATAAACTGTTCAAATGCGCTATCTGGAACAGGGCAGTTCGCACAACCTACATCGCGAAATATTTCAGCTAAAATTTGAGCGTTCACCGGTACTGCATATCCACAGAGAAGGACAATTAATATATAGAATACTTTTTTCATATATTTATCTTTTAGTAAAACAATAAAACACAAATCCGGCGCGTTTGTTGCCCGTTTATTTTGGCGAAGTAATTACCTTGGGTGGACGGACTGAGGGCGTCAGGATATGTATCGAATCAAGACGAAACTGGTCGAATAAGGCTGGATTCGGTGACGGGGCTCCGAGGCTATCGACCGCCTGGTCGTAATGGAAAAACACCGTATCCGCAAGTTCGTAATAGGTTTTACGCATATTATATCGCAATGAATCTGCGACTAATCCATGGGCATACGTATAGATGATAGCGGTATCGTGCAGAGATCCGGACTGCCCTGTTTTTATTGATACATCGGCCCGCACAGGATTCAGCATCAGAACCGATGCGGCTGAGTCGAATGTAATATACGACGAATCAAACAGCAGGACATGTGCATATTGGTTATAATTCGGCGTGTCGCTTTCGCAGCCGATAACCGCTGCTGCCGTCATAAAAGAGATTATGAGAATTGTCGCTCGCATTCTGGAATACAATAATCTCGTAAAAGAAGTGTTAGTTTCACTAATTCTCAATTCTCAATTTTCAATTCTTAATTCTGAGTATTTTTGTAATATATGGATACAATTAAACTCGCGCTTGTCGGCGCAGGGAATGTCGGGCAAGTCGTGCATTTGCCGATCCTCAAGCGAATGCCCGATGTGGAAGTCGTCGCTGTCGTCGATCCTGACGAGCGTAAAGCGAAAGCGGTCGCCGCACGGTTCGGCATTCACTCGACCTTCAAGACGATCGACGCGCTGCTCGGCTCCGGACTCGGCTCGGAGATCAATGCCGTTGACGTTTGTACGCCGACCGATCAGCACTCTGTCCCCGCCATCGCGTCACTCGAAAGCGGCAAAGATGTCCTTGTCGAAAAACCGATCGCACGGACGGCAAAAGAAGCGAAAGCCATCGCCGATGTGGCAGATAAATACGGACGGAAGTTAATGGTCGGGATGAACAATCGTTTTCGCCCCGATACGATGATCCTGAAATCATTCATCGAGAACAAAGAACTCGGACCGATCTATTATATCAAATCCGGCTGGCTCAAACAGCAATCGTCGGTTGCGACCTGGCAGCAACAAAAAGAAAAAGCAGGCGGCGGCGTCTTCATTGATCTCGGTATTGTAATGCTCGATATGGCGCTGTGGTTAATGAACTATCCCGAAGTTACTACCGTCAGCGCGACGACATATTACCAGTTCACTAAAAAGGTCGAAGATTCTGCTGCAGTGTTCATTCGTCTTGCCGATGGTGTTACGCTGACGATCGAAACGAGCTGGACATTCCACCGCGAAGGAGATTTCTTTTATTGCAATGTCTTCGGCAAGCAAGGCTCTGCATTTATCAATCCGTTGCGTGTCTTCAAGCAAGTGGCGGGCAATCTTGTTAATCTTACGCCTGCAAAGACGGAATCGCAGGTCGCTCTGTATAAAAAATCGTATGAGAACGAACTCCGGCATTTCATTAATGCCTGCCGAGGGATTGTCACGCTGACATCAACGGGCGAAGAATCGGTAAAGAGAATGAAAGTCGTCGAAGCAATCTATCAGTCAGCAACGAAGCAGAAGGAAATAGCATTGGGTGCTAGTAAGAAAAAGTGACAGCTTTAAATCAAACAAACTATTATTACTATTAATAGTGCGCAATGAGGATTCTTTTTCTAATTTTTCTCCTCATTCACTATGGACCTGCTGAGCGCAACTTGATTCAGGACACCGATTTGGGCTCAATACAGGAATTATACCCTTTAAAAATCGGGAACCAGTGGAGTTATGATTTTATCGCACCTGAATCTGATCCGTCAAAATATATAGCTAATTATCTTACGGAAGAAGTAATCGATACCATATCATATCACGGTCACACCATGTTCCATATTTCACAACAAGGGATACCAACATATTGGTGTTATTATGATGCCGTCAAAGGCTTATGCCTTATACAAGATACATCCATCAACTATATAGGCCTAGGGCTATACTCGCCGATGCAGATTGGGCAACGAATCATTCTTCGGGATACTGTACTCGATTCTAATCATCTTCATAAAGAAACTCTCACTCTTAAGGAAGCAAATGTGCCCGTTACGACCGAAGCTGGTCTTTTCTACTGTTCACATTTTCTCAAAGAGATGTATCATGGCGAAATTTATCATCCGGATTCTACTATGACCGATACGTGGTATGCAAAAGGAGTCGGATTGATCAGAGAGAGATATTCCAAGTGGCTTAATGGTAAAAAGATCGATCGAGGGGGAATGGATTTAAAAAGCTACAAAGTAAACTAAAACTTACCCTCACTAATATTTTATTTGATCACCCTCACCTTATCACCATCTTTGAGCGCATCGCCAACTCCGAGCGCTACTTTGTCATCAGGATTGAGACCCGAAATAACCTGACATACTTTCCCGTCGTTATCGGCAATGTCTATCTTTTGGAAATGTAATCTATTGCTGTCGTTGACCGTAGCAACGAAATAATTATTGCCTTTAATAATAAGTGCGTCCGAGGGCATCGTCAGTAGCGGGTGAGATTTGATCTTGATCGCAACTTGAACAAAACTTCCCGGCAAGATCGCTTTGTCTTTGTTATCGAGGTCGATCTCGGCAAGAAGCGTTCGTGTTTTCGGGTCTATTTCGCCCGTATAGCGCGAGATCGTCGCAACAATTTTCAGGTCGGGGCGTTCGAGCAATCTGATCTGAACCGAATCACCTTCGTGAACGAACGATGCATCTTTCTGATCGAGATAAATATAAATGCGAAGACGGTTCTCCTGGGAGATCGTCACCAGAGGCAGCGCACTTGACTGTGAACTTGCGGCGCTCTGCACAAGCGCACCGGGATCGGCGAAGCGCGCCGTGACACGGCCGGCGAACGGGGCACGAATCGTTTCGTAGTTGCGCTGTTCAGCAATTGTCGCGAGTGTCGCTTCTGCCGCATCGGCATCTGACAACGCCTGAGCCGCATCTTGGGCCGACATCAACCCTTGCTTGAGCAGGTCTTGATCGCGATCGGAAATGGAGCGCTTATTTTTTGAAGTTGCTTCCGCCGCTAAATATGATTTATCTGTTTCCGGCGATTCGATCGATGCAATAAACTGGCCTTCCTTGACATCATCGCCTTTATCCACCGCAATCTTTCTTAGATAACCACTCGTCTTTGAATACAGCGTCACCGAGGCATACGGGCGCACTTCGCCGGGGATCGTGAGTGTATGCGCCGCCTCGGACGGCGTCACCGGGACGACCCGCACCGGTTCGCCGGCTGCGGCCTCTTTTGCGCGCTGATCAGATTCGGCTTTAATGTCGCGCTGTTTCGATGCGCCGATCAGAATGTAGATCACGACCGCGATCACGACGACAGCAATACCGCCGACGAAAAATCGTTTCGAACTTTGCGTCGTATTTTTCTCTGCTATCTTTTTTTCTGTTATCCTTTTTTCTTCCGTCATAAAATTTGTATATGATCAACCGATAAATCTATCTATGAATCAATCGATAACGACATCGCTCGGAGCGTTCGGGTCGTAGGTGAATCCTTTCTCTTCGGCCTGGAAGCGAGCTTCGAGTTCGTGTTTCGTCGGGCGGCCTTTTCGTAAATATGAATAAACAACGGGCACGACAAAGAGCGTCGTGATCGTCGCGAAAATAAGTCCGCCGATGACTGCTCTGCCGAGCGGTGCGTTCTGTTCGCCGCCTTCGCCAAGCCCGAGTGCCATCGGGATCATACCGAGGATCATCGCCAGCGCTGTCATCAGAACCGGACGCAGACGTGTCTTCCCTGCTTCGAGCGCGCCGCGAAGCGCATCAAAATTGTGTTCGACACGAACGTCGTTCGCAAACGTGACGAGCAGTGTCGAGTTCGAGACCGCGATACCCACCGACATAATTGCGCCCATCAGCGAAATAACATTTATTGTTGTGCCGGTCAGAGTCAGCATCCATAAAATTCCGCAGAGCGAACCGGGGACTGCAAAAATCACGATGAACGGATCGAGCCACGATTGGAACAGCGTCGCCATCAGCAGATACACCATAATGATCGCGATGATAATGCCGAGTCCCAAACTTTTGAATGAATCGGTCATCACTTCGTTCTGCCCGCGAATGGTGATCTTCATTCCTTTCGGAAGTGTACCGAGTCCGTCGATCGCTTTCTGAATATCTGTTGCCGTTGAACCGAGATCGCGGCCTTCGACGCTTGCCATAACATCGAGCACCCGTTGGACTGTATAGTGATCGAGTTCGTTCGGCACCCATTCGGAGCTGACGGTCACGAGATTCCCAAGATGTTCGACAGGCGGTGTCGGCTGTTCGGTCGGCGATGCACTGACGGTTTGCAGCAAATTAGCCGCTGATGGCGGCGTGATCGGGCTTGCAAGCAATTCATCGAGTGTCGTTACCCGTTCCATCGGGACTTTCACGGCGACACTATAATTGACATTATTTTGCGGATTCAAAAAGAACGACGGCGCCAGCAGCGAACTCGATGAGAGCGAGACAAGCATACTGCTCGCGACATCTTTGACGGTCACGCCAAGTTGAGCAGCACGCTGACGGTCAACATTTAATTTTAATCCCGGATAATCAAGCACTTGCTTCATTGCAACATCGACTGCGCCGGGGATCCGTTTTACTTTATCATAGATCTTCAGCGCATAATCGTGCGCTTTGTTCATATCCGGATATTGAATTTGAATATCGATTGGCGCCGAAAGTCCGAAATTCAACACCTGACTCATAATATCAGCCGGCTGAAAATAGATCACGCATCCCGGAAAGTGATCGGCAAGCTCCGTGCGGATCTTCTTCATGTAACTGACCGTCGAATGATGATCAGATTTCAGCGCGATCAATATTTCCGCATCCATCCCGCTCGCATTATCCGACGGCACCATCGAAAGATTGTACGATACCGGAACGCCGATCATATCGTTGATCGTCGAAAGTTCGGCACGAGGGATAAGTGTCCGGATCGAATCCTCCACCGCGAGAACGATCTTTTCTGTTTCTTCAAGACGTGTTCCGACCGGGGCTCGAAAATGCAGCTTCATCAAGCCGCTATCTGTTGTCGGGAAGAAATCCGTACCGACGACATTGACAAGCATCAGCGAAACGACGACAACAGCGCCGGCAATAACAAGCGTAAATTTTCGATGTCGTAAGAACGATTCGAGCAGACGGCCATACGCATTTTGAAGATTCTCGAATCCTCGTTCGCGCATATCGTTAAACCGCGTAAAGATCGTTTGCTTTTTATATGCTTCGCCGTGATGATGTTCGCTCGGCATCAGCATTCGCGAAAGTGTCGGGACAAGCGTCCGCGAGAGTATATACGATGCGATCATCGAGATCACGACCGACAGAGCCATCGGCGTGAATAAAAATTTCGACGGACCAGTCAGCAGCACCACCGGGAAAAACACGATACAGATCGAGAGTGTCGCCATGATCGCCGGCACGGCGATCTGCGATGCGCCATCTAAGATCGCCACCGTCAGCGGCTTGCCCATATTACTGTTTCGATGGATATTCTCGACCTCCACCGTCGCATCGTCAACAAGCATCCCGATCGCAAGCGAAAGACCGCCGAGCGTCATAATATTGAGCGTGTTGCCGGTGAGATTCAGCCCAATGACGCCGCAAAGGATCGCCAGCGGGATCGACGTACAGACGATCAGAACACTTCGCCAGCTTCCGAGAAAGAATAAGATCATCAGCGACACTAAGATCGCCGCGATCACGCCTTCGCGAAGAACACTATTGATCGCAGCTTGTACGAATTGCGACTGGTCGAAATCGATACTGAGGTCAAGCCCCAGCGGGGCGACAGCTTTAATGCCGGGCATCGCTTCTTTGGTCGCATTGACGACGGCGAGCGTTGATGCATTCGATTTTTTAATAATGGCAAGATATGTTGCCAGGTTGCCGTTGACGTGAACGATGTTCGTTTGCGGATTGAAACCGTCGCTAACAAGCGCTACATCACCCAGCCTGATCGTCGCACCGTTGACGACCTTGATCGGAATATCGTTGAATTCATTTATCGATGTCGGGCTTGCATTGATCGCAATGTTATATTCCGTCTTTCCAATTCGAGCGGTTCCTGCGGGAAGGATCGAGTTCGAGTTCGAAAGTGCGGTCACGACATCGGATGCCGAAAGTCCGTTCGCCGCCAATACTTTCGGATCCACGTCAACCGTGACGAGTCTGCTCTTGCCGCCATACGGAGCCGGGGTCGCAAGTCCCGGGATCGTAAATAAACTAATGCGAATAAAATTAAGGCCATAATCGGTAATCTGCTCCTGCGACATCGTTTTGCTCGACATCGTCAGCTGCGCCACCGGCACATTGCTCGCATTGAACCTGACCACAGCAGGCGCGCCCATACCCGTTGGCATAATTCTCAGGATCGCGGAATTCACCGAAGATATCTGAGCGATCGCTCCGCCGATGTCGGTCCCCGGTTCAAAATAGATCTTCATCAATCCGATGCCGGGTATCGAACTCGATTCCATTCTCGAAATGCCGCTGACGGTCGTCGAATAGGCTCGCTCTGAGAGCAGGACAACACGGCGCTCCATATCTTCTGCGGAAAGACCGGTATAATTCCAGACAACAGAAACGACCGGAATATCGATCGTCGGGAACACGTCAACAAGCATACTCTTGATCGAGAGTACGCCCATCAAGATAATAAAGAAACAAAAAACCGCAGTTGTGTACGGTCTTCGAAGCGCAAGCCTAACAATCCACATTCTTGTTTGTCTTAACCAGTATTCGAATTTCTTTCGGACGGGGATCGAACCTCGATGCCGATTCGATGAATGCAGTCACGAGTACGAGGTTTTAAAACAAATGTTGCAACAGGAATAATCTCGTTTTTTTAAAGAATTTAACACTCACATAATAAACTTCTGCCAAAATTCCGTATCTTCGCATCTGAAGCTGCCACATGCGATCTGACAAACTGCGAATCTTTCTTTCTTCGACGTTCCGAGACCTGATGCCGGAACGCGAGCAGCTCATCAAAAAAATCTTCCCCAAAGTGCGGGCGCTCTGCCGCGAGCGCGGCGTCGAGTTCACCGAGATCGATCTGCGATGGGGCATCACTGAAATAGAAGCACATACCAGAAACACCGTTCGCATCTGCCTCGAAGAGATCGACCGCTGCCGTCCGTATTTTCTCGGCATCATCGGCAGCCGCTATGGGTGGATTCCCGAGTTGTCAGTGCTCGCACAGAATGCAACGCTTTTTCAGGAATATCCGTGGCTCGAACAATTTGCTAAAGACAAGAAAAGCATCACTGACATTGAGTTTTTTCACGGAGCTATTTCGAAGCCCGATACAACTTCCGCGTTCATTTACGAGCAGACGGTTACTCGCAAACCAGAAGACGCTGCACCAATTGACGATCTTCGTTCGCGAATTATTGACGCAGGTGTTCCATACGAGCAATTTTCGTCGCCGGAAGAACTTGGCGAGAAAGTTCTGCGCGATCTCACGGCGATTCTCGATCGCGACTGGCCCGCAAAGCACGAGCTCACACCCGTCGAACGAGAGCGAAATCCACACGAAGCATACGCTCGCAACCGGACGCATTCCTATATTGCGAATCCGGAATATTATTCTATATTCGAAAAGTTTGTCGATGGTCTATCGTCGATGGTCTATCGTCAAGACAAAAACTTTCTCCGACCATCGACCACCGACAATCGACAATCGACACCCCTCATTCTCTGGGGCAAATCCGGTTTCGGCAAGAGCGCACTCGTTGCGCATCTCACGAACGAGTATAAACAGAAACATCCCGAAGCATTTATCATCAGGCATTTCGTTGGCGCAACTGCGGGCGCGAGTAGTTCGGACGATGTGATCCGACACGTGATGCTCGAAATAAAGGAGCGATATGATCTCACTGACGAATTGCCGCAAAGTAATCTGCAGGAAGAATTTCCTATATGGCTTGCGAAAATTCGCGAAGGCGAAAAACTCATCCTCGCCATCGACGCCGTCAACCAATTAACAGGTATCGGTAATGAAATGCACTGGCTTCCGGAATTCATTCCGGCGAATGTGCGGCTGCTTATTTCGACGACGCCGGAACTGCCGCTCGAACAGCTTCGAAAAAGAAATTGGCAGGAGATAGAAGTTAAGCCGCTCGCTCCGAGCCAGCGCAAACGCATCACGCAAGAATTTCTTGCGCATTACCACAAGCATCTCGAACACGAACAGCTTGAAGTTATCGCGAACGAACCGAAGCTCCAAAGTCCGCTTTACCTGCGGACACTGCTCGAAGAGCTTCGCATTTTCGGTTCTCGTTCGAGGCTCGACCAGCAACTCGCCGACTATATTTCGTCTTCCGATGAAGCCGAGTTATTCCAGAAAGTGCTCGCCCGGATGGAGACGGATCACGGCGAAGCCGTCGTGCGAAGCATTATGTCTGCGATCTGGGCATCGCGCTTCGGGCTTTCGGAAACGGAGTTGCTCGGCGTCACGGGTCTCACCCGCCTTGCGCTATCCGAGTTTTTGATCGCCCTCGAATTTCACCTGATGCAGCGCACGGGGCTCTTCACCTTCTTTCATAATTATCTCCGCCAAGCGATCGAATTCCGTTATCTTGCAACTGATGACGAAAAGAAAGCCGCACACAAAAAACTTGCCGAGTATTTCTCTAAGCAGGATTATACTGAAAGACGAAGCAACGAAGAGCCCTATCAATGGATAGAATCTGGAGAGCGCGAAAAACTTCTCGAAATGTTCGGCGATAGTCACCTTTTCTTATTACTTGCCACTCCTGAACGACATTATGAGCTTCTTGGATATTGGACGAAAGCAGAAGCGAATGACGAGCTTGCGACGATCTATTCAAAAATGTTCGACTGCGCAAAAAGCGACCATAGGCCGGAAGAGCAGGTAAAGCTCTTCACTGTTCTCGGCGGATTCCTAACGGCTGCTTCTAAACTCGACCTCGCCCAACAAGTCTTGGAAGAAGCCGTATCTGTTGCTCAAAAGGTTTATGGTGATGATCATCGTGAAACTGCCAATACACTTCGTGAATTGGCAACAGTTTATTTACATCAGTCAAACTTTACTGAAGCAGAAAAGGCTTATAATAAGACTATTGACTCATTTGAAAAACTCGGCGATTTAAAAGAATTATCCGAGTCGCTAAGTAATCTCGCAGCCGTCAACTATAGGCTGGGAAAATACGACGAAGCACTTAATAGCCAACGAAAGGCTCTTGAAATAGCCACAAAAGTCTATGGAAGAATACATCCTATTGTATCAGAACATCTAAACAACCTTGCGACCATATTGAATTGGCTGAACTCTACCGAAGAAGCTAGAATTTTATGGGAGGAAGCGATCGATATAGGATCAAGAACCAGAGGAAAAACTCATCCACAAACAATCACACATAGAATGAATTTGGCAAAAGTCTTTACCGCAAGAAATCAGTACTATGAATCTTTAGAAATCTACACAGATGCGTTGCGTATTCTCAATGATAGTTTAGGCAATAAACATTCACTGCTTTCTTATGCGTATAAAGAAAGAAGCGAAGTTCAACTATTTCTAAGGGCATTTAAAGAGGCGGAGTCCGACTGCTCAAAATCAATAGATATTTATAGTATAATATATGGAGTAGATCACCTATTGAGCATCGGTAGCTATCTACGAATGGCTCGGATAAAAAAAGAAGAAGGCGAAAACAATGAATCGATAAAATTATATAAAAGATGTCTTCCACTAGTTATTGAAAAACTTGGGGTATCTCATCAAGAATCCATCAATACAGCAAAACATTATTACGAAGTTTTACAAAAGGCTGATTGGAGAGAAGAAATTGAAGACTTGCTCTATTTGTTTCCCACTCTCCAATCTTCCTAGATTAATACAATTACCTATTTAGTGTACCCGCCTGAAGCGTCACAATAATATTCCCCGTCCCGCCGTTGCCATTATTGACGTTCGAGAAAGTGATCTGAGCCGTTCCGCCCGGTGGAATAGGGCCGGATGGAGAGACCGAGACATTTGAGCTGCTGGGGTAAGCACCACCGACGCCGCCTGTTTGCGGAATGATGCTCCACTGCTGGGTTGTGCTTAGCTTGAATTGCGCCGTCTTGCTCGGATCGGGCGGATTTTGGTTCGGCCACGACGTTCCTGGATGCCCATAGCCAAACTGACCGCCATTCGGCTGCAACTGGATCTCTGTTTGACCGTCCCAGCCGGAATGCAAGTATTGTTCCGCAGCCATGTTCGGCCATTTGCGACAATAGAGCTGCACGTTCCCGCCGGGCTGTATTGTATTACTGCCCGAAGTCTGCCAAGAAGTAATAAAGAACGATTGATTCCCGTCCGCGGTAATGACCGCTGCCGGTACGCCGCTGGGATCCGATCCCTGTTTAACCGTTATTGATGCCATTTTCGTAATTGATTTGTGAGTAAAGAAATTGCATCGCTGCAATATTTTAAAGTGATGTGGTGATGATTAGGAAAGAGAGGGGACCCGTGAATTGCAGACGGAATGTTACAACAGTCGTCACAAGTCTGGGGCTCGTTCCGATTATTACATCGGGACAAAGATACGGCGAAAATGCTGGGTGTCGGTAAGTTCTGAATTTGTAATCGAATGCCGATTCAGAACTGAAAAATACTATCTGGATTACTCAGCCATCTGCGCTTTTTTCTTGCTGTGACGGAAGCGCTCTGTCGGGTCTAATATCTTTTTGCGAAAGCGGGTTGATTCGGGCGTGACTTCGAGCAGGTCGTCGTCGTCGAGCCATTCAATTTGTTGTTCGAGCGACATCGTGCGCGGCGCATCGAGCTGAATTGCGCCGTCGGAACCGGAAGCGCGCATATTTGTCAGATGCTTTTTCTTCGTAACGTTGACGATCATCTCGCCCTCGCGGCTGTTCTCGCCGACGATCATTCCGCGATACACGTGAGTACCGGGTGTGACAAAAAACACCGAACGTTCCTGTAAACCTTCCATCGAATAGCCGGTCGTATCGCCGTCTTCAAGCGAAACGAGAGCTCCGCGCGTACGGCCGGGAATGGGACCTTTGTAGGATTCGTAGTCGTAGAAAATTTGATTCAGGATTCCGGTACCGCGCGTCATCGTCAGGAATTCTCCGCGGAAACCGATCATTCCGCGCGAGGGCACGTGATACTCGATATGCGCCTGCGCATTGAGCGTCGCCATATTGACCATCTGTCCTTTACGAATGCCCAGCGCCTCGATCACGGAGCCGACATATTCTTCCGGCACGTCGATTACGACCTGTTCGACGGGCTCCATTGTATCGCCGTCAACTTCCTGCAGAATAACTTCGGGCTTGCTGACAGCAAACTCGTAGCCTTCGCGCCGCATTGTTTCGATGAGAATTGCGAGCTGTAATTCACCGCGCGCCGCTACTTTGAACGTGTCGGGCGAAACCTCTTCCATACGGATAGAGATATTCTTGCGAAGCTCGCGCACCAACCGTTCGCGCAAATGGCGTGACGTAACAAACTTTCCTTCTTTGCCCGCGAACGGAGAATCGTTGACGAGAAAATTCATTGCGATCGTCGGTTCGTCAACATTGATGATCGGCAATGCTTCGGGGTGTTCGGGGTCGGTGAGTGTTTCGCCGATATGCACGTCTTCGAGGCCCGCAAGCTGAACGATCTCACCTGCGCCTGCTTCTTCGATCTCTACGCGCTTCAGTCCTTCGAACGCATAGAGCTTCGTGATCTTCGCTTTCTCGATGCTGCCGTCGTGCTTGATGCGCGTGATCCAATCGCCGGGATGAATGCGTCCGCGGAAAATTCTGCCGACGGCAAGACGGCCGAGATAATCCGACCAGTCAACGTTTGCGACAAGCATCTGGTACGGCGCTTCAAGTTCTCCGGGTGGCGGCGGGACTTCTTTGATGATAGTTTCGAAAAGCGGTGCAAGATCGGTCGCTTCCTCTTCGAGCTTATGCTTTGCCAAACCTTGTTTGCCAACGGCATAGATCACCGGGAATTCCAACTGCTCGTATGTTGCACCAAGCGACATAAAGAGCTCAAAAATTTCATCAAGCACTTCGCCGGGACGCGCGTCTTTGCGGTCGATCTTATTGATAACGACGATCGGCTTCAAGTGCAAAAGCAAACTCTTACGAAGCACAAATTTCGTTTGCGGCAGACATCCTTCTGCGGCATCGACGAGAAGCACGACGCCGTCGACCATTTTCAGGATGCGCTCGACCTCACCGCCAAAATCGGCGTGGCCGGGAGTATCGACGATATTGACTTTCGTCCCATGCCAATGGACACTCGTGTTCTTGGCGAGGATCGTAATGCCCTTTTCGCGTTCAAGATCGTTCGAATCCATGACGCGTTCGATCAAATGCTCGTTTGAGCGGAACGTACCGCTCTGACGCAGCATCTGATCCACTAATGTGGTTTTGCCATGATCGACGTGCGCAATGATCGCGACATTGCGTATATCTTCCCGTACGTGCTCTGAATGTTTTTCTGCCATAATTATCCGGCGCGAAGAACGTGCTTTGGAGGTTAATCGTTCTCAACGGAGCGCCGAGACCACTTTCATCGCTTGAACCGTTTCTTTCACATCGTGAACGCGTAATATTTTCGCGCCATTGGTTGCTCCCCAAACTGCCGCCGCAATGCTTCCGATAATACGTTCTTCAGGCGGGACGCCGCCAAGCATTTTCCCGATCGTTGATTTTCGTGAAACGCCGAGCACCATCGGTACCCCGAGGCAAGTAAACTCAGCGTGATGTTTGAGCAAAGCGATATTATCTTCAGCAGTTTTTGCAAAGCCAAATCCGATATCAGCAAGAACCGTCTTTATTCCCGTTTGACGTGCTAATGTAATTCTTCGTTCGAGCCATGCGCCGACCTGACCGACAACATCGTTGTAATGATATTCTTCTATGTTGTTTTTTTGAAATTTGGGACCGTATCCGTGCATCAGAATGATCGGTGCATTCATTGACGAGGCAGCGTCAAACATACTCTTATCCTGTGTCCCGCCGCTGACATCGTTAACGATGGTCGTTCCAATATCAATAGCCCGTCGTGCAACTTCCGCTTTTGTCGTATCGATCGAAATAATTGCTTTTTGATTTCCTTTTACAATACCTTCAATGACGGGAAGAACCCGAAGAAGTTCTTTGTCTACAATAACGTCATCTGCACCTGATCCGTATGTTTTCCCCGGCGGCCGCGTCGATTGCCCACCGATGTCGAGAATATCAGCTCCTTCGTCGAGCATTGTGAATGCGCGGCGAATGGCTGCGTCGGCGTCAAGATATTTTCCGCCGTCGGAAAACGAATCGGGCGTGACGTTGAGCACGCCCATCACAAGCGTGCGCGGCGACGTGAGAAGCTCAAGAAATCGTTCGGCCTGCATAAAACGAAAACGACGACAATCGCTTGCCGTCGTTCGTAAAGAAATCAGATCACAAGCTCACGAGCGTTTGCGGCCCTTTGCTGCAGCTTTCGCGGCGCGAACCTTTGCCTTGCCTTTTTCGGCTTTTTTCTTATGCTTTTTCTTTGCGACTTTTCCTTTTTTATTCATATCTGGTTGAATGATTAATGTACAAATTTACGAAAGAACGAACGCTCTATTTTTTATTCCACGTCACAATGTACCCGTCGTTGCGAATGAGCTCGGTCATTGATTCTGCCTCCTTCACTTTCGGGAGCAGTGCCTCAAGATGGTTTTTCAACATTTCGAGGCGTTCGTTCTCACTGCGAACAAGGAGCAATGTTTGTCTCTGGTCGGGCATTAATCCTGATTTTTGCGCAACAGCGAACGATGGCAGTTTATTTTCCGCACTCCAAATTGCGGGTTCCAGCGTTTCGACCGCACCTTTATAGGCGACATCGCAAAGTTCATTGAACAGCGTAATCACTTCGGCTGCCAATTCTTTATTTCTGAGCTCCGGTTCGTCGTCGATCCAGTGGATGCGGGCATACGAGAGTTCGTTTTGTCCGCCTTGTTCGAGCTGGATGATCTCGTAGCGTCGAACACCTTCGATCGTAATATCGAGTTTGCCGTCGGGATATTTTTTTGTTATTCCCGCGATGCGTGCCGTGCAGCCGACCGAATGCATTCGTTCTTCGTCGATAAAATTGATACCGAACACCTCGTTATGTTCGATCGCGCTCGAACACAGCCGTTTATACCGCTCTTCGAAAATATGAAGCGGCATCCGTGATTCCGGAAACAAGATCACGCCGAGCGGGAATAGCGCTATACGATCGAGACTTTCCATTACTCGTTGTGCTTGTCCTTCCAGAGTTCATACCATGCCATTTGAACCGCTTCGAGTTTCGACTCATTCGATGAATGAATGTCTCCGTCCCAATCCGGTAATGCCACAATAAAATCTCTCAGATCGGTAAAACGTACCGTCAACGGATCGGTCCCAGGTTTTGCGTCGAACAACGCTTCGGCGATATCTTCAATGTTATTCCAATTCATTGTGATGATTGCAAAATACTACGATTCTTTTCCCGTTGCGCCTTCGTGGAACAAATGTGCAATCGTCGCATTGAGCTGTGGGATCTCGACGACGAGATCGACATCTTCGGTAATGCGCGACTGACAGCCGAGCCGCGAATCGAGCGTCAGGCCTTCGGCTTCATCAAGCTGATCGGCTTCGTCGTCCTCCATTTCAGTCAGCGACTTCATTCCCTGCTTCACGATCACATGGCACGTCGAACATGCGCAGACTCCGCCGCAATTATGCTGCAGGTCAATGTTATTTGCAAGCGCGACGTCGAGCACGCTGTCACCGACGAGCGCTTCACAAGTAACATTTAAGGGAAGATATGTGATCGTTGCCACCGTGTTAAGAATTTCGAATAATGTTTTCGGATACTATCGCACCGCATATTTTTTATAGCGGTCATTGGCGCGAGCCCAATGGATCGTTGAAATAAAATTATCTATATACGCACCGCGCTTCGGGCCGTCTTTATGATAATACGCATGTTCGAACACATCGCAAGCGACGAGCGGAATTGCGCCCCACACGGCGCCATAATGGTGTTCGTCAACGAGCACGTTACGAAGCTGGCCAGATCCTAATTGATCGACGATGAGCACACCCCAACCGGAGAGTTTCGCTGCGAGCGAACATGCTTTGAAATCTGCTTTCCATAAATCGAACGAACCGAAGTCGCGATTGACAAGCGCCAGTATATCCGGAGCGTTTGCTGCATTGCCGTCGCCGCCAAGGTTTTCCCAATACAGATCGTGCAGGACATTACCGCCATGATTCCAGGTCCATCGGCGTTTGAGTTCGCCGAAAAGCGAGTAATTGCCGTTCGCTTTTGTCGCATCGGCTGTTTCGAGCGTTTTTTCTATCTCGTTTAATTTATCGACATACCCTTTATGGTGGGTATTATAATGCCAATCGGTTGTTTCGGCGTCGATCACTTTTGCAAGCAACGCTTTTGCATCCGCATCGGAGTACGGACGCGTTTTCAATTTGTATTCGTACGCTTTCATTATCGTTAACGATTAAAAAAATGTTATGCTTCTTCCACCGCTTTGCCTGAAAGAGCTTGTGAAACAGAGGCGTTTAATATTTCTTGCGCGAGCGGCTCGGTCGCTCGTTCAAGCGATTCAGTCAACGCCCGAATTTCTTTTGCATCAGTGCCACTGAGCGCCTTTCTGAGCGAGTACAACGCATCAATGATCGTATTGATCTGCAGATCCTGCATCGTTTGCTTCGTGAGAGAAATATTCCCCCGGCGAATATCCCCGAGCACTTTCTCTGTTGCATTGACAATCCGTTCACCTTCGGTCTTTGCTTCACCGATGCGTCGTGCAATAATATCTTCCTGCGCGTGGACGATGCTTTCGCGAAGCATTCGTTCGATCTCGTCGTCGGTGAGTCCGTACGACGGCTTCACCTCGATCGTTTGCGCTGCACCGGTATGTACTTCGAGGGCACTCACGTGCAATATCCCATCGGCATCAATCATAAACGTTACTTCAACTTTTGCCGCACCGGCAGGAAGCGGCGGGATGCCTTTGAGCGTGAAAGAAGCAAGGGGGCGGTTGTCTCTTATAAAATCGCGCTCACCTTGATACACGTTGATCTCGACACCTGTCTGATTATCGGCAAATGTCGTGTACGTCTCTTTTACTTTTGTAGGGATCGTGGTATTACGCGGGATGATCGTGCTCATCATTCCGCCGATCGTTTCGATGCCGAGCGAGAGCGGTGTCACATCAAGCAGCAAAACTTCTGTCGAGCCGCCGGCAAGAACGCTTGCCTGAATTGCGGCACCGAGTGCGACCGTTTCATCAGGGTTCAGAGAGTCGTGCGGTTTTTTCTTGAATAATTCTTGCACTAATGCCTTGACTGCCGGCATTCGTGTTGCGCCGCCGACAAGAACGACTTCATCAATATCTGCAGTCGTGAGATTTGCATCGGCGAGTGCATTAATGCACGGCTGTTTTGTCCTGCCGAGGATCGGATGAATAATCATCTCAAGTTCACTGCGAGTCAGGCTGCGTTTGTAATTGATATTTACTCGCGCAAGCTGCAGATCGATCGTCGCGATTTGAGCAGAGCTCAATGCGATCTTCGCCCGCTCAGCTTCCGTACGGATCTGCTGTAATTCTTCGGGCGTCGGCGAAAAGCTCGGCTCAATGCGCTGAATTTGCGAAATAAACATCTCCATCAACCGCCGGTCAATATCATCGCCGCCAAGATAAGTATCGCCGTTCGTTGAAAGAACTTCGAAGATACCGTTCGTCAGTTTCAAAATTGAAATATCGAACGTGCCACCGCCAAGATCATACACTGCAATGATCCCATTCTTTTCTTTATCGAGTCCGTATGCGAGCGCTGCGGCCGTCGGTTCGTTGACAATGCGAAGCACATCGAGACCTGCCAGACGCCCGGCGTCTTTTGTTGCTTGACGCTGCGCATCGTTAAAATATGCGGGCACAGTAATAACCGCCTTTGAGACCGGTTCACCGAAATATTTTTCAGCGCGATCTTTCAGCTCTTTTAAAACAAATGCAGAAAGTTCGATCGGCGTGTATTCTTTCTCGCCGATGCTGATGCGTACAAGGCCTTCGCCACGCGGCACCAGACGATACGACAGCATCCCCGCTTCTTTTTGTACATCGGAGTACGACTTCCCCATCAGCCGCTTGACCGAATAAACGGTATGACCGGCATCAAGCAGCGCGCGTCGTTTCGCCGGATTGCCAACAGCGATCACAGCGCCGTTATCGTCAAGCGTCACGACGGACGGCACAAGTCCGCCTTCGTGGCCCGGAATAACTTTCGCTTCGCCATCCTCGACGTACGCCACAAGTGAATTCGTCGTCCCAAGATCGATCCCGACGACCTTGCCGCCTGCTTGTTGTCCCGGTAATGTTATTTGTAAAGGCACAAGAGAAGTTATGCTGTCGATTAATAGAGTTCTGGAAACAATTTTCTTTCCGTACACTCGATCGCGATATGGATCACTTTGATGTGCAATTCCTGAATACGATCGGTGGTGTTGCCGGGAACGATGATCGGGATATCGCAGAGAGCTTTCATCTTTCCGCCGTCTTTACCGAGCAGGCCGACAACGTTCATCCCTTTGTTCTTTGCGGCTTCGGCTGCAAGCAAAATATTTGGGCTATTGCCGGATGTCGTGATCCCGAGGAAGACATCGCCTTTCTCGCCAAAGGCTTCGACCATTCGTTCGAAGACGTGCTCGAAGCCGTAATCGTTGGATGTGCAGCTCATGTGCGACGGGTCGGCGAATGCGATCGCGGGAAGCGGACGGCGATCTTTTCTGTATCTGCCGGTCCACTCTTCGGCGAAGTGCATTGCATCACAATGGCTGCCGCCGTTGCCGGCGCTATAGACTTTGTTGCCGTTTTGAAATGTGGCGGCGAGCAGTTCGACGAATTCATCGATGTGAGCGATCGAATCAGGGCTCGACAGGAATTCGTGAAGCGTTTTTTCTGCTTCGGTGAGCGATGCCAGAATTTGTTGGGTACTCACGATGATTTATTATTAGTGTTTTAATACGAGCGATCTGCCGTCTTTGGCGGCAGTGAGCGTATCGTATAACGTTTGTAGATACGCGCGAGTGGCAAGCGCTTTTGTCAAACTTTCCAACAATTTTTTTTCTGACACTGAAAGATCGCCACCCGGTTCGGAATGCGGAGCGCTTGCATCCCATTCACGCCTGAGCGAATCGATCTCGGCTTTATGGGTTTTGATCCGTGTATTGAGATCTTGTTCGATGCCTAAAAGCTCACCACCAAGTTTCGAGCCGGCCTGCATCGTCGCGACCTTCTCCTGCACTTCCATCACGAGTTCGAGCAGGTCTATCGGTATTTGCTTCGATTGCTCGACAGAATATCCGTAGAGTAAAAGAAGATATTTGGTTCTGTTCGTCGGCTCGCGAAGTGTTCGGTAAGCTTCGTTGATGCGGCTCGAATGGTCGATCGATTCTTTCAGTGCATCTTCACCCCTAGTGGCAGCGTGATCGGGATGATGACGCCGCTGTAAATCGTGAAAACGCCGCTCGAGTTGAGCGGCGTCTTCTTCCCGGAACGTCCGGGGAACACCCAATATTGTAAAGTAGTCGCTCACCGATCGTGCACTGTCCGCCTTAGACGCCGAACGAACTGCCGCAGCCGCAGGACTTCGTTGCATTCGGATTATTGAAGACGAATCCACGCCCGTTGAGTCCGTCGGTGTAATCGAGTTCGGTACCCGAAAGATAAAAAAGCGATTTCGGATCGACGAACAGATTGACGCCGTCCTTGGTGATAATCTTATCGCCTTCGCGCGCTTCTTTATCGAAGCCGAGCGAATACGACAACCCCGAGCATCCGCCGCCTTTGACGCCGACACGAAGCCCGTAGGTATCCGGGATATTATTCGCCTGCATGATCTTTGCGACTTCTGCTTTCGCCTTGTCGGTCATCGTGATCTCATCGGCAATATTCTCGAACGCCTTCTCGACGGTCGTTTCTTCGAGCGAAGGCATTGCCATTACATCTTGTTCCGTCATTGCCATATTATATCTCCTTCAAAATTTACGCATTCGCCATTTCGTGGTGAAGCTCGGACTGCTTCTTTTTATAATCTTGCAATGCCGCTTTAATCGCATCTTCGGCGAGTACCGAACAGTGGATCTTTACCGGCGGCAGGTTCAGCTCTTGCACGATCGTCGTGTTCTTGATCGCGAGCGCTTCGTCAACCGATTTGCCTTTGATCAGTTCTGTCGCAAACGAACTCGATGCGATCGCCGAGCCGCAGCCGAACGTCTTGAACTTCGCATCTTCGATGATGCCGTCGTCCGAAATTTTAATCTGCAAACGCATCACGTCGCCGCATTCTGGTGCGCCGACAAGCCCGGTTCCGACCGTCGGGTCGTTCGGGTCCATCGTCCCTACGTTGCGGGGATGCGAATAATGGTCGAGTACCTTCTCTGAATATGCCATGTTTTTTGCCTTTCCTACTTAATAACTTATACGATTTCTAACACTTTTTGATACATCATTTTTTGAGCCACGGCGGCGGTGCTTTTGCCCCCGAAGGTACGGCGCCCGTTGTTGCCGAAGCAGCCGGTGCAGGTGTGGCAGCAGGCTTCGGGGCGGCTGCCGGTTTCGGCGCTGCTGCTGCAGGTTTAGCCGCAGGTGCAGGTGCTGCTTTCGGGGGCATCATTTCATCGGGCGAAAGCCCCTTAAATGCGGCGATCGTCCCTCCGTCTTTCGGCGTCGAAAGCTCGGGATAATTCAACTCGTAGCCGATCGGATTTACTTTTTTGAAGATCCCCTTTTGCACGTACGCGCGCGCAACTTCACCGGCAAGTTCTTCGGCAAGATCGTTGCGGATGACTGTGCCTTCGGTATTCTCGAAATAATGCTTGATCGCATATTGCAGATCGCGCATAAAAATGTTCGAGTTATGAAATACCGGAAGCTTCTGCTCGCGCATAAAGCTCAGCAGTTCATACGGATAGTCAACAAAAACGTCAGATCGGATCATACTCTGTCAATATTATCCTACAAATTTACGAACGATTCATCATTCATCCTTCAGCATTCATCATTTCTTCTAGTGATGCGCCCACTCGATCGACTTAATATCAACCCCAGCTTTCGCCAATTCATACAATGGCGACATATCGCGCAGATGCTTCACCGCTTCAATCACTTGGTTCGCGGTAAAATTAATTTCCTCTTCCGTCGAGAATCTGCCAATACCGAAACGGATCGACGTATGCGCCAGATCTTCACCGACACCAAGCGCTTTGAGCACATAGCTCGGCTCGAGCGTCGCCGATGTACAGGCTGAGCCCGAACTGACTGCAATATCTTTCATCCCCATCATCAGCGCTTCGCCTTCGACGAATGCGAAACTGACATTGAGGTTGCCGGGCAAGCGGCGAATTGCGTCGCTGATCGGATCTGGTCCGTTGATATAGAGTTCGTCAAGCGATGAGTTAAGCAAATTCCACAGTTTGTCGCGAAGCTGTTGAATACGGGGCACCTCGACCGGCATATCCGTGATGCAAAGTTCGAGCGCTTTTGCAAGCCCGACAACGCCTGCAACGTTCAGCGTGCCGCTGCGCATTCCGCGCTCGTGGCCGCCGCCGTCCATTTGCGATGCAAGCTTCACGCGAGGATTTTTCTTGCGGACATACAGCGCACCAACGCCTTTCGGGCCGTATATCTTATGCGCCGAAAGCGATGCAAGATCGACATTCATTCTCTGAACATCGAACGGGACTTTCCCGACGGACTGCGTCGAATCGGTATGAAAGATCACACCTTTTTCGTGGCAAATTTTCCCGATCGCTTCGATGTCCTGGATCGTCCCGACCTCGTTATTGACGTGCATCATCGTTACGAGGATCGTTTTATCGGTGATCGCATCGCGCAATTGATCGAGATCGACAAAACCTTCTTTTGAAACTGTGAGGTAGGTAACACGATAACCTTTGCGCTCAAGCGCCTTGCACGTATCGAGCACGGCTTTATGTTCGGTCGTCGCCGTAATAATATGATCGCCTTTCGAGGCGTACATCTCGGCAATGCCTTTGATGGCAAGATTATCGGACTCGGTCGCGCCGCTGGTAAAGACGATCTCTTTTTCATCAGCGCCGATATATTTTGCGATCGTCGTGCGCGCCCAATCCACTGCTTCCTCGGCTTTCCAACCGAAGGAGTGATTGCGGCTTGCCGCGTTGCCATAGTATTGAGTCAAATAAGGCATCATCGCTTCGAGCACCCGCTCGTCGAGCCGGGTCGTTGCGTTGTTATCCATATAGATCGGAAGCTTCAACATCGTTATATTCTTTCTTTCGTACACTTTATAAAAACTCTGCGATCGTCATTTTCCCAACCGAGTCGTTCAACACGGTTTGCAATTTCTGCATCGGCTCTTTGATCGTGCAACTGTTATTAAGTTCGCACATCGAATGATCTCTGCTCGGTGATATGCATTCGGTGATCGTTGTTTCTTCCTCGAGCGCTCCGACGACCCTGTTCAACGTGACCGAATTCGGCGCGAGCATCATCCGATATCCGCCACGCACACCTTGGAATGAGTCGATCATGCCGTCGCGCTTGAGCGATTGCATGATCTTAGCCAGCAGATCGTACGGAATGTTATTCGCATCCGATATCTCGCGCGCAGTCGCCACTGTCCCGTTTTTCGCGAGATACTGCAGTGCCATCAGCCCATATTCAACTCGTTTCGATATGCGTAGCATTACTCTCCCAAGTAGGACTTTTTTAGTCCGATTTCTAATCCAAATAAAAGGCTCGGTTTATGAGCCTTTTATTTAACTAAATATTAAACGAATATCGGCCTGATTGAGTTTCGAAATTTTACCTGACCTATTTCACTAATTTACTGAAGAAGGCGGGTCACTGCGTCGAATACTTGTTCAACCTCTATATCCCGAATGCACATAAAATGCTCGTCCGGATTTACGCGATAGCATACGAGCGACTTCGGCGAATAGACAAAACACGGACGGCATTCGATGCCGGTATGGACAATTTCATATTTTGTCTTCCACGGATGCACATACGTTTCGTTCGTCGGACCGAATATCGCAATCGTCGGCAGTTTTAATCCTCCGGCAATATGCATGAGCGCAGAATCATTGGAAACAAATAATTTCATTTTCTTCATCAGCGCGATCGAGTGCATGATCGTATCGGTCTTGACTTCGGTGACAGAGTCACCCGCATTTTTTATAATAACTTCATTCGCTTCTTTATCGTCGGGTCCTCCGAAGAGCAAGGTTGTTGCGCCAAGCTCATCTTTCAACCGCTTTGCAAGCTGTGCAAATTTATCCGGCGCCCAACGTCGCTTGATATGATTCTTAAAAAGCGCTGTGCCGGCATGAATACCGACAAGGTGATCTGAATGTTCGATATTGCGCTCTGCCAGCCAGCGTACAGCGTAGCTGCGGTCTTCATCGGATAAATAAATCTCAAGCGGAGGAAGCGAATGCTCGTCGAGCTTCGGAGTGATCCCGATGAGCGAAAGTAAGCGAACATTTTCTTCGACACAGTGATAACTGTCATCTTCGAAGATCGTATCTGTCGAGAGCCAATTAAAATTCTGCCAATCGCGGCGGCGATAGCGAACACCGAGGCGCTGTGATGCGCCGATGATAAGCGATAGGATATTATACTCTCTGCGATTTTGCGGATAGATATTGATGGAGATGTCAAACCCGATCGAACGTAGATGCATCAAAAACAATATGCCTTCGATCTTCGGACTGTGCAGAAAATCGAAATGATGCACGTGATCGATATTCGGATTTGCACGGTAGAGGTCACGCGTTGCCGAGAACATCACGAATGCGTGAATCTCGGCATCGGGCTTTGCATCGCGAAGCAAACGGATCATCGGCGTCGAGAGCAGTGCGTCACCGATCCCGGGAAGCGCGATGATCAGTATCTTCTCAGTTTGTTTCGCCACCCGATTTCTTTCTGCTGACGATCACCAATGCAAGAACCGATGCGATGAGGGTTGCAAGCGTAATATACGACCCGGTTCTGAATGCGCTCGATTCATATCGGAGTTCTACTGTATGATCTCCGATCGGAACTTCAACTGCCCTGAGTGCCGTGAATGCGCGGTATAATTTTGTCTCTTTGCCATCTATATATGCATGCCACGCAGGATAATACACTTCGGAAAAGAACAACATCCCATTCGCGGCGGTATGCACTTTCCCTGTAATATGATCGGTCTCAAATGATATCACTGTTGCCGTCGCAGACGAATCAACAGCGGAAATTTGGATTGACGGATTCTCTTCGAGTAAAATAGTATTACGATAATCGAAGGAAGAATCCGATTTTAGAATCGCGACGGCATCTTCGTCCGGTTTGACGATCGTTTTATAATACATTTTCACCCGCGGCAAATATGTCGGGCGCTGGCCAAACCCAGCCTGTTGGCCATTCTCAACGACACTCCATTTTATATTCAACAGATCTGCAGTGATCTCGGAGTTTACGCATTGCGGCGCATTTCGTTGCAATACTAATGGGTTATACCCTTCCAGAAGTTGGATGCGGTCGTACGGACCTTGATTGCGCTTGAGCAAAATTGCATGAGCGGAACGGATACGCGCACGTGAGAGCTCTTTGGCCTGATCGGCTTTGAGCATCTCGACTAATTGCGGCTGCTCGCGGTAAGCAGTACGCGGGTCTTCTGTCGATGCGTTGAGCCCCATTCCGTAAAAGAACAATTCAAATCCGGTGAGCAGGAGAACTGTTATGGCAAGCGGAAAACCCGCAAATTTCTTGCGAGGCAGCAAAAGCGCGATCAAGAGTGCGCTCAGTACAGGAAATGCCGCCTGACCTGATGCCCAAGAAAATGATTGCATCGCAAAATCCGGCACATTCGCGAGAAAACTTGCCGGAGTAACGATCGACAACGTTGCGGCGAGCCAGGGCAATGTGAGTATAATTCCTGTAATGTAAATAATCGATCGCAACCGATCCGGTAATTCCTTTTTGATCGCCTGTGATAAACCAACCCCGGAAAGCGCGCTCATTGCAAATGCAAAGATCATCATCATTCGTGCCGGAGTCCTGAGTTTATTGAAAAGCGGCAGATGGAAAAATAATTTATAGATGAAGAAATGATCGCCCAGAGAAAAGCAGACCGCAAAGAGACTCATCCCGCTAAAGAATGCCACATATTTCTTTTTTCCGACAAATGCCGCGATCACCGCAAACAGCAGTGGCAGCACTCCGATATAGCACATCGTCTCCCACGATAAATATGACGGGCCGTGCCAATATTGTACCGTCGCTTCGTGCATCGCGTCGGTGACTCCGAAGAGACGCGGCACAACAAGTGTGAACAAGTGCCCAAAATAGAGCGAACCCTCAACCGATTTTTCGAAACTCAATTCGTTGCGCTGCGAGAGTCCGGCAAGCTCTTGTGCCGGCAGCAGTTGAATCGCAAACAATCCGAAGGCGATGACGGCAGGGACAGCCATCCGTATAACCATCTGGATACTGAATGACGCACCATCTTTGTGCCGCAAACGATATACTATTTCATAGATCCCAAGCAGTGCAAGAAAGAATGTCAGAAAGAGCGACGTCTGCGGATGCCCGGCAAGATACATCACACCGAGCGCCAGCCCTGCGGCGATCGAGTACTTCCATGAATCGCAGCCTTTCAAAAATAATAGCACCACCCATGGAAAAAGCGCAAGTTGATAGATTATCATCTGGTGCATCGGCTGCGCCGTCAGATAGCCGCTGAACGCATAGGTAACTGCAGCAAACAGCGCCGACCATTCGTCAGTATGAAATATATTTCTAACCAATAAATACATCCCGACCGCCGCAACAAGATAATGCAGTACTATGAACCATTGCATGACAACGGGCGAAAGAGAATTGCCGCTGACAAAGAGTGATTGCAGCATATTCATCGGATACCAGAACGCCACCTGAATATCCGCAACGAACGGCATCCCGCAGAATGTGTACGGATTCCACCCCGGTATATGCCCTGATGCCAGACTTGTTGTCGCGAATGTGCGAAACGGAAATTCCTGCTCGAGGAAATCCTCCCACAAGAACTTGCCGCCAAAAAGAAGCGGATAATAAAAAATGATCACGAGCACAGCAAGAATGCCGATCACGACACCGAGTGAGATATTCGGCAGCTTCTTTGACTGCTCGGTTTTTTGCGACACCGATTGTTTGGCCATAGCAGTAGGATTAGAACATCACGAATTTACGAACACGATGACGTTCATTTATGGAGACCTCTTATTTTCAGTAATTGCAAAAACATCTTTGCGGAGTCACCGAGTGCGCCAACGGTCGTGCGTTCGTCGTTGTACCATTCGATGGCAACCTCTTTTATTTTGAATCCGAACTTCCGCGCAAGAAAGAGAATATCGACATCGAACGAAAAACCGAAGACTTTCTGCTCGGTAAATAATTTTTTCGCTGCGGCATTTCGAAATCCCTTGAAACCACACTGCGTATCTTTAATGCCCCGAAGCACGAAGATCTGCACAAGCAGATTAAAAAAACGACCCATCGTTTCGCGATACCACGGTTGATGGACCTTCACAAGCGCCCTGCCTTCAAGTGCACGGCTGCCGATAACCACATCGTATCCTTCGTTGTCGATCGCAGAAAATATCTTTTCTATTTCGTAGATCGGCGTTGAGAGATCGGCGTCGGTAAAAATGCAAATATCTCCTTTTGCAGAGAGCATCCCGGTTTGTACCGCGCCGCCTTTTCCACGATTAGGAGTGTAAGCAATCAGATGAAACATGACGCGTTCGGATTTAGGGAGAGCATCGAATTCACGACGGACGATTTCTGCCGTATTATCTGGCGAGCCGTCATCGACAACGATCACTTCACTCTCGTACGACGCTTTATCGAGATAGCTTTGAACGGTTGCGAGCGTCGGACCGATACGCGCGGCTTCTTTATACGCAGGGATAATAAGAGATAGATACACAGTTGCTCGCTCTTGGGGTATGCTCAGAAATCAGAGGGGCGGCCTCATCGTGAGGCC
>DASQGZ010000009.1:0-24408 GCA_035632315.1 Kapaibacterium sp. (SeqCode) | reverse complement strand
ATCGCTGCTGTTCCCGAATCCGCCGATCTCATCGGTGATCAAAGAGCCGTCGGGTGTTGCTCTGAATCCGGGCGACATTATTAATCCGGGCGATACAATTCTTGTACAAATAACCGTACAGAAATTCACGATCGGCGATACGACCGTTTCAATTCCGATCACCGGAAAATATGACTGCTCGAATCTGCCGATCGCCACTGTCGAAGTCAATGCAGAAAATGTCGATCTCGAATCGATCGGCTGGAATGCGCCGGATACCTATATTAATTGTCGTCATTCCGATACGACACTCGTTTCGATCATGAACCGCGGCGCGTCGGCTTGGCAGCTTGACTCCATAGCGCTCGTCACGAGTTCGTCAGATACGGCGAAGCAGTTCGATCTCAAAGATGCGAGCGGCAATCTCGTGCAGCGTCTGGCGTTCAAGAATAAATCACTTGCTCCGGGCGAGACGGTGAAGATTCCCTCGGAATTCCATCCGACAATGCAAGGACAGTTCAAGATCACTGTTGCGTTCTATCTCGATAGCGCCGGCAAACGCGATACGATCCTTGTGAATTATCTTAACGGCAATGGCATCGCGGTGCAGACAGCAATGACAGCTGCGAACCCCGATCCGAACTCTCCGATCGTCGGTTGGTATGTCGCCAAAGGCGCGGATGCACTGAGCGTGCCGCTTCGTTTCACGACGACAGCGCTCGTTGCATCGGCTGACGCAAAACGCGTCGTCTTCAATGTAACCTATCGTCAGGATCTGTTCCAGCTTAATGCAAAACCGAACGACTTTACACCGTCGAACGGCTATACCGGGGTTGTGACAAATACCGTTGACAACGGCGGCTTCGAAACCGTGACGATCGACGTAACCAATACGGCCGGCCCGATCACGAATCTCGATGTTGTCGGTAACCTGAACTTTACGGTGATGGTCGCCAAAGACACGACGAGTCAGTTCGTGATCTCGAATGTGACCTATTACGATGAAGCGGGTAATTCGATCTGCTACATCGCCACCGACACGATTCCGGGAAATTATATTTCGCAGAATCTCTGCGGACATACATCGATCCGTAATTATCTTAGCGGCCAGCTGCCGACACGTATCGTGTCGCTCTCGCCGAATCCTGTTGACGCAACCGTATCGCCGGTGCTCGACTATATAGTCATCGCCGACAACACGCCGGTGAAAGTCGAAGTGTTCAATCTGCTCGGTGAGATCGTTCATGTTGCAAAATCCATGACCGTCACAGCCGCCGGCGAGCATCAGCTTCCGATCGGTACGCTTGGCTTGGAAAGCGGGACATATACGGTCAGGCTTTCGACGCCGACGACATCGGAATCGGCGCTGTTCGTTCTGCATAAGTAATGCTGTTGCAGCCTCAGCGAACGAAACATTGACAATTGAAGCAGTGCGATCCGCCGGAGTTGTTCCAAAATGGAACGTTTCCGGCGGATTTCCTGCTGATATTGTATAGAATTCAATGGGATACTATGTGTCGGTATCCTGGGCGGTTATAGCTTCGCCGTTGTTTGGCTCGTACCCTTAGCGCGCGAAGATGACCGAAAAAATGCGGGATCACAGAGAAATCTGCTGAAAAGTTTGTAACTTTGCAGTAGCTTCGGAGTTTTACTGTTACGGATGGTTCATCACTGTCCGGTGTGAAAGCGTTCATCACTACATCTAAAGGGTATTTTATGATTAGGAGAATTGCATCATCGCTCGTACTGGTCGCCGTGTTGTGTTTCTTTGCGACGACGTCGTGTATTGCCCAACCGGTCAACGGCGGACTCAATTCAGACGGCCGCGACTTTTATCTGGGTCTGCTCTATCCGTCCTATAACAGAACGAATGCCTATAGTCCGTACGGAAACGTGCTCGGATTTTACGGAGTCTATGCACTAATCTCGAGTTATTCGGATAATGTCGTAACGGTCAGCTATTTCGATCTCGCGACCGGCACCGAGGGGAACAAACAGAATTATAATGTCCTTGCCCGCCGCGCAATTCAGGTCCCGCTGAATGTCGCACAAATGAAAATGGATTCGAACGGCGAGAGGATCGAGTGGCGCTCGTGTCATATCATTGGCAAGAAACCGATCAACGTCCAATTTTTCTCGACAGGCTCCTGCTCCGGCGGAAGTTATCTGGCGCTGCCGACGAACGTGCTCGGCAAAGAATATGTCGTCGAAGCATATCACGATAATGTCGGTGGTGTCGGCGGTAATCTTTCGAACGAAGATGCATCCGGGTATTTTATGGTCATCGCTCCGTTCGACGGCACACAAGTGCAGATCACCGCTGCTTCGACCACTATGGGCAACCATAAAGGCGTCAATTGCGGCGTCGGCGCGTCCGGATCGCCCGCGCCATGGGTCATTAATCTTAGCCGCGGTCAATGTTATATGGTCAAGTCTGCCGCGAACGATCCGAACTGCGATATTTCCGGTTCAACGATCATCAGTACAAAGCCCGTTGCCGTTATTGCCGGCCACGAAAATGCGTTCACCGACGGATCCGATCCGTCACCGGGCGGAACACGCGGACTCGAAGCCCGCGATTATATGATCGAGCAGATGTTCCCGGTCGAGTTCTGGGATACGACCGGATATGTATCGATACCATTTGTAGAGTCGCAGCCTCCGGTTACGGCAGGGCAAGGCGATGAATATAAGCTGTTCACCGGTGTCAGTCCGGATTGGACGACGACCGGGCCGCTAGGAAGTGCGTTCCAGCTTTCGGTGGGAGGGTTTGGAAGCTATAATATATCAAGTGGTCCGTATGCCGAGCCCGTGCCAGCATATTTCGGAGTGACCAACCCGGTGTGGGCGCAATCGAACAACGGTACGAAAATGTTTCTCGTGCAGTACGACCAGCGCGAACAAGGCGGCGGTCCGCCGTATCCGGCGCCAAGCCAGATGAGCATTGTCCCGTTGTCGAAATGGAAAAATTCGTATCTGTGGTATGTGCCGAGCAATACGTTCGAAAATTTGCAGGGATATTATATCAACTTGATCTGCTATGCGAAAGACTTCAACACGCAGAAAATTAAATTAGCGTATAATGGTGGCAAACCGGCAGCAATCCAAGTCTCCGGTCTCGGCCAGCGCGGAAAGTTTATTAATCTTCCGGGCAATGACAGCTTGATGGGAGTGCAATACGTCTTGTCACCGGGCGCATATTATGCGACGTGCGATTCCGATTCGCATCCGTTCATGATCTATAATTATGGTTTCCGTGCCATCGATCCGAACCGCGATCTCGGAGATTTCTGCGGAGACGATCACTTCTTCGGGTATGCGCTTCCTGTCGGCTTCGCGCCAAAAGGAGATTCCGGACAATTAACGATCACGGTCGATACGCTCTGCGCAAAGTGGCATATTTGCGTGCATGATCACCGCAAAACGAATCCCGGCGTTAAAACGATCGAAATTATGGACGATGCGAACGGCGATATTATTCGTCCGCCGCAAGTCTATCACAATGTGCAGTTCGATCCGGCAAACCCGGATGTCAATCCGGATAATCTGCTCGAGATCGATCTTTCGGGAGCCGATACGGCATATTGTTTCGACGTGCTCGTTTCCAATCCGCTCGATACCGCCGGCGCTTACGGTCCCATTTATATAATTGATAATATCGGCAACGGCTATCTTGTAAAATTACATTACACTTCAGGCAAACTGAGATTCCTCGTACAGCCGGCATTTCCGAACGGATTTGACAGCATCATCTATCCGCGTACACTGCCGGGCGGCCAGGTTTGTGCAACTGTCAAGTATTATAATTATGGTAAGCCGACCGATCAGCCCGTGCAGGTTAATGGAGTTGCTCTTAAAAAGAATAACGGATATTTCACGATCACGAACGTCACGCCGAAACTTGGCACCTCGCTCAAGCCGGGCGATACGCTTACCGTAACGGTGTGCTTCAACTCGAAAGATACGGCATTGCACGTTGATTCGCTTGTGCTGGCAACCGGGTGCTTCAACTCGCCGATCACCCTCGTCGGGCCCGGCGGTACGCCGATCATTTATGCAACCGACCACGATTTCGGCACGCATGTTCTCGGTGAAACGGTGTGCGATACTGTCACCGTGCGCAACATCGGTAATATGCCGCTCACGCTGACGAAAGAAACGCTGCTCGATCTAACGAACTTCAGCTACGATGCGGCGAAAAATCCGCCGCTGCCGCTTGTCATACCACCAGGCGGTAAGGTGGAAATGACATTCTGCTTCACACCGGTGACACTCGGCCTCGATTCGACAACCTGCGATTGGGGTAACGACATCAGCGGCCCGTTCGCAGATTCGATCAAGCCGTGGTCTTTCCTCAGAGGCAGAGGTATTAAACCGGGTGTTGTCTGGGATAGAGCATTCCAATGGGATACGACCGTCTGTGATAGCGCTGTAACGAGGCGTGTATACTTACACAATAAGAGCAATGCCCCAACAAGTGTATTTAATATTTACTTTGACGGGCCGGATAATGACGAGTATTCTCTCGGAGCAAACCAAGACAATTATCATCCACTTGCAGATACGAATAATATATTAATAATGCAGCCGCAAGATTCTATATGGGTTGAATATCTCTTTACTCCGAAACTCACAAAGACGCCGAAATTCCGTAACAGGGAAGCAAACCTTGTCTGCCTGTTCTATTCTGATGCAGGGCATACCGTTGTCGATTCAACTGTCATCAACGATACAGGCGTTATACTCTATCCCGCACTCAAAGTCCTGCCGGATACGACGTTCTTTGGTGTGATGGGACCGAATCAACTCGTGACGCAGAACATCACCCTCTATGATACCGGTACGTTCATCTATGTGCTTTCGAAGGCAGACTTCACTTATCCGGTGCAGTCGATGATCATCCAACCGGGTAATCAGCAGCTTCAGCCGGGCGATACGATCCATCCCGGAGATATCATCAGCGTGCAGATCGGATTCCAGAAATCAACGACCGGTGATACGCTTGTGTCGCTGAACTTCGCGAACCGCTGGGATTGCTCCAACGCGCCGATCGCATACGTCGAAGGCGATCCGGAGAACACCGAATTGCAGGCATTCGGATGGAATGCACCCGATACATATATCAACTGCCGTAATTCCGAGGACAGCATTTCGATCACCAACACTGCATCGTCGGTCTGGCGGCTCGATTCGGTCAAGATCGTTTCGAGCGATCCGATCGCATATTCGCAATTCGATCTGATCAATTCATCCGGTCAGTTGGTGAAGGAAGTCTATCCGAACAAAGCGGTAAAGAAAGGCGACAGAATTTATATTCCGTCGAAATTCCATCCGACGTCGCTCGCGACAACAAAAGATTCGGTTGTCTTCTATCTCGACAGTTTGGATTCGCAAGGCAAGCCGACGTCGAAAGACACAACGCTTGTGAACTTCCTTAACGGAACGGGCATTGCCGTACAAACAGCGCTCTCAGCGGCAAATGCCGACCCGAACGCGCCGGTGCCCGGATGGTATGTTGCAAAAGCTGCCGATGCACTGAGCGTGCCGCTTCGCTTCACAACGACAGCGCTCGTTGCAACGGCTGACGCAAAACGCGTCGTCTTCAATGTAACCTATCGTCAGGATCTGTTCCAGCTCAATGCAAAACCGAACGACTTTACGCCGTCGAACGGCTATACCGGGGTAATCACCAATACGACCGATAACGGCGGCTTCGAAACCGTGACGATCGATGTAACCAATACGGCCGGACCGATCACGAATCTCGATGTTGTCGGTAACCTGAACTTCACAGTGATGGTCGCCAAAGACACGACGAGCCAGTTCGTGATCTCGAATGTGACCTATTACGATGAAGCGGGTAATTCGATCTGCTACATCGCCACCGACACGATTCCGGGACAGTATATTTCGCAGGATCTCTGCGGCGATCCGTCGTTGCGCGGATATTTGAACGGCCAACTGCCGACACGAATCGTATCGCTGTATCCGAACCCGGTGGATAACAATGTTTCGCCGATCCTCACCTATGACGTCTATCAGGACAATCTGCCGGTGAAGGTCGAGATCTATAATATCTTGGGCGAGAAAGTGCGCACCGTCAAGTCGCAGACGGTAACGGCAAAAGGCACGTACAAACTGCCGGTCGGGACGCTCGAGCTCGGAAGCGGGGCATACACCGTCAGGCTTTCGACGCCGAGATCGACGCAGTCGGCACAGTTCATTCTCAAACAATAAGCGTCAGCAGCTCTGTGCTTGCAAGGCGCAGGGAGTGTGCAAGCAAAATTTAGGAGCGGGTAAACAGACCGGAATAGAAATATTGCGGTCTGTTTGCCCGTTCTATGCTTCAGAGACGGTAACGAAGGAGTTGAGTCATTATAATGCCGCAATCTGCGAACGAATTGTTATAAAAAACGGGTTACACGATTCCCGAATTTGAGTGTGCATACATCAATCTAAAAAAATGAGGAGACTTAAAATGAAGCGAATTATTCTCTCTTTTCTCACTGTGCTTGTGATCGCCGCAATCACCCCGGCGATGAGCCGCTCACAAACACACACGGTCTGGCATCCGTCCGGCGGACCGGTCGGCGGCGAAATTTCGGATGTCGGCGTCGATTCATCCGGCGGCGTCTGGGTGGCAACCAATAAAGCCGGCTGTTATTACAGTATCGATCATTCCGATCATTGGGCCCCGGTCAATCCTGGGCTGCCGACGGTCGGTCTCGGGACGATCGCGCTCTCGAACAGAGGGTATGTGTTCGCTAACACGCAAAGCCTTGATCAGACATTTCGTTTGAATATGAATCTGCCGCGCAATTCCTGGCACTGGGAGATCATTCATACGGATACGCTCGGGGTAAAGAATCATAACTTTTTCGTGACCACGCCCGAGGGATGGGTGTTCGCCAACGGCACAACGAACTATTATTATGATAATAATACGCACATGTACCACCAAGGCGGCGTCAGTGTTCGCAAATCGACCGATAACGGTTCGACGTGGACAGATTTTATTCCGCCGCTCGTCGATTCGAACGTTTCTGTCTTTGCTCGCGGGAATACCGGCGTGTATGTTGCCGCGACCGGCACGGCAGGCGGGCGGCTCGATCACTATTTTTACGAAACGACCGATGACGGCGCGCACTGGACAAAACTGCCCGGAGCGATCGTCGATACCGGCGGCGGCCTCGTCGATATGGTCGTGACCAAGAACGGAAATATTCTTGTCTCGACAAATCAGAAAGGACATCCGTACGGATCGAACGATCCGACACTGCACGGCGGCAGAATTTATCTTTCTACCGATAATGGCACAACCTGGAAGATCATCTATCAGCGCACCAACGATGCGTATGATTTCAGAAATAACATTGATAAGATGGTCTATGTCCGTTCGACCGATGTCGTCTATGCCGATGCGCACGGACCGATTCTTCGTTCGAGCGACGGCGGTGTGACCTGGAAGCTCGGTACATCGTATATCTTTGGTGACGAGCGTTCGTCGCTGGCATTGCCGCCCGATGAAAAAAATCTGTATATGATCTGCGAGCCCGGAGGGTTTTTCCGCTCTGCTGATTCGGGTAAGTCATTCGTCGATAAGAACGGCACGATCAAAGCATCGTTCTTATATGCGCTCGCACTCGATTCGCATGCGAATCTCTTCACGGTCAGTGAAGATTTCTATTATTATTCGACCGATCATGGCGCATCGTGGCCGCTCCCGTATCTCTTCTTCGGCGAATCGTATCTGCCGAGCGTGATGTGCGCGCGCAACGATCATATTTTTGTCGCATCCGATCTCGGTCTCTATCGCGCTCGCGGACCCGGCGACACGCTGCATAATCTACTTTTCTCGCAGATCATTAAGTATCAGCCGGTGCAGCAGACCGATAACAAACTCTGGACGTGGGAGCTTCGCAACGATGCACCGCGACGTGTGATCTGGTCGAACGATGACGGCGATCATTGGACGCCGCTGACCGATATCCCGAACGGCGATCAGCCCGGCGGACTGATCGGCAAAAATAATATGCTCTTGCTCGCAGGTCAAGGACAAACATTTTATCTGTCGCTCGACGAGGGAAGCTCATGGCAGGTGCAAACAAGTTCTGCGCCGATCAGCCAGCCGTATAAAATACAATATGCGCACGACGGTACGGTGCTCGTGCTGATCGCCGGCAATACAGGCTCTTCGGGCGCATGGCAATCGCTTGACTCCGGCAAAACGTGGAATCATATCTTCCCGCCCGGCGGCGATCCGACCGTCAGAGTTTCGACCGATTATTTCGCGATCAACAGCGACGACGAGAATACCATCTTTGTCGGCGGCGACAGCGGACTCTATCGCTATACGCCGATCGATCAGAAATGGCACGACGTCGGTTCCGGGCTGAACTGGGGTAATTGGGATTCAACGAAATTTACGAACGTCTCCGATGTCATCAAAGACCCGATCACCAAGCGCTACTACGCAGCGTCGCGCGCGCAATCGGTCTTCGAGAGCGTTCCGGAAGCGAATCAGTCGTTCCTCGGCGTCGAGCCGTCGAATCCTGTCAGCGCATCCGCAACATCGTCGATCGTGAACTATCCGAATCCGTTTACGACTTCGACAATGATCTCGTTCCACATTCAAAAAGACGGACCGATCCATCTGTACGTTTACGATCTCGCCGGCAAACAGATCGCCGAGCTTGCAGGCGGTTCGTTCACGGCCGGCGACCATTCGGTCGCCTTCGACGGCTCGCATCTTGCCAGCGGAAGTTATATGCTCGTCCTGCGTGAAAGTACGGGATCGCAGGAAGCGATGATGACCATTACAAAATAATTTATTCGTGCGCTTCGGCGTACGAAAAAATCGTTTCATAGTAGGAGCGGGTAATCTGACGGAATGCGCATTGCGCAATTCCGTCAGATTACCCGTTTTATGTTCTGATGGGTTCGAAAGCTCCGTAACTTCATTATTGTTCAAACGTTTTATTATTATACACAGAAAGAAAATCATGAAAAGGACTCTGTTCTCAGTTGCGATAGCGGTCGGTATCTTCTGTTTCGTTCACGCGGCATTCGCGCAAAAGCCGATCTGGCATCAGACGGGCGGACCCATCGGCGGATCGCTCCGCCAGATCGCTGTTGATTCGACGGGGCGCGTGTGGGCAGCGACCGTTCGCGGCGGCGTCTATTACAGCAGCGACCACGGAGATTCGTGGCATTCCGTCCTCAAAGGTCTTGCCGGCTCGAAGATCGGTATTTACTCCATTGCTGCAGGAACTGACGGGTTTATATATGCCATCAGAATTGATTACTCATATTTCTTTCGGCTCGATTCGCGCAAGCCCGAAAGCCAATGGCATTGGGAGCAGATCAGTCCGGACACAAGCGGAATCTACAACTACATCGTCACAACGCCGGATAGTTATGTGTTTACGAACGTCGGCGGGCAAGGCATCAGGCGATCGACCAATGACGGAACAACGTGGACTGATTTCATTATGCCGCTCCTCGATTCGAATGTAACCACATTCGCCGCCGGCAAACCTGGTGAGTTCTGCGCGCTCGTCTCGAAACCCACAGCGCGCCACACGCATTATGTTTGGAGAACAATTGATAACGGCGTTACCTGGAAGCAGCTTCCGACGCCCGTCGCAGATTACGTCATTCAAGATATGGTGATCGCATCGAACGGAAATATTCTCGTTTCAACGCATGCAAAAACGGCTGCCGAAGGTTCCGATAACTCGTTATACGGCGGCAGAATTTATCTTTCTGCCGATACCGGCAAAACATGGACGAAAGTCTATGAACGTCCGCTTTCGTCACCCGACGGAAAAAACCACATTGACAATATGGTCTTTAACCGCCTCACCGGCGCGATCTACGCCGATGCGCACGGACCGACGATCCGGTCGACCGATAACGGCGCGACATTTGCCATTGGTGATACCGATAAGCGCGGCGATGAAGTATTTTATCTTGCCTGCGATATGGCTGATAATAATCTTTATCAGGCGTGCGAACCCGACGGCTTGTTCCGCTCGACCGATCACGGTAAAACATTTGTGACTGCCGATAAAGGTATCTTCGTCGAATATCTTAACGGAATGGCGATCGACTCGAAGCATATTCTCTTCACGATCAGCGAGAACGGACTTGCACGTTCGACCGATGACGGAACGACCTGGAGCGACCACCAGGAATTCGGCTTCTCGTATTTCCCGAGTGTCTTCGTTGCTAAGAACGATCACATTTTTGCTGCCAGCGAGTTCGGTATTTATCGTTCCGTTGATGACGGGGTGTCGATCCATGCAGTCACGGCAACGGGCGACTCCGTGCAATATCAGGAAGTGCGACAGACGACGCACCGGCTCATCAGCTCGAAGATCTTCAACGGAAATTCGCGTCAGATGATCTACTCGACCGACGACGGAACAAGTTGGAATCCGGTTACTCCGCTTCCGAGCGGGGATGTGCCGGCGCGATTCACTTGCTCGAACGATTCTGTCGTAGTCAATGGCATCGGACAAAATTTTTATCTTTCGACCGATGAAGGCAACACATGGTCCACGAGGACGCAGAGCGCGCCGCTGAGCGGACTATACAAGATGTTATGGCATACCGACGGCTCGGTGCTGGCGCTCATTGCGGGGAATACAGGTACGTCGGGCGTGTGGCGTTCGTCCGATGCCGGCGCGAGTTGGGCTCATATTTTTCCGCCGAACGACGCGACGTTCCAGACCCCGACCGATTACTTCGCGCTCAATGATGACGATTGCGGTAAGATATTCGTCGGGACCGATAGCGGCGTCTATCATTCAACGGATGCTCAATACGCGAAGTGGGAATTGTTCGCCGCGGGCTTGACGTGGGAAAATTTCGATTCGTCGAAATACATCAATGTTTCGGACATCGTGCAAAATACGACATCGCGGCATTTCTTTGCGGCAAGCCGTGGGCTCTCCGTCTTCGAGAGCGTACCGTATTCATGCCAGTTCGGCGATGTACCCGAGAATATTTCGGCAAGCACAAATTCGTCTGTGGTCAATTATCCGAATCCGTTCGCGAACTCGACAACGATCATGTTCCGTCTCGATCAGCCGGCGGCGGTAGATCTCGGCATTTACGATGTGAGCGGCAAACGCATCGAGCAATTTTCGACGGGTGTTCTTGCTGCAGGCGAACACACGCTCGATTTCAACGCGGCGAATATTCCGAACGGGAATTATATGATCGTTCTCCGTCATGACGGAAGAACCGAAACCGGTTGGATGACCGTAGCGAAATAAATGGGTGGCTAGTGTCCGGTGGACCGGCGTCCGGTCTCAGGGGCGATCTAAAATCTTGAAGATGGGCAGCACGTTCAAGTTCGCCCACGAATTCATTCGTGGGCGGGCTCTCGGAACCGAATGGATTATCCGGCGTTATATTCTATGATGAGGATTACCCGCAATACGAATAATACAACGACGGCCACGACAGCCGGCGCTTTGCCCTGTTCGTAACGCGAGAGAAAGAAAAAATTTTCGCTAAAACGGCAGGTTGTTTACGACCTGCCGTTTTTGTTTTGTGGTGCAATTTCAATGTAGTTATTCCGAGCGGAGTATGACGCGACCAAGGAGCGGCAGACGGAGAAAATGGTAGTGGTTTAGTTTGAAAAAGAAAACCCAAAGATGTCATTGCGAGCAAAGCGAAGCAATCTAAAATCTCGAAATTGTATCAATGATCAAGATTTTAGATCGCCACGTCGGGCTAACGCCCTCCTCGCGATGACATCGTATTCAACCTGTGCGGCTGTCTAGAGAATAACGCAGGAGAAGAAATCGAATTTTATTTGTTCAACAAAGCCAATGAGCCAGAATATCAAAATCACATTCCCCGATGGCGCCGTAAAGGAATTTCCGAGCGGTGTGACCGGTATGCAGATCGCCGAATCCATTTCGCCGCGCCTCGCGCAGGCGTCGCTTGGCATATTTGCAAATGGCAAGCCTCGCGATCTTGCAACGCCGTTGACCGAAGATGCGGCAGTGAATATCGTCAAGTGGGAATCCGACGACGGAAAATCTATTTTCTGGCATTCGAGCGCGCACTTGATGGCAGAAGCCGTCGAGGCGATCTATCCCGGTACAAAATTCGGTATCGGTCCGCCGATCGAGAACGGCTGGTACTACGATATGCAATTACCCGAAGGCGTGAAGCTTGTGCCGGATGATCTCGTGAAGATCGAGGAAAAAATGTACGAGCTCTCAAATCGCGATGTGCCGTACAAACGCATCCCGATCGAGTGGGATAAAGCCGTCGCATATTTCAAAGAAAAAAATGATTGGCTGAAGCTTGAATTATTGGACGGGTTGAAAGGCCAGCCGATCACTTTTTATGAACAGGGAAATTTCGTTGATCTCTGCCGCGGCACCCACGTGCCTTCGACCGGAAAAATAAAATTTCCGAAATTGCTTTCGATCGCCGGAGCATATTGGCGCGGCGACGAAAAGCGTCCGATGCTGACACGATTATACGGCATCAGCTTCCCGACAAAAAAAGAACTTGACGAATATCTGAAAGCTCGCGAAGAAGCCGAGAAGCGCGATCATCGAAAACTCGGCAAAGAGCTTGAATTGTTTATGATCACTCCGAAGATCGGCGGCGGCTTGCCCGTTTGGCTGCCGAACGGCGCGGTCGTGCGCAATCAGCTCGAAACATTTTTGCGCCGCGCGCAACAAAAGATGGGTTACTCGCAAGTGGTGACTCCGCACATCGGCAACATCGAGCTCTATAAAACAAGCGGACATTATCCATATTATAAAGACAGTCAGTTCACTCCGATCGGCGTCGATGACGAACAGTATCTGCTCAAGCCGATGAACTGTCCGCATCATCACATGATCTATGCATCGAAGCCGCGCAGCTACCGCGATCTTCCGGTGCGCCTCGCTGAATTCGGCACGGTCTATCGGTACGAGCAATCGGGGGAGTTGAATGGCCTTTCGCGCGTGCGCGGCTTCACGCAGGACGACGCGCATATATATATGATGCCCGAGCAATTAAAAGATGAGCTTATCAACGTTATCAAGCTCACGCAATTTGTCTCCGGTAAACTCGGCTTCAACGATTTCAAAATTCGTCTGTCGTTCCGCGATCCGGCGAACACGTCGAAATACGGCGGCAACGATGCGCAGTGGATACAAGCCGAACAGGATCTCAAAGATGCTGCCGATGCGATGAAACTCGATTATACCATCGCCATCGGTGAGGCAGCATTCTATGGACCGAAGATCGATTTCATGCTCAAAGATGCCATCGGTCGAAGTTGGCAGCTTGGGACGGTACAAGTTGATTACGTAATGCCCGAACGATTCGATCTCGAATACATCGGCGCGGATAATCAGAAGCATCGCCCGGTGATTATTCATCGTGCGCCATTTGGTTCGTTCGAGCGATTCATTTCGCTTTTGATCGAACATTACGCCGGCAATTTCCCGATGTGGCTCGCTCCGACGCAGGTTGCGGTGCTGCCGATCACCGATTCACAGGCGGCGTATGCCGAAGAAATTGCGAATAAACTCCGCGAAATGGGTGTCCGCGTCGTGCTCGACGCCTCAAATGAGAAGGTCAATGCCCGCATTCGCGACCAGGAGATGATGAAAGTGCCATTGATGTTTGTCGTCGGCGCAAAAGAGGCGGAAGCCCGTTCTGTCGCCCTTCGCAGGCATGGGAAGGGGAATATCGGAACGATTCCGCTCGATGAAGCATTTTCGATTGTCTCGGAAGAATCCGCGATTCCCGAGTAGGAGTGCCATTTCGAACGAGTATCGCTCGACCGAAGGGAGAGCGAGAGGATGTGAGAAATCTATTAATAATAGACCGTAGTAACCATTCGGAAAAAAGGTTTTTTTATTAAATAGATCCCTCATTCCGCTTCGCTGCATTCGGAATGACGACAGTTAGAAGACTCTTAAGCGGATGCACGGCATCCATGTTATTTCACTAAACGGAAAAATTATTTGATACTGGTTACATCGTGTTCCGTTTGTTTAACCGTGATGAATTAATAGATGGCTAAACAAACATTTACTCCGATATTAAAACCGAAACCACCGAGCGCCCGGCAGAACAGGTTCAGCCGTGAGATGCCGGTGAAAAATTTCGGTGTTCGTCTCAACGAACAGATACGTGTTCCTGAGATCAGGGTCGTTGATGAAAATGGCACACTCGGCGTCATGTCGCCAAGCGATGCCTTGCGTATCGCGCGTGAACGCGGCGTCGATCTGATCGAGATCGCCCCGAACGCCGAACCCCCGGTCTGTAAATTGATGGACTTTGGCAAATACCGCTATGAGCAGCAAAAGCGCGAGCGTGTTGCCAAAGCGTCGCAGCATAAACAATTGATGAAAGAGCTGCGCTTTCATCCGGGCACCGACACCCACGATTTCGATTTCAAATTGCGTCATGCGCGCACATGGATCGAAGAAGGGCATAAAGTCAAAGCGACCGTGCAATTTCGCGGACGCCAGATCGCCTATAAAGAGTTCGGCGAACAATTGCTCAAGCGCTTTACCGAAGCGCTCGTCGATATCGCAAAAGTCGATCAGGAACCGGCGCTGACCGGAAAACTGATGACGATGGTATTCTCGCCGGGCGGCAAAAAACATTCAGCCGGCAAAAAAGGCGACGATGAGGGCGGTTCGAATAATAATGGTTCGAACAACGGAGAGTCGCGTGTCAGCGACCTCGGCTTGAAGCTCAAGAAAGCCGTGCAGAAAAAAGAAGAATCTGCCCCGGTAGTGCAAGCAGCCGAACCGAGCGCCGAGTGACTCTTTGATGTCATCGCGAGGAGGGCTTTAGCCCAACGTGGCGATCTAAAATGTTGAATGTGCAGCAATAATTGAGATTTTAGATTGCTTCGCTTCGCTCGCAATGACATCCCTTGAAATAAACAACGAAAATAAATTTTTAATTATACAACGAACAATGCCAAAATCAAAAACGCATTCCGGCGCGAAGAAGCGCTTCAAAGTAACGGGCTCCGGCAAGATCAAACGCGAGAAGCCGTTTCATAGCCACATGCTCACCACGAAACCCTCGAAGCGCAAACGTTCGCTCCGCCAAAGTGCGATGATGAACACGACCGATTCGAAAATGGTGAAAAAACTCCTCGGCGAGTAACGTTTTCCGAGAGATCACCCGATTTCAAGAAGGCGCACGGTACCGTGTGCCTTTTTTATTTTCCGAAATTTTACGTTAGACGGATAGACGGCCAGGCGTATAGGCTCATAATTGTCATTGCGAGGACTGCGCTGCAATGATCTTGAATTTACAGAAATATTTCCGCGCAGCCCATTGCAACCCCCTGATGTCTTGCACCGACTTACATTCTACAAGCCATCATGGGATTCTTCGCCTCACTCCCTCAGAATGACAGCCAACTCCTAACTCTTTCCCCCAGACACCGGACACCAGAAACCCGACACCCCAATCCCTATCACCTAATCCCTAACCCCCAACCCCTTATCCCGTTCCTGTCACATCCCAAATCGGTCGTGCGTTAGAAAGGTAGGAGCGTCTGAACGCACCATTTTATAAGTTTTCGCCCTCGTATGTTTCCAACGGCTCCCCGCGATTCGAACGAATAACGGTCTTTTGTGCTGATATCTGACCCACAATGCAAACCGTCGGCTCCTCGCGGTTTTGATACGGATATGTTCGTCATTCGTTCGAACGTGAACGATATATCTTAATAACTAACACAATCTCTGACAACAATAAACGAATAACGACTATGAAAAATAATTTATACTTTCGCATTCTTGCGGTGATGGTAACGCTCGTGCTCGCTGCCGGTGTCTCGCGCGGACAAGCGGCGATGGCGAGCGGTGAATTTTCATTGCAAGGGCATTTGACGACTTCGAACGGAACGCCGATCTCTGATGGCGCGCATACGCTCATCGCAAACGTCTATGCAAAAGGATCCGGGCAACTTGTCTATACGGAAACCGATAACATCACGACGACAGGCGGTATTTTTTCGTCGATGATCGGAGCGAACGGCGTGACGAAAATGGCAGTCGATGCAAGCGGTCAGTATGTGCTTGGCGTCGCGATCGATAACGAAGCGGAAATGACTCCGCGCATCGATCTGGCAAGTTCGCTCAAATCGCTCACTGCCGATGTAGCGGCAAATGCAAATGCTGTCGGCGGCTTCGGCGTCTCAACGAACGATAATGCAAAAGCAAATACGCTCTTGGTACTTAACAATCAGGGCAAGATCGACGCAGGGCTCATTGATAGCGGTATCGTGACCGGTATTAACGGCATCAAAGGCTCGGTGAATCTGATGGCGACGGGTGACCTTGCTGTCAGTACATACGGCAACACGGTCGGGTTGTCGTTCACGGGAACGAGCGGCTCTCTGAATTATCCGTACACGCATTCGGTCAGCATTTCATCCGGAAGCGCGTTTACGCTGACGAATACGATGAGTGCTTCGACGGCAAGTTTCATCAATATCGGGGCGGGGATGGCATTATCGGCGCAAGCGGCGAGCGGTTCGGCGATCAGCGCCGCTTCATCCGGCACAGCGAACGGCGCGGCAACGATCGACATTCAAAACTCCGGCGGCGCGGCGCTCAATGCCGTCTCGACCGTTGCGGGCGATGCAGTCGTGAAATTGCAGAATAAATCGTCGGCTGCAAATGCAAAACTCCTGACGGCATTCGATGAAGGCGGTTCGACCGTGCTCGACATTGCTTCAGGCGGAAAGACGACGATCAATTCGGCATCCGCTGATGCACTCGATGTTACATCGACCGCAGCCGGCGAAGCTGCGGTGAAAGTTACGGGCGGATTAAAACTTATCGGTCCTGCCGGAGTCGGCGTCGTCCAAATGGGACAATTACAAACGACGATCAATAATGCATTTTGCAAACCGAACTCGATCATTCTGATCACCGTCAATGGCGGAGGCATTAATGCGGTGCCGCTGCAAGTGATCGGTCAGAACAACGGCGCGTTCGTTGTTGCGGCATTTAATGGTGCTGCCGCACTTGCTGGGAATGTGACATTCTCGTATCTGATCATCAATCAATAACATGATCGGAGAATAAATATGGAGAAGATAATTATGAAAAAGATGAATATGAGAACGAATATTCTTTTTCTGGCGGCGATCATCGTGCTGTTGATCCTGGTGCTGACGAGTCTCGGACACGCGCAAGTTCGGATGGACCGTGCTGTTATTTCGAACGCCGGCGGACGAACCTCGAGCCACTCAACAACGATGGATTACACGATCGGGCAAACCGTCACCGGCACAGCATCGAGCACGAATACAAATGGCGCGTTCGGATTTTGGACCAACGGCGGCGTGACGTCCGGGATTACGCCGGGAGGCGCGGGTGCGATCAGTTCAATTAGTATATCGCCGAATCCGGCGACGAATTCGGCTGATGTAGCAGTCTCACTCGCGTCGTCCGGCAGACTTGATCTCGAACTCTACGATGCAAGTGGAAAACTTGTCACGACAATCTATTCCGCCGACCGAACAACCGGGAATTTCTCGGCACATATCGATACGAAACAATTGGCAAGCGGAGCATATTATCTGGCTGCGCGAATGCCGGGTTCATTACTCGAAACGCAACTCGAAATCGTACGCTGAGCGTACGAGGGGAAGACGATAAAAGCGAAGTGGCGGGTAAAGTTTGCAATCCCGCCATTTTTTTTTGCAGGGGCCAGTGGTCAGTGGTCGGGTGTTAGGGGGATTAGGTGTTAGGTCTTGGGGAATGTCATTGCGAGGACTGCGCGAGATGATCTTGAATTCACACAAATATTTCCGCGCAGTCCGTGGTAATCCCCTGATGTATTGTATAATGTAAGTCGGTACAAGACATCAGGGGATTCTTCAGTCGCTTTGCTCGCTCAGAATGACAGATAATTCAACATTCAAAACTCACTATTTCACAATTCTCAATTCACAATTCTCAATTTCCCGTAAATTTGTACTTTCACATTCAACCAGGCGTTGCTTCGTCTTGCCGTTTTTGCTTCCGGGAAAGGATCGAATCTTCGTGCCATCGATCGGGCGATCCGCTCGGGCGCTCTCGGCGGCATCAGTCTCGAACTTGTGCTTTCGAATAATTCCGACGCCGAAGCGCTTGCTTATGCAAGAAACAGCGGCATTGCGGCTGTTCATCTTTCGGGCGCAATGGCAAATAGCGAAGAACATCTCGGCGAAGAAATGCTTCGCGTACTTGGCGAGCACAAGATCGATATCATCGCGCTTGCGGGGTATATGAAAAAAATTCCTGCGGCGGTCGTTCGCGAGTTTCGGGGCAGGCTTGTGAATATTCATCCGTCGCTCTTGCCGGCATTCGGCGGAGAAGGGATGTACGGAATGAATGTGCATCGCGCAGTGATCGCTTCCGGAGCAAAAAAGACCGGCGCGACAGTACATTTCGTCGATGCCGATTACGATTCCGGTGAGATCATCGCACAAGCCGAATGCGATGTACTTGCTGGCGACACCGCCGAGATACTTGCGAAGCGTGTGCTTCTGTTGGAGCACGAATTGTATCCGAGAGCATTACAAATAGTGGTCAGTGACCGGTGGCCAGTGGCCAGTAAGAATGCGTCGGATGATTCAAAGCGGTAAGTACAAAATGATAGTGATATAACTTATTAAAAACGATCAACTGACCACTGACCACTAAACACTGCCCCATGGATCACCCCATCAAAATAAAAACCGCCATCATTTCCGTCTCCGATAAATCGGGGCTAAAAGGGCTTGCAGAAATTTTGATCAAGCATCACGTCGAATTATATTCAACCGGCGGTACAGAAAGATTTTTGCGCGAACACGGTTTCGATGTAAAAAGCATCACCGACCTCACGAATTTTCCGGAGATGATGGATGGCCGCGTCAAGACGCTGCATCCGGCTGTTCACGGCGGTTTGCTTTATCGCCGCGACGATCCCATCCACGTCGTGCAAGCGACCGAGCATAAAATAAAACCGATCGATCTGCTTGTCGTGAATCTGTATCCGTTCGAGGCGACCGTCGCAAATCCCAATTCGACGCATGAAGAGATCGTCGAGAACATCGACATCGGCGGGCCGGCGATGCTGCGCAGCGCTGCAAAAAATTATGATAGCGTAACGCTCTTGACCTCACCGGCGCAGTATCCGACATTCATCGAGGAGTTTTCAGCGAATGACGGCAAGACAGGAAACCAGTTACGCTTGAAGCTTGCCGCTGAAGCGTTCGAGCACGTTGTTCGTTACGATCGCGCGATCGCGGATTATTTCATCGGTTATACCGGCGCACGTCTTCGCTACGGCGAAAACCCGCATCAGAAAGCCATTGTATCGGGCTCCGAGCTTCGCGGACTCTACGATCAGCTCTGGGGTAAAGAACTCTCGTTCAATAATTATATCGACGCATCGGCATCGCTCGAACTCATCGGTGAGTTTACCGACGAGAAAAAAGCGGTCGTCGGCATCATCAAGCATACCAATCCGTGCGGCATTGCCGAAGGCTCGGATGTGCTCGATGCATTCGAGCGGGCATTTAAAACAGATACCGAGTCTCCGTTCGGCGGGATCATCGTGATGAACCGCGCGTGCACAAAAGTGCTTGCCGAACGCATCAATGAATTTTTCAGCGAAGTGATCCTCGCGCCTTCGTTCGATGACGATGCGCTCGACATATTAAAAAAGAAAAAAGATCGCCGTTTGTTGAAATTCAATGCCGATCTGTTAACGGCGACACTTGCACGCGAACAGCAGTCACGGTCGATCGTTGGCGGCACGCTGACGCAAGATCGCGATCACAGCCTTGTCGCGGCGAGCGAACTTGTCTCGGTCACCAAACGCGCTGTCACACCCGAAGAGCTTGAAACGCTTATATTTGCGTGGAAAGTTTGTAAGCACGTAAAGAGCAACGCTATTGTTTATGCACGTACTGACGGAGGGTTTGCGCATACCGTCGGCATTGGCGGTGGGCAGACATCGCGCGTCGCTTCAAGCCGCATCGCCGCAGCGAACGCCAAACGGTTTGGGCATGATCTGAAAGGGTCGTTTGTCGCGAGCGATGCATTTTTCCCGTTCGCCGACGGACTCGTCGAAGCTGCAGATGCCGGCGCAGTTGCCGTGATCGAACCCGGCGGCTCGGTGCGCGATGCGGAAGTGATCGCCGCCGCGAACGAGCGAAACGTTGCGCTTGTCTTAACCGGTATGCGGCACTTTAAACATTAATGATTTTTTCTGGACATTGATCACTGGCCACTGACCACTGACATTATGCTAAATCTTTTCAGCGCAGATATTGCGATCGACCTTGGGACAGCGAACACGCTGATCTTTATGAAGGGCAAGGGCATTGTACTCAACGAGCCTTCGATCGTTGCATACGATACGACAACGAAAAAGATCATTGCGGTCGGCCGCGAAGCACAGGCGATGCTCGGCAGAACACACCGCGATATTCAGACGATCCGTCCGATGAAAGACGGCGTGATCGCTGATTTCGAGATCGCCGAAGGAATGCTGCGTTCGCTCATCAAGAAATGCCACCCGTCGTGGCTGCCGTCGCGCAGAATAATCGTGAGCGTGCCGAGCGGCATCACCGAAGTAGAAAAACGCGCCGTGCGCGATAGCGCCGAACATGCCGGCGCAAAAGAAGTCCATCTTATTTATGAACCGATGGCAGCGGCGATCGGCATCGGGCTCGATGTCGATGCGGCAGTCGGAAATATCATCATCGACATTGGTGGCGGCACAACAGAAATTGCCGTGATCGCACTGTCGGGGATCGTCAATCAGGAATCGCTTCGCACCGCCGGCGATGAACTCACCGAAGCCGTAACATTGTTTTTCAAGAAGCAGTATAATATGCTCATCGGTGAGCGCACCGCGGAGCTGATCAAGTGTCAGGTCGGCAGCGCGATGCCGCTCGAAGAAGAGTTGATGGTCGAAGTCAAAGGGCGCGATCTTGTTGCCGGTATTCCGAAAACGATCGAAGTCTCGAGCGTCGAAGTTCGCGATGCGCTTGCAGAGCCGGTTAATCAGATCGTCGAAGCCGTCAAGCGCAGCCTCGAACGCACACCGCCGGAGCTTTCTGCCGATATCCTCGATCGCGGAATGATGCTCTCAGGCGGAGGAGCATTATTGAAGGGATTAGATGAACGCTTGCGGCTGGAGACGAATCTTCCGGTCCACGTTGCCGACGATCCATTGACAGCGGTCGTTCGCGGCGCCGGGCGCGTGATGGAAGATATTCAAAAATTTATGAAAGTTTTGATCAAGAGTAAGCGTTATTAGAGTCTGACGAGTAATGCGTAACGAGCACCTGGCCGATGTGGCGGAACAGAACCTGCTGCGCGGCCTACACACTCCGCTCGTTACGTCTTACTCGTTACTTTTTTAAGCAGCATGCGCCGGCTCATCAACCTCATTATTCTCTTCAAAGAATATGTCGTCCTCGCGGCGCTGGTAACGTTGTCCTTCTTTCTGATGGCAAGCTCGCGCACCAATGAGATCCAGCCGTTGCGCGCGATGACCACCGTTATTGTCGGCTCTCTGCAATCCGCCGGCTCGTGGATCCCTAACCCGTTTGCAATTTCGCGCGAGAACAGCGAACTTCGCGACCGCAATATCTTAATGAGTTCCGAGCTTTCCGAATTGCGCCAGGCTAAAGGCGAGAACGAAGAGCTTAGAAAATTGCTCGGCTTAAAACTCGAACCCGGCTGGAAAGTGATCGCTGCCGATATTGTCGGCAAAACAACTGTCTTCGAACGAAATATGATGACGCTTTCTATCGGAGAATCGAGCGGTGTCGAAAAGGGAATGCCGGTCATTACCGATGCCGGACTTGTCGGAAAAATATATGCGACGAGCGGCGGATTCTCGATGGCAGAGGGGCTTTTCAATACGAGTCTTCGCGTCGCTGTCAAGACGAGCCGCACGCGTGTCGATGGCATTATCGCATGGGAAGGCGGCGACGAACTGATTGTGCGCAATATCCCGAAAGCGCTCGACATTCAATCGGGCGATCTCGTTGTCACGAGCGAGTACTCGACGTTCTTCCCGTCGGATATTCCGGTCGGGACGGTCACGCGCGTCGAAGACGAACAAAATTCTCTGTTTCGAAAAATTTATGTTCAACCGGCGGCGCATCCGCTCGAGATCGAACATTGCTTCGTCGTATTAAAAGACGGCGCGAGCGACAAAGAACGCAGCGCGTTCGAATCGCGCATATCGGACGAACTCACGAAGTCGCAAAAGAAAGCGGGGAAGTAGCCGGTGCCATATCTCATCGAAGGAGCGATCGCGATCCTTGCAGTGGTTCTGCAAGTGGTGCTTTCCAATGCGATCTCGATCCTTGGCGCTGTGCCCGACCTCGGGCTGATCTATCTTGTCTGGACGGTCATCCGCCGCGGACAACTTGCCGGCGAGATCGTCGGGTTTTGTATCGGGCTTTTGCTCGACATTCTTTCGAGCGGTTCGCTCGGTTCGCATTCGCTTTCATTTGCGATCGTCGGGTTTTTACTCGGCTATTTTTATAACGAAGAAGAAACCGAGCAGCGCATTCGCAACTGGCCGTTCTTGCTCTTCGTCGCTGTCGGCGCATTCTTGAATGGCATTATTTATTATATGCTCTTCAAACTCGCCAGCGGCGTCGGGGTCGTCGATTATTTTCTGGGGCAGGCAGGACTTGCCGCAATCTATACGACGATCATCGCGGTGATCCCGATGCTTTGGAGCTCGCGGCGGCCACTGTATTAGGGGAAAGGATGAATGATGAATGAAAAAAAGTAACGAAGTATGTTTTTCATCCTTCATCATGTATTTCAAGCGTTATGAGTTCTGAAGGTTTAGAAAATTTACATTAGAGCAAATATGTCCAAGCTGATCTTGCTTCGTCACGGCGAATCCGAATGGAACAAAGAGAACCGCTTTACGGGCTGGATCGACATCGGACTTTCCGATCAAGGCCGCCGCGATGCGTATGAATGCGGAAAATTACTGAAGGACATTCCGATTGACGTGGCATTTACGTCCGTACTTATTCGCGCGATCGATACCACGACCGAAGCCTTGCGCGGGGCGGATCAGGAACTGGTGCCAATAGTGAAAGATGCGGCATTGAACGAGCGAATGTATGGCGACCTGCAAGGCAAGAACAAAGCCGAATCCGCGAAAGAATTTGGCGCCGACCAAGTGAAGATCTGGCGCCGCAGTTACGATGTTCCTCCGCCGAACGGTGAGAGCCTTAAAGATACCGCCGCGCGCACGCTGCCGTATTTTGACAAGAACATTATGCCGCTCGTCACCGAAGGCAAGAACGTCCTCGTTTCCGCGCACGGCAACTCACTTCGCGCTATCGTTATGGAACTCGATAAACTCACGAAAGACGAAGTCGTCGAACTCAACATCCCAAACGCCGAGCCGATCATTTATGAAATAGATGAGAACGGAAAGATTCTTTCGAAGGAGACATTGAAGCTGCCAAATTAGCAGCTCCGGGTTCAGTCGGCGCTACTGTTATTGAAATCCACTCCAGCGGAGGTAGGTTTATTTTACCGCTTCCAACTCTCTCCGAATCTGCCGGAGAAGTGGGACTGCGACGCGTAGATTCGTTTGGTTGCGCTGATGGCTGCGAGTCGTTCTTCAACGATGTGGTTTGAAGCTTCGATCGTCGTGACGTGCGCTTCGGCTGAGTGTTTTAAAATGCGAAGCAGCGTGTTATAAATATTCTCTGCCTGCTTGAGCGCGCGCGCTTGCGAGTAGCCTTCGAGTTCGCTCGCAACATTGATGAGTCCGCCGGCATTAATGACATAATCCGGTGCGTACATAATATCGCGTTTGACAAGCTCTTTCGAATGCTTGTCTTCATCGGCAAGCTGATTGTTCGCAGGTCCGGCGAGGATCGAGCACTTGAGCTTGGGGATCGTCTCGTCGTTAATGCTTGCACCAAGCGCCGCAGGGGTGAAGATGTCGCAATCGACATCGAAGATCTCATTGGCCTTCACGACGGTTGCGCCGGTCGCACTCGCGACTTCGCGCGCTTTGTCTTCGTAAATATCCGTGATGAAAATTTTTGCGCCGGCTTCCGAAAGATGTTTCGCAAGCGTCGAAGCAACATGTCCCGCGCCTTGAATAGCAACTTTTTTTCCTTCGAGTGAATCGCTGCCGAAGCGAACATTCGCGCAGGCTTTGATGCCGCAGAACGTACCGTACGCCGTCACCGGTGAAGGATCGCCCGAGCCGCCAAGCTCGAATGGTATGCCCGTCACATATTTCGTCTCGTGAAAAATATGCACCATCTCATTGACGGATGTGCCAACATCTTCGGCAGTGATGTATCTGCCGCCGAGGCTTTCGACGAAGCGACCGAATGTACGAAAAAGCGCTTCCGTTTTTTCTGTATGCGGGTCGCCA
>DASQGZ010000008.1:0-9866 GCA_035632315.1 Kapaibacterium sp. (SeqCode) | reverse complement strand
TAAACGCTCTGGAAATGCTGTCATCCACTGCCCATACTCCGCCCATCGCCAGTTCGTTCGCAAATTGACGTTTGCCCGCCAGTTGAGGTAATAAACCATGCATCGGAAGGTACACATCACCGGGAAGATCATGTACTTCAGAGTAAAACTGCTTACCTGCTGTTATATCTTTATTAGTAATAATAACCAGCGGCGCCGTAAATGGATTATAGAACAGCGCTACAAATTGAATGGGTAACGCAAACAGAAATGCCTGAGAAGTGGATTCGGATACATTCTGTCGGATTCTTTTTAAGGCGATCGGGAATAATATTACCATAAAACAAACAAACGGAAGCATAACATTTCGATAGGAAGCGCGGTCACCTGAATGGAGGGCTATCTGTAGAACCGAAGCGAGGAATAACATCGCAAAAAGACCTTCAGGTGTGGAAAATTTTTTTTTCAACCCGCGGGTATAGTGCAGTAAAAAATACGAGATGATGACGAATGTCCCTGCTGTCCAAAAACTAAATATATAACCCGGAAATACTTTAAACGTGGCGATCCATCCGAATTCCCCATGAGCCGCCAACCCTCGAGGCACTTCAAAGACATAATATTGATACCATTGCCCATTTTGCGATACGAGAAAGAAAATCCCAGCGCCGATAAAAATCGCTGTACCGACCACAAAGAGGGAAAATCGCTTTTTATCGGTAATGAAAAGCCACAGTGCACCCGGAAAGATATAAAGCACTGCTTGCTGTTTCGTAAAAAATGCCAATGCAATAAATAATGCCGAGCCAATGACCGAAAGATACGACCGTGAAAAGATCAGGCATGCGCTTGAAGCGAGGATCAGGAAGACCAATAATGCATCAATGCGGCCAATATCGAACGAATATCCCGTCACACTATAGCTTGCGAATAACAGTGAGACGGCCAAGAGCGGCACAAGGAATCGTTCTCCGGAAATCTTACGAACAATAAAAAAAATAAGTGATGCGCTTAATAGTGTCATGCAATACGAAACGATCCTGCCGGCAAAAAAACCTTTGCCAACAATCTCCATTGCAAATGCGCTTACATAGTAATATAATGGCTGATAGAGCCAATTAACAAATTCGATTGAGGGACGGACATACAACTGTTTCCCATCTAAAATACGGATTGAATGTTCTGCGATCGAACCCTCCATCCATTCTAATTCATACGGATAAAACAGTCTTGGAATGCTTAAAACAAAAAAGAGCACCGTATATGAGATTCCCGCAAAAATAGAGGTCGCCCAAAGGACCTTCGTCAAGCTCTTATTCATCATAATACGACGTTAGAAGAAGGGAACCTGTGAGTTTCGCTGGCGCATTATCGGCAACGGATAAGTGGAAATCGCCAGTCAATTTATTCCGCCGCCGGATTTCATTCTGCCGAGTTCGTCGCGGAGTTTGGCAGCTTTTTCATAGTCTTCGGCTTTGATAGCTGCATTGAGCTCATCCTGTAATTCTTCGAGTTTGGTGAGTTTCCGTTTTGTCGCTGCGGGAAGCTTCGGTTCGGCGCGGACCTCGGTATCGGCGCTGCCTTCATCAAGACCTTCGGTATCGTCATCCTCCGGAATGAACGCTGCTTCTTTCATTACATCTTCCGCAACATAGATCGGTGCACTATAGCGGATCGCAATCGCAATGGCATCGCTCGGCCTTGCGTCGATCTCCTGATCGTCAGCAAGTTTCAGCATCGCAAAAAAGACTCCGTCCTTGAGTTCACTAATCGAAGCCTCCACAATGGTTGATGAGAGGGCTTCGAGAATACTTTTGACAAGATCGTGCGTCAAGGGCCGGGGTGGTTGAATACCTTCCATTTCAAGCGCGATCGCTTGTGCTTCGAACCCGCCGATGATGATCGGAATTCGGCGGTCACCGTCAACTTCTTTTAGGACGAGCGCATACGCTCCGTTCGATGACGGACTGGTAGAAATTCCGAGAATCTCGACTTGCACTCTGTCCATTTAATGCCCTTTTATTTTCTTTACCGCCTCGGTCAATTGGGGCAGCAATTCGAACGCATCGCCGACGATACCGTAATCCGCAACCGTAAAGATCGGCGCGTTGGCATCCTTGTTTATTGCAACAATCGTTTTAGAGCTTGACATTCCCGCAAGATGCTGAATGGCCCCGCTGACTGCAACTGCAACGTACAGCGACGGAGACACCGTTTTTCCCGTCTGTCCGACCTGCTCCGAATGCGGCCGCCAGCCGGCATCAACGACTGCGCGCGAAGCGCCGGTCGCTGCGCCAAATGCTAAGGCAAGATTTTCGATCAATCCCCAGTTCTCCGGACCCTTCAGACCACGCCCCCCGGTAACGATAATATCCGCTTCGGCTACATCGAGCTTTCCCTGTGAAAGAATGAGTTCTTTCGTGCGGTCGGAAAAATCGGAATCGGATAATGTAACAGAAATATGTTCGACCGCTGCATCCGCAGTTGCGGGATCTTTCGGCGCTTTCCAAAGGTTCGGCCGTGTCGAGAACACCTTTACTGGCGTTGTCACTTCGACGACGATATTTGCTTTACCGGCATAGACAGGATGCGTAGCGTGGATCTGACTCGCATTGACGGCGAAACTCGTAACATCGGGGACATATCCTGCACTGAGACGGACCGCAACTCGCGGCGCAAGATCTTTGCCTCTTCCCGTCGCTGGAATGATCACAACTTCTGCACCACTGGACGAAGCGGCTTCTGCAACTGCTTTTGCGGCGGCCTTCAAAGAATACTCTGTAAAGCCCTGATTCTCAACGACAAAAATTTTCGATACTCCTGATTTCTTTACAGCATCGGTTAATGCGGTTGAAGCATTCGAGGAGATAAGCACCGCATTAATAGTATTTGCCCCAAGTGACTTCGCTGCTTCGATCGCTTCGAACGACGGTTTGCGAACTTGGCCGTTTCGTTCTTCGAAATAAACTAAAATATTCATTCTACTGTCAATTCCTGATTATATTACTTTCGCTTCCTCGTGAAGCAATTTTGCCAGTTCATTGGCAACAGCTGTCGCATTGCCTTCGGATTTTAATATCTTGCCAACTCGTTTTTTCTCCGGCTTGCTCATTCCAACAACAACCGTTCTCGGCGAAGGAGCCGTTAGTGTAATTTCTTCGATCGGCTTCTGCTTGGCCTTCATAATGTTCGGCAGCGACGGATAGCGCGGGTCGTTCAGCCCTTTCTGTGCGGCAATGATCGCAGGCATCGTAAGTGCGATCTGCTCTTTTCCGCCTTCGACTTCTTTTTCAGCGACGATCATATTGCCGTCGATCGTGAGCGCAACGACGACCGTCGCACACGGTAGATCAAGGAGTTCGGCAAGCATAGGCGCGATTTCCATTCCGTCGAAATCGATCGATTGCTTGCCAAGCAGGATCAGATCGGCGCCTTGATCTTTGAGCACGCCGGCAAGCAACGCGGCAACACCGAATGAATCGCTTTTATCTGCTTTGATCAGAATGCCTTTATCGGCTCCCATCGCTAGCGCTTGCCGGATCGCTTCTTTTACTGCGTCAGATCCGACGCTTGCGACGATCACTTCGCCGCCGTTCTTTTCTTTGAGGCGAAGCGCTTCTTCGACAGCGAATTCATCATACGGATTGAGAATAAATTTTACTCCGGCAGGGTCTATGCTTTTCCCGTCGGCAGCCACATTGACTTTCGTCGTTGTATCCGGTACGTGGCTGACGCAAACAATAATTTTCATATAATACTGATAGTTACGAACATCCTTCCCATTTTCAATCTTATTCTTGGGCGGACTTAAACACCACTTTGGGGTGTTGAGTTTTTCCGTCGGGAATTTTGAAAGTTGAGTGTTCAATAACGAATATTCCCGGCATTGTCTTACTGATCGGAAAGACAACCTGACACTGATCACCGACCACTGTATGCTGATCACATTCGAAGGCATCGACGGAAGCGGAAAATCGACACAAGCACAACTGCTCAAAGATCGTCTTGATAAAGAGCATATAGAAACGATCTTGCTTCGAGAGCCCGGCGGGACAGAACTTTCCGAGCATATTCGGACGATCCTGTTACATAAAGATCATGCTCACCCGCTTTCCGCGGAAGCGGAGTTGTTATTATTTGCTGCCAGCCGCGCCCAGCTTGTTCACGAAGTGATCGCTCCGGCGCTCGGACGAAATGCAGTCGTGATCCTCGACCGATTTACCGATTCAACGATCGCCTATCAATCCTTCGGCAGAGGTATTCCGCTCGGATTTGTCGAAGAAGTCAACCGCATTGCAACAGACGGCATCGAACCTGACCTGACCTTCTTATTTGACATTGATCTGCCAGCCGCTTCGAAGCGCCGTGAACACTCGGGTAAAGATCGCATCGAAGCCGAGACAGAAATATTTTATAATCGAGTCATCCTCGGATATATGTATCTTGCACAGCATCACACCGAGCGCATCAACGTCCTCGATGCAAAGGATCCTATCGAATCGTTGCAGCAGAACATCTGGAGATTAGTACAAGAAGAACGCTCATACGATGTCGGGCATTCAAACCACATCGATCAATGAATCACCTGCATCGTTACTGTTTCCCCGTCAACACGAATAAAATATTCACCTGACGGGAATGAACGAACTGATACGTTCACTGACAAAACATCACCTGCGACCGAGAACTGCTTTATCTTCTTGCCATGAATATCTGTGATCGTAACTGTCCTGCTCGAATCGGCTTTTGGTATTCTGATATTTGCATGATCATTCGCCGGATTTGGACTAACGGATAACTCAGCCAACGTCGAACTGTCCTGATCGACGCTATTTGTTTTCGACACCAAAAAATTCGACATCATTCCGTGATCTTCGTGCTCGAGATTATGGCAATGAACGAGATAAATACCTTCATAATCGGCAAATTTAACGAGCACATCCATCGCTTCGCCGCCACGAACCATTACGGTATCTTTCCAGCCGCTGTCGCTCGACAGCAGATCGCCAAAGCTTCGGCTGGCAACCTGAAATTGCGTGCCGTGAACATGCATCGGATGTATATTCGTCGTCTGTGTATTATCGAATGTCCAGACTTCGAGCGTATTAAACGGGATCGTGTTGTCGATACGGTCCATTTGAAATTTCAATGAATTGATCGTGTGATTCATCCCATCTGTGCCGAGAACGAACTGCAGTGTATTCACTGCGTCGGCTCGGCTATATTTTATTATTGATGAGAGCGCTGCAGGAATCTGTGAATGAGAATTTCCGGTCGCATTTATGTCAAACCGTAAAATATCGAACGCAGCACCTTGCGGGAGCGGTGTATATGGCGTCACATCAACGGAGAATGGCAGGCTTTTCAGCGTGAGCGACGAACCGGTTTGATATTTTGAAAAATCTATGAGCACATCGACACGTTCTGCCGGAGAAAGAAAACACGATGTTGCTGAAAGCGGCGTTTCGAGCAACCCGCCGTCTGAACCGATGATCATGAAACTGGAATTATCGCTGAGCGCAATTTGATAGATACGTGCGTTCGATGCGTTAAGAATTCTAAATCTATATAACGTGGAGGCGACCGAAAGAAACGGGTCGGATGTGCCATTAACAAGAATCGTTTCACCGACATATCCATTCATCAGATCGGTCATTGTCGGCGAATACACGATCTGCTTATTGGTATCGAATCGCTTGTCGCTTAAGACGAGCGGCACGTCGAACATACCTCGCGGCAGAGGCAGCGCGCCGTCCTCGTCGTCATCAACGATGAACATTCCGGCAAGTCCGCGATACACTTGCTCCGCCGTCATCATATCGGTGTGCGAATGATAGAAGTATGTTCCGGCGCGGTTAATGACAGGAAATGTAATATCAGCACTTTGCCCGGATTTGATCGCATATTTCGGATGTCCGTCCATTACCGCAGGCACATGCTGCCCATGCCAATGAAGTACAAGATCGTCAGCGAGGTTATTCAAAATATGCGCAGAAAACGTTTGGCTTTTCTTAATGCGTATTGTCGGAGCAGGATATGACCCATTAATAGAAAGAATGTTCGTATTAGAACCGGAGAATATTTGTGCGGTTGCAGTAGCGATAGTTAAATTTCCACCGGAGATTTCCGACGGGATCAGAAGTGGATTGCCGCTGACCAAAGCACTGTGTTTATTTTTCAGCGGCAGTTTCTTCCCTGCCGCGACTGCAAGGGCAGCAACAGCCGAACCGGTAAGAAATCTGCGACGAGACAGGCGCATAGAAGTTTGTCTGGTATTCAACCAAGAACCGGCCGATACGGTTTGCAACAAATATTCTTATTCTGCGTGGAAGCATTCATAGTATATTTGCTGTTGTACTTATACTAGTATTATGCGCAGCCAGGCAATTATCGCACCGTCACTGCTTTCGGCAAATTTTGTCCGCCTTGAGGACGATATTCGTATGCTCGAATCTGCCGGCGCCGACTGGCTGCATCTCGATGTGATGGACGGTCATTTCGTCCCGAACATCACGATCGGCCCCCCTGTTATTTCCGCGATCCGTAAAGTGACGAAGCTGACGCTCGATTGCCATTTAATGATCACCGAACCTGATCGCTACGTTACCGACTTTGCAGCCGCCGGCGCGGACATCATCACCGTCCATGTCGAAGCCTGTATTCATCTTCATCGGACGGTTCAATTGATCAAATCGTTCGGCAAGAAAGCAGGCGTGAGTTTAAACCCCGCCACACCGCTTTCATCTATCAAAGAAATTTTACCTGACGTCGACCTTGTCTTATTAATGAGCGTCAATCCCGGTTTCAGCGGGCAGGAATTCATCCCATCGTTATTTCGACGCGCTTCGACGCTTCGGCAATGGGTCGATACGCAAAATCTTAACACAATCATCGAAGCCGATGGCGGCATTAAGCTCGGTAACATCGCGGACGTTTATTCGTCGGGTGTCGACGCCATCGTCAGCGGAAGTGGTATATTTGCAGCGAAGGATCCCGCGGCTATGATCCGTGCAATGCGGCAGGCGTGTGTGGTATCCGAATCAGTTTTTGTCTAACGTACGCACAAGATTTTTCGATTAGTCGTTTCTCTATTGCTCTATGATCGCCCGAGCGCTTTCCTGTAACTGGATACAGATCGAAGTATCCGAAGACGCATGGCAGCAAAGTCTTTCTATCCAGCCCGACTTGCTGCTTGAAGATGCGGTCGATGCTATTGCATCGCCCGATGATCTGTGGGGCGGAAACGACGGCAAGATATTTGCGGTAAAGCATCTTGCCGAAGGTAAATGGCTCATCGTGGTTTATACCGAAGGCGAAGAGACCGGAATTTTTGGCAAGGCATTCATCTCGCCAAAACCAAAAACGCCGGAGATGAAGAGGCAGCTGTAAGTTCTCTATGATGTCATTGCGAGCGAAGCGAAGCAATCCCCTTCAGGTAAGCTTTAACGTCGATCGTTACAAAGACATGAAGGGGATTGCTTCGTCGGGCTGACGCCCTCCTCGCAATGACACGAACATAAATTTTCTTCGGGAACAATACCACCCACCCAAACGATACTACTTCTCTTTTATACCAATACTATCTGCATTTTATAAAGTTATTATGGCAAAACAGAAAATTTCCAAGGGAAAATTTAATGGCATCAATGCCTGTGCCAATGCGCAGGGAATTATCAACGCCGCCGCGATGGATCAGCGCGGATCGCTCAAGAAATCCATCGGCAAAGCGATGGGTCACGACGCAACGAACGAAGACCTGACGAATTTCAAGATCATCGTGACGGAGATCTTGACGCCATATGCCTCTGCCATTCTGATGGACCCTGAATATGGCTTACCGACGCTCGCCCACCGCGCTCCCGGAACCGGCGTGCTGCTTGCCTACGAAAAGACGGGATATGATGCAAGTCTGAAAGGCCGCTTGCCCGACCTCTTAGATGACTGGAGCGTCCGCCGCCTCGTCGAAGCCGGAGCGAATGCGATAAAAATTTTACTTTACTACAATCCGTTCGACGACAAGAACATCACCACACGCAAGCACGCTTTCATCGAGCGCATCGGCGCCGAATGCAAAGCGCTCGACGTGCCGTTCTTCCTCGAACCGCTCGCGTACGATGATAACTATGACGAGAAAGGCTTCGACTTCGCAAAGCTCAAGCCGAAATATGTTTCTGCATATATGAATGAGTTCTCGAAAGACCGTTATGGCGTTGACATCCTGAAAGTCGAAGTACCCGTGAATATGAAATATGTCTCCGGCACGAACGCATATAACGGCAGCGAAGCAGCGTACTCAAAACAGGAGACGATGAAGTTTTTCAAAGAAGCGTCCGATGCCGCAACGAAACCGTTTATTTATTTGAGTGCCGGAGTTACCGATGATGTCTTCCGCGAGACGATTCAATTAGCCGGAGAAAGCGGCGCGAATTTTAGTGGCGTACTCTGCGGTCGCGCAACATGGCAGGATGGCGTCGCGATCTACGGCGCACAAGGCAAAGCTGCGCTTGAAGCGTGGCTGAAAGACCGCGGTGTTGCGAATATTAAATCCCTCAACGAGATCGTCTTCAAATATGCAAAACCTTGGACAACGATCTACGGCGACGTGGAAGTTGTCTGAACCGTGATTTGGGGGGATTATTCGATTAACGGGATGTAGGGGCATACTGCATGTACCCTTTTTTTACAATTACCTCGCAATACCCACGCTCATCACCTGACTCACACTGCCGCTAACATAGTCCAAAAAATATACCCCCTTCGAAATATCCGCCACATCCCATTGCAAGCCGCTTCGACCCAAGATATTTTCTTTCTTTATCACTCTTCCCTGCAGATCATAGAGCACAAGCCACGCTGAATTCTCCGGCGATGCAGGAAGCGAGATATTTAATATATTCGCCGCCGGATTCGGGTAGCAATGAAGTTGTGCATGCTCTGAATTCTTTTGTGGAACATTCGACGAAACGCTTGTTGTGAAATGCCATGTGTCCGACCAGCGGCTCTGACCTTCAGAGTTAATACCTGCAACGTGCCAGTAATATGTCGTTTGAAGCTTTAAGTTGCTTAAGAGCCACATTGTTGAAGAGATAGAATCAAGCGTATTCGCCGGATGGAATGTTGAGTCAGTAGAATATTGGAGAATATATTTATCCATCGATTTAAGCGTATCCCATTGAAGAGTCATATACCTAGTTCCAGCAAAAACCGTATCATTTGGAGGTGACAACAACACAGGCGCCGGCGTTTTAAATTTCCAAACATCGGACCATTTACTTTGTCCTTCAGAATTTATACCAGCAACACGCCAAAAATATTCGCCTGATTTGATTCCGTATTCTACGAGAGTATCTGCCAAGATGGTGTCCATGATCGGAAAATTCATACTTTGAGAATCAGCTAACTGAATTCGATACTTGGTCATAAATTTGAGTGGGTGCCAAGAATTAAATCCATCAAATATAGAGTCATTTGCAGGTGAAGCTAATGTTGGGGACGAACCGAGAGATAAAATAGTATCTAGCCCGAATTGAAACCCAGTACCAATTATATTGGTAGTTTGAGAAAATAATGTATCATTATAGTTGGAAATAGTTTTAATCGAAAGGTCGCTATCTAGCGGTACCACGAAAGAAAAGTCGTTTATTTTTACAGAGTATATTTTATTCGCCGTTTGGTTGTAGTTGTCGTAACGAAGAGATCTAAGGAATATACCATTCACATCAGAAATTGTTACCTCGATTATTTTCTTGCTAGATTTTAGAAGAAAGCGCGTATGGAAGCCGGCCGCAACAGTACTATCAGTTCGAACTAGTGGAAGTCGTGTAGAATCCGGGGCCCCTGGGTCATTGAACCATTGGGTACCGTTGCCACCCCCTGCATATACGCCC
>DASQGZ010000007.1:0-19647 GCA_035632315.1 Kapaibacterium sp. (SeqCode) | reverse complement strand
GTCTTCTTCGATAGGCGGCGGAAACAACAATTATATCGGCGGAGATGCATCCGTTATCCCGGGCGGAGCATATTTACGGATCACCGGCGCAAGTTCATTCGGCTTTAATGCCGGGACGGGATCGGCTGACAGTGCTTTTATCACCACGTCAAAGACTGCCTACTTCGGAAATGTCGATCTGTGGATTGGCAGCACTGACAGCACCACGCATCAACTTCGTTTGTATCAGGCACAGAACGGCGCGGTTAGTTTTCCCGGAGCGAATACAAAATATACTGCATTCAAAGCAGGAACACAATCATCGAACATCACCTATACGATGCCGACTGCCGCACCGAGCGCGAACGGCTCGCTACTGCTTGGTTCGACGACAGGCCAATGGAGTTGGTCGAACAATGTATCATGGGATGCGACAAATTCACGACTTGGTTTCAATACGACATCTCCCAATACCACGGTCGATGTGAGCGGCGATCTCGCGCTGCGCGAACATCCGATCGCTCTGGCCAATGGAAATAATAATAATGTAAATATCGGCGCTTTTTCATTTATTCAGATTACGGGACCGAATGCGGCATTTGTGATCACCGGAATTTCAGGCGGCACCAGCGGCAAGATCATCGTGCTCTATAATTCTACCGGACAGCAAATGACTATTACGAATAACGATAATAACTCTGCTGCAGGAAGCCGGATTTTTACCGGCAATGCTAACCCATACACAACTCCGAACGGGTATCTGTTTGATGTGGTGACCTTGATATATAGTGCAAGTAAAAACGGCTGGATACTGACCGGCCACAACTGATTTACTCAGAAAACATTCTTGTTTCGACAAAGCGAGCAATAAAAAAAAGAGCGATCCCGGCGCTCGCATACATATATTCTTCCCCCATCGAGTTTCGTGCAATTCCGGCAGCAAGTCCGAGCCCCGTGACTGCAATACCAAGCGCCTGAGTAAATTTCAAAAAGTATTTCATCTACCAAAATTTCCAAAACGATCTGCCTTCGATCTTACGAATGAGTTCGTCCCGAGTCGCTCGATATTTCACTGCGACCTTCCCGTTAATGATGAGCACAGGAATTTTATCCCAATATTTTTTTCGTAGTTCGTCGTCATAGTCGATCTTGACGATCTCAAGATCGAAATCGGTATAGTCGCGAGCAGATTCTAACTCGGCAAAGAGATCGTCACAAAGCGAACAGCCGCCTTCTTTTGTGATAAATTGAACCTGAGGTAATGCCATTATTTACGGATGTAGCGCTCTAAAATTAAGATGTTCTATTTGTTTCTACCGGATCGCTTTTGGGGTCTCGAGTGTGCGCCTCGAAAGCATCATCAGCCCATAGAGCACAAGCGCGATCGAGATCCATTGCGCCATAGACAGCCCTATGTAGAGAGGGTTAATGCGCAGTATCTCCACCAAAAATCGCTCGATGCCCATCAGAATGATCGTGATATAAAATAATCGCCCGGGGACCGATGATAATTTCTCTCGCGAGCGCCAAAGAATGATAAAGCAGACTATGGCAATGATCGTCTCGAAGAGCGGCGTCGGCTGGCATGTAACGACTTCATCAAAGCGCGTCACCTGCTGGCCGAGCGCATCAACGCTCGTCGTGATCGCTCTGAGGGAATCGTATTTCCAGAATGTACGCTCTGCCGGGAAGCGCACAAAATACTCCTCGAAAACAAGTGTTGGCTTTGCCGTGCCAAGCGTGTAGTGCATTCCCCACGGCTCGGTTGTCGGAATGCCATAATCTCCATCTCCGGCAAGCTGACAACCGATGCGGCCGATGCCATACGCAAGAAAAACGACCGGCGCGATCATATCGGCAAATTTCAAAAAAGAGATTTTTCTTTTTCGTAAATAGACTAATATTCCGATCGTAGCAACAATAAATCCGCCATAAAATGTGAGTCCTGACGGCGAGAAGATTGTTTTGATCGGAAACCTGACGAATGCATCCCAGTCCTCAAAAATAGAGAACAATTTCGAGCCGGCAACTCCGCCGACAAGTGCGATGATCGTGATCGCCGTCACGAGCTTTTCATTTTCACCGCGGCGTTTTACTTCCTGGGCGAAAAAATAATTCGCCGTCAAGAACGCTATCGCCATCATCAGCCCAAAGCTATAGACGCTGATCAGCCCGATCTTAAAAAGAATTGGATACATCCTGAATCAATACTGATAGAATCCTTTACTGCTCTTCTTACCGAGCATTCCGGCAGCGACCATTTTTTTCAGGAGCGGGCATGGGCGGTATTTTGTATCGCCAAATCCGTCGTGCAGAACATTCATAATGGCGAGACAGACATCGAGTCCGATAAAATCCGCAAGCGCCAGAGGCCCCATCGGATGCGCCATCCCGAGCTTCATCACTGTATCGATGTCTTCCGGTTTAGCGACGCCTTCCATCACACAGTAGATCGCCTCATTTATCATGGGCATCAGGATCCGGTTCGAGACGAAGCCAGGGAAATCATTTACTTCTACCGGTGTTTTTCCAAGTTTTTCAGAAAGAGATCTGACTTCGGCAAAGACTTCATTTGTCGTTTGGATCGCTCGAATGATCTCGACGAGTTTCATTACGGGCACAGGATTGAAAAAGTGCATTCCGATCACACGTTCGGCGCGTGAAGTTTGCGCCGCAAGCTCTGTGACTGAAATAGAGCTGGTGTTTGTTGCAAGAATAACACCGGGCTTCGCATTCGTATCGAGCGTCTTAAAAATATCTTTCTTGAGCGAAAGATTTTCTGTCGCCGCCTCGATAATGAAGTCAGCATTCTTTGTACTCGAAGCAAGATCGGTCGAAGAAGTGATTCGCGCGAGCGTCACGTTTGATTCTTCTTCCGTGATCGTGCCTTTTTTGACCTGGCGCGCGAGATTATTCGCAATGGTACCCAGCCCGCGTTTGACGAATTCATCTTTTATATCGACAAGCGTAACTGCAAACCCGCTTTGCGCAAAGACGTGAGCAATGCCGTTACCCATCGTTCCGGCGCCGATAACTGTTACTTTCTGAATTGCCATGTGTCGGTGACTGATAAAAAATTAGATTCGTTCGACGATCATACTGGTCGCCTCGCCGCCGCCGATGCAGATCGATGCGAGTCCGATCTTTTTATTATATTTTTTGAGCGCTGTCAGAAGTGTCATTACGATGCGCGTTCCGCTGGCACCGATCGGATGTCCAAGTGCGATCGCCCCACCCATCACATTCAGTTTTTCGCGCGGAATGCCGAGCTGCCGCTCCGCTGCGATCGGAACAACCGCGAATGCCTCATTGATCTCGAAGAGGTCGATATCTTTGACCGTCATATTTGCGCGCTTGAGCACAAGTTCGATCGACGTGACCGGAGCCGTAGTAAACAATATCGGTTCATGTGCGTAGCTTGAATAGGCAATGATCTTTGCCGACGGTTTCAATCCATTCTTGTTTGCATATTCGTCGTTTGCCAGCACAACTGCTGCCGCGCCGTCATTGATCGAACTCGCATTTGCCGGTGTGATCGTACCGTTCTTGTCGAACGACGGTTTGAGCGTCGGAATTTTTTCGTACTTCACTTTGCGCGGGCCTTCATCCTCGTTAACCATCATGGTCTCTTTACCTTTCGGCACAACCACGGGCACGATCTCGTCTTTGAAATACCCTTTATCGAGCGACTCGTTGGCAAGCTTAAAACTACGAATAGCAAATTCATCCTGCTCCTCGCGCGTGATCTTCACGTCGCGGGCACAGATCTCACCGCAGTTTCCCATGTGAAAATTATTATACGGATCCCAAAGACCGTCATTGATCATCGAATCGATCATTGTTCCGTTACCCATCTTGTAGCCGCCGCGTGCTTTCGGAAGGACATACGGCGCGTTTGTCATCGACTCCATTCCGCCGGCAAGAACAAGTTGGTTATCACCCGTCATGATGCTTTGCGTGCCAAGCATGATCGTCTTCATTCCGGAACCGCAGACTTTATTGACGGTCGTACACGGCACGGTGTCGGGTATCCCTGCGCCAAGCGACGCTTGCCGCGCCGGTGCCTGGCCAATGCCGCCGGTGAGCACACAGCCCATCAATACCTCGTTTATTTCATTTGGCTTCACGCCCGAACGCTCGATTGCCGCTTTGATCGCAACCGAACCAAGCTGCGGGGCGGTCATTTCCGCAAGCGAACCCATAAAATTCCCGATCGGAGTACGCGCGCTTGATAAAATTACAACTGAATTCATAACTGATTTTCGTGATAGAACAATAAAACAATAAAATTGAAGATTATGTCTCGAAATTAGTTTTACGATGTGGTGTTCTCGCAGGTTGTGGAGAACTTCATTAAACTAACGGTTGTTAGTTAGTCTGTGAAAGCAAAACCAAGAAAAGACCAGATACGCCTCGTCGCCGAGCAGCTCTTTCGCGAGCATGGTTATGCTTCGACCTCGATGCGCGAGCTTGCCGATTCGCTCGGCATCGAAGCCGCCAGCCTATACAATCACATTACTTCGAAAGAAGAGATCCTCCAAGACATTTGTTTTTCGATGGCGGAGTCATTCTTCCAAGCGATCGAACCGATCGAAGAGTCGGGTTTGGGACCGGTAGAAAAGCTCCGGTATGCGATCGAAGCGCATCTGGGGGTAATCGCGGCGAACTCGAATGCGTCTGCCGTCTTCCTGCACGAATGGCGGCATCTCGGTGAACCATTTCTCGGGGACTTTAGACTGATGCGCCGCCGCTACGAAAAGCTTTTTCATACGGTGATCGAAGAAGGCGTCCGCGCTGGTGTATTCCAACCGCTCGATGCGACACTGACTGCCCGCACGCTGCTTTCAGCGATCAACTGGACTTACGAATGGTATAACCCGAACGGCAAAGTTTCGCCGAGTGCAATGGCAGATCTGATCAGAAAAATACTATTGGATGGAATTGTAAAAAAGTAAATTAATTAATAAGTATGTACGGAAACGCATATATAGAAAAAGACGCAAAGCCAATATCGGTCGAAAATGAAGACGAGGAAAAGCTTGCAGCGTTCGAAGCGCGTATCACCCGCGGCGAAAAGATCGAACCGGACGATTGGATGCCCGCAGAATACCGTAAGCAGCTCACCCGTATGATCGAGCAGCACGCGCATTCCGAAATTATGGGTGCATTGCCCGAAGGCACGTGGATCACACGCGCTCCGAGTTTCAAACGGAAACTCGCACTTGTTGCAAAAGTCCAGGACGAAGTTGGACACGGACATCTCCTCTACTCCGCCGCCGAGACACTCGGCAAAACACGTGAAGCAATGATCGGTGATCTCCTGACCGGAAAATCAAAGTACAGCAATATCTTTAATTATCCTGCGAAATCGTGGGCGGATATTGCCGTCATCGGATTTTTAGTTGATGCAGGCGCTATTATCAATCAACTTGCGAATGCAAAAGGCAGCTATGGACCATATTGCCGTGCGCTCGAAAGAATTTGTTATGAAGAATCGTTTCACCTCAAACAGGGCTACGATGCATTCGTCGCACTTGCTACCGGAACGCCGGCACAGCGTGAGATGCTGCAAGACGCCGTTAATCGGTGGTGGCCGCCAATGATGCATTTTTTCGGCCCGCCGGATAAATTATCTGTCCATACCGAACGGCTGATGCGCTGGAAAGTGAAGATGGCATCAAACGAAGATATGCGGCAGGAATTTCTCGAACAATACGTTCCGAAGATCTGGGAGCTTGGCATTACGCTCCCCGATCCGAAATTGAAAAAGAACGAAGCAACTGGTATATGGGAATATACCGAACCGGATTGGGACGAATTTTTCCGTGTGATTAACGGCGACGGACCGTGCAATGCGGAGCGAATGGCTGTCCGCCGCTATGCTGAACAGCATGGGCATTGGGTTCGCGAAGCGCTTAGAAGCCCTTCACACGCACAAGAAGTACCGTACGCATAAATTGATATGGCAATTAATAGTTTAGACCCGAGGATCAAACGCGCTGATCTGGCCGGCGCATCCGGCTTCACTGCGCTTTCCGAGCGTGAGCATTGGGAGCCGTACGCTGTATTCCATCAGGATAAACGCGGGGAGCAGCATATATTCGTCGGCATTGTTCATGCGCCCGATCCTGAGCTTGCGCTCGTCTTTGCAAAAGAGCAGTTCGGCCGGCGCAAGAAAACGGTAAATATCTGGGTTGTCCGCTCAAGCGATATTTTTACATTCGCGCACGAGGACGAAGATATGTTCGCGACAATCCCTGAAAAAATTTATCGTGAAGCCGCCGGCTATCCTGTTCGCAAACGCATTAATAAATATTTGCACGATCTGGAGGAATCGCATAAATGAGCGAAGCGATCAAAGATCTTCTCTACCGCATTGCCGATGACGAGCTTATACTCGGTCACCGCGGCAGCGAACTCACCGGACTTGGGCCGATCCTCGAAGAGGACATTGCCTTTAGTTCGATCGCGCAGGATCAGATTGGCCACGCACTTGCGAACTACACGATCCTTCACGAACAATTTGGTGAACCGGAGCCGGATAGTATTGCCTTTGCCCGTGGTGAACGGTTATACAAAAATTCGCAGTTCGTCGAATTACCGATCGGCGAGTATGATTTCAGCCTGATGCGCCATTTTCTGTTCGATCATTCCGAAAGCTGCCGCTACGAACTGCTGCAATCGTCATCGTTTACTCCACTTGCAGCCCTGGCAAAAAAAATAAAAGGAGAATTGAAATATCATACACTTCACGCCGACCTTTGGATCGCGAAACTAGGCAACGCAACCGAAGAAAGCCATGCACGAATGCAGTCAGCGTTGAATGAAGCAATGCCCTATGCGCTTGGCATCTTCGAACCGAGCGATTACGAAGGGGAGCTGATCGCAAACGGGACGTTCGTTGGTGAGAAGAAGTTACAAGCCGTCTGGCTCGAACGTATTATGCCCGTCATTGAGCGAGCGCATCTTGCATTGCCGGATCTTTCGAAGATAGAACCGAAGTTCGGCGGCAGGCACGGCTATCATACTGAATATCTCTTGCCGTTGCTTGATGAAATGTCCGAAGTTTATCGTTTCGATTCCGCTGCTGTCTGGTGATCGTGATGACAAACATAAAAGAATATATATATAACAGACTTGAACGAGTGATGGACCCGGAGATTCCAACGCTTTCTGTCGTTGATCTTGGAATGATCACCGACGTGATCGCAAGTAACGACAGCGTAACAGTAAAATTTCTGCCGACCTTCGTTGCGTGTCCGGCAACATCGGTCATACGGTCGAATATCAAGGAAACACTTGAGCAATCGGGGATCCCGAATGTAAATGTCGAACTCGAAAACAGATTTTCCTGGTCGAGCGACAGAGTGACCGAGCGCGGGAAACAGTTACTTGAAAAGTTCGGACTCGGCGCGCCTGCAACGATCACGGATGCGCTTGATCTCGTGCAGATAGAATCGAGTAAATGCCCACATTGCGGCAGTGAGAACACAACCATGCGCTCGCTCTTCGGAAGTACACTGTGCCGATCTATTCACTATTGCAATGATTGCCGGCAATCGTTCGAGCGGTTCAAACCATTGTAATAGTCTGAACCTTGATTTGAGGAGATTATAAGATTACAAGATTAAACTGCTATCGTCTTGATCTTGTAATCCAAGGATTTCGGCTCAGGCAATAATGTTATTTCAAATACTTTTTCAAAATACGTCTCTACCCTCCGCTTTACTTCTTCGACCTCAATCCTTTGCTCTAATTCTTTTGCAAGGCTTGTTACCTTCCTATCGCCGATGCCGCAGGGAACAATGTGTTCGAAATAACGAAGATCAGTGTTGATGTTAAATGCAAAGCCGTGCATTGTACACCAACGGGACGCTTTAATGCCTATCGCACAGATCTTTTTTTCGTTCGGTGACGTACCAACCCAAACACCGGTACGACCGGGAATCCGAAATGCGTTTACCTTATAGGACGCGAGCGTTTGAATAATTACTTCTTCGAGCGAACGCAAATACCATCCGAGATCTTCTTTAAAGTGAGAAAGATTCAATAAAGGATACCCGACCAATTGTCCCGGACCGTGAAACGTAACATCTCCGCCGCGCTCGATCTCGAATTTTTCCGCGCCGATCTTTGCAAGCTCTTCATTACTGAATAAAATATTTGCCTCGTCGGTCACTCTGCCAAGCGTATAGACCGGCGGATGTTCACACAGGATCAGCGTGTCGCTTGGTTTACCTTCGATCAGCTCGGAAAATATCTGATGCTGCAGGTCCCAGACATCACGATAGTTCGTGAGCGGCATTGACAGAAGCTGGACTGTTCGGGTTGCATCGGCCATTGAATTAAAACAGAACTTTGCTCAGGGAAGTTGACTAAGCGCGATCAATCACCGACAACCTCGACCCACTCCGGCTGTATCACGCGAACTTCACTCTTCGGAAGTGTTTTGAACACAATATCGTCAGATTCGATCTTTGTCAATCTGTTCTTATAAACCGTATCACAGCCGTACACGATCTCGGTGAATGTATTATCCGACTTGACCGATAGAAGCACGGACGCGCCATCGGAAACAGTCGGATATTTCTTCTCGGAAATTATTCTGCCGTTCGAATCGATCGCAACACCACGTTTCGAGAATATGATCACCAGTCCCGAATCTCGCACCACGCCATGCATCACAACCGGCCGTATGAGTAGTTGAAACCCATCACCTTGCTCAAGACGCGTATCAACGGAGAATGAATATTCTGTCAATCCGAAGTAACTCATATCGAGCGACCCTCCATCTTTGATGAGAGACTCTGACGAAGAATGCTCGACACTATGCACCGGCGAAAGAATTTCACATTTAATGATACGATCAGAACCCATTCCATATTCGTATGGATTACAGCTCAAGAGACTGAGCGATGCCCCGAACACGAGTGCGATGATTGACCGATATCTCACTACTGCATCCTTTCCCATGCGCTCGCAACTTCGGGCGTGTAATTCCAGTCACCAAGAAAAAATGAAATGCCGAGGTATACGCTGCTGAATGACGTTGCATTTCGAACATACGAATTGCTGATCGCCGACGGTGTAAAATTTCCCGGGCTTCCGGTCGCAAACCCAAGCGTCAAGCCAAGATCGTATTTCGTAAATGTATCCCATTTCAGACGAATGCCGGCATTCAATACACTCGATGGATAATATGAGTACTCTATAAAGGGCTCAAGCATCAAGTCGTCCGAGATGAGATAGTGCCGATATCCGGCTCGGAGCGGCAATACGCCAAGCCCCTGTTGAATGTTGCCCAGTGCGATCCAATTAATGAGCGACGTACCTGCCCAAAAATGATAATTAAGAATTGGCAGTGGTATCTCCATCGTGCCAAGTTTTATTTGGATGCCCTGCACCGGATAATTTCCTCCATTACCGATGATGCTCGGGTATCCGGCATACACCGTCATCAGTGATGCTTCGGCGACATTGAAATTAATGCCTGTGTGGACATATTCCTTCCATTCGTGCTCGGTTTCCTCAACGGTATTCGTAAAATCCATAACGCTGAATCCGATGCCGAGATACGGAAAGGTCTCTTGCCCCGCATTATTCGTCCAGGTAAATCCGCTTGCAAGGCCGGCATATAATCTGAAGTTGAGTCCGGCGAGCGAACCGACATGGAGCTCTGCGCCAAGATTCCCATACATTGACGGATATAGACTAGCTCCCAGATATGGCGAGAAAATGATGTACGGAATCCTGTCGCGTATAAAAAATCGTTTTCTTATATAGATATTCGTACCGTAACTTGCAAGCCAATGATCGCGATTTTCATCACGCGCCAACAGTTCGACCGCACTCCAGCCGATCGTCCAATCCGGTGCATCGTCAAACCATCTAAGGCGTTTTTCATACGGTGCGAGGCGGAATAACAACCCTTTGAACAGGTGCGATGAGCTATTCTGTGAATGAGTAGTATTCGTCGGTTTCAACGCTGTCCCGAACGCCGAGTCACCGACCTGATCAAGCGTGAGGAGGTCATACAATCCAAATAGACCTGGCCCCATGCCGTTGAGTGACGTTGTCCCGATAAGTCCTGCTGTTTCGATCCCGCCTGCTCGTAGAAAATTTGGATAGAGGCGGTCATGCGACGAATCGTGCGCAAGTGTCTGCCTGTCCACATTGATCGTTCGTGATGACGGAAACACCACGCCATTCTCTGTCGTCGTGGCCGGTGCGTTTCTCGATACCTCACGAAATGTCGTGTCACGGTCGGTGATCGTGTAATAATCTGTTTCCGTGCGCGTGATAGCACAGCTCGCAAGAGCGGTTGCCATCAGTGCAAATATCCATAATTGTATTATCCTGCTCATCGATATACCTCGATACATTCTACGCGGCGTGTCCGCAACCGAAAAATTTCATCTGATTCGCTCTGACGATGTGCGACTGGAATTGTGCTCCCCTTCGAACGTAATTTCATTATCCGCTCTGGCACACCTCGTTTGACAAGCTCTGCCGATACGAATTCCGCGCGCCGGTATCCAAGTGCGTCGTTATAAGAATCGGTTCCGAGAGAATCTGTATGCCCAATGACGGTCAGTTCTTGCAGCTGACCGATGTGTTGCTTTGCATTACGCGCGATCGTATCGAGTACGGTTCGCCAGAGCCGGGAGGTTGGGCTACCATTGGTATCGAGAACATACTCATCAGGGTGCTGAAAATCATCGAACGGAAAATTGATCAGAAGCGTGACGGTATCTGATTTTTGCACAACAGGATTTCCTATGATCACTTTTTCTTTCTCTTGCTCATGTTTAGCTCTTGTTGTAATATCTTTTTCCTTCTCTATATCTTCCGGTTTGAGGTTTTCATTCGGTGCGTTTAAGATCGGTTGCTTGCCTGCATAACGTAGAGTAAAACTACGAGTGATCGTCCAGATATTTCTTCCTGTCTCGGGCCCAGGTCTGTTCGATGACCAAAAAAATGCTGTGTCGCCCAGCGCAACAGGAAATGTCTCGTCATATTCAGTATTGATCGGCTTACCGAGATTTTCAGGATCTTGAAATTGTGAGCCGCTTCCTTTTGCTTTGAATAGATCATATCCGCCAACCGTGCTGTGGCCATTGGACGAAAAATAGAGCGTTGTCGGGTCGCCGGCAGAAATATACGGGGAGAGTTCATCACATTCAGAGTTTACCGGCGGAGGCAGCGGCTCGGGCCCGCTCCAAGCGCCTGTGATCGAACTGCGCTCGGCATACCAAATATCTGTTCCGCCATTACCACCGGGGCGGTCACTCACAAAATAAATAAATTTCCCGGTCGGATCAAGTGTCGGCTGGCTATTGAAGAATCCGGGGGCATTCAAGCTCACGATAGGACGAATATTTATCAAGGTAATGACGTCGTTTGTCATTGTCACTGTTGCCGTAAAGAGATCGTAATCGTCAGGGTCATCATTGTTTGCTTTTGCAGAAAAATATAGCAACTGGTCGGCATTACAATAGAACGGAGCGCCGAGCGGGTGTGATGAATCCGAAACGACCACGGTATTTATGTTTCCGTATGATGTTGTCGTTTTAAACGCTGCCGAATACATTTTTTGATCTCCGTCACGATCTGAGGTGATAAGTGCATATATTCTGCCGGAAGTATTCAAAAAAGAAAGCGAATGCTCGTTCGCGGGAGTATTAATGCCGGTAGGAAGCGAGACAATGTGCATTTGTACCATTCCCGGACCTTTGAGCGTCGTATCGAGCAATATCTTATCGAATGTTCCCGGTTTGCAAACGACGGGCGGCGGCGGTGGGCATACCGGATTGCTTCGTTTGAGCGAAGTGCATGAAGCGGAAGCAAGAACAAGTACTGCAAATATTATTTTTCTCTCAAACATCCGTTTATGATGCAGCTATAGGCGTCTTTGTATCCAATATAGTTTCGGGACAAATCTCGCACTATGGGTATATAAGCTCAAGCGTCACTAATGCGCCATAATTGATCCGGTACGTATTCAAGTTCGCGAACACTTCGACGCCGAATCCGACATATTTCCTGACTGAGTAATCGGCTTGCAGGATCACCGGGATGCCAACACCTGCAACGGATAGATTTCGATGCGAAACATTTGTATCGATCGGATCGGAGAATCGCCTTCCGAAGCGCCAGCGTTCTTGATAATTAAAAAAACTTATCCCGGCAGAAGCGGCAATATAAAAATCCTTTGCATCGCTTCCAAAATAACCGAAATCATTGCCGGAAGCTACATACCCATACGTAATATCCGCCTCGAACCAATTTTTGAATGGCTGGCTGCCCCCGGTGCTTGAACTTGAAAGGAATCCTGCACCCAAAGCAGAATGCAAACGCTGATACGAGATCATACCGGATAATGCAACGGGCGCATCACCTAGCAATCCGATGTTTGAACCAAAACTGCCGAAGAGACGAAGATGAGAATCATTATAATGGATCGGCGCAGTACCTATGCCTTTGGGGACGTCACTTTCGAACCGGGGCCGCTCTTGAGCCAATGCCGCTGTTGAACAAGCAAGTAAGGCCAATACTATTGCAGAAACACAGCCAATTTTTCGAACGGTCATATTGATATCCTCATCAGTTATAAGACACGGGAGGCTTCTTAATTGTTTCTTCTGTGCCGACGAAGCGTCCGGGAATATAACTCGGAACGAGTTCCGAATTTGAGAGGTTTACCCATCACTTTTACAGCAAAAAAGCCGGGAGAGGTGGCCGAGTGGCTGAAGGCAACGGTTTGCTAAACCGTCATAGTGTGAAAACGCTATCGAGGGTTCGAATCCCTCCCTCTCCGCATTAACTGCTGCCCCTTCGTTCACGCAGTAGTATACCGGGAGATCATGAAACTCTTTCTCTTGATTTCAATCGTCACTATTGCAGTTGGGTGTTCGAAAACAACAGCCAATAAACCTGCCACTCAAACTTCCGGCAATTCGATACATAGCAACCCACCGATCAAACAAAGCGGCGTATTTTACTTTTCAGAAGAAGATAATCTGTTTCGATATGACACTGACCGTGATTCACTTTCATTTGTCTTCAAAGGGTATGATGCATCCGTTTCACCTGACGAACAGCTTGTCGCCTGCACTCAGGAAAATTCAACGCCCGATAAAAGCGATTGGACGAGAGTGATCGCCATTACAGATCTAACAACCAAAAAAACAACCGTGCTTTCATCACTGCCGGGCATTCATAACGTGCAACCGCAATTTTCACCCGACTCAAAGACGATCATTTTTGATCACTACGATTCCACTTCGAAAGACTGGAATATCTGCAGCTGCTCGGTTAACGGTTCGGATTTTAGATTCATCACAAAAGGCCATAATTCCACAATCTATGGATATTATATGCAGTCGTGGCTGGCAGACGGTTCGGGATTCATTTGTCATAATCTCGATACGGCATTCGAATTCACGACCGATGGAAAGGTTGCTCTATCGTATGCAATGAAAGACATCGCGCCGGTCGATGAGTATGATGTTTCCAGCGGTTCGGGAATATTTTCCGACCACGCGCACCATCGGATCGTGATCGAAGCCGGCTCAGATGAAGAAGAGGGAGTGATCCCCGAGCATTACGCGGTATTTATTTATGATACGCAGACAAAACAAACCCGAATGCTCACACCGAAGGGAATGCATTCATGGGACCCGCATTGGGTTGAATCGAAGCAGCGATTTTTCTTTCGAGGATACCAGACAACGGAAATGATGGAAGCCGAGCAGATGGGCGGGGACATCCGCATCAATTGGACGATGTATTCTGTCAAAGCGGATGGCAACGATCTCAAAGAAGAATTTACGCGTAACAAACTGAAGAAAGTTGCGTTGATAAGTCAGTAACATTTATCGTCATAATTCATCGTCGTCATTATGAATTTCTTATTTCGTGAAACCTACTGGGCCGGAATCCTGATTCTTGCCGGTATTCTCCTTATTATCCGGAATGTGTTCAAAGTCGATCTTCCTGTAATGGGAATCGTTATTCCAGTGATTATTATTTCGCTTGGGATCAGCCTCCTGATGGGTTCAAGAGAATCATCCGGAAATGAAAATACGGTGTTCTTTCACGGGGGCTCGACGCAAGTCAGAGAAGGCGGGCAGCATAGTGTCGTCTTCGGCAAAGGCGATTTTGATCTGCGCAACGTTAAACCGAATGGCGCAACTATTCGTGTCGATGTCGATGCTGTCTTTTCGAGCGCTTCGGTGATGATCAACCCGAACACTCCGACCCGTATCAAAGTATCGAGCGTTTTTGCTAGCGGCAGAATGCCCGACGGATCCGTCGTCACGTTCGGAGAACGAAAGTATTTTACGCCGAGCTATAAAGAAGGTGAACCGTTCGTTGATCTGCGCTGCGATGTTGTCTTCGGCGATCTCAAGATATTTCAGGACACCAGCACAACCACTTTGTAAGAAAGGATACCGGCAATGTCAAGCGGAATGTTTTGGGGAGCCCTGCTCGTGATCATCGGAGCCACGATCATGCTCCGGAATGTCTTTGATATACATCTTCCACTATGGGATGTGATCTTTCCGTCGCTCTTGATCCTCTGGGGGGTGAGTCTGCTCTTTAAGAATGTTTCGCGATCATCGAAGCCGAAGCAATAATTCGTCACGATGTATTAGACCATTGCTTTTAGTATTTCTACTGCAGCACGGCGCCCGGTTTCAGCCGCCCCGTTCATATAGCCTTGAAATTCGAGACTGCAGTGCTCCCCTGCAAAAAAAAGATTCCCAACCGGTTTGAACTCAGCCCCACGAATGGTAGTCCATTGACCTTTTTTATATACCGAATAGCTCCCGAGTGAGAATGGGTAGCTCGGCCAATGCATCCGTTTGTCATAAAAATTTCGCACTGCTGTTATTCCGGGAAATGTCTTTTCAAGCGCGGGTGCAAAATAATTCGCCTGCTCGTCAGCCATACCGCTTTCCGATTGAACGCCAGCGTGACCTCCTAGAAAGATCGTCAACCCACCCGAGTCACCCTGTTGAAATTCCGTATTGTCCCAGATCAATTGATAATTCTCATTGCTGAATACCTCTCCCGAGTACCCTTTCTCATTCCATAAGCGTTTTGAAAATCCGAGCATCACCTTTGCATTCGTGCCATATCCCAGCTCCATAATTGCATTCTTTTTCCATTTTGGCAGTTCGACCTTCGTATCTATATGACGTAATACCGAAAACGGGATCGCAAGCACAAGCATGTCTGCTTTGACGTCAACGAACTTATCATCCCCGATCTTGAATGTCATTGCAAATCCCCTGCCGTCGGATCTGATCGAAATAAGCTTATGCGACAAATGAATATGTCCGTCGAGTTTTTTTGAGAGTGCTTTGGTCACTTGCTCATTGCCACCGGAGATCTTATAGCGTTCTGCCCCATCACCATAGAGTTCTAGTGTTGAATCGGTGTTAACTCTCGGAAACATACTGAGGAAATTCAGCGTCGACTGTTCTTCTATCTCCAATCCGAACTCGGTGACATACGCGGCGCGGAGTAATTTATACAGCCAATCCTCGAAGCCAAGGGAAGACAGATATTGCGAGAGCGGCATTTTATCAAATGTCGTCGCATTCGTCGAATGGTGATCGTACGTCGGGTTATGCTGTAGAACAGCTGAGTCTTTGGCGATCCGTTCGATCGCGGGAGAGAACGCATCGACGATCTCTTTCTCAGAATAAAATTTGCCGTCGAAAAAAAATGCCTGCCGGACCAGTTTGGGATCCGCAAGTGCACGTCGATCGAGAACCTTCAGCCCAAATTCACTTGCAAGGCCGAGAAGATCAGCATGTTTTGCATCGATAAATTCACCGCCATACTCGGCAACAAGCCCGGGGCCCATCGCATCTGTGACGGAAAATATCCTGCCGCCCGAGCGGGGGCTTCCCTCATATATCTCTGTTGCGACGCCAGCCTTTTGAAGAGTGTACGCGGCATTGAGCCCTGCAAGCCCTGCGCCGATAATAACAACTTTTTTAGAAGAAGCGGCTGCCGCAACCGGTAATGGGAAGGCAGCTGCTGCCGCGCTAAGCGCTGCTCCCTTTATAAACGTCCGCCTCGAGACCCCATTCTCTGATCTTCTTGCCGGATGCTCTGCACCAGAAGCATTTGCCGATTGGGCAAATACGCGCTGAAGCATCCGAAGGATCGGGTTTTTTGCTATCCGGGGGTACGACATATTCTATAAATATACGAAATTGAGGATGTTTTGGCAAACAGTATTGTAAAAATGTTAATGATCGAGAAAGACAGCCACGAAGAACTATTTAAAATAAAAAGGGGCACTCTCGAAAGAATGCCCCTGCCACGGGATACAAGCTACTAATCACTGGATGGATAGTACTTGTAGATAAGAGAACCAAAAAAACTAAAACTTTTAGTTTACCTCAAGAGTGTCAGCTACCACAATGATACCTGCTTGTTGGTCTGCAGCAACAGCTGCATTCACCTGAGTCGTTGTCGGTGTATAACCAAACAGCATCGTAAGATTCATGATAATGGTGGAGAGTAAGATAGTCATTGTGGTGGTCTTTCTATAAAATAAGAGTAATAATCGAATCAGTTTACTTCAAGCGTATCAGCTACGACGATCAACCCGGGATTATCACTGCCATTATTACCAACTCCCGAAGCTTGGTAAGCACTTGCTTCAGCAGCATGAATTTGTTGCGAGGTATATCCATGTTGCACACCGAACATTGAGTGCAGACACATTATAAATACAGCAACGATTGACATAGTCGTAATTGATCAGTGATTGTAATCAGTAATTGATTATCGTGATACAAAAATACCTTGTTCAAATAGGGTACTACTGAACACTTCACCAATTTTTATCACAACAATAAATTGGCGAATTTAGCTTAATTTAAGCGGTTTTTTTTGTTGAAATGTGGTTTAAGCAACGCACAAATCAATTTAAGATAAATTGATTCAATCACTTGCAACTGATCTAAATTTTCAATGAACAATAATCAATTCGAGCAAAAAAGCACGAATTATCACATTAGTCGGTGAAAAATTATTTACTTTTCACCTCTTGTGTCTCTTTTTTCTCTGTTTTCTACCAACGAACGACAGTTATAAGGGCTTAAGTCTGGTTAGTGCCGTTGTAAACTCTAAATTCCCTGTTCTCCTCCACTGATTAACAAAACCGTTATTTTCTCCCCTTTTCAATAATCACAGTACAAAATTACGATGTCGAAAGTGAAAAAGAAAATCAAAAAAAATGAAATTATCACATAAAATAATCGGTTAATTTTAACTGATGCAACGAAATTATGCAAATTTTTGATAAGATGATTAAGCATAGAATGTCTGGTAAGTTATTATTTTTCAGCAGATTAATGTAATTTTAACAATTTGAAATATTTACGCGAAATAGCACAAATTGTCACTCGGTATAGAGAAAAAAATCTCGATGTAATCGATGATGAGCCATCCCAAGGCGATACGGACTACATTTCAAAGCTATATTATGGATTTAAGGAGAATAAGGTAACAACTGACCTCTCGGCTGCCGAACTTGTCTATGGTGCTCCAAAAATTGATACTAAATATACAACCCTTAAAAACAGGTTAAAACGAAAGCTCCTTAATCTTTTATTCTTCCTTGACATCCGAGAGCCGGACTTTTCCGAATTCTCCGTCGCTAGGTACCAAAATGCTAAAAATCTTTTCTGGATCAATACGTTAGTTGGCTTTGGGGCTCGGAACAGCTCTGTTAAACTCGCGGAAAGCGGATTGACACAAGCCCTGAAGTATGATTTCACCTGGAATTCATTGCAATACCTCCTCGTCCTGAGAAATTACAGCCGTTTTAGCGGGTCTGAGCGGCAATATGATAAGTATGATCAAATGCTTCGAAACCAATTGCGGACATTTGAGGCTGAGCTCGTAGCACAAGAGTTATACGAACGGCTGACCATACGGTTTTCCAGATCAGCTGCCGAGCAACCTGATCTCATTGATGTCTGCCAGTCGTATCTTTCCCAATTAGATGCTTACAAGTCGAGTATCGATTCGTTCAATTTCAACTTATACTATTATCGTCTTCGAGCCCATGCCAAACAGATCGGACAGCAATACCTCGAATCCGTAAATACCTGTGAAGATGCGACTCAGTACTTCGATAAACACAAACATGTTGCATATAAACTATTATATGCAGAATTCTATCTGCAAGAGTTGACATGCTTTCTGCAATTGCGAGAATATACTAAGGGAAAAGAGTTAGTCGAAATCTGCAGACCACTCTATATTGAAGGCGGAGCAAACTGGTTTAATTTTATGGAATATCAATTCCTTTTAGAAATGCACACACTGCATTTCAAAGAGGCATCTGAAGTACTTTTGAAAACAACGTCGAACAACCGATTCCAATTTCAATCTGAAGAGATAAAAGAAAAATGGATCATTTACGGACTCTACCTTGATTTTGCACTAAGGCACACGCATTCCGATTCTATTTCAGGAGCGAAATCGCAAATGGACCCCGATCGTTTCCTGCGTACGGTCCCGAACTTTAAGAAAGATAAACGTGGATATAACATTGCCATTCTCATTCTTCACATCATTATGCTGTTAGAAAAGAATGACTTCGGTTCGATCATAAGCCGGATGGACGCGCTACGAACCTATCGAAATCGGTATCTTCAGGTCAGTACGAATCGTAGAAGTGCATTATTCTTTAAAATGCTTCAGATTATGGAATCGAACTCATTTGATCCTACTGTGACTGCTGTAAAGTCGAAACAATACTTTGATCGATTGAGCGCCAGGACATCCGACGTTGTCGAGGTCCAGGAAGGTGTCCAGATTCTCTCGTTTGAGTGGTTATGGCAGGCGATCATTAAGATGTTGGAAGAAAAACAGAAACAAGGAAAATTATAAAAGCAGGGGGAGCGATAGCTTCAATTCACCTCTAACGTATCAGCAATCACAATTACATTCCCGCTCCACTTTACATAGACCACGGTTCCGTCGGGAAGTAACACTTTTGTTGAAACGCCCTCGGTAATATTAACCCCATTAACGCTGACGGCAGTAACGCCGGACGTGATCGGGTATGACACTGTAGTATTAGCGGGTGAGCCATATGTTCCTCCACCGTCTGAAAAGGTCACCGATACACTGAGCGGCTCTGATGTATTATTAATGATGGTAAGGGTGTCGGCTATCGGGGCGTCCATTGGGAGTATCTTATGGGACGTCCCGGAAACAGGATTCGGATCGACGCTGTGAGAACACGACGATAATACCACTACGCTTAATACACAAAGGGCAATAAGCGTAACATACATATTAAAACCACGACAACACATCATTAGTATCTTCATACCCATAAAGACGATACAAGAAATACACCGCTAATCTACAATACGTTTCATTAAAATCCAAAAAATGTAAAAAGGCTAAAAAAAAAGACCGATTTGCGGAAGGGGAGGGATTCGAACCCTCGGTACGCTTTCACGCACACACGCTTTCCAGGCGTGCCAATTAAACCACTCTTGCACCCTTCCTTTGACTTGAAATCGAAGACTTGAAAACGAGGACTTGAAAAGCAAAACCATACCGATGTGGTTCCCTGTTCGAATGTCCGGTCGTGGGACAGTTTGAAAGAATGCCTTACAT
>DASQGZ010000006.1:0-6929 GCA_035632315.1 Kapaibacterium sp. (SeqCode) | reverse complement strand
TTGTCGATGGCGTCCCCCAAGGAAAGGGACTTGATCTCTTCGAATCTGCTCCCGTCCACGGCACAGACACCCGTATGACGGGTTCGAATTCATACGAAACAACTGCCGGCTCCGAGATACTCGTCATTACCGCCGGCCTTGCTCGCAAACCCGGAATGACCCGTGACGACTTGCTTGCGAAGAACGCAGAGATCGTCGGTGGCTGCGCTGAGAATGCCTTCAAATATAGCCCGAATGCGATCTTCATCATTGTTTCGAACCCGCTTGACGTCATGACATACGTTGCCTTGAAAAAGACGGGATTGCCTCGTGAACGGGTGATCGGTATGGCAGGTGTGCTCGACAGCGCGCGCTTCAGAAGCTTCGTCGCAATGGAGCTTGACGTATCAGTGCAGGATGTAACGGCGTTCGTACTTGGCGGTCATGGCGACTCGATGGTGCCGCTCGCCCGGTACTCGACTGTTGCCGGTATTCCTCTTCCCGAACTCATCCCGCACGATCGTTTGCAGCAGATCATTCAACGCACCCGCGACGGCGGCATCGAGATCGTAAATTATCTCAAGACCGGCAGCGCATATTACGCTCCCGGTTCCAGCGCTGCTCAAATGGTCGAGTCTATCGCCCGTAATAAGAAGCGCATTCTCCCGTGCGCAGTTTGGCTCAAGGGAGAATATGGTTTGAGTGACACGGTCTGCGGTGTTCCGGTAAAACTCGGCACCAATGGCATCGAAGAGATCATCCAGATCAAACTTACGCCTGAAGAACAGGCAGAACTGAATAAAAGCGCAAATGATGTGAAAGAGAACCTTGCAAAAGTAAAACTCTGAGAGCAACTCAGAGTGTTCAAAGGCGGCAGTTGCCGCCTTTTTTTATTCCCGATTGTAACTTTTCAGTTCAAATTCGGTTTTATTAAGACCGATCAATTATTGTATTATGAAAAAAAATAACTTCTCTGTTTTTCTTGCCTACTCCCTGCTCTTGACGTTTCTGGTTTCATGCAGTTCGAGCACTGATAATACCGGAAATAATACCAACTACACGCCGATCAAAATGAAATTCAAAACCGGCTCGATCGCGTATTACGAGCTGCTTGTCATCGATACTGCAGATGCACAAGGCAATAACGGTGATCGCATCGACACAGCCGGCGCACAGTATAACATTCAGGAAATGGTACTCGATACGAATCGCAGTTATGGCGGATATTCATCCGGAGTGACGATGAATCTCTTTGCCTCGTCGCCGAGAGACACCGACTATTATTATCAGGATGCAAGTGGGAATCTCTATCGCTACAATTACGGGTTCAGCATTCTCAACCAGCAATATCCTTCTCTTGCGATCGCCCTTGGAAGCCCGATCGACGTCCACTGGGTGCTTGTCGCAAAACCCGGAGCACCTGCTGGGACAACATGGACTGCCGTTTCCGATTCAGCGACATTTCAATCATTCGGCAATATAAAGGTCTTTTTGAAAGATGCCGCTACTGCAATGACGGATACGACTTTTATTATTTCAACGGATACCGTCAAGGCGGTGCACGTAAGGCATTTGGTTACAGCATCAACGCCCGCAGGGACGATCGCAATGAACGGACAGATCGTCATCGATACATATGTGTCACCGGAACTTGGATTTACAGTGGAGGATTTTTTCCATCACTCAAAAATAACAAGCCCGCTTATCAATTCACAGCAGAAAGGCTCATTGAAGTTAATGACGCTCAAGTAAACGTCAGTTCACTGCTGCTCTCTCATCAATCGCCGGGAGAGGTCTGTCTGTAATAGATTCTCAGGGTCGAAGCGGTGTTTAAGTGATTCGAGCTTTACGATCGTCTCTTCGCCGAGAAACGCTTGAAAATCTGATGCGCGAAGGGTTGCGTCTTTTGCAAAATAAAACCGTCCGCCTGCTTCGAGCACGACGTCGTTCATCTTGTAGCATAATTCCCAAAGCTTTTCGCGGTTACGATTGGTCACTTTGTAATCCAATGCCAATGAATAACCGTCAACGGCATGCGTGATAAGAAATTTGTCGGGTCGATGCCGTTTGAATACTCCAAGAAATGGGATAATGCCACATTGCTGCGAGAGCTCGATCTGTTTACGAAATACTGTTTCGGCATGTTCTTTCGGAATGAACGATTGATACTGGATCAGGCCTCCGCGACCGTACGATTTCTTCCAACCGGGTACGTAATCAAGCAGAAATGCGAACTCGGCATGCGATTGTGTATAACTCGCTTTGCCGATGATCGGAAGTTTTGTTGCGAGCATGCGAAGCGCATTGATACAGCGCATCCCGATATTATTTGAAAATGGCCTCATCAACACCCAAACAACCGATTTTGGAATGATACCAAGAATCGTATCAGGCAATAATTGATTTTTAACCTGCAGCGTCTGCGAAGGGAAATGATCCTCGCCTTCGTTCAAGTAATTTGCCTGATGAATAATTGCTCTGCCGAAATGTTTGCCGGACGGGAAACAATCGACCCAACCGACGAGATAATCGCTACCAGAAAGATAGTCTTCGAAACATGTAAATAGATCATGGAGGTCTTTCGATGTATAAGCGTGGACATTCATCACGCCGGAATACACTTTCTTCATTTGCATCGTAATGCTCGTAAAGCAGCCGAGCATTCCGAAACTTGAGATGGCACTGTAAAATATCTCCGGGTCGTTTTCGCGCGTGACGTGTTTGGTCTCACCGTTCGGGAAGAGCATATCGAATGCAAGAACGTGTTCACCGATCGGACCCGCCTTAAAATTATTTTTTCCGTGAATGTTCATTCCGAGGCATCCACCGATAGTCGGATACATGGTACCCGGCACAACCGGTGGCCACCAGCCGTCCTCGATGATATATTCCCACAACTGCTCGATCGTTACCCCGGGCTCCATCGTAATAATACCGGAATGCGGATCCCAGCCGGTGATACGATTCATTCGAGAAAGATCGAGAACGAGATGCTCGGCTCCGGTCGATGCGTCGCCATAGCTTCTGCCCGATCCGCGAAATGTCACTTTTCGTCCGGTATCGCGGGCAAGCTGAAATATTTCTTTAATGCCTTCGATCGTTGCGGGCCGATAGACATAACCGAAGCTCGAAACCGCTCCGCCCCAGCCTTCGATCTTTTCGAGATGATCTACCGGAAGGACTTGCATCAAATCGGGAGCCTGCGAAAAATAAATGAAGGGGTGGTATGCAAGACAAAACTAACGAGACGCCATTTCCATGGCACATATTTTACTGTTGTGCCTCGCCGAGCCGCGCGAATAATCTCATGCGCTGCCTTTTCAGGACTATAGATCCAAAGTTTAAGTGGAGAGTTCTTTGCCATTTCAGTATCGATCACACCCGGTTTGATCGTTACGACTTTTACACCATGCTGCGAGAGTCTGTTGCGAAGAGATTCGAGATAGGCACTCAGTGCAGATTTAGATGCGATATATGCCGGCATCCCGCGGCGCCCGCGTTCACCGGCAATGCTCGAAATACCGGCGATCGTCCCCGAACCTGCTGCGCGAAAACGTTTTGCCGCTTCGTTGAGCCAGGACATCGCACCGAGAACATTGACGTCAATGATACTTTTGTCTTTTGCAAAATCGAATTCGTCGAGCTTGACTTCAGGCATTATGCCCGCATTGTAAATAATAAGATCGAGCCCGCCGAGTTGGCGAGTGATCTCCTGAAAAAGTGCCGGGGCTTCGGCGTAGTTCGTTACGTCGTGGACGAATGAAATGAATGTCGGGTTTGGGGTTTGGGGTTTGGGGTTTGCAGAAGCCGCGAGTGATTCTGCTTTGGAGATCACTTGCTTCATCGCATCTGGATTGCGCGAGACAAGCCCGACCGAAACGCCTCCCCGCGCAAGTTCAAGCACAAGCGCCTCCCCTATTCCTTGCGATGCGCCGACGACGATCGCATGTTTCCACTTTTTTTGCATCGGGCTGTAAACAGTCTTTTACCGAAGGGGGTTGCGATGCAAACAGGCAAAATACTATGCAGCGTTATCTTCAAAACGCTTCGTTCACCGCAAAATAGATCTCATTCGAGTCGGAGCCGAAACCGAAATCTAGTCTAGCGACGACTCGTTCTTCCTGTGATAAGAACAAACGAATGCCGGCGCCAACGGAGTATTTGAATCCGGTCAGTTTGAATTCGCCCATCGTCCCTGCAACTTCGCCGGCATCTGCAAAGCCAACAACACCAATTCTCCAAAATACCGGTGCACGGTATTCTGCTTGAAGGACGGTCATATCGTTATCGCGAAATCTGCCTTCGAAATAGCCTCGCATATTTGAAATGCCGCCAAGCGCCGCCATCGTATAAAATGGCTCAACGCCCTTGACAAGTGTTACGAGTCCTTGAAGGGCAAGCGTATGCGTTGTGAATACAGGAATGAATTCGCGCGCATCGAGCGACGTCCGGTTAAAATTGAAAGAACTCCCGACCGCTTTGCCATAATAATATGTCCGAAGATCGGCATAGTAACCTGAGTGTGTGCTGAACACATTATCGCGCGTATCGACTGATACGATCCAACCGAATCCGGCAGACAGTCCGCCGCTTGCTCCCGGCACGTTTCCCGATTGTAGAGGGCCACCGGATTTTGACGAAAGGATCAGATCATACCGATATTCGGTGCCGAGTCCGGCACTCAGTCCGCCGTTCGAATCGATCTCCAAGATATTCCGCGTTATCAGTACATCACCGCCGCGCCAAAGTGGTGTGTAGTTATCGGTCGCATCTTTACTATTATAATTACCGATCCCAAAAAAATCGAACGGGATCTTCTTATAGTCCCAGCCGCCGAAGATGTAATATTTATTATGATCGAAGTACAACGCATAATCGCTTCCCGTCGAGATCTGATTTTTTTGTGTGTACGTAAAACCAAGCGAGATCATCGACGGCCGGTTATCGCTGCGTTCGCTGCTGTCGTCGTGAATATGAAAATAAAACAGCCCCGCTGCCCCTGCGCCAATTCCTGTTTCCGGCGAATATGACAGGAAGGGTGCGCCGACAAGTGCGCGCTCGGAATATGGAGGGTCTGAAGATTTTGCCGTGTCGGTTTGCGCCCACACTGTCGATCGAGTCAACAATTGGACGGCAAATAGGGTAAATATGGCATAACGATTTCGAAACATCGGCTATTGTAAAGATACGGATTAGCGGTACTCTGTTTCACCAATATCTTCATATTTTCCTGTAATTAAGGTGACTTGACGGACAAATACGCTAAATAATGGATATTGTAATATTAATAAGACGTATATGACGTCGCAGGAATTGTACAGATAAAAAAACCCGCCGATGTGGCGGGTTTTATTCTGAATAACCTTTGATCCTGAAAATCCAGGCTTTAGTTGATCTGCGCGTTGAGCTTCTCGACAAGCTTCTGTTTGCCGACGGCGCCGATGATCATATCGACAGGTTGCCCGCCTTTAAAGATCATCAGTGTCGGAACCGAGCGGATACCATAATTCATGGATATCTGCGGGTTCTCATCCACATCGACTTTGCCGATGAGCGCCTTGCCGGCATATTCTGCGGCCATCTCTTCGATGATCGGTGCGATCATTCGGCACGGGCCGCACCACGTCGCTGTAAAATCCACGAGTACCGGTTTGTCACTTTGCAATACCTCGGCATCGAACGTCGCATCTTCAAAGTGAAGCGCTGTTCCATTGGTCGTTGTCATACGTTGTCAATTCCTTTCATGTAAAAAACTTTAATGCAAAAACTTTATGATCTGAACAAGATCGTGTTACGCCCAAAGACGGATTCGAAGTCAGCGATCAGCGCATCGTCTGCGGCGACGGAAAATGTCTCCGGCAGTTTGTAATGGTGCACCGCAGCATTGTTGTTATTTTCAACAGCGATAAATGAGCTGCGATTCCCGGGATGCTTGCTGATGATCTCTTTCAGCTTGGTCAGAGATCCGTTCGGCGTGCTGCCATCGTCAGCCATCTTAAATACGACGCCTTTGACGCGTTTCTTGCGAACATCACCGATCGGAAATGCTTCGTTGACCGAAATGCTTGCCGTGTCATTGATCGCATTCTTGCGGACTCTTCCGCTAATGGCGATGGGCTGCTCGTCAATGACAATGTCTTTGTATTTGTCATAACTTTCGCCCCAAAATGCACAGTCGCATTTACCGGAAAAATCTTCTACCGTGACGATCGCAAATGCCTTACCTTCGCGGCTCAGTTTTTTCGTGATCCCGACAATAACTCCTAATACGAATACTTCGTCGCCCTGTTTCAAATCGGCTAATTCACTGAACTTAACCGACGAAAAGCTTTGCGCGTCCACATGAAATGGCTCGAGCGGATGACCACTGACATAAAAACCAAGCACCGACTTTTCTTTCGATAATAATTCCCGGTCGCTGAAAACGACAGGCGACGGTGCAAGGCGCGGTTCGTTCTCTCGCAAGGAGTCGGAGCCGCTAAAGAGGCCTCCTTCGCCAACAAGCGACTTTCCATAATCAATGGCACGTTCGATGCTGCTAAGAACATCCGAACGATGACGATTCAGTGGGACACCGTCTGTATTGGTCGAGTCAAATGCTCCGGAAAGAGCAAGAGATTCCACGGCTCGCTTATTAACGAGCTTCGAATCGACGCGATTAGTAAAATTAAACAGCGATGTGTACGCACCGTTCTTCATTCGCTCGGCGACAATGCTCTCGGCCGCCTTCTGTCCGACATTTTTGATCCCGACGAGTCCGAAGCGAATGCCTGCATCGGTCGGTGTAAATGTCAGTAAACTCGAATTGACATCCGGTGGCAGCGTTGCAATGCCGAATTTTTTCCCGTCGTCGATCAGCTGAACAATATAATCAGTCGAATTCATCTGATGTGTCATATTTGCCGCAAGAAACTCGGCCGTATAATGCGCCTTCAGATATGCTGTCTGAT
>DASQGZ010000005.1:0-52507 GCA_035632315.1 Kapaibacterium sp. (SeqCode) | reverse complement strand
TGTTCGGAATTAGGAATGAGCATTAACTGCGAGGACGAATCTGTCGCGATGCGAAGCGTTCGGAATTCAGAGAAATATCTTCCCGTCGCTTCGGTGCGGATTGTGTCCTGCGAGCCTTCGAGCCAGATCGTGCAATATGTTTTCCCGTTTCTCATATCGCTGAACGTACGTCTGGTCGTGTCAACGGCGACACTGCTATGCTGTCGGACGAACACATTTAATTGTTTTGCATTGTGATCGGTGATCGAGAGTTTTTGTGTCACATCCAGTGATACCTTGAATCGCCAAACGAATTCATAGCCGAGCAGCCAGACAAGCAGAACTGCCGTAATGACAATATAAAGAATATTTCTAAAGCGGTTGCTCACGCGAGTGCGAAAAAAAGCGGAGCCGTTCCCGGCCCCGCCTCCATCAGACGTCAGATTTGTTGTTGCGGCCGTTGCTGCAGTTGCGGGCGCGGTGCATTTGACTGTCCTTGCCCACCTTCGTTGGGCGGACGGCGGTTGCTACTGCCTCTGCGCCGCTGTGGCCGACGATTACTGCGTCCGCCATTATCTCTTCCTTCACCGTTTTCACGTGATTCCGGCCGTCCTTCGCGGCGGCTGTCGTCTCTTCGCGACGAGTTACGCCGATCGTCGCTTCGGCGAGGTCCGTTTCGTTTTTCGTCGAATCGTTTACTTTCTTCTCTGCGTTTCGGCTTTTCCATCGGTTTCTCTTCCTCGACCGGATCAGGGCGAGGTCCGAGATATTGATTAGTAATATCTTTATTATCGGCTGCGCGATAGAAGCGAAATTCGTCAGCGCGCAATTCATCGTCGAGCCGGCCTTTGATCTTCACTTTGAACTTCCATCCGAGTTTACGCAGCTTGGAAATAAATCCGGTGCTCAGGTCATTATAGATCGTCGAATGTACTCGCATAACAAGTGCTTCGCGCTTGCTTTCTGTCGAATAGCGGTCAAGCCAGCGTTCGATCTGGTGCATAACGGTGTCTTTCGCAACGACCATTCCCGATCCGCCGCAGGCAGGGCACGTATCGGAAAGCGTATCGCCGATCGCCTGACGAATGCGCTGCCGTGTGATCTGCATGATGCCGAAATCGGTCAGCGGCAGCACGCTCGACTTCGCTCGGTCGCGGCGAAGCTCTTTCTTCATTTCGTCATAGACTTTTTTATTATTGCGATCGTCGAGCATATCGATAAAGTCGATCACGATAATGCCGCCGATGTCACGCAAGCGCAGTTGCTTTGCTGTTTCGCGCGCAGCCTCAAGATTTGTCTTGAGCGAATTCAGTTCTTGTTCTCGCCGGGCGGCATAACGGCCGGAGTTGACATCGATGACGACCATCGCTTCGGTCTTTTCGATGAAGAGATACCCACCGCTTGGCAGCGGCACTTTCTTCGACATCGTCCCTTCGATTTCCTGTTCGATACCAAGATGTTCGAAGGCAGGGGTGTTGCCGCGATACAATTCAACGATACCGGCAAGATTCGGCGCCGACCATTGAATATAATCAAGTACTTCGTTGTATATTTTCTTATCATCGACAACGATGCGCGTGATGTCATTGGAGAAGAGATCGCGTAGAACAGTTGTCGTGATATTCGACTCCTGATACAGGAGCATCGGCGGCTCTTTCTCTTTGAGCTTTTTCTCGATGTCTCTCCATTGCGAGATCAGTCGCTCGATGTCTTCACGCAGGGCCGATTCTTCCTTGTTCTCGGCAACCGTCCGGATAATGACGCCCATTTCACGCGGTTTGAGCGACCGAATGATGCGGCGCAGGCGGCGGCGTTCTCTGATCGAGAATACTTTCTTACTGATGCCGATACCGGGTTCGAACGGAACAAGCACGAGAAATCTTCCCGGAAGCGAAATGCGGCTTGTCACCCGGACGCCTTTATTAGCAAATGCTTCACGCGTGACCTGCACCATGATGTTCTGCCCGGGCGTCATATCGATATTCTGCACTTCGAGCGTCGTGAACGGTTTGCGTGGAGCACGAGAGACAGGGCGTGGGGTGATATTCGGCTTTAAGGTGAGTTCGGGCATCCCGCCGGAGGTCTCCTCGCCTCCTTCGTCATCGTCGTATTCTTCGTCTTCGGATTCGTCGTCATCGTCGCGCATATCGACGCCTTCGCTCGAGAGCAGCGACATCGAACCGTCGTACGAATTACCCACATCTGAAAAATGAAGGAAGGCATCTTGTGTGAGACCAAGATCGATGAATGCGGCATTCATTCCCGGGATGACCTTGGCGACTTTTCCCATCCAGATCTCGCCGACGTGGCGGACCGTTTCGGGATTTTCGACAAATAATTCGACGAGTCGTCCTTGCTCAGTGATCGCAATACGAACTTCATTATCACCCTGAGTATTGATAATGATCTCTTTTCTAAAATGTACCATAGCAAAATAGCACTCAGTACCGAGTATTCAGTACTGTAAATGAACAAATTCCTGTTGTTGGCTTTTTAGGTTTGACGAGGAGGTCTCGCGGTGACTCTTCGTACCATAGAAGAGCGTGGCGGAGATACGAACGCGGTCCTGGGGCTGAGCTGACACTCTTGTTCGCTGTGGCAAGCAGGGTGTTGCTGGCAAATGCTTCGCATACCGGACGCAAGAGCGTTCGGTGCACGAGATGCACAAAGCAGGTTTGCAAGAACGGATGCTTCGCTCACCCGGACGTATCCGAGAAGAAGAGAGAAGATCACTATGGGCAAGATCACATGCACGACAGCGAATACAGGACGAAATCCTCCGGAAACGATTGCTCGCTTCATAAAGCGCAGCATACCTGTTTCCTCAAACCGCAATTGCCTTGATGAGACTCAGTGCGGAACTCTACTCGCACATCCTCGATCAATAGCAACAGGCTTATTTAATAAAAATCAATTAATTACAGGGATACAAGACCCCTATACAATAGAGCAAACAACGATAATCTAAGAAAAATCCCGTAATGTATATACTTTGGCGCTTGTCCGATAGTGCTGTACTATGAGCCGGTAAAAAAATGACCGCTATCTTTGCCCGCTAAAATACTTCCAGGCAAGCTTCGAAATAGCAGCTATTATCCTGGCATTTTCAGCATCGCTTTCAAGTGAATTCGAAACGAAGACCGCAATAGCATAATGGTTTCCGTTTGGAAGAGTAACGATTCCAATATCGTTCAGGGCTGCTTGCATCCCTTTTTCATGACCAGACGTTCCTGTCTTATGTGCTAATTTTGCATCTTTAGGCAATCCGGCTTTTAGCCTGTCACCAGGGTTGTTACTATTGGTCATTGTATTAAGCAGAAAATCGGAATTACTTTTGGAGATGATATGCCCATCGTTAAATTTTTTTAACAGAAGAATGGCTGCATACGGAGTCGTCCAGTTTGTGTATTGGACACGGAACGGTCCGTGCATCTCGTATTCGGTTGCCTTGATCGAGATATCATTGATTCCAAGATTTTTTATAAATTGCTCCGTTTTTTTTGTACCACCATAGACCTTGAAGAGGATATCGCAGGCATTGTTATCGCTTTCCGATACCATGTAACGGAGCAACTCAGCCAAGGTCAATGAATAATTTCCATTCGGATTTTTATCGCGCAGAGGGCTCAAAGTTTCTTTGTGCAGATTCTTTTTCAGAATAGGGATCAGGTCATTCAGATTTCGTTTCTGACTATCAACTTCAGCGAGCAATGCCAGAGCGAGATGAAACTTAAAGACGCTTTGCATCGGATAATGTTTTGATCCACTGACAGTAAGCGTATCACCACTCTCCAGATCATAAATGCCGACACCTATCGTTGCCTTCTTCGTGCTGATATCATCCTCGATCTCTTTCCGAAGAGAATCCATCTGAGCAAATACGGGACAGGCGAAAACAAAAAGTAATAAACCAATAAATCTGTATCTCATCAGGCAAAGTAAAATAGCTTGGTAGTATTTAGTAAACTGTGCAGCAAAGTTACGAAAAAATGAGGCACTTCGCCGCAATCAACCCTTAAAATGACGTTTTCGCACCTCACCTCTCTATTGTGGAAGTCCGTATTTTTATAGGGCAGTTCGATTAAAAAATAAAAAATATGGCGCTAATCAATCCACACATTAATTTCAACGGGAATGCCGAAGAAGCATTCACATTTTACAAATCAGTATTTGGCGGAGAGTTCGCAAAGATAATGCGTTTCAAAGATATTTCAAGCCCCGAATTCCCGGTAGCAGAAAAAGAAGCAAATAAGATAATGCACATTGCTTTATCTATTGGCACAAATTTTCTGATAGCCAATGACGTTCCGGAAAGTATGGGACGAACAAATGAAAACGAAAACAGATCTAAAATATCAATTCGTACTGAAAGCAGAGAGGAAGCGAATAAATTATTTTACGGACTTTCAGCAGGCGGACAAATTGAAGCACCTATTGGAGACAGCCCTTGGGGTTCATACTTCGGATGTTTTAGAGACAAATATGGCATCGAATGGATAGTAGATTTTGATCCAAAGTATTAAAGACAAATCATGAACGTAAAAGTACAGATCAAAGAGTATATTGCGAGCCAGCCTGAATCCAAACGCAGCGACATGCAAGAGTTGCACCGCATTATTCAGGAATTCATGCCGGCATGTAAATTATGGTTCTTGGATGGTAAAGACGATAAAGGTAAAGCTGTTTCTAATCCTAATATAGGATATGGACTTCAGACCATGAAATATGCCGATGGAAAAACCAGAGAGTTTTATCAAATTGGTCTCAGTGCAAACACAACCGGAATTTCTGTCTATATCCTTGGTATCGAAGATAAGAAATATTTAGCCAAAACGTATGGGAAAAAAATAGGCAAGGCAAGCGTGACCGGGTATTGCATTAAGTTCAAAACGCTGAAAGATATTAACCTCGATATACTTGAAGAAGCAATACGATCTGGAGTTGAAGCGACGAACTAACATTAAAAGCGATGATGAGAAAAGTAAAATTGCAAATGCAAATGACCATCAACGGATATGTTGCAAGTTTAGATGGGAAAAATGACTGGATGACTTGGAATCCAGATGACGAACTTACAGCGTTTATGAGTTCACTAATTGATTCGTCCGATACCCTTTTGATGGGCAGAAAACTAGCGACAAGCGGCTTTATGCAATATTGGGAGAATACTGCTGGTAGCAATCCGGACCATCCATTCGCAAAAAAAATAGTTGATATTTCAAAAATTGTGTTTACCAAAACACTTGACAACTCAAGTTGGAACAACACGACATTGGCAAAAGGAAATCTTGCAGAAGAAATTGCCAACTTGAAAAAACAAAACGGTAAAGACATTCTTGTTTTTGGCGGAGCAGGTTTTGTTTCATCCTTAATACAAGAAAGGCTTATCGACGAGTATCATCTTATTATAAATCCAACAGCTATGAGTAACGGTATGACTATTTTTAATTTACTTGACAACATACAGAAATTTACGCCCATACAAGCAAAGTTATTTTCCGGTGGAAAAATTGTGTTGAGTTACAAACCCAACAATGATTGACTCTTCTAATAACCGTTCGCGTACTATAAAAAAAACCGGTTCGCTTGCGCGAACCGGTCAGTGAGAAAGCTCACACACTCCGAGGTGTTTTCACCTTATCCATCGTCATCCATCATCACAGTCTCGGTGCGCATGAGCTACAGTTTGTAGAATTGGTTATAATGAATTGACATATCCCGGACGCGGTTTGCGGATCTTCGAGAAGATGTTGATCCTCCGGAAGAATGCCGGGAAGCGTGTGCGCCAGCCTTCAACATACGTGTACATCACCGGCACGAGCACGAGTGTCAATAACATTGAACTTGTCAAACCGCCGATGATCGCGACTGCCATACCTTGACGGAATTCCGAGCCTTCGCCAAGCCCTGCGGCAAGCGGGAGCATACCGAGGATCATCGTTACGGTCGTCATAATGATCGGGCGTAAACGCGTCGGGCCGGCATCAAGCAGTGCATCATGCACGCCTTCGCCTTCGGCTCGTTTTGCATTTGTTCTGTCAACGATCAGAATGGCATTCTTCGTGACAAGCCCCATCAGCATGATCATCCCAACCATCGTAAATATAGAGAGCGTTTTGCCAGTGATCGCGAGCATCACCAGTGCGCCGATGAGTGCTACCGGCAGTGAGAACATGATCGTGAACGGATGCACATAGCTTTCGAATAGTGCGACCATGATCATATACACGAACAAGATCGCAAGCAAGAATGCAATGCCGATATCTCCTCCTGAGCGGCGTTGGTTCTCGGCATCGCCGGCGAAGTATGGAAGCCCGACGCCAGCGGCGCGTGGAATTTTGTCGATCTCTTTTTGGATCTTCGTTACCGCATCGCCGAGTGGCAGCGATTTATCGAGATCGGCGTAAATAACGACGACACGCTCGCGATTCTTTCTGCCGATGACCGACGGACCTTTGCCGAAGGAGATCGTTGCAATATCCGAAACTTTGATCTGCTGCCCGAAATGATTCATCAACGTTACTTGCGCAACGTCACTTGCATTCGAGCGATCAAGCTTTTCAAGAATGACATTGATGTCGTATTCTGTTTCGCCTTCTTTATATTTTGCATCCGTATTTCCGGCAAGCGCCGTGCGTATCGCCAGCGCAGCTTCGCCGAGCGACATTCCGTTGGCGGCAAGGCGGTCGCGATCGAACTTGATCTTCACTTCCGGCTGACCTTCTTCGTATGAGCTCTTCAAGTCTTTAAGCCCAGGAATTTTCTTAATATGATCGATCAGTGTATCGGCATAAGCAGAAAGTTTTCCGAGATCATCACCGCCGATCTCGGCTTGGATCGGCGCTGCGTTGGCAGTGCCGAAGATACCGATCGACTGCGTACGAATGAGAAGACCCGGTACGTTGTCGGCAAGTTTTGTGACGTATTTCATCTCTTCGTTCGTCGGACGAATACGTGCTTTTCCGTCTTTCACTTTAATGGAGATCTGTCCGACGCTCGGACGCTCGACGGCGCCCCAGGGATTTTCCTGACGGCCGACGACCGTCTGATAACGATCGATATTAGAATCTGCTGCAAGGAAATGTTCGTACACTCCGATGAGCGAATCTGTCGTTTCGACGTTTGTTCCGTCGGGGAAGTCGAAGTTTGCCGCAAACTCACCGCGGTCCGGTTGTGTAATAAATTCACTTCCGATCTTTCCGGTGAAGACCAGTGAACAACTTCCGAGGAACAGAGCAAAAGAGCTGGTAACGATCACCCAGCGGTGATGCAGCGCCCATTCAAGAATTGATTTGTATTTGATCTCAAGCCAATCCTGAAATCTCTCGAACTTATCGCTGAGCCACTTGAACGGTTTGAACTTGATCTCTTCATGCGCTTTGCCAAATCTCGATGCAAGCATCGGCGTGAGCGTAAAGCTGACGAAGAGCGACATAAGCGTTGAGACAACGACCGTAAGCCCAAATTCTCTGAAGATCTTCCCAGTGATACCACTGACAAGTGAGATCGGCAAGAACACCACTACGTCAACCAGTGTGATCGCCAGCGCCGCAAAGCCGATCTCGTTACGGCCTTTGATCGCCGCGTCAACCGGTTTTTCGCCTTCATCTAATTTTCGATGGATGTTCTCGAGTACGACGATCGAGTCGTCAACCAGAATACCGATAACGAGCGAGAGCGCCATCATCGACATCATATTTAGCGTGAATCCGAACACCCACATAAAGATGAATGTCGAGACGAGCGATGTAGGAATTGAGATCAGCACGATCAATGCATTGCGGCCTGACCGTAAAAACAGGAACAAGACACAGGAGACAAGCACGATCGCAATAGCAAGATCGCGAAATACTTCTCGGATCGATGCGCGTGTGAACTGAGTCGCATCCTGCGCGATCTCAAACTTAATACCTGCCTGTTTGTAATCGTCACTCAGTTTCGAGATGGTTGCATAGACACGGTCGGCCGTTTCCGTTGCGTTGGCGTCCGACGTCTTAATAATATTGATACCGACGGCGTCATGGCTATTGAGACGCGTCGGTTTGCGGTCTTCATTGAAACTGTCTTCAACCTTTGCGACATCACTCAGGTAAACAGTCGAACCGTTCGCTGTGGTGGCGATCGGCAATGATTTCATCTCGTCCACGCTTTGGAATTTGCCTTTAACGCGAACGATGTACTGATCAGTGGGCTGTTTCACTGTTCCAGTCGGCACGTCGAGATTCTCGCGGCTTAAAGCTTGCTGAACTTGCAAGATAGAAAGATTATACGAACGGAGTTTGTCGTTATCGACCTCGACTTTGATCTGGCGTTCTCTGCCGCCGGAAATATCGACTTCGGCGACGCCGTCGGTCGATTCGAGCCTTGCCTTGAGTTTATCTTTTGCAAGCTGATAGAGTTCGGTCGGCGTAAGTATCGTAGAAGTAAGCGATGCACGAATGATCGGCATTGCCGCGATGTCGTTCTTTTGAACTTTCGGCACGTCGGCATCTTTCGGGAGCTTCGATCGGATCTGATCGACGCGGCGCTGAACATCGGCTGCAGCCTGATCGGAATTTGCCGTCAGCAGATACTGTCCGATCACGACAGAGTATCCTTCATTCGAGAACGACCGGACGTTATCAAGGTTGCTTGTTGCGGCAACCGCTTCTTCGACCGGCTTGGTAACAAGATCTTCGATCTCTTCGGGACCTGCGCCCGGATATGTCGTCAGGATCGTAACGACCGGCCAATCCATTTTCGGCAGCAGGTCGGTTCCGAGTCTTGAATACCCAAAGAGCCCCATAACCGCAAGCGCAATGAAGACGATCGTAATGAACGCGGGGCGTTTGATCGCTAATTCTGTAATTGTCATGACAATTAAAAATTAAAAATTAATTTTGAATTCTTACTTTCACGCCGTCTTTGAGCTGCGATTGTCCGAAGGAGACAACGACGTCATTCGGCTGCAAACCTTCAACGATCTCGGCACGGTCAGGCGTTGTGACACCAATCTTGATGCCTTTGAGATGTGCAATTCCTTTGTCATCGACGACATACGCCTGTGTGCGTGTGCCATTATAAATAACAGCAGTCGCCGGAACAGTCGGGACATTGCGGTCGGCTTCGCGTTTGATCTCGGCGCGGGCAAACATTCCGCTCTTGAGCTCTTTGTTCGGATTGTCAAGCTCTACTTCGACAGTGTATGAACGCGCGGCATCCGCTTTATCGGCGATCGTCGTGATCTTGCCATCGAATGATTTATTCGGTAATGCATCGACGATAATTGAAACAGGGTCGCCAATATTAATGGACGGAAGGTCCATTTCGCCGATGTTTATTTTCAATTTCATTTTTGAATCATCAACCAATGCCGCTATTTTGTCACCGGACTTGAGCAGCTCGCCGAGATTGACATACCGCATTGCGACAACTCCGCCGAACGGGGCTTTTATGACGGCGTCCGATAACTGACGCTTGGCGAGGCTTTCCTGAGATTCGGCAGCTTTTAACTGCGCTTCGTTTGCTTTGACTTGCAGATCGGCCATTTCGCACTGGCTTTTTGTCGCTGCGCCGGTCTTGCAAAGTTCGGTCGTTCGTGTCGCATCGAGCTTTGCTTTTTCGAGTCCGGCTTCGGCTGCAAGCCGTGCGGCATCCGCCTGTTGGACAGCGATCGCCTTGAGTTCGTTATCGACCGTCACGATTGCGCTGCCTGTTCCGACGCGTACGCCGTTGTTGGCATTGACGGCAACGATGCGTCCGTTGGTTTCGCTGTTAACGACCGCTTCACGAATTCCTTCAAGCGAACCCGTCGCGCGGAATGTCGCTGCCATCGGTGCGGTCTCGATCTTTGCTACCGTGACGGTGAAGACATCGCCGGTCGCGCCAGGTTGTTCGGCTCCGTTCGTCTTATTGCACGAATTGACAGACAGTGCTGCGGCAATGGCAAGAGTGGAGAGAGCTATGGTATGTATCGTCGTTCTCATACTGGTGATAATTTGGTGGTAAAATTTTGTGATTATATATTAACGCTGTCCGAGCGCTTTTTTATACTTCGCGTCGGCGATCAGCACATCGTAGGTCGTTGTCGTCAGATACGCTTTTGCATTTGCAAATGTCGTCTCGGCATCGATCAGCGTGATCAGCGGTGCGAGACCATTATCGTACTGCGCTTTGACGATGCGATAATTCTCATCGGCGCTGACTACTTGTTTGCGGCCGATGGCAAGGCGGTCGATCGCATTTACTTTTTCGAGCCGCGCGCTTTCGAGTTCAAGGCGAATGCCGTTCATTGCGGATTCCGTTTGATACCGAACTTCTTCGAGCTGCGCTTCCTGTTCGTCGATCTTTGCGGCAGTGCCGAATCCGGAAAAGAAATTCCACTGCATCTGAAGACCGCCAACGAGCAGATGAGCGTTATTTGAGAATTGCAGCGTATTTTCCTGCCACCCATAACTGCCGAAGAGAGCGACATTCGGTAAAAAGTCGGACCATGCAGCCCGCTTCGCACCATCGATCCCTTCCTGGGTTTTGATCAATTGCGCCACTTCCGGGCGATTAGCGAATGCTTTATCGACATCGTCGTGCATCGGCGGAAGCGAACGATCGTATGACGAGCCATCGGTTGCAGCAATGTCGCTGCCGGAGCTGACGAGCGCCGTGATCTCTTCCGATTTTGGAAGATTAATATCGGCGTTGAAATCGCGTTTGAGCAAATTATTGAAATATGTTTTGGCAAGTGTTGCCGTGTTCTTCGCCGAAAGCACATCGCCCTCGGCAGATGCTACGCCGACTTCGGCGCGAAGCACATCGTTCTTCGGCGCTTTGTCGTTGGCAAATAATGCCTGAGCCGTTCTCAGGTTCTCGGTCGCGAGCGTATCGGCATTCTTGCGAATATCGACGAGCTCGTTCGCTTTGGCATAACTATAATATGCTTCGCTGACTTTCTCGGAGACATCAAGCTCTTTCGCGCTGACTTCTGCGGTCGAGGCATCGCGGAATGCCTGCGATGAGCTCATCCCCGACCAAATGCCATAATTAAAGATCGGCCATGATACTTCGAAATAATTATTCCACGGGACGATACCGAGCGCGCTCGCATTGAAATTACCGACACTCGGAAAATATAGAATGCGTCCGCCGCTGAAACCGGTGTAACGCGAGACGAAATCGAAATGCGGGATCAGTCCCGACCGTGCTTCGTCAACTTTTGCGTCGGTGTTCTTCCAGCGTGCGCGCGATGCCATCACATCCGGATTTTGTTCGAGCGCCGTCTGAATATAACTTTGCAGGGGTGTAGGGAGTGGGGCAGTCTGCGACCAGCCGGTGCTTGCAACGGCTGTCAAGATACTAATTGCAAGGGTAAATACTTTCATAACTAATGACGATGATTTGTATTAAATTTCTGTGGCAACTTCCGTTTCTATGGCAGCAGGTTCTTTCGCCAGTACCCGGTAGAGATCTTCAGCAACGGGAGCAAATCCGATCTCTTCGAACGAGCGCCATTCGAGCGGACGCAGGTATGTTCTGCCTTGCTCGGTCACGACATTTTCCAGCAGCATCCGGGAAGTGATGTTATAGACGTAATCCCAATCGAGATATTGTAAGTGGATGCCGCCGCGGCGTGCGCCATACACATTATTATCGGAATTGAGCAGACACTTATTATACATCCTCAGAATACCGGTCGATGAAAGCCACAGCGTCAGCACGAGCGTAAAGCCGTTGACCTCCTGCTTGATGTCGCCTTCATCTTTCGCCTGCTCGGTCGTATGATAGAAGAACTTCCAGATCTTTTCCGAAAGATGCAGAAGCTCGTCAAGCAGGTCAGACGAAATATTCGATTTCGGAGGCGGCTCGGAAACATTCATCACTGAAAAGAGAAACGAGTTCTCGCCGGCGAACCGGTGATATGCATCGCCGACGCCCTGAAGCTTTAAAATTCCGCGATCGCGCGTACCGCACTCCGCGATCATTAACTCATATAATTTCTCGAATCCGCGGAGTATCAACCCGACGATCAGCTCATCTTTATTCTTATAATAGAGATAAATCGTGCCCTTGGCAAGCTCGGCTTCTTTAGCGATCTCGTCCATTGACGATTGCCCTAATCCGCCGCGTTCAAACACGGTTTGAGCCGCACTGAGGATCTGCTCCCGGCGTGCCTCGCGTTCTCTTTCTTTGCGCTCGACTATTCCCATTATATTGATTCCTAACAAGTTACTGTTATATTGAACAGAAACTGACATTTGGTACGGAAGCCATTTTTAGTTGTTTCACTAAAAATTGACTGACCGTCAGTCATTTTTTATATAGTCGTATAACGAGCAATGAAATTGAAAGTTCCGCGCTAAATAAAATTATTTTGTCTGGTTGCCCATATAACGGACGAAGGGGGGAAATTGGACAAATACTTGCATTTTTTTTTCGATAAAAACATATCATGTCATTCTGAGCGGAGTGAAACGAAGCGAAGAATCCTGTGATGTCTTGTAGAATGTGAGTTGGTACACGACATAACGGGATTCTTCGACTGTCGCCTCAGGATGTCACACTGTATTGATGCCGATTTTTCAGTCGAACTCATAGTCAAATACGATATGTTGCAATTTGTGTATCCATCATATACGACTATGAAAATCTTTATCGTAATAGTGATCCTCTTGCTTAGCTCGGCAGCGAGCTTCGCCCAGCGTGTCCCGTCGAGCTGCACAGCGCCGGATTCGGTGCTTAATCTTTGTAGAGAAGACGCCGCGAAGTTGGCGCTTGATCGACAAATTGAGATGGATTCATCTTATGCCAAGCGGACGGAAATCAGGCAATCACTCCAAGATACATTTTTGCGAGCGCTTGTCGCCGTTCATAATTCGGGGTTGAAAGCGGCTAATGCAATTTTTGGCAAAGTGTATATCTATGACCCCATTGAAGAAATTGAAGGGACTATTTATATCCATGACAATATGGGAAGGCCTGTCCGTGAGTTTAATGTTGACCTTGATACATCGATTAGATGGGAAAGGAATTTGTATTTCCACAAATTTCCGACAGGAAACGATTCAATGGATTCTCTAATTCAAGCTTATGGAATAACCTGTGACACTTCTACGGCCTTATATCATCCTACAATACTAAAAACAGGGGAATTCTATAACGTTGTTGTAATAGTAAAATTATGGAATGATATTACACACTCTGATCCAGAAGCAAAGGAAATGATAGATTGGGAAGATGGCAATCATATTACTCAATCTATATCAGATAGCTCAATGACTCTTACGTTTGAATATGCATGGGGCGATTGTCCTTCAGGATGTATCTGGCATCATGATTGGATATTCAAAGTTTTTAACGATTGCTCTGTTCAATTCGTGAGTGACTTCGGTACTGATGTTGGATTGGATTGGTCAGTAAAGGGTAAACAGCTTGATAACTCCACGCTTACATTGTACCCAAACCCATCCACAAACATTCTTACAATAGAAACCCAATCTCTCACCACACTTGAAATCCTCACCCTCGACGGGAAACGCATCCGAACAATATCGTGCAATGACGACAAGACAGAAATTCCAGTCGCCGCTCTATCGAAAGGAACATATATTATCAGGCTGACAAGCAGAGATGGGGTGGTCCAGTCAGGGAAGTTCGTGAAGGAGTAGATATTTATAACGATGTCATTGCGTGCGAAACGAAGTGGTGCGAAGCAATCTAAAATTCAGGAGATTGTTGCTTATTCAAGATTTTAGATTGCTTCGTCGGGCATACGCCCTCCTCGCAATGACATCCTATTCATCACATAATCCCCCCAAATCCCGGTTCAGACAGTTTGCCATGGTATTTTTGCATAGATGTCTCAAAAAGAATTTACCTTCACTTCGAGCGACGAGAAGAAAACGTATGTTCGGCAAATGTTTTCCGGTATTGCCGCGCGATATGATTTCCTGAATCATTTTCTTTCGTTCGGGCAGGATTATCGTTGGAGGAAAAATGCGATCACGCTCGTGCGAACCCATCTTGAAGGAAAAGCGGAGCCGGCGATTCTTGATGTCGCCTGCGGAACGGGCGATCTGTCATTCGAAGCATTGCGCCAAATACCTGATGCGAGGATCACCGGTATCGATCTTGCCAAACCGATGCTCGATATTTTTCAGAAGAAGGCGAACGAGAAGCACAAACACATTATCATTGAAGAAGGCGATGTCGAAGCACTGAAATATCCTGATCACATGTTCGATGCGGTCACGATCGGATTCGCCACGAGAAATTTTTCGCGGCTTGATGCCGCATTTTCGGAGATTTTTCGTGTCTTGAGGCCGGGCGGTATTTTCGTCAATCTCGAACTTTCTCGTCCGCGCCGTTTTCCGATGAAGCAGTTATACAGATTCTATGGGCGATTCATTCTCCCTGTCATCGGAAAAAGTATTTCGAAAAATACTGAAGCATACAGCTACCTCCCGGATTCGATTGAGCAATTTCCTGAACGCGAAGAGATCGTTGCGCTACTTGCGAAGATAGGTTTTGCAAATGCCCGTTGGCGCGATCTTTCAACAGGAATCGTGACAATGCATATCGGAGAAAAATAACCGATGGATGCTCGGATTTCGAGGCTCGTCATGTTATCCCTTGCGATCCTGCTCGTACTCCCGACTGCGATCAATGCAAAAAAACATCGGAGAAAAAAAACAACGCAATCACACACCATCTCTGCCGCTCACAAAGAACGGCTTTCGAAACAAGCCGAACTCGCAAAGATCCGCAAGCAGATCGCTGAAACCGAGCGCGAGATCTCGTCGAACACAAAAAAAGAACATCTCACCAAAAAACAACTTGCCGAACGCGATGCGAAAACCCGCTTACTCAAAGCAAAATTAATTTCATTAAAAGCCGAAGCAGCTGAGTTGGAATCACAAAAAGAAGAACTCGACACATCGATCAAGCACACGTCATCGTCGATCGACACATTGAAACGATCGTATGCATCGGACGCTGTGCATAGGTATGTGACGGGTGTCTATCGCGAATCTCCGACGAACGCATCGGGCTTTGACGACCCTGGCAAGAATACAGAGCGTCTTCGCAATGCCTACTTCGCCGGCATTGCCTCGAGTGCGATGCATCATAACAAAGAGTCGCTTGACTCGACGAAAAGTGTATTGACCGAGAACCGTGAGGAAGTCGCTTCACTGCTATCCGAGCAGCTTGGCGCGATCAGCCAGACGAAACAGCAGCAGCAAAGCGCCGAAGCCGAACGTCGGCGAAAAGCGAAAGAGCTTCAGGATATACAAACCAAGAAAGCGTCTCTGCAAAAAGAACTCGATAAACGAAAGCAAGCAGCAAAGAAACTCGAAGCCATCGTCGCAAATCTCGCCGCGAAAGAAGAAGCAGAAGAGCGAAGAAAAAAAGAAGAGATCCGCAAACGGCAGGCAGAACGGAAAAAGAAACGAACATCCGGAAAGAAACTAACTCCGTCCGAACAACGTCAGGAACAGCAGGATATTGCCGAAGCAAAAAGTTTGGCGGGACCGCATTCGCTTGGCTGGCCGACGGCATCGCATAAGATCGTTCAAGGCTTCGGCGAACAGCGAAACCGTGAGCTCGGGACGGTAACGATGAATCTTGGTATCGACATCGCTACGGCGGAAGGTTCGTCGGTCAAAGCAGCAGCAGACGGGAAAGTTGCGCTTGTGAGTTCGCTGCCGAGTTACGGCTCGCTTGTGATCGTTCGTCACGGCGGCGGAGTGCTCACAGTGTATGCCGATCTCGGTGGGGTTTCCGCTTCGACAGGAGCAACCGTGAAAAAAAATCAGCAGATCGCCCGCAGCGGTAGTAACTCCGAACTCGGCGCGATCCTGCACTTTGAAGTCTGGAAAGGGAAATCGAAACAGAATCCGTTGCGGTGGCTAAAGTAATTATGTTTATAGATGTCATTGCGAGCGAAGCGAAGCAATCTAAAATTTCGAATATGATGTCCGTTCGAAATTTTAGATTGCTTCGTCGGACTATCGTCCTCCTCGCAATGACAATATTTGCTAATGCTCCCGCCCAGCCAATTCTCGGTCCGTCGGTTTCATTGCGTACTAAAGCTAATCTCAAACTCATCACGCGATTCGATAACGATACGTTGTATCTGCGCGCGTGGGATAAACACGGCACTGAAAAAGACGATCTTGATTCAACCGATCCCATCATTACGCGAGGCAATGATACCGCGAGTATCGTGCGTTTCGAGCATCAGACGACGCTCAGCGCTGCCGACCTTGCGATCAGTTTCGTGCTCGATAACTCCGGCTCGATGCGGCATTCGTACGATTCGCTGACGAAGTATCTCGATGTGTTTCTCGATTCGCTTGGCGATCATTTGCAGACGAGCGCGATCGTCTTCGATTATGCAGACAGAGATCCTACATACGACCGAACAGCTCGTCCAAAACTATTTCTTGCATCGAATCCGTTCACGACTGATAACAAGAATACGAAAACATTCTGGCATTTCTTCGATACGATACGAAGCAAGTACACACCGCTCTTCGATGCGATGTGGAAATCGCTCGAGCATATTTCCGACAGAAGAAAATCCGGGGATTCAGTTCGCACGGACGTCATGATCGTCGTGACCGATGGAGAGGATAATTGCAGTGAACGTGAAGTAACAGACCTAAAACAATTTGCGGCTGTGATGAACACGGCGATCTATTTTGTGAATTTCAATAGCTACGCGAGCGGTAAAATTCTGTGGCTCATCAATCATACGTATGGCAAAACATTTTCGGCGGACGATCTGCCGGAGCTGCGGGAAGTGATCATGGGTATCCGCCGCTTGCTTTCGAGCGGATACCGGATCGTATTCAAATTCCCGTTCTCCGGCGCAGGAACGAGAAGATAACTATAATACCGGCCACCGGCCACTGGCCACTGGTCACTGACCACCGCCACTATTCTCCGTATTTTTGCGGTTTAGACTTTGACCTATGGCTGATCCGAACAATCTGACGACTCTTGATATGAATGCGCTCTCCGACCAGGAGCGCGAGCGGCTTGCGTCGCTTGCCGAGCTTCGCGCGCGCGGCGTCGAGCCGTATCCCTATAACTATGACCGGACGCATTATTCGCACGAAGTTCTTACTTTATTCAATGAGGAGAATCCCGATGCGAAGCCGAATGTATCGGTCGCAGGGCGCATTGTTGCCGTTCGCCGTATGGGTAAAGCAAGTTTTATGCACATCCTCGACGAGCGCGGAAAAATCCAATTATATTTTAAAGCAGACGAACTCGGCGCGGCGTACGAAACGCTGAAGCTGCTCGACATTGGCGATATCATCGGCGGTCACGGATTTGTCTTTCGCACGCGCACCGGAGAAATTTCGGTTCATATCTCATCGTTCGAGTTGCTTGCAAAAGCGATTCGTCCGCTGCCTGTCGTCAAAGAAGAGATAAATGAGGAGACTGGCGAGAAGATCATTCACGATGCTGTCAGCGATAAAGAGCTTCGCTACCGCCGACGCTATGTCGATCTCGTCGTAAATCCTCACGTGCGCGAGACGTTTCGTAAGCGTGCGCAAATAATTTCGACGGTGCGGCGCTTCTTTGACGAACGCGGGTATCTCGAAGTTGAAACGCCGGTGCTGCAGCCGCTCTATGGCGGCGCATACGCGCGGCCGTTCGTTACTCATCATAACGCGCTTGATTTCGATCTCTACCTTCGAATCGCCGATGAGCTGTACTTAAAACGCGCGATCGTCGGTGGGCTTGCCGAAGGCGTGTACGAAATTTCGAAAGATTTCCGCAACGAGGGGATGGACAAGAATCACAGCCCTGAGTTTACGATGGCGGAGATTTACGTTGCCTATAAAGATTACATTTGGATGATGGATCTTGTAGAAAAATTATTTACAGAAGTTGCGCGCGTGGCAACAGGCGGCGATATGAAGATAACACAGAAAAATGGCAGCATCATCGACTTCACGCCGCCATACCGCAGGCTCACGATGTACGATTCGATCAAAGAATATACCGGCATCGACGTGAGCGCGATGGACGAAGCCGGGCTTCGCGACGCGGCGAAACAGATGGGGCTCAGCCTCGATCCGAAATGGGGCGCGGGAAAGATCATCGACGAAATGTTCTCACAGAAGGTCGAGCATCATTTGATCCAGCCGACGTTCATCACCGATTATCCGCTTTCGATGTCGCCGCTGGCAAAAAATCACCGCACGAAGCCCGGGCTTGTCGAACGATTCGAACTGATGGTCGGCGGGCAAGAAGTTGCGAATGCGTTCAGCGAACTCAACGATCCGCTCGATCAGCGCGCGCGCTTCGAAGAGCAGGCAAAGCTCAGACAGCGCGGCGACGACGAAGCGATGCAATTAGACGAAGATTTCCTCCGCTCGCTCGAAACCGGAATGCCGCCGACCACCGGCCTCGGCTTCGGCATCGACCGCCTCGTGATGATCATGACCGCCGAAGAATCCATCCGCGACGTCGTTCTCTTCCCGGCAATGAGACCGGAGAAATAATTTAAACGGGCTTTGTTGCTGCGTCTAACCGGCCGGGTTCAAGCGATCTGATAAATTCCGGTGTGAGGGTCGTTGCTGCTGCTCTTTTTATTAACTTATGTAATACAGAAGAACAAAAGAGGTGATAGCACGTTGTACGAATACAAGTCTTTTTCAGCGTTTGTACGCTTTTTAGGGATATGTAAGATTCTCACTTTATATTTGTAGCCATGACACACTACATTTTTGTTGCATAAACTATCTATGTCTATAAAAACAAATCAATATAGGAATTAGTAGTGTATTTTGAAACGCCGTGTTGATAAAATTTACTTATCTAGGTTTTAATTATGGCTAAAAGAAAGCAAAAATCGACAGGAGATAGGCATATCTTTTCAAATTATGGTATTCTTTGGAGAAGAGCATATATTGATTCCGTGAAAGGTCGTCGCGGAAAACCGAAGAAAAAAGGACAGGTGCCAGTCCTTCTTTTAGGACATCTTAGAAAGAAAGGGAAAAAGGAAAAGTGGGTAGACTTTCGAGAACAGATAGGAGTTTATGCGCTTTATGATAGAGATGAGCGAATTATTTAGGGGACAACCAATCCTTTTCAGGTAAATAATTAGAAAGTGGGGTACTGTATTGATTATTGCCTATCTCAAAATTGGATTAATTTGCTTCGTTTCCTTCGTGGCTGGGCGTGATCTCTGTCACGACAAATTCACCTTTTGCAATCCCAACACGAAACGAATGAAATCTGAAATTAGTATGATGACGCTTTCTAAAAATGTCCTCATACTCAATCCTACCCCAAAAGTAAAGTGCTTCATTCTGCCCACGAAAATTAGTAATATTTGGAGGCAGAGTTGCATTTATTTCAATATCCATATTGCTATGTATGGCTATACGAGAGGGCGTATTTGTTGGATTCCCCCCAACAAGTGGGCGTATCAATGGAAATTCACGAATTCCACTTATTATCCATACAACAACATTATATGCAGGCGTTTGACCAGAGTTTTTTATTATGAACGGGATAACATTTGTTTGCAACGGTTCATTGGGCGACGTAGTGCAATAAAGATATGCTCTGAGTTGCCTCCGTGCAGTGGATCTGGAAATGAAAATTTGCCAAAAGGAAGCAATAGCAAGAATGGCGGTTACCAGAACAAGGAGAAGGGTATATTTCGCCAAATCCCATTCTATTTCGTTTTTTTGATCTTCTACTTTTCCGCTATCTGTGGTGGGTATGGCTTGTTTTTGATAACTGAGCGGAAGCGTTGTTTGGTTGGTTGCAGTATTTGTCTGTTGAGTATCTTGCTGTGGGCTTGGAATGGCATTTCTTTTCTTGGCATAAATCCATTCGGGCTGTAAACAAACAACTACAATAAAAGTAATGAAGGCGACGCTTTGCAACTGCTTTCTCATCCTACAAAAATACGTTTAAAAAAGAGTTAACTGGTTTCTTCTTCGTCCGGCTCCGTATCTTTTTCGCTTGGCTTTATCCCTCGTTGCTTTTCCTCTTCGATTATACGATCTACTTCTTGCTTCGGCAACGAGAATAGCCGTTTTACGGCGTCCGTGAATTTCTCGAAGTTCGAGTTGTCGTTTGTATCGTTCGTTTCCGGTTCCATTACGCGGTAGTCGCTCCGGTCAATTCTTCATAGGTTAGTCTTTTGCCGAACATCTGCGAGAGTGCTTTTACGAATCTCTCAGCATCCGATTTCTTTCTATTATTATATCGGAATGCCTGTTCGGTCACGTATCTATCTAAGTGAAATGGTGCAACTTGAACGTAGGTTCCTTTAAGAGAGCGTTTAAGCAATGACCAGAAATTTTCTAAGGTATTGGTGTGTGCCTCACCTTGGACGAAAGCGTATTTATGATCTACGGTTGAATGATTATATTTGAAGCGGAGCGTATCATAGGACTTGAGCGCGTCTGTATAAACATTTGAACCTTCTTCAACGGTTTTTTCAATCTCACGAATTAGAGAGCGACGGCGAGTATTGTTAACCACCTTTGCAACGACAACCCCTCCGCGCTCTACAATGCCCATTACGACGGTTTTATTTGACGTTGCGCGTCCGGTGTTAATTCCTGCTTTTTGACGACGGGCGGGACTCATATGCACACTCTTACCACCAACGAATGTTTCGTCTATTTCGACTTGACCGGAGAGTTTGCCAACTAATCCGCTCTGCAATCCTTCACGGATACGATGAAGCATAAACCAACTTGTCTGTTGGCTCACCCCTAATGCACGGGCAATTTCGTAAGAGGATACACCGTTGCGATCACAAACGAGCATCCAAACAACGGGCAACCACTTTGTCAGAGGAATAGGACTCTTTTCAAATATAGAGCCGGATTTCACTGAGAACTGCTTTCCGCACTCTTTCTCGCAACAGTTATAAAGTTTGCGAGTCTTTAGCGGTACGCATTTCATAGAGCCGCATTTCGGGCATACAGGCTGACCCATATCCCAACGGATTTTAGCAAGGAATTCAACGCAACGGGCTTCGTCTGAGAAGTAACCGACTGCTTCTAAAAGGGTCTGAGGTGTTGTAGTTTTCATATATCTTTACTTGTTTATTATACCTGTATAACGCAATCTGGATTGGAAGATTTCACTAATTAGTGAAATAATTAAATAATTTATTTCACTTTTTTAGGAACAAAATACGTCAATCTTGGATTATATAACACGAAAGCCGCACTCGGCGGCTTTCTAAAACGATAAAGTGGGCGGGATTAGTGGTAATAGGAACAGATCGCACTGTCTCCACAATGGGGGTTCGATCCCCCTCCCGTCCACTCATTATTAAACGTATATTTGTGGAAAGGATTCACTAAAAATGGTTAATGAAAAGAGAATAGATGCGCGTATGATGAAATGGAAAAGTCTGATCGCAGATAGATTAAAAAAAGGTCTTGAAATTAGAGAATGGAATCAGCCGAAATTTGCAAAAGAAGCAGATATGAGAGTTTCCTTTGTGAATAGAGTTTTGCAGGCAGAAGCTAATTTGACATTACAAACTATATGCAAACTTGAAGAAGTTTTGGGATATGATCTAATTTCTATCCCTTCGACCTTCGAACAATCTTCTCTTGATACAAGAGGAAGCGTCGAAGCTATTTCTGGGACTAAAGGTTCTTAAAAACAATGGGTTCATCAGTCATAGAAGTAACAAAATCGCACAACTTTAAAGTTGATCACTATTACTATTATGAACCAAAAGTTAAATTTAACATTGATGAATTACGGTTCCGCTTTGATTATAAGTACACGTTCTCTTCTCCTTTTGAGAAATTCTCAATAGTTGAAACTATTGCTATGGAATTACCAAAATTAAAAGAACGAAGACCGCCATTTAATAATAAGATCAAATTCTCCGAAATAGAGACTATAACAGATTTTTTATATTCAAAAGATGAATGGATTCATATGGGTATTCTTACGTCCTCTGGCGAAGAAATAAATCACGATATAAACCTATTGCCAAATTCGATAGGGGTGCTCCTATTCAACGCAATGGTTCTAACAAAAGATGCAATGCACAAAAGGCAAATTAATACAGACAGTGAAGGAATGACTATGTTGGATATACCCTTAGAAGAATTGGTTGCTGATATAACTAAAAGAGAATTCCCGGAAAGCAATAGTTGAAAATTTATTTATGTATTTGATACGAGACACTTTCTCGTTGATAGGCACCTACTAAAAATCAAAATTCAAAACACGTTAAAAACGCCTCGATTCTTTTTCAATTTCGCCACCTGAAAAGGCTTGGTTATCCCCATTATTTATGCTGGACTTGCTGGAAAAGGTGCCGAAGAGACTGGGAATCTATATAAAAGACTCACCAATCATTTTCGCGATGACACTGAAAATAGGATTCACTATTTTAGTTGGTTTGGGATACGTCAAGTAAATGATACAACTTATAATACATATCTCGAAAAAGGGGAAAAAAAAGAACTTCACCGACTTGAAGGAATATTAAAATCTGGAAAATATACCTTTAAAAAATCAATGCTCCTTAAGCACATGGAAGCTCTTCTGCTCGAAATTTTGCAGCCTGAGACAAATAAGCGAGGGCCAGATTGGACTGGGAGTGAACGTTATTACCAATTCATACCTGATTATACTAGAGAACCATCTTTAAGTGAAGTGATGGAGCTTCTAAGAGAAATCAGTGGTGGCACTAAGAAAATAGCATAGTGAAAGAGAATCAATAGCTTGCATACCTGATTTCGTTCAATTCCATATTATATGTCCAAATTAATAAATATTTATTTCTCAGACGTTTTTGACATTGAACCATCAATTCTTAAAGAATATGGCGCATTTAACATCTCTCTTATCATGGATCTTCCCTTATTCATAGATCCTTTCTTACTTTTTAATAGTGAAAAAACTCAATATGTAGAACTCCATAAAAACATTCTTACATATGTTGGATTTCTTCGCGATATGTCACTGGGTGAAGATTTGAGTGATGGACTTCTAAAAGCATGGTTTTACTTTCCCGAAATAAAACAGAATTGGTTTGGATATTCGAAACATGGTAATGATGGTCGAGGATTGGGAACAGTTTTTGCAAAATCGCTTAACAGTAATTTGCATTATTTATTTTCTGACTTTGGTAAAGAACCGATATCAAAGAGTAGCCATTTAGAAAAGCTTTGCTTGATCAAGGATGGAGTGGGTCGGGATAACATAAGTGATTTTACTGCCAATCTTATCAAGGAATATCTCTTATACTTTACTCAAGATTTTTCAAGCAAATATCTACATGACTCACAAAAAAAGAGTTTTAATATAGAAAAAGTTAGATTCAACTATATAACTAGAACATGGGAAAGTGGTCAATTTATTTTGCCATATTACAATGATGACTTTATATTACTAACGCCGTCAGACATACTTACAAAGGACGATACTTGGATAAACAGAGGTGATCTAAATAATGACTATTGGGAGGTTATAAGATCAATTGACAATGATCAACTTCGAGAATCAATCAGCCATTACCTAATGGAGGCAATCCCTCCAAAAGCAAAACAAAAAGATATTAATTTTGCGATCTCAGGTGCTATTTCGACTTTCCCTCAATTGCTCGACTATTACATTAAGTATAAAGAAGATCATGCCGAAGACGCAAAAAGAGTTAGTGATGAACGTTTGTCATTTTCTAATCAAGCTTATGTCGAACTCATACGCGAATTAGTTTATTCGCTTTCCGACACAACAAACTTTTATAAACTTGAGCCTACATCTTTTGAAGCAGCATATTCTCGGGTACAATTCTTAAAGGATTTTATCGAAAATAAAGATGGGTATAAATTTTTTTATGTCAAAGGGAAGCCAATAGAGAGAGAGGAAGACCTTCAGCTTATCTATAGATTAACTTGGTTTGGTTCTGAATACTCGGTAGACCGTGAAGTGAATAATGGGCGAGGCGCAGTCGACTTTAAAATCTCGAAAGGCGCACTTGATGCATCTTTGGTCGAGTTTAAGCTTGCAAGTAATTCGCATCTTGCAAATGTCTTTACCCAAATCTCCATCTACGAAAAGGCTAACAATACAAATAGCTCGATAGCAGTCGTTATTTATTTTACAATTAGTGAAAAGGAGCGCGTGGAAAGGTTGGTAAAACAATTTGGACTTGAAAGTTCAAGGGGGCTTGTAACCATCGATGCAATACCAAATAAGCCTTCGGCATCAACAGCCCGTTCAGCTGAGGCAATTTCTTAATTCGACATTTCTCGTAATCAAGTAACGTTATTTTTCTACTCAGGTTAATCAGATCAATTCTCTTTCCTTCATTCTGGAATGACATCGTATTAGTGCCCGTAATATTAAAATGGTAATTATAACCTAAAGGCATTACTATAAACTTAATAGAAGGAAAAACAAGCAATATGGCACAAGCATTTGAGGAATGGATATACGAGCTAAGTAAACTTGCTGCCCCGCCGATTACATCCGAAGAATGGGAGGCGTATCGAAAGTCACTGTATTCACCTTGTCTTAACGGTGATGTGGTGAGTAATGATAGTGCTACTGGGCACGTAAGTATGAATAATGGAATCGACGATGTAGCTGGTTCCGGCACCAACAGTAATCGTCTCGCCTAATCGCGGTATTACAGGGACTTGATTGTTTGAACACACCCAACGATAGGACGGCTGATTCCCGCTTGGTACATAAATTTCAATGCTGTATTCGAAAGTCATGGATTGAATAGATGAATAAATACAAATATACAAAAATTTGGCAGAATTCATAATGCCTTTAGGTTATAATTACCATTAAAATATTTATGTATGATATATAATAAATTATAGTAAATTGCTAATATAATTTGTTATTTTTATTGTAAAAAGGCTTGACAAAGGGCGAAAAATTTCGTATATTTGCAGTCTGGAATTGAGAATTGTGAATTGAGAAAATAGGTCTTGGGGAATAATTGCTTCAATTCAACATTAGTCAGGGTGAGAGGGGATTCCGAACAATCATCATTAGAGGGGTTGGGCGGAGTCTTCTGCATTGTACATTCGGGCGAGGGCGTTAAACTTCTCTTCGGTCGGAAACTGGGTCTTCGCTGCCATCAAGAATAAGACAAGCGGAAGGAAATGCAGATAAAACGACGGGTCCGCCGAGACAGCGCCTGCTTCCGAACCTACCATGAATACCACGAGGCCAAAGAGCACACAGCCTTCGAGCAGTGCAAATTGAACGATAAGCGCAACCCTGTAACGAGCCACAAACCCTGTACCGCCCGGGAGTGAGGTTCTTGGAGTGACGGAGCCTGAAAGTATTCTTGCAGGCAGGATCTTCGCGAGTATGATAACGACGGCGGTCACCACAACATGAGCAATTCTCAGCGGCACGAGACCGTCGCCGGGTGTGCCGATGAACGACGTTTTCGAATTGTTCACAAAGAGCGCAATAAGCGTGAAGATGATCACACCGATCGAGAGTGCGATGATAATGATGCGCATTAGCCGCAGGTCGTTTGTAGAGATGGTTGCGTCCATGATACCTATTTTGGGCAAAGATACGCAAGAATGGGCTTTTGAGTTTGCAGGGCAGACTGTCACCTGAGAAGAGCTGACAAAGCGATATATTTTTGTAACTTTGTGTCGATAGTTCGTAACTTTGCATAAATGCTGTTTCGGAAGAAAGTCATAGAGGCGGTAGCCGAAGTGCTCGAGGGCGTATATATGGCGCCGGCGCGGGTACTGGTATTCGGCGGGAAGCGCGCGTCGGCAGATATGCCGTTAGTCGAAATTGCTCTCGGCGGCAATTCGGGGCGCTCGGAATCGCTGGCGATCCAGTCGGCACTCGGTATTGTCGAGCTTTCGGAAATCGAGCAGGTTCACGTTTCGCCTGCAACGCGCGAAGCGGCGTTCATCGCGAAAGCAAGCGCCGGGAAGATCACGATGGTCACTGTTTCATCGAGCGGCATTTTGCAGGTCTATTCCAACATAGCACGTTCGGTTGCGTCGAAGGATATTGCCAAACTCTCGACCGAAGAACTCCGCGCGGCGATCGCATTAAAGGTCTTTACTGAGGGCGGTACGAAGTTCGAGTAACTGATTTCCAAGGATGTCATTGCGAGGAGCCGAAGGCGACGAAGCAATCTAAAATCTCGAATGTCTTCGACGAGCTACCAATACTACATTTATATCCTCACGGATGCGAAGCATAATACACTCTACACCGGCGTCACCAACGATCTGAAAAGAAGAGTTTACGAGCATAAGCATCCCGAGAAAAGCAGTTTTACAGAGAAGTATCATGTTAATATGCTGATGTATTATGAAATATTCGATACGATGGACGCCGCGATACGCAGGGAAAAGCAAATTAAAGGCGGATCAAGAGCTAAGAAGATCGCATTAATAGAAAGTATGAATAAAGAGTGGAAGGACCTGTACGAGGAGATCGTTACATTTTGAGAGTGTACCCCGGCATTGGTATTTTAGATTGCTTCGGTCGCTGCGCGACTCTCGCAATGACATCGTTAAACAGTACGTTCTAAAAGATGAAACGGCACTCATTACATTTTACATTATTTGCAACAGCGGGGGCGAAGAAGCTTGATCCGAAGTGGAAGAAGCTGGAGCCATTACTCGAGCAGGCGGCAGACGATGTGTATCGGGAAGAGCTTGGGACATTCAGCAAACTGCATCTCAGTGTCATCCTGCAAACCGATGAAGAGCTTCGCGAACTGAATGTCAGGTCGCTTCAGCATGATTATTATACCGACATTCTGACGTTCGAGATCGACCGCAAAGAGCATTCTCTAAGTGCAGAATTATATATCAGTTTGCATCGGGCACGAGAAAATGCCCTGCACTATACGGTGGGTGTACGGAACGAACTGGCTCATCTTGTCATTCACGGTATGTTGCATCTTGCGGGATATTCGGATAAGCAGGCACGAGCCAAGAAACGAATGCAGCGCAAGGAGCGTTATTTTTTAGAGCAGTTACAAAAGCAGAACCATATCGAATAATTTTTACTACTTCTCCGAATGAAAACTGGGCATGTGAATACCGAAGCCTCACAAGGTGTGGGGCGGGTGATGGAGATCGTATTATATCTTGTTGGGGAGATGCGCCGTAATAAGCAGCTTGCCGACATCGATCTCAAAAAACTTTCCGACCGCGGGTATAGCGAACATGAAGTATCGACAGCGTTCACGTGGCTGGTCGATAAAATTATGGTCGCCGGCACTCAAGCCGAGCTTTCGCTGACCGCTGCACAAAAAGCGTTCGATACCGGTAGCAGATCCCCATTCCGCATTTATCACGAACTTGAGCTTTCCATTTTAGAACCCGATGCACGAAGCTATCTGATGCAGCTTCGCGAACTGGGTTTGCTTCGCGATGCGGAAATGGAATTACTGATCGACCGTCTCTGGATGCTCGGCGCGCAGAACGTTGCGCTTGAGGATGTCCGCGATATTGCGGCGGGTATCATTTTTGATTTTAACGACTCCTCACGGCTCGGAAGCCGGATGATGCTCTCGCTGCACGACAGAGTGCAGTAGTCGTTCGTATATTTGAAGTTACGAACTTCGCGCGAGCCTTTACAAACTGTAATGCTCGCGCTTCGCATTTTTTATGAGCGAGTGGGGTGGGGAACCCCAAAAACGTTTTATGGAACAAATGGCAAAGTCATTAGTCATCGTTGAATCGCCTGCAAAGGCGAAGACCATCAATAAATATCTTGGCTCCGGCTATCAGGTCGAAGCGTCGATCGGTCATATCAAAGATCTGCCCAAGTCAAATCTTGGTGTCGATCTCGAGCATGATTTTATTCCGAAGTACGTCACGGTCAAAGGAAAGAAAGAACTCATCACGCGGCTGAAGAAACTCGCCGCCGCCGCGAAAGACGTCTATCTCGCGACCGATCCTGACCGCGAAGGTGAGGCGATCGCATTTCACATTAAGAATGAAATAGCCGAGAAAGCAAAGAACATCAAGCGAGTTCTGTTCACCGAGATTACGAAGTCCGGCATTCAGGATGCGATGAAACATCCTCGTGATGTCGATCAATCGTTGTATGACGCGCAGCAGGCTCGACGTGTGATGGACCGTATCATCGGCTATCAGGTCTCTCCGATACTATGGAAAGCATTCGTCGGACAGCAGTTCGAATCACTTTCGGCTGGCAGAGTGCAAACTGTTGCATTACGGCTTATCTGCGAGCGCGAAGAAGCGATCGACCGCTTTCAGCCGATCACGTACTGGAATCTGTGGGCAGACTTTACGACGCCGACAACCGAGTTTCCTATTCATGCTCGGCTTATCAGCGTCGATAATATCGAATTTAAAAATCCTGAAGGCAGTGCTCAGGATCTCAGCGAAGAACTTCGGAAGCGTTTCATCGGTGACGAAACAACAGCCAGAGGCTATGCGGCGGAAGTCGCAAAAAAGAATTATCGCATTGACTCGGTTAACAAACGTGAAGTTAAGCGTAATGCGCCACCGCCGTTCATTACGAGTTCGATGCAAACGACCGCAAGCGCCAGACTCCGCTACAACCCGCGCAAAACAATGCGACTTGCACAGAAGCTGTACGAGGGTATTGAACTTGGCGCCGAAGGGTTGACAGGACTTATCACGTATATGCGAACCGATTCAACGCGCATATCCGATGAAGCTCGAAATGCAGTGGTGAATTTTATCAGACAGAATTATGGTAACGAATATGTCGGCGCTGAACGCAAACAAGCGAAAAGCAAGAATGCTCAAGAAGCGCACGAAGCCATTCGTCCGACTGACGTAAATCTGACCCCGAAGGCCGTGCGTCGTTATTTGGCTGCACAAGATGAGAATCTTGCCGATCTTTATGAACTGATCTGGGAGCGTTTCGTCGCCAGTCAGATGGCTCCGGCGGTATTCGATCAAACAACGGTTGAAATAGAATCCGAAAAAGGGGCAGGCAGTACGTTCCGTTTCCGTGCAACGGGTTCAGTCCTGAAGTTCAGAGGATATTTACAGCTTCTTGATGACAACGAGGAAGCGAGTGCCAAAAGCGACGACGATGAAAATCGCCGCTTACCGAATGGGATCAATGAAGGGCAGACAGCGAATATCGAAGCGCCGAATCTTCGCTCGGCTCAGACAAAGGCGCCACCGAGATATTCGGAGAGTACACTCGTTAAAGAACTTGAGTCGCTTGGCATCGGTCGCCCTTCGACCTATGCTTCTATCGTCGATACTATTCAGGAAAGAGGATATGTCGATCAAACAGACCGACGTCTATCGCCGACTGACCTTGGTAAGAAAGTGAATCATGTGCTGATCAAGAGCTTTCCGGAGATTTTCAACGTGGATTTCACGGCACGAATGGAAGAAGAACTTGATACCATTGCGACCAACGAGCGTACCTATGCCGGGGTGATGAATGATTTCTATGTCCCGTTCAAGGCAGTCCTTGATCAAGTCGAAGAACGGCTTGTCGAAGAATTGCCGAAGTTCACCTGCCCGAACTGCCAGTCATCAAATACGGAGATCAAGCAAGGCTGGTTCGGAATGTATATTGAGTGCCGCAACTGCGGGAAGAAAACATCGATCAAGTCGATGAATAAACCCGAACCGGAAAAAACGGGCGAAACCTGCCCTGAATGTGGCGAAGGTGAACTGCTTATTCGTGCAAGCCGGTACGGAAAATTCATTGGCTGCAGCCGGTACCCGAAATGTAAATACACTCGACAGATCCCGTCAGGCATTAAATGTCCGAAATGTACGATCGGCGACATTGTCAAACGCCGAGGAGGCAAACGCAACAGTACATTCTTCGGCTGTTCCCGCTACCCTGATTGTGATTTTATCAGTAATTACGAGCCGGTCAATCAAACCTGTCCGTCGTGCCAAAATCACTGGCTGATGAAAGTCTCGACAAAGACGCTTGGCAAACATCTGAAGTGCCCGAACTGTAAGAAGGAATTTACGGAGGAGCTGCTCGAGCTTAGCAGAGCCGAAGCAGCATAAACAGATGGTTGGCTTCGGTTACGATATTCATCGTCTTGCTCCGGGCGAAAGTCTGGTCATCGGAGGTGTACATTTCAAAGATGTTCCATTTGGGACAGTTGCACATTCTGACGGCGATGTCCTCCTTCACGCGATTATGGATGCGTTGCTTGGTGCATTAGCACTCGGCGACATCGGCAAGCATTTTCCCGATACCGATCCGAAGTATCACAATGCTCATAGCCTCGGCCTGCTTCGACAAATTGGTGCGCTTATATCGTCGAAAGGCGCACGTATCATTAACATAGATTCAACAGTTGTGCTCGAACGACCGAAGCTCCGTGAACATATCGACGAAATGCGTCGTAATATCGCTGAAGCACTCGGAATGAAGGTCGAGCATGTTTCTATCAAAGCAACCACAAGCGAGAAAATCGGATTTGTCGGCCGCGAAGAAGGCGTTGCGGCATATGCAGTCTGTCAGTTGAGTTAGTCCACAACCATTTCCGGCTCAAGCTTCTTCGAATCGCGGTGAACGGTGAAGGCAAGCCAGCAGCCAACGGCAGCCATGGCTCCGCCAACATAACCAATATAATTCGGATGAATAGTCCCGATGATCCACCCGCCCATAAGAGGACCGATAATCCGCGTAAAACTTTCAATGCTTGCCGAGACACCAATGACACCGCCTTTTTTATCAGCCGGCGCAAGCTGGCTTACAAGACTCGAAAGTACAACACGGGTCACACCTGTTCCGAACGAAAATACTAACGCGACAAGAGCGAGTTGCTGCCAATTTCCGGCAAGGACTAAACCGAGTAACCCGACAGCCATTGCCCCAAGACCATAGCGAAGAAGCGACAACTCGCCAACTTTTTTTACAAGCGGACGAATAACGCCTCCTTGCCAAATGATACCGAGAAAACCAACATACGCAAGAAAGCGGCCGACCTCCTTCTCTGTGAAATGTAATTCAATATGAGCATACAATGAAAACATTGAGACATAAAGCGAGAACGGAAGAGCAAAAAACAGAAAGATCGTCAGGACCGTCCGAAGTCCTTTGATCTTGAAGTAGGCGAGCGCCTCGGTGTAATATGCAAGCCCTTTCTTTCGCTTGGCGGTACGGTGGACGGCAGGTTCTTTCAAATAAAATATCGAGAGCGTCATGCTCGTTAATGCCATTAATGCTGCAGCATACGCCGGAGCAGAAATTCCCCAAAGTCCCGATAGCTCCCCGCCGATAAACGGCCCGAGTAAAAAACCGAGTCCGAATGCAATTCCGATCATCCCCATCGAAGCAGCGCGGTCTTTTGGATCGGTTACGTCAGCGACGTACGCCGAAGCGATCGTGATATTACCTCCGCTGATACCGTCGATAAATCGTGAAAGCACGATCATCCAAACATTGCCCGCGAGCGCCAATAAAATAAATCCGATCACCGAACCGAGCTGAGAATAAATCAGGACAGGTCTGCGGCCATAACGGTCGCTCAATGCACCAAGAAGCGGAGACGCAGCAAACTGACAGACCGAATACACTGCCGCGATCATCCCGATTGCTTCCGGGCTGACATTAAATTGCAGCGCATAAAATGGGAGCAGAGGCAGAATGATCGAAAAGCCGAGCAGGTCGACCAGAACGACAATAAAGATGGGAATCAGCGCTTTGTTCTTGAACATTAACTACGAAGCAAAAATAGTGGAAATAGATACGTAATTCGGGTTGGTTTAATTCGCGCAATACTTAGGAAACAATCGCATAGTATCTGCTGTTATCATCGCCCCTGTGAATGAAGTTTGAGGTCAAGTCCCACGCAATCTGAACGCGCCCAACCGAGTCAGGTCCGGAAGGAAGCAGCTCTCAGCGATTGTCCGGGTGTGACGTGGATCGCTTGACCTCTTTTATTTTATCAAACCGATCCTCATTTCACGAATATCCTATTCTTCCATTTCAACGTGAACGAAGTATCTGCTATTCGCCACATATCGAGGTATTCCGGCAAGTCTATTTTTTCGAGATGTACTTGTTTGCTGATTTCGTTAAATGAAGGATGATCTTTGCGAAGCAATAATAATATTTCCGCATTGTTCGGAATGACAATTGATGCCGGCAACGACATCGTTCGGCTGTATTGCCGTGACAGGCCTACCGAAATTGTATCTTGACTCGATTGGTCTCGAATATCATAGATCACGGCGTCGGGCAAATAGTAAAATCCCCAACGATGCCACCACGTGTCGATAAGAACTAAGTTGTTATTTTTTGATTGTTCGATCTGTAAAATTCGAAATACCTGCTCGTGCAAGCGGTCAGTAGTAGATGCGCAGCGGACGGATGTAAAAGAGAAGATCCTGTTCACGAAATACGCAAAACCATTTTGCGAATGCACCGTTGATCCTCGAGGTTCGTTGAATGAATCGCGTGTAAAGCCATTATTAAAATCTGTTTCGCTTGTGCCGGGAAATGGAAGTATGAACCATACAATATTAAACATGACTACACAAACGGTGATGATCGCTGTGCGTTTCGTGATGATAGGCCGTGTTAGTATCAACTCGTTGCCAGGATTTTTTTTTACGTCGAACGTATGCCAGATCGCGAGTTGGTCTATGAGAATTGCGGTCACCAATGTAAGACTCGGCAGAACATTGAGTAAATATCCTGCCTTCATAAAGTAAATCGCAAGATAAAATAACAGCGGCACAGCTGCGACGAGAATAATAAAATAGAATGAAATTTTTTTTCTTGATTCGCGTATTAGCAAAAACAGCCTGTCCCTGTAACAGAGAAAGCAGAAAAGTGTAATAAGAACGAACGGACTAGTCGCAGCGATCAAGTAGAGAATAACCTTTGCAATGACAGCAAGATGTTCATTCAATGGATTGCCGAATAAGACCGATTGCGATCTATAAATATGTTCGCCGAGCATCGCCTGCCAATATGCCGATGCACCACCGCACATTGCAAAAAGGATTCCGAGCCAAACCGCAGTGATTAATGCGAATGAGATACTCCCGATCGTAATGTCTTTGAGATGTTGTTTCGTTAGCATGCATAGAACAATGATCGCCGGAGTAAAGAACAGTAAGCTCGATTGACGCGCAGCCGTTGAAAGCGAGAGGATGACGAACAAAGTTATGAGATGGGTTCTATTGTGAGGAGTGCGAAGTAATCGCATCCCATGATAGAGCAATGCTGATGCAAAGAACGCTTCATACTCATATGCAGTCGCAACAAGCCCGTAGAACCAAAATATCGGGAGGAACAGCCAGATCAAGGCAGCAATAAAACCGACACGTTCCCCGCGCAGTGCTGCCCCGGCTCTCCAAAGATAGAGAACAGAGCCAACGGAGAGCAGGATGCTGATCCAAACGAACGCTTGGTTGACATCTGTAATAAATAGCAAAAGAAATTTTGCAAAGAGAATATGCAGTATATACCCCGGGAAGTGCGGCGTTACTTGCGCGATACTGAACCGAAATGTTGCGACAGCAAAATTGACCGAGTCAAACTCAAAAAGCATTTTGGTTGCGAACGGCAGCCGTGTCGCGATCGTCGCAATGACAAGTGATGCTCCTGTTAGTCGCCGAACATTGCGTTCACCGAGCGGCATTGGCTGTTCCTTTCACTCGAAAAATAGTCATCACGCTGTCTGCACTCGAGACAAGAGGCTCTCGGATCGGAAATGTTTGCACTAACTCAAGTGAATCTTTTGCATACGTATAAAAGCTTGGGTTCAGTCTGGTGTAGATCACGAACAAATTTGCACCATGCATTCGAGCAGTTTGCCAGACAAGTTTCTGATCGTGCTGCAATGGGAATATTTCCGGTGTAACGAGCCCTGTAAGATCAACAATGTTTCTTTTTGTAAAATATCCAAACGCGCCAACGTCGTCTGCAGCGATGATGTCATTCTTCGTAGCATTCTCATTCACCCAAGCAGCAACGGCAAGATGTTGGTCGTTAATGTTGGAAACAGAATGCCCATAGTTCACAATCCATTTTATTGACGTCAGTGAAAAGAACACCATGAATAAAGCAAGCCATAAAGCATTACACCAGCGTTCTAAAAAAACATTATGGCCGGCCTGAATATTGGTGCGTTTACTTGATTTGAGACAGTTTCGACCAACTGCTGTTACCCCGAGAATGACGATCGGAAACAAAGGAAAAATATATCTTCCGAAATGACGGTACTGCGGTGCAAAGAATCCCTGAAGGACCGGCAGACCAATGAGAAAGATTGTCATTGCCGCGTTGCGGCCGGCAAGTTTGGGGAATCTAAATTTTTTTACAAATTTCGGATCCGATGCTTCTGTTGGATCTTTCATTCCAAAAGCAGTAAATCCGATCACGAGGATCGGCCAGAAAATGATAGGGGAGTATTGCTCAACGAGTATCCAAAATGATTTTACAATGTAAAAGAAATCAGGTGGGAATCGAAAACAAAAACCTTGCACGATGCTCGAATGAAACGATAGCTGTCCTTCTATTGAGTAGGGAATAGCGAGAATTGCAGCGATGAATATTCCGAGAATAATACCAAAGCCGATGAATCTGTCAACAAAAACTTTCTTCTTAATAAGCAACACGAGCCAGTCAGATCCTAGGATTACGGAGAGCAGGAATAATTCCGGGCGGGTTGCAATGCCAAGCCCGAGAATAACAGCTTCTCTCAGTCTGATCTTATACTCATCTCGTGATCGAATATGCATTTCGATCGCCATCAAAGCCAGCAGTGTCGCAAGAGTTGTTTCCATCCCGCTTGGTGCCATGATAAGAAGGCGGCCATTCAGAAGCATCAGTATCCCGGCGAAGCGAGCCCATAGCTCTTCGAAGTTGAATACATTTTTTGTAACTCGATACACGCCCGGCGCAAGCAAGAGCCAGGAGAGAGACGAAAGGATCACTGCGACGACTTCAAGATGCGAGGTCAATAATCCTCCTGCTGCAATGAGCACGACCCACAACGGAGAAGTATCGGCACTTACTTGTTCCGGAGGATTGAACGAATAGCCGTGTCCCGCAATAAGATTCTCCGCATACCTGCAATGAATATAGACGTCATCAAGCGGGATGCCGATCGTCGTGACATAATCTTTCCCATTATCGCGGACAAGATCGATCTGCTGAACAATGAAAAGAACTGCAAGCAGAATGATGCCGGCTGCAATGAATGCGAACTCCGTTTTAAAACGGCGCATCACCCTCTATCTGTGAATATAAATAATAAAGAACATTGCTGCAGCATACGCAGCGAAATTCAGGATCATCGGCACGTCGGTCAGCACGATCTCGGTCGGGCTTTCTCCGAGATTCTTTTTATGTAGCAAATAAAGATAACGAAAAACGCCGAAGAGAACGAATGGCGTTGTTAGAATAAGATTTTCCGTGCCGAATATTTTCACTGTGCGATCACTGACAGTATAGAGCGCATAACTGATCACAAATCCGGCAGCGCAGATCGTGCAGAGCTGCTCTGCAAATTCGATGCTGTAATGTTCGAGCACTTTTCGAGTATGAACATCGACACCTTTGGATTCGAGCATCACGAGCTCGCCGCGACGCTTGGCGACAGCAAGAAACAGTGAAAGAAACATCGTCGTCAGGATAAGCCACGAACTGATCGGTACACCAATGACGAATGCGCCGCTGACGACTCGAAGCATGAAACCGATCGCGATGACGAATACATCGATAAGGACTACTTCCTTCAGAAAGAAACTATATGAGATGTTCATTACAAAATAGATTGCAAGGCACATCCCAAATTTTAAGGGGAGTCCAAATGCGGTCGGAATCACAATACCGAGTACAATGATCGCCGTCGAAATTGCGCTCGGAACACTGATGGCGCCGCTGGCGATCGGACGGTGCCGTTTCTTCGGATGAGCTCGGTCGCGTTCGCGATCGACAATATCGTTGACAATGTAGATAATGCTCGCCGTGCCGCTGAAGAGGGCGAATGCAAGAAGCGAAAGCTTCGCATAGTCCCAATCGAACAGATGCTGGCTAAAGACCAGCGCGGCAAAGACAAAAAGATTCTTGATCCACTGCTTCGGTCGCAGGAGCCTGAGTAAAGATGCGGTCTTCATTAATCAAATATACCGTGTATGATGCGGCTCGAAGTGCAAGAGACGATATTTTGCCCTTCAAAGTGAGATCTTAAAATACCACCGCCTCGACATATTCGCCGAACGGCACTTTCAGCGCATTGATCATTTCGCCGAGCGTGACATAGTTTCGGGCCGCTTTCATCAGTACGGGCATCAGATTTGTATGACCGAACCCGGCTTCTGTGATCTCGGTGATTGAGTTATCGGCTTCCGCTTGCGAGCGGTTCGCGCGAAGAGCTTTCAGTTCTTTCACTTGCTGCTTCTCAACTTCCGGCGAGATCATCAGGATCGGAATGTCGATCGTCTCGTCGGTTTCAACGAATTCATTGACGCCGACGATGTACTTTTCTTTCTTGTCGAGTTCGAGCTGGTAGCGATATGCCGCATCGGCGATCTCGCGTTGGAAGAATCCTGCTTCGATCGCAGGGATGACGCCGCCAAGCGCATCGATCTTATCGAAGTATGCATTCGCTTCGGCTTCGAGACGGTCAGTTTCGGCTTCGAGGAAATACGAACCGCCGAGCGGATCGACCGTATTAATGACACCGGTTTCGTAAGCAAGGATCTGCTGAGTACGAAGCGCGATTTTCACAGCTTTTTCAGAGGGCAGCGCGAGGGTTTCGTCCATCGAATTCGTATGGAGCGATTGTGTGCCGCCAAGTACTCCTGCCATTGCTTCGAAGGCGGTTCGGACGATGTTATTTTCCGGCTGTTGAGCCGTCAGTGAACACCCTGCTGTCTGCGTATGGAAACGTAGTGTCCACGATTTCGGATTTTTCGCTCCGTATTTCTCGCGCATGCGTTTTGCATAAATGCGTCGGGCGGCTCGGAGTTTTGCGATCTCTTCGAAGAAGTCAATATGTGAATTGAAGAAGTGTGAGATCCGAGGTGCAAATGAATCGACATCCATTCCGCGCTCGATGCAATGTTCGATATATGCAAAACCGTCAGCAAGGGTAAATGCCAACTCTTGCGCTGCGGTCGAACCTGCTTCGCGGATGTGATAACCCGAGACGGAGACCGGATTCCATTGCGGTACTTCCTTCGTGCAGAATTCGATCATATCGGTGATGATCCGCATCGAAGGCAGCGGTGGATAAATAAATTCTTTCTGGGCGATGTATTCTTTCAGAATGTCATTCTGCAGTGTGCCACGAAGCTGAGAGAACGGGACGCCTTGTTTTTCGGCGACGCAAAGATAATATGCAAAGATCATTGCGGCAGGAGAGTTGATCGTCATTGAAGTGGAAACCTCGCCAAGTGGAATCCCACTAAACAATTTCTCTATATCCTTCAATGAGCTGATCGCGACGCCGCAAATCCCAACTTCGCCTTCGCTCCAAATGTCATCGGCATCGCGACCCATCAGTGTCGGCAGATCGAAAGCAGTCGAAAGACCGGTTTGCCCGTGAGCCAGGAGATATTTGAATCGTTCGTTCGTGTCTTCCGGCGAGCCGAAGCCCGCAAATTGGCGCATTGTCCAGACTCTTCCGCGATAGCCGTTCGGATGGATGCCACGTGTATATGGGTATTCTCCCGGAAATCCAAGCTTTTCAAGATACTCTTTCGGGTTCTGATCTTTTGGCGTGTACAGCGTGTCAAGCGGCTTGCCGGAGAGCGTCGTATGCTTCCAGCCGGCAGTCTTGTTTTTCACATTGGCGGCTTCCCAACGTTTTTTTGCTTCGAGATATTCGGGAGAAGTCTCGAAGGTCGTATGCCCGTTCGAATGGACACCATTTGTCGCAATACCGTTCTTCATAGGTCGTTTGTTTTTTTACTGAAGGCTAAAACGACCGATAGAATGGGAAGGTTGCCGCTCCCCTCGGGAATGTAAGATGTAAGATTGAATCCGTGGAAATCCGTCCGATCCGTCGAATTCCGTGTTCCGTTTTAGAGAATTCGCCGCCCGCCGAGTCTTTCCATCAAGATATCCCGTATTTTCTCGAAGCCGGCCTTTTCTTTGTCACCAAACCTTGATAGCTCCGGACTATCAATATCAAACACTGCGATAATTTCTCCATTTTGCAAAAGCGGCATAACGATCTCCGAACGTGAGTTGCTGTCGCAGACGATATGCCCCGGGAATGCATCGACATCAGGGACAACGATCGTTTCTTTTTTTTGTGCCGCTGTACCACAAACACCGCTGCCGATCGCAATGCGAGTACAGGCCGGCTTGCCTGAGAACGGCCCGAGAATGAGTTCGGTGCCGTCGAAGAGATAAAACCCGACCCAATTCAGCCGTTCGACATTGTCATAAATATATGCAGCAGTGTTGGCAAGGAGCGTAATTGGATGATCCTCACTTGAAAGTAACGCGGCAAGATCAGCAGAAAGAGATTCGGAGCTTGCGTGAATCATCATTCTTTCTCAGCTCGAACGTAGTGCGCTAATAATATCTAATTTTGATGCACGGACACTCGGCAGAAAGCCGCCGATAATGCCCATTGCAGTTGCAAAGACAAGCGTGCCGATGATAATGCCTGGTGAAAGCGCAAAACTGAACGATATTTCCGACCACGTAGTAAAATTAGTTGTCGAAACGGTGACTAATTGCAACAGCGAAGCAACTGCGAGCCCGATGCCACCGCCGATAAGCGCAAGGAACAACGACTCGAATAAAAAAGCAACCAGTACGCTGCGACGTTTGAAACCGAGTGCCCGTAGTGTGCCGATCTCGACGGTACGGTTCGCAACGGCAGCATACATCGTGATCATCGCTCCGATCATTGCTCCGAAACTGAAAATGATGGTGACGACCAAACCGAGAATCCTGATAAAACTTGCGAGCGTCTCGGACTCGCCGGCATAAAATTCTTTTTCACGGAGCACCTTCAGTTCATTCAAACGCGGGTCTGTTTCGATCTTCGATTTGAATGAATTAAACGCATCTTTATCCTTCAGTCGAAAGACCACATCAGAGAATGTTGGCCGGTTAAACGCTTGCATGATCTGATCTTTGTCGCCCCATATTTCCGAGGCGAATCCGGTGTTGCCGGCATCGAAGAGCCCGACGATATTCCACGATCGGCCTGCAAAACGGATCGAGCCACCGAGCTGAACGCCTTCGAAACCATCGATCAACTGTTTGGAGACGATTACTTCGGATGCGCCGAAAGTGAACATCTTCCCTTGAACGATCTTTACTTGAGGGCGAAGCATTACCCCTGCAGGTGAAACGCCGCGTACCATAATGTTCGATAAGTCATTCGACGATGCGCCTTTCTTTTGCAGATTGATCATCGTCGTGACCTCTTTTGTGAGTATCGGTTTTCCATCGGAGCCAAGACTGACTTCAGGCTGTGAAGCAATAATATCCGACTCATCGAGCGATACGGAGCTGAGCGTTTCGCTTTCCGCGGATTTACGCAGGACGATCGCATTATCATCCGAGCCGGTAGCGACAAGGGTTCTCTGCAAGCCTGCGGCAAGCATCAGTACCGCTGCAAAAACAAAAACGACAAGCCCGACGCCTGCGACAGTCATACCCGTCGTGAGTTTGCGGGTCCACAGGTTTCGGAAACTATAACTAAGCGGGATCTTCATTTACGTACACTCCTTTTATAAAATAAATATATTTTATCATCCGATCTGACGCAGGCCATCGACGATCGTCGTTTTTGTCGATCTGATAACCGGGAAAATACCGGCGATGATACCGACAAGCAATGCAAATATTGCTGCGAGTACCACAGTCAATAATTCGATGCTGATGTGTGAGAAGAACCGGGCCATCGCAACCGCAAATCCGGAGACAACCGGGAATGTCAGAACAATACCGAGAATACCGCCGAGCACAGCGATCGCTATCGATTCGCCGAAGATCAGCCCTGCCAAGTGTTTCGACGTAAAACCGAGGGTTTTAAGCACCGCGTATTCTCGCGTGCGTTCACGGGCAGACATCAGCATCGTATTGGCAAGCACAAGGAAAATAATGCCGATAATAACATAGGAAACGACCTGCAAGCCGGTGATGATCGCGCTGCTCATGGCAACGAAGCCGGCGGCAAATGCTTTTTCGGTTTCGGTTTTCGTCTCAGCATCGGAATTCTTGAACAATCCGTCGATTTGTTCTGAAATACGTGCAGCATCCGACGGGTTTGCGATCTTCACGACATACCAGCCGATCTTATTTGCGCGGGGCGGGGCAGTCTTGAGTAGCTGCTCGTTAAGATAATCCCAATGAAAGAACATATTTGTCTCTTCCGTCGTCTCTTTCTGTCCTTTATAAATGCCTCGTACGACAAACTGCCATTTACCGGGATAAATATCGCCGTTAATATCCATAATGTCGCCGATCTTCAACTTGTAGTCTTTGGCAAGGCGTTCACCAATGACACAGGCATCTCGTTCTTTCTTAAATGCATCAAGTTGGTCAGTAGGGACGACATATTCAGGATAAATATCGAAGATCGTTTCCGGATCGCATGCGAGGCGGGGAAAAAATTGATTCTTATCGATATAGATGCCGCCGAACCAGCTTTGGAATGTCACTTCTTTTACACCGGGTATCTGTTTGATCTGATCGCGATCGGCAAGCGGCAACTGAAAAATAAATGAGATCGCGTCGCGTGTGACGAGCCGGTCCGGCGCCGCATTATCCGAATTCGAATACCACGCACCGATGATCGTACGCAGCAATCCGAAGGACATCACGGCAATGGCGATGCCGAGTATCGTCAGGGCAGCGCGCAACTTGTGCCGAAAGATGTTTCTCAGTATGAGTTTTATCACTTTCATAGTACCGGCTCCTATTGCAGTTCGCCTTTGTCGAGATGACGGACAGTATGGGCATGTTCGGCAGCATGCGGATCGTGCGTTACCATCACGATCGTCTTCTTAAATTCGCGATTGAGGCGAACCAAGAGATCGAGAATATCCTCGGCAGATTTTTTATCAAGATCACCGGTCGGCTCGTCGGCGACGATAACTGTCGGGTCGGTGACAATAGCGCGGGCGATCGCGACGCGCTGCTCCTGCCCGCCTGAAAGTTGTTTCGGATAATGCATCATCCGGTCACTAAGTCCGACGACCGAAAGTGCGGTTTCGACGTGCTCCTTTCGTTCTTTCTTCGAGAGATTCGTCAAGAGCAACGGCAGTTCGACGTTCTCGAACGCAGTCAGCACGGGAAGCAAATTATAAAATTGAAAGACGAACCCGATATGCTGCGAACGCCAAGCTGCAAGCTGCGACTCACCCAGCGCATCGATATTCGTACCGGCAACAGTAACATTACCGCTCGTCGGCTTGTCGATGCCCGCAATGAGGTTCATCAGGGTTGTTTTGCCAGAACCGGATGGTCCCATCAGCGCAAGGAATTCTCCTTCCGGGATAGAGAGTGATAGGTTACGCAATACCGGAATATCCAGAGAGTCGCGTTTATAGATCTTCGTGACGTTTTGTACTTGTACAGTTACATCTGCCATAGTGATAGGTGCCTTATAAATTGGTGATTAATATACGACAATTTTCCAGAACTTCACATACGCTTAATTATTCCGATTCCGTCTTCACTTTCGTTCCGGTGCTTAGCTTTTCGTCCGGGTTCAAGACGACCTTCTGTCCATCGCGCAAGCCACTGATAACAGCGATCCCACTGCCACTGGCTTCGCCGAGCGTTACTGGGGTTTCACTCACCACGTCGCCGGAAATGACAAAGACGACTTTTTTTCCATTTCTCGTTGTGACCGCAGATGCCGGTACGGTAAGTTTCGGCGTGCTTGAAGATGCAACCGATGAATCTTTCAGAAAAATAACCTTCAGGCTCATTTCCGGAAGCACACGCTCGTCGCGGTCGAGAAAATCTACTTTTGTCAGTACCGTACCTTTTGAGCGGTCGGCAGTCGGGACGATCATGTGAACCTTGCCTTTATAACGCTTTTCAGGGATCGCATCGACGGATATTTCACACGGTTGATCGACTCGTACTTGTTCGAGGTTCGTTTCGGATACGTCCACTTCGGCATCGAGCGAATTCATATCCGCGAGCGTGACAATGTCGGCACGCGATCCGGCAGCAGCGCCGAATGGCGTCATAACGTCACCGACATCTGCATCTTTTGTTAATACTGTGCCATCGAACGGCGCGCGAATATTCGTGAATTCGACTTGCACTTGGGCGGCTTGCATCGCGCGTTCGGCAAGACGAACGTTTGCTTCATCGGTGCGCACAAGCGCTTGTGCTTGCTTATACGTTGCTTCGGCAGCGGTGAGATCTGCTGATGCGACTATTTGCTGATGATATAGTGCCGTAGCCCGCCTGAAAGAAGAATCGGCGTTCGCCAGCGCGGCTTGTGCATTTTCAAGTGTTGCTTTCGCAGCGCCTAGCGATGCATCGGTTTCGGCAAGGATAGCATCGACATCGGCCGATTCAAGCCGCCCGATCACATCGCCTTTTTTTACATGCGACCCTTCTTCGACGCCAAGAAAAATCAATCTGCCGGTGCCTTTGGAGCTGACAGCAGCTTTCCTGCTTGCAACGACATACCCGCTGGCGGTAAGCACGGAGTTTGCCTGTGATGCAAACACATTTTGGACAACACCCTCCTGAACCTGAATTGGCGACGACATCAGCCCGCGGCCGAATACGAACAGTAATGCCAACACTACAATAACGGCGACAGCGTACCATAAACCCTTGCGGCCTTTTGGCTGCCGCGAAGAACCGTTTGACGAGACGGCCGGCGTATCGCGTTTAATTCGTAAGGCGTTCAGATCTGTTTGTTGCGGTTCGCTTGGCATGAACGATGATATTACCTCGTAATAACAATACAGTAATTAAAAACACAATACGCTCAGGGGGTGCGAAGTGTCAGTATTCGCTTCGATTAAGACGAACACAATATAGATATATTGTACAGGTCCAGGGCGAATTATCAGAGTGCAAAGATACGACACCCGAACTCCTTCGGTTTCGAGCCAATGTTATTATTTTATCGTTTGAATATTTGAATTATAGCCTTATAACAAATAAGATGAAAGGAATTGGACACTATGTTATGCGCCCAATGTGGAGTTGTGGTACAGTTTGACCACGATGTCATCGCGAGGAGGGCGTTAGCCCGACGTGGCGATCTAAAATCTCGAAATTGTACTAATGATCAAGATTTTAGATTGCTTCGCTTCGCTCGCAATGACATCGTTGGATATTCGTTTCTAAGCTGAACCACTGCCAAATGTGAATCAATTTTATGGAATTTATGTATCTTTATTTCATCATTATAATCACTTTCCACCCACCAATACCCTCCGGCGTGATGTTTTTTTGAATATGTACGCTGTAACTTCGGGTACAATTTTGGGTTTTAGTGATTGGATACATCATTTGTATTGTGAGTTGTATTTTCATTGCCTAAGGAGATCTCATGGATCGCAGAGCGTTTCTTAGCAGAGCATTCACCCCCGCGAGTTCGAGATTCGGGAATTCATATACCCCGAATCATAACCGGATTCTCTCTACAGACCTAACAGCGTACGTTCCGAGCGCTGCCGACCCGTGGGACGAGTTCAAGGTCGGACATTTGCTCAGACGGACGATGATGATGCCGCTGTGGGCAGATATGACCAAGCTTATGGGGATGACGCCCTCGGATGCGGTCGATCTACTGATCAGTACGCCGAGTACTCCGACAAGGCCAACGGTTGCCGACCATGGAACAGAGAGCCTTGACGGGCTTGACGTTATTCTTCAGGAAGCTCTGAAAAGTACGTGGGCTTCGGATACTGCGTCGCTTGCCGCATGGTGGGCAACAGTGCTCGTGACTTCACCGCTTTCGCTGGTCGAGAAAATGGTGTTTTTCTGGAGCGGAAGTTTTACGACACAATTCAATCTCGATAATATCAACTGGGTACAGGCGCCGCTGCTGTACCGGCAGAACGAATTGTTTCGCAATAATTGCCTCGCCAGTTTTCAGGATATGGCATTCGGCATTACTCTCGATGGCGCGATGCTTGTCTTTCTCGGCGGCGATCAGAATAATCAAAGTCACCCGAACGAGAATTATGCCCGCGAACTGATGGAGCTCTTTACGATGGGGCTTGGGCAATATACCGAAGGCGACGTCAAGGAAGCTGCCCGGATCCTAACTGGCTGGCATGCGAGCCGCTATAACGATAATCACTTTAACCCGAACGGACTGTTCAATACGTTTTTTACCGCTGGCGATCACGATACGGGTGCGAAACAGTATCTTGGAGTTAGCTTCGATTCTATTCCTGACGCAGAGAATACCGAAGACCTTGTCAGAAAAGGCGAGATCACAAAGCTCATCAACACGATCTTTACTGTTCGTGCTGACGCAGTCGCGACATTTATCTGCCGCAAGATATATCGTTTTTTTGTCTATAGTAATCCCGGTGCAACCGATGAGAATGTCATCGCCGAAATGGCAGCGATCTTCAAGCAAAATAATTTCCAGATCAAGCCGGTGATCTCAGCACTCTTAAAGAGCCAACACTTTTATGATAACCTGAATATCGGCGCGCAGATCAAAACGCCTGCAGAGTTTACGGTCGGGCTTGCGCGTCAGCTTGGTTATGCACAGAATATTTATGGCAATATGGCGAATATGCTGCAACAGCTATTCCAACCGCCCAACGTCAGTGGTTGGACGGGCTGGCACGACTGGATCACAACGAACACATTTCCGGTTCGTGCGGCAACGTCAACATCTGCCATCAATGCGATGACTGACCAGCAAGTGCTGAGCTTCATTGCTCAATTCCCGAATAATAACGACGCCAAGACGCTCATTAAGAATGTGGGTGTGTTACTTCTTCCGCGTCCACTCTCCCAGGATCGGCAGGACGATCTGGTGAATCGTCTCGTCGGAGGCGATGGCGCAAATAAAGACTACGAATGGCCTACGATTTTATCGTCGAGCCCTTCGACCGCCGCACGGAATATGCGCGACGTTCTGACAGAGATCTCCATTCTGCCAGATTTTCAATTATGCTAAGCGACACCATCTGCTTTAAATCGAAAGGAAACGTTGAATGAAACGCCGCACATTTCTCAGATCAGCCGCTGCCGGGGCAGCCGCCACGCCGTTCGTGCTCAATGGCATTCCGACGCTTGCGAAATCGCCGCTGAAATTTCTTTCACAGCTGCCGACCGTTCAGGACGACAATAACATTCTTATTGTGATCCAGCTCTTCGGCGGTAATGATGGCATCAATACGCTGCCGCCGCTTGACGATCCGAACTATACGACGCTCAGACCAAACATCGCATGCGTCAAAGCGAATTGCTGGTCGGACAATAGTATCCCGAGCACATATTTTCATCCGGGGCTCAGTAATGGTTCAACTTCAGGCGACCATGGCGGACTTGCCAGCTTGATGCTTCATGGCGATCTTGCCATTGTTCGCAATGTCGGTTACCCGCTTCCGAACCTGAGTCATTTTCGTTCGACGGATATTTGGCTTTCAGGAATAAATGATGCGAATCCGAACGATCTGCTCGATACCGGTTGGATCGGCAGATATCTATCGGCGAAATATCCGAACTTCCCTGCAAGCCTTCCCGACGATCCGCTTGCGATACAATTCGGCGGATTCTCGCTTGCCTTACAAGCGAAAGTCGGAAGAATGGGCATCGAGGTTGGAGATCCTACAAAACAGCAGGGTGTAAGTTCATCGCTCAACACGCTCGACTTGGCAAGTGCCGGCACTGCATATGCCAACGAGTATGCGTTTGTTGCTGATATTGCGTCGCGCTCGGATAAATATGCTCAGCGCGTGAAAGATACCTATGCTGCCGGGAAAGCATTGTTGAAGGGCCAGTATTCGAACGACAGCTTCGGCACGCAAATGGCAAATTGTGCTGCGCTGATCGCCGGTGGGATGCAGACAAAAGTGTATTATACGTCGCTCGGCGGATTCGATACTCACGTTTCGCAGGCGCAACAAGGCGACGGTACGATCGGCTTGCATAACACGCTGCTTTCGTCGCTTTCGAACGGTATCTATCAGTTTATGAACGATATGATCCGTTTGAATCTTGCGCACCGTATTGTCGGAATGACGGTAAGTGAATTTGGCCGTCGTCCATCCGAAAATGGAAGTTTCGGCACCGATCACGGTGCGGGAGGAGTTCAGTTCATTTTTGGTACGCAGGTCAATAGCGGGATTTTCGGACAGCAATTCGATCTTAGTAATCTTGATGAGAACCAAAACCTTTCATATCAGATAGATTACCGCTCGGTCTATCTCGATGTGCTTACTGCATGGTTCGGGATGACACTTGCCGATGCAAAAGCGACACTGAAAACGGGGCTTTCCGGGGAAGCCGATGCAGAGGTCGATCTCTTAGGCCCGATCGCCGTTATTAAACAGCAATCCGGTGGTGTTGCAACATCGAAACCTGCCGAACTTCCATTTGAGATCACGGCCAATTATCCGAATCCGTTCACGACCTCGACGACACTCGTCATCAATGTGCCGAGTGAAGCTTCGGTCGCGCTCGATATTACAAATATGAACGGCGACCGAGTTGCAGACGTATTTTCGCAGACGCTCGGAGTCGGCGAACATCGCGTTCCGCTTTCGCTCGACCTGCCAAGCGGTTTTTATATTGTTCGTGCGAGAAGTTCGATCGGTGTTGTGACGAAAATGATCCAGTGCGTTCGATAGGAACGTGCAACTAAAATTATTTCTTAAAATTATTTCTTCATTTCTTTCATAAACGTTATTACTTCCCCCGTGTCCCGAACGGTGAAGACATTTTTTGCTGTGCTTGTCGCGCTTCTTGCGTTGACTGATTCTGCATTCGCTCAGGCGAAATCCTGCGACAGCATAAAAGCATGCGTCTGGAATGCGATTACTTCGACCATCACGTTTGGTAAACTCGCGCAATATACCGATATTGATACGTCGTATGCAATTCGCAATATCGATACAGCAATCACATTCGAAGCGTGGCTCAAGCCCATTCAACAGCCGGGCAAACGTGTGTTTGTCGGTGGCATTTGGGGTCCGAACAAAGATAATAACGATGTGTGGGTCGTCTATTTTATCGGTACGAAAGTTTATTTTGAATTAAGTCCTGACGGTTCGTATCTCGGCGAAGCAGATAATACGATCGCATCTGCCGATGTCCCGGATCTCTATACTCGCGGTTGGCTGCATCTTGCCGTTTCGTGGGATAATGTTTCGCAAACATCGCGAATATATATTGACGGTGCGCTCGTCGCAACTGGGTCGAACCCGGCATATCCGATCGCACGGCTCAAGCATCAGGAAAGCCCCAAACTAGATATGCAGCTCGGAAGCTGTAATTCACTCTACGACGATAGTGTGGATTATCGTACGTTCCTTGGCCAGATGGATGAGATCAGGCTTTGGAGCAGGTCGCTGACCGAGCAAGAGATCCGCTGCCAGCGAAATCAGTCGCTCGAAGGGACTGAGCCGCATCTTGAGCTGTATTATCGTTGTAATGACTCAAGTTATGTCTTGCAGCTATGCGATGCGACGGGACACGGACATGTCGGCCAGCTTCGCAGCGGTGCACGCATGTATCCGAGCGACCGCAAAGTACCGGCAACATTTTCACTCAGTCCGTCCTCGCTCAATGCGACGCTTATTTGCCAGAATGATTCCGATTTTACATTCACGCTCACCGATACTTCATATTGCGGCAACCATGTCTATGCGTTCGTCTATTATGGATATAGCAGCCTGTTTACATTAAGCCAGAACAGTTGGACACTTCAGCAAAATATCCCGCAAACATTTACCGTGCATTTTAGCGGAAGCCTGACGGGTCCGCTCTGGACATATTTATTCATTGTTAATTATAACCGGTGCGGTGATTATATTTATATTCCGTTGACAGTGAATCGTTCGACGGAATTATCGTATGACAAATCTCAGCTGACATTTGATACACTATATGTAGGCTGTACCGAGCGAACGTATTCCGAAGATACACTAAAGATCTGTAATCAAAGTAACCGTCCGTTGAAGATCAGCAATGCGATCCTACAGAATCCGAAATTCACGTGGCGGCCGGACGGAGGATTTCCAAACCTTCCCATTACATTACAGCCCGGCGATTGCTGGAAGGTGATCGTCCGGCTCGATGCCGACGACTCTTCAAAAACAGAGATCGATACACTTCGCATTATATCTGACGATCGCTGTCCCGGAAGCGGGCTCATACCATTGCAAGGCAGATCGCAAGATGTACTCGTACTTCTGTATCCGAACGCAAAAGCTCAGATAACGAAAATGGCCTTCGAGGCTGTGTGCCCGGGCCAGATCAGTAACACGCAGGATTATCAGTTCCGTGATCTCATCGGCGAGAACATCAATATTGACACGATGATCTTTACGAATCCGGCATTCTTCGGTCGTCAGTTTACATTCCCGATCGTGCTCAAACCAAAGACTGCCTATTTTCCTGAGTTCATCCGCTTCCGGCCCCCGACGCCCGGTCCGTTCGTTGGGCAATTACAAGTCATCTGCCATTTCCGCGGATGCACGATCGTCAGAACAATCGACTTTACGGGAACAGGAATTTCAGTTGATGTGAAATTCGATCAACCCAGTGTTGCATTCGGCAATGTGACGATCGGTAAAACAGCCCAGCAAAATACGACGGTCACTTCAACAGGAGTCGACCCGCGAACGATGTCCGCCTATCTTGAAGTTGGTGATGTCTTCTCGATCGTTTCAGGAACAACATTCAATATTGCTCCGGGACAGACGATCACGATGACACTGCAATTTCGGCCCCGCCAAGCGATCACTTATTATGACACGCTCGTTATTTTTGACAGGCAATGTTACGGGACACTAAAAATTCCTGTTAGCGGCACCGGCGTCTTTGATCAGTTACAATTCACGCCCGATTTTCTTGACATCGAAGGCGTGATGGGCTGTGTTTGCCGAACGGATACGATCGCAGTGAAAAATATCACGGGCTCGACCATTACGATCACGAGCGATCAACTCAACGATCCGAGCGGAAAATTTACGCTGATTGCTTCACCGGCAGGAAATCTCGCACCGGGGCAGAGTTATAATTATATTGTTCAATATTGTCCGAACGACGTGACAAAAGATCGCGCCGACCGAGCGTATATCAACTTAAATTTATCGAGCGGCGGTACGTATCAAATTTTATTGCAAGGGACGAGCACAACGCCAAAGCTTGCGATCACCACGCTCACTGTGTATGGACCGATAGAAGTCGGCTGGCAAAAAGACGATAGTGTTACTGTGGAAAATATTTCTGCAATTCCGGTGCATGTCACAACGATCACGGTCCCTCCCGGCTATCAACTGCTTTCGACAAATCCACCGCTCCCGTTCTGGCTCAGTCCGCGCGATTCGATCAAAGCATATATTCGCTTTGCACCAACTGCCCAGCAGCAGTATAATGGCACCGTAACGGCGACGCTCGATACACCGTGCGGCAACTTTGTCAACGGCCAGCTCAATGGGAATGGGCAGATCATCCGATTGGATATACCAATCAGTTACATCAATTACGGATTGCATAAATCGTGCGAATGTGTCGATCGTGAAATTCCGCTGCCGAATTACAGTAATTTTATTCCGATGTCAATAGACTCGGTTGTCATTACTGCTGCAGGCGTACCGAATGGTAATGCGACCGTGTATCAATGGTTTTTCAGCTCGACAGGAGATTCAACACTTCCACATAAGATACCGCCGAATACAACTGATACATTGATCGTACGATTCTGTCCGAACGTGCCGTCGGTTGCTTCGAATCTTATTATGAATGCCGATCTTCATATTTACGCATCGACGAAAGCATGGTCACAACAGTATGTTGTTGGGCTTTCCGGTAGACGCGAATTGAATTTTACACCGAACCAGACGAATGCTGCATTTCCGGCGACGCGCGTCGATACGACTGCGATCCCGATCAGAACTCGAATTCTCGTGCCGAGCGCGTTCACCAACCCGAGCGGCGACAGTGTTGTGTTCGTCAATGCATATTTTGTGCCCGACCAGCGCGTCTTCACTGTTAATGAGTGTTCGAATGAATTATTGCCGTGGGTAGTGCTTCGTAATGATACACTGTGTCTCGTGATTAATTTCCGACCGCGAGCACCGAAGCATTACGAAGCACGGCTCTATCTTGAAACGACATTCCCGTGCCACGGATTTGACACGACCATTTTTGTTTCCGGCGACGGCTTTGCGCCGGCGATCGGTACGCAATTCGCATTCGATACTGCAAAGATCGGACAAGACACGATTCACATCACGACGTGCGATACACTCGTTGTGCCGGTGATGATCACCCGCGATATGCCGCAGCCGATCATTGATATTCTTTTTAGGATACAATACGATTCGACGCTTGTCCGTTTGCTCGATATCCAAACGCCATATACCAACGTTTCAAGCGTCAGCGATACAGGTGATGGGGCGCGTGCGTTAATGAAAAATGCGCGCGTTGTCAAAGCAGGGACGATCTGTTACGTGCGGTTTATTCCAAAGGGGATGGCAGGGAAATTTCCGATCACACTCGATAACATTGATTTCGACAGCGACTCGCTCGTCTCATATAAAATTGTTGCCGGCATCGATCACGGCTTCGTCATTATTGATGACCCGATGATCGCCATTCAAAAGCTGACGAATTTCGATACGGTCAAAGTCCGCGATTGTAAAGATCTTCAGGTTGTTGTTCGAAACCCAGGCTCTGTTCCGATCAGATTCGATTCGCTTTCTGCGATGCCACTTTTTCATCGTGTGATCAGCAGCGATAAGCCGTATCCGCTCACGTTGCAGCCCGGTGATTCGATCGTGTTAACGGTACGGTTTTGTCCGCGCGCCGATACTTTGATCGATACGACGATCTTCGCATATTCAAATTCTCCCTGTCTCACCGTTGATACTGGGCGCATACATAGTTTCGGTTGGGCGCCGCCATATCTGTTCTCGATGCTGTTCGACCTGAATGTCGGTATTGTAGATACGATCAGAGGAATGATTACCGATACGGTCGAGGTGCCGATCATTATGGACCGTGATATGCCACAAACGCCGATCGATATGAAGTACTCAATTCTTTACGATCGCCATGCGCTTGAGTACCTCTCGGCAAAGTCGCCGTATTCATTACCGGTTGTATCAAAAACGGCGAATGGTATCGATGTTGTGATGCCCGGCTGTGACAGCATCAGGAAAGGCGAGATCGCGCGCCTGAGATTTCTTGTCGATGTGCCGGATTCCGTTACCTCGCCGATCTATCTGGTGCCCGGCAAAATGACAAGCGACTCCATCTTTTTTATCAAACCGATTCCGACAGGCGATACTAGTGCGGTGAACGTCACGCCAAAATGCAATATCAGTTATCTGAACTTTGTCGGCGGCGGAAATTCGTTCGCACCGTTGAGGCCCAATCCGAGCAACGGGTCGATCGAAACCGATTTTGAGTTCTTCGGTGAACTCGCCCCGAAGCTTACAATTTATTCCGTGACCGGCAAAAAAGTGATGGACGTACTTGACGGCTCACAAATAATGAAGGGCGGGAAATATCATTTATCGCTTGATCTCTCACCACTTTCGGACGGAGCGTATGTTGTTACATTCGAAGCAGGGCTCTATCACGCATCACAGAAGATCGTCATTCGAAGATAAACGTTTGTGCATCAGTTGATCCGCAGGAAAATATTTTTTTTCATCACCGCAGTTGGCATTGTGCTGTTTGGCACAATATCACAGGCCGTTGCACAACCGGTAAAAAGCCTCGACCAACTTCGCGAAACGAGCAAAGACGATCGGCTTGCATTTCGTTTCGGATTTTACGGTGACTTTGGAAGAAATTATCACCAGTCGCAAGCACACGTCTATTGTTGCGATGAAGGCTGCGGTATTTTTGGTAACGGCACCGGGCGCAGCTATAACTTTGGTTTGCTTGTCGAAAAGCCGCTCGTGAAGATGCTTGACTTGGCGCTGACAGTCGGTTATGCCGAACGTGGCGGAGCGTTTGGTTTTGCGATCGATTCCTCAATGCGAGTTCTGAGTACAGGCGGATATACAAAGCTTATTCGCCAACATGATTACACGGCACAGCTTCCTGAGGTCATCACATCGCTCGGCGTTCGTTTTACACCGATCAAAAAATTACCGTTCTATCTGACGACCGGTTTCGTCTATTCGATCCCACTTGCGTCTTCCTCAAATTTCAAGCAGACCGATGCGATCACTTCGCCGAGCGGCGTTGTCTTTCCGAGTACGAATACAAATTTTAAAGTCGATAGCGAAGGGACGATCTCGAACATCAAAAGTTCACTCGGCCTGCGGGGTGCGATTGGCTATCCGTTTCCTCTCGGCAAAGATCTGACTGCATCTCCCGAAATAAATTATTATTTCCCGCTGACACAAACCAGAGCCGATTATCTATGGAAAATTGCGACGCTCGAAGGCGGTGTCGCAATTCGCTATAATATTTATAA
>DASQGZ010000004.1:0-17472 GCA_035632315.1 Kapaibacterium sp. (SeqCode) | reverse complement strand
AAATTCGAACGCCGACATTACCCATTACGCCAAACCCTGAACCAACCGGGGGGCTCGTTCCGAGAAATGCTCCGACGCCGATATAGACTTCGTAACCGCCGGAAACAATATACAGATTGACCGACTGCGAAATGGAGATATATGCATAGAGCCCGGTTAGATTTGTCGGCAACCCCCCCTTGTTGAACGAGAAACGTGAGTTGATGCCATCGGTCACCCAGATCTTCGATTTCGGGCAATTATTTCCGAGGAAGACGCCCGATTCCATTCCGAGCTGAACAGGACCGTAAATTCCGACGGCAACTCTGCCTTGAATCATCTGATAATCAAGTCCGAAATGCCACTGCAATTCTCCTTCGGCAGTAACGCCTGTCAAAAATGTGCTCAGGGAAACGTCGCCTTTGAGATAACCTTCGACATACCCGGCTCCGTGATCTTCAGTCAGTTCGGCGACGCCGGAGACTTCGGCATTGATCGAACTCGCAAGCACAGCATACATATCGCCTTGGATCGATAGCTTCGTTTGCGTTGGTGTGATTGAAAGCTTGATCGCAACCATTGCGCCCGCCCTCGCGATCAGGCTTGCGCCCACGCCTCCTCCTGTCGAGAGTTCGCCGCCTATGACAATACGTTCAAGATTATCACCGAGAATACAACCGCATCCCCAGATCTTTTCCATCGCACTGAAATTTGCGACAACCGCAAGATTAATATCGTGGCTCGCATCGGCGCTCATCGAGAAGCACGCATGATCTGCACGAATTGTGATCGAAGAGCTAATTCCGCCAATGATCTCTAAGAGCGTCCCCGTGCCCGTTCCGTAGAACCCGACCTGCGGCAAGCTGTCGTAGAGGACTTGCGTATAATCGAAATTGGCAATGCCGCCGCCCCAATTACGCTGCCAGTGAATATCGCTTGCCGGATTATTATATATCGGAGCTTGCTGCTCGCGAACCCACCGGGCATTGTACGGAGCGTTCGTATTTTCTACGAGATAATCCGAGAGGGATACTAATTTTCCGCCAAAGAAATGAACCGAGACCATCCCGTACGAATAGAGAGAACCAGCCAGTGCGCCGATCGTCATATTTCCCGGCACTTTTGCAGTATCCTTTCGAACGGCAACATAATCGGAAAGTCGCACAGCGAACGGCGAAAATGGGAAACCGTCGAAGCGCTGACCTACGCTGTTGTAATCGAAATACATCCGCCCGAGATTTCCGTCTGCTTTGAGTTCGCCCCACGTCAGCCAGAACGGCTGACTGTAATGGCGTTTCTCGGATATGCCGGCAGCAGTGAGGTAGATCACGCCAAGACGCGCACAGACGATACCCGCGGATTTTGCAGTATCTTTTGCGACGATCTTTACACCCCAATAGGGAAGTGAATCCGGTTTTGAAAGATCGACCTGCCCGCCGGCGCAATCAGCAGTCGAGGTGAACATCATATTCTTGAATGCAACATTGATCTCGGCCGGTTTCGGCAAATGGACTTCACCCGCAAGGTCGCTGTTCCAGACAGCACTTTCACAGAATTGGAACGGCATTACCGATTTCGGATTATTCGCTGCAAAAGTATTATTTCCCTTATCATTATATCGGCTGTTAAAGCAAATACCGAAATCGGTAATGAAGCTTTCCTTGCCATCATACTTCGTACGAAGCGAGTCGCCGAGGCGCATATTCGAAAGGCGGGTCGAATCGCAGACAATATCTATTTCCGAATGAATGCCGGCACGAATCACATTTATCCATACACGAGCAATTGTTTCTTTCGCAAAGCGAAGCAGTTTAATCGGAGGCTGTGGCACGTCAGGTGTGAAGATCGTGAATTCACGCGCTCTGATCGCCGGTAGAAGAACTCCTTGCATTCCTTGCGCTTCCATTTGTGTTTCGGCAAAAAATAACGAGGGAGAATGCCAGAACGAATCGGCAGGATAATACGGATCGATCTGTCGGGCAGAAAGATAAAAACTTCCTGTATCCGGAGGTAATGCGGGGTTGTAGTCAAGTTTGTAATACGTCGGCGTTCCTGTCGTTCTTGAATATTCTCCCCACCGATATCCTGTCGCCGGCATTTTCACTCTACCGAAGAGATCCATATCGTTCTGCACTTCGAGCGAATCGTATTCCGCTTCGAGTCGCGTGCCGGAGCTTGTTTGGATCGCTGCCACCGGCAATGCAATGAATCCATTATTAAAGCTGCCGCCTGATATTTCACTATTGGCAAATTCTAAATGTCCGCCGCGCAATTGAACGATGTAACCGTACGGTTCCAGCGTATTAAAACTCCACGGACCCGGCTCGAGAACGAGTTCGCCGTCAAACCCGTGTGTCATAATGAGCGCATTGGTGTATGTGTAGAGCGCCTTTGTGTATCCTCTGTTCGAGGTTATGCTTCTATCGGGATGTGCATCGGTCGCGCCGTGGCGAAGCACGACGCCTTTCCATGAAGCCGGTAATGGAGGATTAACGCCTCCTGCAGATTGCGTCGAGGAAAAATCTATGACATACTGATCTCCATGAACAAGCACGCCGCTTCCGCCGAGCCACCATCTGCCGTACATAGAATCGCCGGTCACAACTTCTTTATAAAATTCACAATTCGATGTGATCGTCGTCTTTGGTAATTTCAGAAATGCTCGTGTGCAGGTATCAGCGCTGATAATATCTGTCGGTAATAGCAGCTTGCCTTCGACCGTTGCCTCTGTCGGTGTGAGGATCAGCGAATCGATCGCAAGCGTAAAACCTGAATCGAGCACGAGCATAGCCGGAGGAACGGGTGAAGGGGGTATGGTCGGATAGGTTGCTATTCCCTCGGTGAGAATAACTTTCGGTTTTGTCGGCGGCGACCATTTCACGTCGTGAAACGCGACACGAATACAATTGAGTGGTGGAAATTTCTTCCACCAATCGATCAATTTTGTTTTGTCGATGATCTGACTTGCCTTTGAGATACTCGACTGCGGTAAATTCAGGGAAAGTTTATCGCCGACTTTTACATCGGGATTAATAAGCTGTGCTTCACTAATATGCAACTCTGCCGAAGAATCCTGCACCGGATTGCTGACAACATTGAAGGACTTCTGCTGAAGTTGTATTCCTTTAAGCCAAGGCGGAACGATGGTTATTTTTTTCTTGCAATCGAACTGCACGCAGCCGATACCGCTCGGAAGTTTCGGATCGGCGGATTTCGAAGCGTCGTCCCATTTTTGCACGACGATCTCGAACGTGCCGCACACAAGTGTGTCCGGCAGTTTCGGTTTAGTAATAATGCCGCCAATGCCGTACTTAAAAATATTTGCTGCTGAATAGCCGTCGTTCTTAAATGCCATTGTGTTCGACGGGTCGATCGCGCGAACGCGCCACGCATATATTTTGCCGCTTTGTAACTTTAATTCTGCGCTTTGAAGCGTCAGATTGGTTGTATTGAGTCCGTCGCGATTGAAACCGAATGCGCGCCCGGCCGAAAGAAATGCTCCTTCCGGTGCTTGCTTCGGCTGTATTTCAACGATCGAAAATTGATAGGTGAGTATCGGCGGCGCACCGATCGGTGCGAGCCACTGAAATTGCATGACCTGTGAGCGCTCCGGTTCAAGTTCAGCTTCGTTCGACGGAGAGATAAGCGTCGGAGCTTCTGCACTTCTGATCTCAAAGTTCGCACACCCGCCCGGTGCGTCGGGTGAAAGCGCGGCACGTGTGTTATAATCAAGTGCCTGAACACAGATCGTATAAATGCCGTCGGGCAGAATATGTGTTCGTGCGATCAGCGTCGAACTCGTGCCCTTAAAACGAACCGTATTGACATCGAAAATTCTAAAATCATTGAGATTTAATTGCTTCGTGCCTCCGGGACCAATTTCGATCTGCGGCGCAGGCGCATCCTGCTTGGTTTCCATCATCAGTGTTTCGTCGGAGTTCTTTGCACTGCCGGCAAGACGAATGTTATATGCGTGTGTCGGGTCAGTATTGATAATAGTGATAAGCACACGGCTTGGGTTCGACATCCATACATCGAGGCTCGGAGAATATGGCGGCAGCACCGCAATATTGACGCTCAACTGCGAACGAACGTTCGACGGAAAACTCTGGAGCAGCACAAAAGTAAGAACAACAAGAAGCGCTTGCTGCCTCGTCAACCGAGAAACCAGAGAATGCAGAATTCTCATAGTACCTCCAAGTTTGTTTGCGATCCGAAAGGGATCTCGAATTAATTCAATTGAACGACGTAATGCAAAGGTGCGACTAATTCAAGTACGTGTTTCTGGGGAGATTTTGCTGCCTGTCCTTACAATAGGAATGCTCGGCCTTCTTTACGGTCAAACTGTCACGAGCAGCAAGTACACGACACAAATATAAGACAATTTTTCCGAAACTCCAAATTATTTTTGAAATGAGGCAGCGACGGTGTAATTCTTTAGATTAAAATAAAATCCGGCACGACAGGAATGATCCCTTTATCGCTTCCAAGCTTAAAAAGATGTTCGAGGGCTTTTCTGCCACGGTCACCCATATCGTAGGTAACATCATTGACATACATCTTCACGAACTTACCGCCGAGTTCGTTATCAATGCCTCGGCCCCATTGCATTGCGTATGGGATCGAACCGTCGGGGTCTTCGTATGCTGCTTTGATCGAAGCTTGGAGCGCTTCGCGGACTTTTATAGCTTGCTTCATTCCGAAATCTTTGCGAACGAGATCGAGGCCGAGCGGCAGTGGCAAACCGTTCGTTTCTTCCTGCCAGCGGACGCCAAAATCTACAAGCCTGTTCAGACCGTACGAAGCCCACGTGAGCTGACCTTCATGAATAAGCAGTCCGGCGTCAGCTTTATCTTCAAGTACTGCGTCAATGATCGCATCGAACGGCATTTCGATCGATTCGATCTCGCCGTACCATGAACGAAGCAATAAATTTGCAGTCGTAAGTTTTCCGGGCTGAGCGATCGTTTTACCTTTTAACTCATCAATCGTTTTATACTTTTTCGAGACAATGATCGGGCCGTACCCTTCTCCCATCGATGCGCCGGTTTTCATGATCCAGTAATCGTTCGCAACATACGGATACGCATGGGCGCTGATCGCGGTGACCGGAAGCTCGGCGTTCATCGCACGCATATTCAGCGATTGAATATCGTCGAGAACGTGATCGATCTCGTAACCGGGGATAGTCACCTTGCCGGAGCCGAATCCGTAAAACATAAATGCATCGTCAGGGTCGGGCGAATGTCCGATCTTCAGGGGTTTAACGTCTGCCATTATTTTATTTGTGATGCGTCAGGAAAGAGAATGATCTTACCGGCTTTCTTCGGCGTTTCGGTCATCAGTTCAAATGCCTGCTCATATTCAGCGAGCGGCAAGCGGTGCGTGACAACCGGGTTAATATCCAATCGTTTTGATGAAAGCAGATTCGAGACAGTGAACCACGTATCGAACATTTGCCGTCCGTTGATACCGTAAAATGTGCCGCCGTTAAAAATAATATCGTTTATCGGCGTTGGAACGAGATTATCCTTGAAGATACCAAAGAAACAAAACCGGCCGCCTCTGCGAAGGAGTTCGATCCCATCCTGCATCGCGCGCGGGGCACCGGACATTTCGAGAACAACGTCGGCGCCTATTCCATCGGTGCCGGCTTTGACGATCTCGATCGCGTTTTGGGTGCGAACATCGATCGTGACATCAGCGCCCATCTGCTTTGCAATGTTCAATCGGAACGTGTCCATTCCTGTTACAAAGATTTTTGTGGCTCCGCAGGCACGGGCGACTCCGACAGAAAATAATCCGACCGGCCCTTCGCCGAGGATCACGACACTCTTACCATGAACAGGTTCGATCAACGTCGCGTGAACTGCATTGCCGAGCGGTTCTTGAATCGAAAGTAGATCGGGGTCGATCGAGGTATCATTTTTCCAGATGACGATCTCGGGGACAGCGAGGTACTCTGCAAACGCGCCATCGCGATCGACGCCAAGAATTTCGAGATTCGCACAAACATGCATTTTGCCTGTCAGGCACTGTTTGCAATGCAGGCAGGGGATATGCGTTTCAACCGAAACGACATCGCCTTCTTTGGCCCGTTTGACCATCGAACCGGCTTTGACGACCGTACCGCTCGTTTCGTGACCCACCGTATATGGTATGGTCCTGATCCGGCTTTGGGCCCATTCGTCCCACGTATAAATATGCACGTCGGTCCCGCAAAGGCTTGAGGCATGAATTTTGATCAAGACCTCGTTCGGCTTGATCGTTGGGATAGGAATTTCCTGCATCTCGGCACCGCGCGCGCGCTTGGTTTTGCGCAGTGCCATCATCGTTTCTGCCATAGATAAAATTTATTGAACGGCTGTAAACACCACTTGAGAGTGTTTTATTTCCAGGAGATATTCGAAGAAAACCATTTTTTAAGGTCTGAGAGAACCTCATCGTTAATGCCGTGACCGATCGGATAATGCCGTGACGTTACTACCGCCTGTGCTTCTGCGAGATATTTTGATGACTCCGCGAGCGCAGAGAAGGGAATAACTTCGTCGAATTCACCGTGAGAGATAAAAACCGGCAATCCGTGAAGATCTTTTTTTGACAGCGGTGTAATGATATCTTGCGGCACATAACCCGACAGTGCGACCACTGCTTTGAGCGATATTCCCACAGCGGCAAAGTCATTTCGCGAAAGTAAACTATAACACATTGCCGTGCCCTGACTGAAGCCCATCAAAATAATATTTGACGGATCGATACGCTCTTTGCGAATTATTTCCGGCAACGAGCCTATGATAATCACTTCGCTTTCGAGCCGTGATGCAGTGTCCGATCTGAGTCCTTGCGGCGTTTGCTCTAAATGATACCATGCATAGCCCCCCCAGGGAAGTTCAATAGGGCCTCGGAGACTGATGATCTTTGCAGACTTGGATAGTGCGGAAGCAATAGGCACGAGATCATGCTCATTCGCGCCGTAGCCATGGAAGACAATAATTGACAGTGGAAGCTCTGACTCGGCAGCTGCCGGTTCTCGGACAATATACTCAAGCTGCATCGTGTCCGGTTATTCTACTTTTGCTGATGCCGCGTTCTTTAAGCCTGAATAATTCTGTAGTTCGACACTGATACTTCCGACTACTACTTTCGAAGACATCTTCACAGGAATTTTATTTTCGTCATCAGAGAGCCAGACGACGATCGAACCTTCGTTCTTAAAAAGCCCGCCGGCAACAACGAGCGGTTCAACAACCACACAGTTGAACGTACCGGCGCCAACTTGGACCTGCTGTCTGCCGCGTACCATCACATCGAGCGGATGCACATTGCCGTCGTAAAAATTTTGAAGCGTGATCTTATCACCTTTGTGATATTGCCTTAAATCGAGCGCACGAACATAGTAGAATGCGCTCAAGATATCATGAACGAAGCGCGGGATTTTATATTTCTGACCGTCGTCGGTTTCAGCGGTTCCGGCCTGCTGATCGAAGAACGCATCGTAATCTTTGCTGTATTTGCCTTCGCGAACGTGCTGTTCGAACCGGTGTGGGTATAACCCGTCAACATCGAGAAATGTAGAATATTTATCGCGCACGCGGAAAATGTTGTCCATCGTTTCGGTTGAAACGGCGTATGTATTGATCTCGAACGCTTGCCTGCCGTTGATATATTTATAATCCGGGATCGTCATCATTGCTTGTCCGGCAGTGATGAACCCGTATGAAATATCGAACGTAAGTTTCTCACCAACAGCAAATGCATTGTTCGGGATCGTTCGAAGCGGTGCGTCGCCGGTTGAAACGGTTTGCTCGGTGCTTCGTGAAGCGCCGAGTGCAAACACTGTTGAAAGTAGTAGTTGTAAAAGAATATTCATCAAGCTTATTTTATGGTCTTATCAATCGCTCGCCGGCGTTCATTACTTGATCGACGGTGATTGCAGCGATGCACTCGCAGTTCTTGCACATCGGGCACTCAGCTTTCACCGGATCGAGCGGCGAAAGATTTTCAACATTTGCGCCTCTGAACCCCCAACGCTCTTTCGAAAGTGCGCGTGCGAGCGGGAACAACCCGATCGTCGGCGCGCCGAGTGCCGCGGCAATATGTCCGGGGCCGGTACTTCCCGAAATAACGAGCGACGCCTCGGAAAGAACTCGCGCCAGCGACAACAGATCGCTTTCAGGGAGTATATGAACATCCATGCCGTCCTGTTTCATTCGTTCTGAGAGAATGAACAAGAATTCACCCTCAGAACGAATCCCTGTAAGAATGACAGGTAAATGAAATTTTTGATTCAGGACAGATCCAAGTTTGCACCATTTATCCGCGTCCCAAATTGGTGCGGACCCCCCGGTTTGAGTATGCAGCACGATATATTTGGTCGCGTTAATCGGATTTTTCGGCAGCTTGTTCTTATCCAGTATTGGTAAAAGCTGTTCTTCGGCATCGATCCCAAGCGGTTTGAGCATCCTGAGATTATATGCTGCCTCGTTTCGCTCGGCATTTTTGCGATGTTCGAATATTTTTTTATTCGTAAAGACGGAATACCACCGATAACCCTTACCGATGCGAATTGGAATACCTGCAAGAAATGATGCGATCGCAAAACGAGCTTTCGGCGAAAGCAGGATCACGACATCGGCGCGAACTCTGCGTAATTGTCCGATCAAATGAACGAACGACGATCCGTCATATTCGACTACCTTATCAATGTCAGGGCAGAGCTTGACGAGCGGCGCTGTATATGTTCGCGCCATGATCGAAACATTCGCATCGGGCATTACTTGCTTGATAGCACGAGCGAGAGGGAGGGTCAGGACCATATCCCCGATCTTATCGGTGCGAACAATAAGTATTTTCTTCGGTTTGCTCGTTATGTTCATCAAATCGTTGAAGAAGCAACCCGAAACGACTTACGAAATGTTTCACCCGTGTGCAATATATTCCGTCATATCGTGAACTGTGGCGATCGGGCGAACTCTCACGCCGTGCCGAACTGCTTCAGGCAATGCTTGCATCGTGCAATATCTGTCCGCTTGATTGTCATGTCGATCGCTTGAATAATGAGATAGCGCGATGTTATTCCGGTTTAAAACCGATCGTTTCGTCGTATTGCGCTCATTTCGGCGAAGAGCCTGCACTCGTCGGGGCGAAGGGAGTTGGAAATATTTTTTTTGGTAATTGCAATCTCCGTTGTGTCTATTGTCAGAACTACGAAATATCCCAGCGTTGGAAAGAAGAACAAAAAAACGAGGTGAGCATTGAGCGGCTTGCCGAGATTATGCTTGAACTGCAAAACGAGAGCGGCTGCCATTCGATCGGACTGGTCTCGCCAACACATTTTACGCCGCAGATCGTCAATGCCATCGTGATCGCTAGTGAAATGGGTCTTAACATTCCGCTTGTCTATAATACAAATTGCTATGACTCAGTTGATGTATTGAAACTCCTTGACGGAGTCATAGATATATATCTGCCGGATATTAAATATTCCAATGAACAGGCAGGGTATGACTATTCCGGCATAAAAAATTATGTTTTGCATTCGCGACTTGCCCTCAAAGAGATGTACCGGCAAATGGGTGACAAGCTTGTTTATGGCGAGGATGGTCTCATCAAACGCGGGCTTGTCATTCGTCATTTGGTATTACCGAACGATCTTGCAGGGTCAGAAGACACGCTCGCAATGATCGCAGCAGATCTTTCGCCGAACGTCACGCTTTCTGTGATGAGCCAGTATTATCCGACGAATCGCATTACTGACGAAAATGCCGAGCGATCGGAACGCCTGATACTTCTTGCTCGCCGCATTCGTGAGCGTGAATATGAGAAAGTACTTGACTTGCTCGAAGAATTTAAATTCGAGAACGGCTGGGTACAGGAATTCGAAAGTCAGGAGTATTATCGGCCTGATTTTTCGGACAGAACGGAGCCGTTCAAAAGATAGCCGTTACTTTCTTATCTCTCCGGTCTCCATACTCCAAAAAAGAAGGTCGAGCTCGTCAAGAGAAATGCCGATATTACCGGAATATTTTTTCCATTTCTTTTCGATCGCATAATAGCGTTTGTCGGTCAATGAAGCCGGGATGTTTCGAATAATTTTGAGGTCATTGAGATGTTTAAGAATATGCCGGTCTAAAATGGCAAGCCCTCGGATGCCAATGTTTCTTAGAAAATGGGACGACTCTTTTAAGCCAAAGCCCGGAACAGCTTCGCGAACTTCCTCCCGTAAAACAATCGGTTTGTTCCAATACTTGTCGATCACCGCAGCAATAGCAGAGAATTGCTTTCGTGCAATGAGCAGCCGCCTGGCTTTTGTATTATGGAAGCGAATATAATGACGGCTGTTTCGAAGAATTTCTGTCGGGTCAAAACCGATTTCAAAAAAGTGCTCGTCGATGAGTTTTGAAATAACGATCTCAGCATTCTTTGCCTGCGATTGAGGTGTCAGTATGCAAAATAACAGCTCGTAAAAATAGTGTTCGCGAGGGATTTGTGCAAAATATTCAAGGCGCCGTTTGATGGCATCTCGCCGCTCGGCATATACTGATAGCCACGGCTCGGGAAATTCAGAATGTGATCTATTTGAGCGAGTAGCTGTCATTTGTCGAATGCCGGATAAATCCTTCCTGTAATAATTCTGGAAGTGTCATAGATAAGATCGCAGAAACTTCGGAAGCAGTCAATCCAAATTGCTGGTGAAGAGATTTTTTTAAGTCTGAAGCGCCAATGCGACGACCATCTGTTATAATCTTTAATATTCTTCCGCGCCAAATTCTTTTAGGCGCACCAAAATATTGTTTCTCTTTTTGTTGCTTTTTATCTAGTGAAGAATGTATCTTTTTATATAATCCTTTTGAGAGGCAGACGTTTCTCAATGGGCAGATGTCACATTGCGGATTATTTTTTGTGCATATCGTTGCGCCAAAGTCCATTATTGCTTCGTGCCAATCGCGAATAGCTTTGCGAGGCATAATCTCCTCGTTTATTTCCTGTACCGTCATAAGCGGCAGCAATTCAGTGCGATCGCGGACTTTTTTAGAAAGCCGAGTAATAACGCGGCTGACATTGACATCGACGGCTGACGAGTTTTCTTCGAATGCGAATACTCGAATAGCCGAGGCAGTATAAGCGCCTATGCCGGGAAGGACGAGAAGATCTGTTTGTGAGCGCGGAATAATACCACCGTGTTTTACGGCGATCATCTTTGCGGCATTATGTAAGTGCAATGCTCGGCGATTGTATCCGAGTCCTTGCCATGCGCGGATGACATCGCTTTGTTTCGCGTTCGCAAGCGCTGAGACCGTAGGAAATTTTCGTAAAAATTTCTTTAAGAATATCTCGATACGCGAGGCCTGTGTTTGCTGACCCATCATTTCGCACACGAGCACTTCATACGGATCGCGAACATCGTGCCGCCACGAGAATTCTCGCTTGTTCTGCTTGCGATGCCATCGCAGCAAAAGTGTTCGTGCCCGAACGAGCCGCTGACGAACCGTCGAGTTCATTGCGCCGGAATTCCTTCCGCGATCAATTTTTCGATAACTTGTTTATTCCCACTCAAATGTAGAATATTTCTTAATTCTTCTGAGGTAAACCAGTCAATGCTGTTGAACTCTGTGTTGACCGGATCGCCGGAAAACATATTGATGACGAAGAACGTAACGTGATAGGTAAAGCCGTTTGAATAGGTCATCGTGTCCTCGAAATACGTGTGCAGAGAATGACACTCAACATGAAGCTCCTCTCGAATTTCCCTTATGACGGCATCTGACAGTCTTTCGCCGGCTTCAACTTTCCCGCCCGGAAATTCCCAATGCAGGGGATAAATTTTTTCAGGACTGCGCTCGCACATCAACACTTTGCCACTCTGTACGAGCAGACCGGTCACAACTTCTATCGGGTTCATCCGAACTTCAGAGCTTTGACGGGCTTGATCTTCGTTGCGATCCGTGCGGGAATGAATGCAGATGTAACCGTGATCGCGAGTGCAATCGCACTGACGATAAGATAATGCTGCCACTCGATCGAAATAGGAACGCTCGGCATAAAATAGATCTCTGCGCGAAGCTTAAAGAAATGATAATGAAGTTGCAGCCACGACAGAACGAATGCGAGGATGTTGCCCCCGATGATCCCGCAGATCGCAATATATCCTCCTTCGAACACAAAGATCGAGAGTATCGACGGATTGCTTGCTCCGAGCGATTTGAGCACGCCGATCTGCTTTGTTTTTTCCATTACCAGGATCAACAATGTCGAAATGACATTAAAGGCGGCGACGATAATGATGAGTCCGAGAATGATCGGGATCGGTTTTTTCTGAAGTTCGATCCAGCCAAAGATCGTCGGGTAGATCTCATAGACGCTTTGGACATAATATGGATAGTGCAGGTGCTTTTTCAGCTCGGACAGAATAGGCTTGATCTGGGAAAGATCGTCGAAGAGCAAACGAAAACCGCTGACCTGAGTGCTGCTGGTCATTCGAAATGCTTGTGCGCTTGAGAGTGTCGTGTAAGAAAGAGTATTATCGTATTCGCTCATTCCTGTTTCAAAAATGCCGACGACGCGGAATCGCATAAGATATTTCAGCAGATCGTCACGCGACTGCATCCCTTCAATAAATCGAAATACGGTCAGCACTTTTCCGGTATCGGTATGAAGTTCTTCGGCAACACCTTTACTGAGAACGATCTCGGGAAGCGTATCGATATTATCGTTGAGCGGAATGTGGCCTTTTATTAAACGTTTGAATGCAAGCGTGAGCGAATCGCCGACGGGCACGCCACTGACGATCGTACCGGCAACACCGCTCGAACTTCGAAGGATCGCTTCCTGCTCGACAAAGGGGGTGATCGCCTGAATGTGCGGCACGTGTTTTTTCAGCGATGCGATCGTTGTCGGGTATTCCGGCAGCGGGCGGTTGCCGTAGGATGCGATCTCGGCGTGCGCAGTGTAACCGATGACATTGTTCGTCAGGGTCTGTTCAAAGCCGGAAAGGATTGAGAGCGCGACGATGAGCGTCGCCGTACCCAGCGCAACGGCTGAGATTGCGATCACGGTGATCACCGACACAAACCGCTTCTTCGATGCACCGTGAACTCCGTCGCCGGCAGATTGCCTGCGGTGGCGAATGAATCGTCGCGCTATGTAAAAAGGATAAAGAATTGCCGATCGAACAGGTAACGAATTATTTCAGAACCGTAATAACGTATTCCAGCGGTCATACAATTCAGCCGTTGCCCGTACATCACGAATACAGTACTCGGCAATTTCTCTTATCTTTCCGTCGACAAAAAAATCGGCGACATTATAACCGGTGACTCCTTCGGCTTTGGGAGATTTGATGCCGAACGATTTCGTGTAAAAATCCAGATTGAATTTTCTGGTTGCGCCGCTCTTATCGAACCCTGCACCGAAGACTAATTTATCGAGCAGATCGATGTGGTCCGATTCATATTTTTTCCCGGCGATGCGAAATGACCATCGTGTCCCGGCCATCATATTAATGCTTGGGCGAACGCCAAGCGCAGCGCTGCGAAGCATCAGGAACGGGCAATCGAAATTTCTGCCGTTGAACGAAACGAACGCCGAGTAGCGAACCTCGTCAAGTCCCTGCCAAAAGTGGGTCAGCAGCGCTGCTTCGTCGGCGAATGTAAGATATTTGATGGAATGATCTTCATACTCGACGGTCTCTTCGGAATCTTCTGTTGCAAGTGAAAGAGCGGCGCCGCGGGCAAGTTCGGGAATATATAATCCGATACAGACCACACGTCCGAGCAGCGGATTAAGCGCCCCTAATCGTTTTTGATTTTCTATTTCAGCCTCAGTGCTCAGGCCGCGAAGCAGATACTCTTTCTGTACTTCATCGTACGACTCGTCGAACGGGAGCGGAACGGTCTCGATATCGAAAACAAATGTTTGCGTCATTATTTTTCATATACGACCCACACACGGCTGACGGCGACATTATCGAACACTGCCGGCGGTTCGCCGATCGGGCGAGGAACAAGGTGTTTGTCTTTCGGCTTCAGGATCATCTCCGGTATGATCATTTTCGTGATCGTATCGAATTTTCCTTTGGTCGAAGTTATGAGCTCGACCTTCAATTTACTAATGTCTTTCGCGCCGACATTCTCGTAAATGACATCGAGATACTGTTTCCCGTTTTCAGGGTCAGATTTATATGCTATGATTGAAACATCTTTCGTTTCGATCCAGTTGTCGGAGTCACTTTTTCCACACGACGATAGTATTGCACTTATGCAAACTATACACAACATCAAGAGTCTCATAGGTACTCTAATATGAATGAATGTCTAAAAATACGAAGAAATCCGGGTGGAACGATGAATAACGACTTTCCCGTTTTTCACATTGGATTCTATTATGATTGATGTTCGATTTCTTTTCTGATCAGGAGTTTGCATCGCCGACCCGCCGACGCATTTTTGCTGCCGTCATTGCGATCGTCTTTGCCGGATTTATCGCCAGATTCGTCGAACTGCAGATATTAGAAGGCACGGAGCTTCGCGGCGCTGCAAGTGCGCAGGGGATCAAACGGATCGAGCGCATTCCGGCGCGCGGTGCGATCTATGATCGCTACGGCACAGTTGTTGCAGCGAGCATTCCGTCGTATGCGGTCACCATCACACCGGAAGATTTTCTCCCATACAGGAAACAAACGCTCCCTGTGTTAGCGTCGCTGCTCGGTGTTGACACAACGTATATCATCAATAAGCTTAACCAGTCGGGTTCATATGTAAAATTTCAACCGGTGAAGATCATCGGGGATATCGATGTGCGAACGATCGCGGCGATCGAAGAACATCTCGTCGATCTGCCCGGCATTGATATTTCGGTTGAATCGAAACGACAGTACGTTGCTCCGGTTCGTGCATCGCACCTGCTTGGTTTTACAAAAGAGATCTCCGAGCAAAAACTTGAGAATCTCGATACTACAGCAGACAGTTCGTACTACCATCCCGGCGATATTGTCGGCACGACAGGCCTCGAAGCATTCCACGAAGACGATCTTCGCGGCAGAAAAGGATATGAGTATGTTGCCGTCGATGCGCGCGGTCAGCGGCAAGCACGTTTCAAAGAGGGCGCAGCCGACATAAAAGGCCTCGATGGGGAAAGCATTCAGCTTGGGATGGATCTCGGCTTGCAGGAATATGCCGAGCAATTACTACAAGGCCTGCACGGCGCGATCGTTGCACTCGATCCTTCGACCGGAGAAATTCTTGCGCTTGTGAGCAAACCGGATTTCGATCTTGATATTTTCAGCGGGCGCACATCGAAAGCAGAATATCAATCGGTGATGCTCGATCCTGCGCACCCACTATACAATCGTGCGACACAAACTCGCTATCCGCCCGGCTCGACGTGGAAACTCTTGATGGCCGCCGCGACGATGCAGACAAAGACTTGGCCGATGAATTATGTCCTGAACTGCCCGGGCTCATTTACATTTGGCGACCACACATATAATGACGATGCGGTCCACGGTGCGACGAATTTTCATAAGTCCATCGTTGCTTCGTGCGATGTATTTTATTATCGCGCAGTACTTGCGCTCGGCATTGATTCAATGGCAAAGTATGCGCACGATTTTGGTTTCGGTCTGCAGACGGGGGTTGACTTAGCATACGAGGGAAATGGCACTGTTCCGAGTACGGCGTGGATGAATAAACATTATCCGCGCGGATGGACGAAAGGGTATGTTGTCAGTCAGGGTATCGGGCAAGGTGAGGTCGGGGTGACGCCGCTGCAGCAGGCGGCGTATGCGGCAACATGGGCGAATCATGGTGTGTGGGTGCAGCCGCATGCGGCTCGTGCGATCTTTAATAATCAGACTCGCCGCTGGGAAAATTTTGTCCCGAAAAAACATCACGTTAGTGTTTCCGATACGATCGTTGAAGTTGTGCGCAATGCAATGTTCGGTGTCGTTCACGAAGGCGGTGGCACTGGTCACGCTTGCGAAACGCCCGGTCCGCATGATTGTCAGATCGCCGGTAAAACCGGAACAGCGCAGAACCCACACGGAAAATCGCACGCCTGGTTCGATTGCTTCGCTCCGTTCGACAACCCGAAGATAGCAATGTGTGTATTAGTCGAGAATGCCGGTTTCGGCGGCGACATCTCCGCCCCGATCTGCCGAAAGCTTATAAAATATTATCTCTATCACGACAGGGAAGACCCGTTGCCGACACTATTGCCAAACACACCGGAATATAATAATTGGCGCGAAAACCGTTTCGCCAAACAACCTCAACCCGCACCACAAAAGAAAGATGAAACGCCTGTAGCAACATCAAATGAGGCAGTTTTGGACGAAAAGCGATAAAATTTAGCGGTCGCAAGAAAATTCTTGTTTTGAATTTGGAAATCGTCCGGGATTGTCATACCTTTGTACATTCATCTTTAAACCCAGACGGATATGAAACGAAGCATCATTATCTATTTTTTTATTTTCGTAATTGGCATCATTATTGGCTATTTTCTTTTACACGGGAATGGGCAAAAGAGCGGCAAGTATGCGTATAAACATATAACAGTTAAAACGTATAAAACTCTTACGAATACGGATAAAGTATTACCAGGTCAAAATTCCAGCACACCTCAATTTGGTCTAGACTCTATGACGTATCAGTATCCGCTTGATACAATGTGCTGTTGCTACAATTACTTTTATAACCCTGCGAATCCGAATACTTTTTGGTTAACAAACTGGAACGACTGCGGACCAAACTACCTGTCTGTCCTTACTGTGCCGAATCCAAGTATGAGCGGTGCGATATCATTTTATGCTCAAATAACAGTTCCAGCCACTTCTTACATTGCCAATTACTTACTTCCTCCGTGGGGTAAGGCATATATTCCCCTTGTCGGTCCGCTCGGAGGCGGAGCCTCATTCAGTATTGCAACCACCGTCTCAACAGACGGAGGAGTAACCTTTGTCCCTGTTTCGAGTTCGCCGCCGCCAGTCGTCGTTGGTTCCGGTCTTGACTCGATCCCCAGCGTTACGCTGAATCCGCCGCCGAGTACAACCTGTAATTCTCAGATAACTGCAGAAATTTACTTTGGCTCTGATTCCGATATTGCGTGTGTAGCATACAAAACGTACTGCGCCTCAGATACGATTCCTGGAAAACCGCTTAACCCACTTTTATATCCTATACCCAGACACTAATTACAGTTCACTAGGACGTGCGATTTTTGATAGACCCTTACTGGAATAAATTAGAATAAATATCATTAAGTTCATTCGATACTTTCGGAGAAGCCATAATTTGGTGTTGATGAATTTTACATGCAGCATCGATAAGGGATTGTGCAGTTTTTTTCATTATTGGGATGTGCTTAAGTTTTTCGTTGCCTAAAAACCGTAACACGAAAAGTGTATCCGGATTTTCTATACCATATTGTTTGAAAAAAATAGGGACGACCTCATTCAATATATTTGAACATTCTATGTAGTTTTGTTCATAAAAAAAT
>DASQGZ010000003.1:0-24040 GCA_035632315.1 Kapaibacterium sp. (SeqCode) | reverse complement strand
GGGTATCTTCTTCGAGATTCCCTAGTGCCGCGCATACTCCGCCTTGCGCCGCGCCGGTGTGCGAGCGCAGCGGATGCACTTTCGTTAAGACTGCACAACTATACCCTGCCGGAATCTCTACGGCTGCCCGAAGCCCTGCCCCGCCTGCCCCGACAATCACTACATCGAACGTATGGATCATAAATATCTTTTACTGAATCTACAAAAATACGGAATAAAGAAGTATTTTGAACATAACAACGTTATTTCGTTACTATTTTCTTTCAACAAGTGGGATATGGATCTCAACTGGTTCTAATCCTCCGACGCGAAGAGAGTGGACTTTGTTCGGGGTAAGGTGTTCACGTGTATCTTTCACTTTCTTTGCAAATTCTTCCGGGAAGCGCTGAACTGTAAACTTGACAGGCCAAGCGGCTGCTTCGCCGAGCGCACAGATTGTTCTGCCTTCGATATTTTTTGCAACATCTTCCAGAAGCGCAATATCTGCTTTCGATGCTTCGCCGGCGTTGACTCTTTTGAGAATTTTTTCAAGCCAGCCTGTCCCCTCGCGGCACGGCGTACACTGCCCGCAGGATTCGTGGTGATAAAATTTAGAAATGCGTTCGAGCACTTTTGGAATGTCGGTATCCTCATCCATCACCATAATGCCGCCGGTTCCGATCGACGAGCCGGCAACCTTCAAACTTTCAGCGTCCATCTTGACGCCGTCCAAACTGTCACCCCGCAATGGCGGCATTGAAGAACCGCCCGGAATGACCATCTTAATTTTTTTATTATTCGGCACACCTTGCGCATATTTATAGATCATATCCGTAAGCAGTGTTCCACTCGGGACTTCGTATATGCCAGGACGATTTACGTGTCCACTGACGCCAAGAAGTAATGTGCCGGGATGCTTCGGCTCGCCTATCTTACTGTATGCCTCCCATCCGATTTTGATGATCGCCGGGACATTCGCTATCGTTTCGACATTGTTGATCGTCGTCGGATATCCCCATAGTCCAAAGTTTGCCGGAAATGGGGGCTTCACTCGCGGATAACCCCGTTGGCCTTCAAGAGAATTCATCAGTGCGGACTCCTCTCCGACAATATAGGCCCCGGCGCCCTTGTGAACAGTTATATCTACCGAATATGGTACACCCTCACCGGTTGGCTTAAATGTTTCCTTCATCTTCTCGCCGATAAAGCCGCGCGCATACGCATCGTCAACAGCTTTCTGCACTAGCTTTACCCAATGCGCGTACTCGCCTCGAATATAGACGTATGCGTGATTTACCTGCATTGCATAGGCCGCAATAAGAATACCCTCGATCATTTGATGAGGGTTGAACTCGAATATCTGACGGTCCTTGAATGAACCAGGCTCGGACTCGTCCCCATTAATGAGCAAAAATTTCTTTTTGTCCGTGCCTTTCGGCATAAAAGTCCACTTTAGCCCTGTTGGGAACGCTGCGCCGCCTCTGCCGCGAAGACCAGACTGCTTTACTTCGTTCGTCACTGCCTCGGGCGTCATTGAGAATGCCTTGCGAATTGCCTCGTTATATCCGCCATTGGCAACATAAATATCAATATTGTTATAATTGGGAATATTCGGTAAAACAATCTTAGGTGAGGTTACTTCAGAGTCAATGTCAGGAAGTTGCTTTAACTCTTTTGATTTAACAGGTTGGTTGCCGGACTTAATGTTTGCCAAATTTTGTAGAACTTCCTCTTTCGTAACACCTTCGTAGAAATCATCGCCTATCGCGATCATTGGTGCGCCGCCACACGCGCCCATACATTCGACCTCTTCGAGCGAGAATATCCCGTCAGCAGTTCGTTCATGATTACCACAACCGAGAGTTTGCTTGACCGACTGAAATATCTCTTCCCCGCCGCGGAGCATACAGCTAACATTCGTACAGACCTGTACATGGAAGCGCCCCATTGGCTTCTCGTGGAACATCGTATAAAAACTTACTACCCCGAGGACATGCGCCTTTGTGCATTCAGCGAATCGCGCTGCTTCTTCCATGGCTGCATCGTCGATCCAGCCGTTCTTTTCTTGTAGTTTCCAAAGAACAGGAAGTAAGATTGACTGAGGTTTTTCATAGCGCTTTTTAAGCGCTTCAAATTCCGCGATTTCTTGTTCGTTAAGCATATTTAGTTCTGCAAAAATACGACTGCAAAGCCCCTTAATAACTGAAATAAGGTTTCTGGCTGCGAGAAACTATCATGCTCTCGGGCGAATCAGAGACAGAATTTATTCCTCGCAACTCGTCACAGACGAGACGATTATAAACGTTAGCACATTAGAGCCCGGTATCTATACAGTCGTCGTATCGAGCCACGGCACTTTTAAATAGTTAGGAAAATTTATAGTGTCACGGTGATCTCTATTGACACATTTCTCGGCGTATCATAAAGATCATCTGTAAGCATAAGGAAATAAATGCGATCTGGCGTATTATTTCGGTATAATTTTTGATGAAATATTTAGATGAGTCACAAAGTGTTTGTATTTTTGTGACATAACGGATTGCCCACACAGCTTAACTATTATTAACGACACTGCTATGAAAAAAATAATAATTTTTGCAGCGGCGATAATTCTCATCGCGACGACCTCTCACACGGCGAGGTCGCAAAGTACTGCCGGACGTTTGTCGTTCGGTTTCGATTTCGAAACGAACAAACTCTACGGAGACTTCAAAGACGATCAGTTCTGGCTTTCCGGAGATATTTTTCTTCGGTATAATATCCTGGATTGGTTCTCGGTCCATGTGGCGTATAACGGCGGCCAGCTTCGGATGAATGTTTCCGACGATGATGTTCGTGCATATCCGTCGTATTTCGGGCAATTGACGACGGGTTCTTATTTAGATCCCGGGAAAGGCGTCCCGGCAAACCCGGCCATCGCCCGTAACGATAAAATAAAGATTCGTCACGGAGGGTTTCAGATAATGGGAAGCGCGAATCTCTTCCCGCTTCAAACATTTGTCCCCTTCGTTCTCGGCGGTATCGAGATATTTAATTTTTCGCCGGCAAATATGCAGAATCAGGACCTCCCCTACGTCAATGCTGTCGGGTATTCCAGAAATACACTTGGGTGGGTTGTCGGTCTTGGCTTCGAGTTATATATGAACGATAATCTTGTTTTCAATGGGAAGGGATTGCTTCATATTCCGAATACTGACTATCTCGATGATTTTTCTCAGCAAGCGTATGCTCAATTCGACTCGGCACTGCGCTCGAATGGAAAATATACAGCGCAGCCTTCCAAAACCCCCTCAACTACATCAGACGCGTTTGTTACATTCGGTATCGGACTGAGCTATTATATTTATGGCGATCAAGACGTCGATAAAGACGGTTTGACCGATAAAGCAGAGCGCGAAATTTATCACACCGACCCGAATAATCCTGACACCGACGGTGACGGACTGTCCGATGGCGACGAAGTAAAAAAATATCACACCAATCCGCTCAAAGCCGATACTGATGGTGACGGCATTTCGGATTACGATGAAATCTTTAAGTATCACACCGATCCGAATAATCCGGATACTGACGGAGACGGACTCACTGACGGACAAGAGATCAACGTCTATCACACCGACCCGCTAAAAGCCGATACGGACGGTGACGGACTTTCCGACGGTGACGAAGTAAAAGTCTATCATACCGACCCGCTCAAGACCGATACCGATGGTGACGGCCTAAGCGACGGCGACGAAGTCCATAAATATGGCACAGATCCGACAAAAGTCGATACCGATGGTGACGGCCTCAACGACGGTGATGAAGTAAATACATATCATACTAATCCTACAAAAGCCGATACAGATGGCGACGGACTCTCAGACGGCGAAGAGGTCAATCAGTACCATACTGACCCGCTCAAGGCTGATACTGACGGCGACGGCTTGTCCGATGGGGACGAAGTAAGAAAATATAATACCGATCCTCTCAAAGCCGATACCGATGGTGATGGGCTTTCAGACGGTGAGGAAGTGAATCAGTATCATACGAATCCGTTAAAAGCTGATAGCGATGGTGACGGGTTATCCGATTACGACGAAGTGATGAAGTATCATACAGATCCGATGAAGGTTGATACTGACGGTGACGGACTCAATGACGGTGACGAAGTAAATATTTATCATACTGACCCGCTTAAAGCCGATACCGACGGTGACGGACTAAGCGACGGTGATGAAGTGAAGACATACCACACCGATCCGCTCAAGGCCGATACCGATGGTGACGGACTCAGCGACGGTGATGAAGTAAAGATATATCACACAAATCCGTTAAAGACTGATACCGATGACGATGGGTTAAGCGACTTTGACGAGATCAACAAGACGAAAACAAATCCGCTCAACCCGGATACTGACGGCGACGGCTTCAAAGACGGCGTTGATAAATGCCCGCTTATTCCGGGTGTCGCGCCGGACGGCTGCCCGCCGAAACCGCCGGTTAATACCGTCTCGAATTTCCCCGGCGTGATCTTTATAGTCAATACTGATAACTTCGATCTTCGCGAGCCAGGTACGCTGGAGAATCTGTACAAGATCAAAGCGCTTACCGAGCAGTGCCCTGATATCAAGGTCGTGATCGAAGGCCATGCGTCGAGCGAAGGCGACGCAAAACGTAATCAGGAGTTATCCGAAATGCGCGCTGCGAGTGTGAAGAAATGGCTCATTGATCAAGGTGTCGATCCGAGCCATATCGACCACACAGAAGGCTTCGGCTCATCGCGTCCGGTCATACCGGAACCGAAAAAAGGCAAAAAAGTAACAGCCACAATGGTCGAAAAAGCACGAGCACAAAATCGCCGCATCGCGGTAAGAGTTGTGCAGACGTGTAAGTAAGCCGGTTAATTACTTAAGTTCTAAGGGCATGCTTCGGTGTGCCCTTTTTTTCTTGATTGGCTTCCTTTGCTTTACCGAGCGATACTCCGGCTCTCAGCATATAAAACAAACCAAGGAGTGTGATCGCAATGTAGTTTACCGCATGTGTGATCGTTGCAAATGCAATAGCGGAAGGTAAGGCAATACTAAAAAAACCTGCAAGCGCACGGCTGATGAAGTAGTGGTATGTCCCCGTTCCCCCAGGAGTCGGGATGGTAATGGAAATTCCTGTCAAAGCCAGTAGCGCAAGTGCGCCATCATATCCGATGTTCTCTATTCCGGAACCCATAAAAACAAAAATGCCGGCATACGTTGAAAATGAATAAAAAAGCCATACCCCGATCGTACCAATAATGATGGGTAGAATTGTTTTTTGGGAAAGCCCGCGCAGTCCCGTCGTGAACGTATCGAACGCCGTGCCAAGAAAAACTGCTACCTTCTGCGGAAATACCGTTGCGATCAGTTTCAATAATAATGCTTCTACTGTTTTATTGACGAGAACGATTACGAACAGGATTAGTACAACCGCGATCACGATCAGTACGGGAAGCGTACTGCTTGCAATCTCAGGAAATGCTGCCTCAAATTGCTTGCGGAAAATAAAAAGCGAGGCTGTGAGAATGCTTCCAAGAGCAACGACATCCAATATCCGTTCGAGTACGATCGTTGCAAGTGCTGCAGCAAATGGGATTTTTTCAGATCGTGCTATCATTGCAGGACGAATCAATTCTCCCGCTCGCGGAATAATATTATTCATTGCATATCCGGCAACGACTGCTTTGAACGAGTTAAAGAGACCTACTTCGGTTTTGACCGGACTTAATAAATATTGCCATCTCCACGCGCGAATAAAATGAGCGATAAGCTGGAAGAGGACAATTCCGAAAAGTGCAAAAATATTTGCTTGTTTAACGATCGAGAACAGTGTGTTGACATCTTGACCGCGAAATGCAAGATATAAGGCTCCGAACGTTAGGGCGGCTGCAATAGTATATTTCAGAGCGTTCCGGTTCAATGCACTGTCTCTCCGCTAATATCGGCAATATCAGTGGTGGTGGCATTTTGCATGACCCCTAACTCTCCAAGCGCTTTGAGTGCAGCCTGTTGCTCCGCTTCTTTTTTCGAATGTCCCTGCCCCGCCCCGCGGACAATACCGCTGACAAGTACTTCGACCGAGAACACGCGGGCATGATTCGGGCCCTCCTCACCAACTGTGATATACCGCGGCACACCGAGCTTTTGTGACTGCGCATACTCAAGCAGCATCGACTTATAATTCGTGTCCGAGAGCATCAGTTCGTCGCGGCGTGTATGAGTTATGATATGGCGATAAATGAAATCTCGTGCGGCATCCATTCCTCCGTCAAGATATATTGCAGCGATGACTGCTTCGTAGGCATCTGCCAGAAGTGTTTGCGATCCGCGTTCGAGCGAATGACGTGCTGACGTTGAGAGAAGCAAAAATTTATCGAGGCCAATGTCGCTGGCGTGTTTAGCAAGCGCAGAACCGGAAACGAGCCGTGAGCGAAGTTTCGTCAACTCGCCTTCCGGCAAGCTTTGAAATTCACGGTATAGATATTCACCGATCACAAGATCAAGCACAGCGTCACCAAGAAATTCAAGCCGTTCGTTTGAAAGCATATCTGGCTGTTGAACGAACTGCAGATACGACCGATGAGTTAGCGCCTGCATAAAATATAACCGGTATTTTATGACATGCCCGATCCGTCGTTCGAGTTCTTGGAAATCAGCAGCAGTAAGACCTCCCCGAGCTACCCCTGCAACTTCAGGCGGCGGAGGTGTATATTGCTCTTCAGCACGTCGTGAAAGAAAACCGGAGATAAAGGATGACCTGCGTTCTCGGCGTTCGGCTCCGAGTTTGCGGTAGCGATCAATGCGGGACCTGAGACGTCCCAAGAAATTATTTGGAGAGCCGTCGTCCGTTGAAGTATTCACAAATAACTTATATCTCTCGGGTTAATCAGCATCACTCCTCAAATTTCTTGAAGGCGAGTGTTGCGTTATGTCCGCCAAACCCAAACCCGTTGCTGAGTGCGGCATCTATTTTCATTTGACGTGCTGTATTCGGGATATAATCAAGATCACAGGCAGGGTCAGGGTTACGCAAATTAATGGTCGGCGGAGCCGTTTGATGATGAATTGCAAGAATGCTTGCAATTGCTTCGATCGCGCCGGCCGCGCCAAGCAAATGTCCGGTCATCGACTTTGTGGAGTTCACTGCTACTTTCTTAGCATGATCGCCAAATGTCGTCTTGATAGCTTCCGTTTCTGCAATATCTCCGATGGTCGTTGATGTGCCATGCACATTAATATAATCAATGTCATTCGGCGACATCTCTGCCGTCTGCAACGCCATCTTCATTGCACGAACGGCGCCTTCGCCTCCGGGAGCAGGGGCTGTGATATGATATGCATCAGCGGTCGCACCAAAGCCGACAAGCTCTGCATAAATTTTTGCGCCTCGATTTTTAGCATGTTCGAGGTCTTCGAGAATAAGCGAACCTGCCCCTTCGCCACAGACAAATCCGTCGCGTGTCAAGTCGAACGGACGGCTCGCAGTTGCCGGATCATCGTTACGGGTCGAAAGTGCTTTCATTGCGTTGAACCCGCCGACTCCCATCGGGCAAATACCTGCTTCCGTCCCACCGGCGAGCATCATGTCAGCAAGTCCTCGCTGGATATACATCGTCGCATCGATAACAGAATGGTTACTGGTTGCACATGCACTGGTCGTAGCATAGTTCGGGCCTTTAAGTCCGAACCGCATAGAAATATATCCCGCACAAATATCGGAGATGATCATCGGGATAAAGAACGGCGAAATCCGATGCGGGCCGCCTGTATCGAATACTGTCTGTTGCTGCTTTTGATATGCCCACATTCCGCCAATACCTGAGCCATAGATGACACCAAAACGATCTCTATCGATCGCTTCAAGATTCATACCAGAGTCGGCGATCGCCTGCACGCTTGCTGCCATACCAAACTGGGTAAAGAGATCCATTCGCTGCATGAGCTTCCGGTCGATGTATTGTATGGCATCGAAATTCTTCACCTCGCAGGCGAACGTCGTGTCATAACCGGTCGGATCGAAGCGAGTGATCGTCGCTCCGCCAGAGCGGCCGTTCACAAGACCGTCCCAATATGAAGCAAGGTCGTTACCAATAGGCGTCACAGCACCCATCCCGGTAATAACCACACGCCGCAGTTGTTGTGTCATCCTAATATCCGATATGCTTACTTTATGTGCTAAGCACGTCGTATCGCAATATAATTACTTACTCGAAATATAGGTCACAGCGTCGCCGACGGTCTGAATTTTTTCAGCATCTTCGTCGGGAATCTGCATACCGAATTCCTTTTCAAATTCCATTACTAGTTCGACGGTATCGAGCGAATCGGCGCCGAGGTCTTTCGTAAACGATGCCGCCGTTGTCACCTGCGACGATTCGACACCGAGTTTGCTCACGATAATGTCGCGAACTTTCGATTCAATTGCTGCTTGATCTGCCATAATATGGTTAATAATTGATCGTTAAAATGTAACTTATAAATATACCTAAAAATTTTCTGTCGAACACCATTATTCTTACATTGCCATCCCGCCATCAACGCGGATCGTTTCGCCGGTAATATAATCGGCAGCGCTCGACGCCAGAAAGAGCGCAACGTTCGCAATATCGTCGGTTTTCCCGATCCGTTTCAGCGGCACAAGATCCATGATCGCTTTCTGTTGCGCTTCGCTGAGCTTTCCGGTCATATCGGTTTCGATATAACCCGGTGCAATGACATTCGCAGTGATATTGCGCGAAGCAAGCTCTTTTGCAACAGACTTCATAAATGCGATCACGCCGGCTTTTGAGGCGGCATAATTCGCTTGACCTGCATTACCGGTCAGACCGACAACACTGGAAATTGCGATTATCTTCCCTTTTTTTGCAGACATCATCGGGCGGATCGCCGCCTTTGTAATCAAGAATGTTCCCTTTAAATTTGCTTCAAGAACAGTATCCCAATCCGCTTCGCTCATTCGCATTAAGAGCGTATCACGTGTAACGCCGGCGTTGTTAACAAGCACGTCGATCTTACCAAACGATCTGATCGCTTCATCGATCACGCTCTGCGCGGCTTCGGCAGATGTGACATCGGCTTTCATTGCGATCACTTTGCCGCCGGTACCCTCAACTTCGGCTTTTACTTCATTCGCGGCAGCTTCGTTCGATACATACGTAAAAATAACATCAGCGCCCGCTTTTGCGAATGCACGCACAAGGCCACGCCCAATACCACGGGAGCCGCCAGTAATGACAATTGATTGCCCTGCCAGATCTGCCATTATGAAATAGAAATCTGAACGAGCGACTGGCGCTTTCGTTCGGCTTCAAAACGCTCTTTGTTCGCTAAATAATAATCGTTCATTTTTGCGAAATCCTCTTCTCCAAAAACATATTGGAGTTCCTCTTTCATTGCTTCGAAAACGGAATGGACATAATTCCCTGCTCCGTCGGGTCCACAGTGAATCAGATCTTCCGAATGCGAATCGTCGTATGTCAGAATGCCTTCTGTTACTGTAACAGGAAATAAAATACAGTACATCGGCTTCCATGTCCACCGGTGCAGTCCTTGCCCCGCAGCAGCAACCTGTATGGAGCAAAAATGCTGTTTATCAAGGAACACACAGCCTTCTGTAAAACCGGATATTCCGCCGTCGCGCTCATGAACATTCGTGCCGATAGCTTTGCCGCTCTTAAAATCGGTATCGTCCGTCCATTCGCCGTCGAACCAATGCGCAGGGTCAGTGTCCTGCGTTTCGTCCATCACAGCAATAATCTCATTCTTACGGCGAAGAATATTCTCATACTCTGCGGTATCGGCATACACTCCTGAATGGCAGCATCCTCCGCCGCACTTATCAATATCGCAGTATTTGACAAATCCGTGCGTAAATATCAGCTCGTCAACTTTGAAGCCGCCAACCGTAAACGGCGCCAACCGCTCCGACGGGATATCTGCCCCCTCTTCATCGTGAAACTCGCCGAGATGTTCGACTTGATTTGCCATTACTTTTTTATAAAATTATTCGTCTTTTGGTTTTTCGACCCCGGAAACACTAGCATCTTGAATAGTCCGCGAAATCAGTCCTTGCAAAACTTTACCAGGTCCGATCTCGATAAATTCAGAGACCCCGTCACGATGCATATTCCTCACCGTTTGCTCCCACAGCACAGGTGATGTTAATTGATCAACCAACCGAACACGGATGCTCTGCGTATCGCCGTGCTTTTCGCCTGTTACGTTTGAATAGACGGGCACGCATAAACTTGAGATCGTAGTTGAATCGAGCGCTTCTTTGAGTCCATCTGCGGCATATTGCATCAACGGCGAATGGAACGCACCCGAAACCGGTAATTCCTTCACAATTCTGATGCCGGCTTCTTTTGCTCGCTTCATTACCTCGCGAACACCATCGACCGAGCCGCTAATAACGATCTGCCCCGGTGAATTGAAATTCGCCGGACGAACGATATTCCCAGATTCTGCTTCAACCACTATACACAACTGTTTTAGTGCTTGCTCATCCATCCCGACGATCGCAGCCATTGTGCCGGGATTACGTTTACCGGCTTCAGCCATTAATTTCCCTCGAAGGTGGATTAGCGTTAACGCACTTTCGAATGTTATTGCCTCGGCAGCACAAAGAGCTGTAAATTCACCGAGCGAATGTCCTGCCATTGACGTTGGCGCACCGGTGAACTCTCCGAATGTATGTGCGATCATCGAATGAAGAAAGATCGCAGGCTGGGTAACATCGGTTTGCTTCAGCTCGTTTTCCGGTCCTTCGAACATTATTTTTGACAGATGAATATGCAGCAGATCATCTGCTTGCTCGAGCATTTGTTTTGCGCGAGGCTCACGTCCGGCAAATTCTTTTGCCATACCGACATATTGCGAACCCTGCCCTGGAAATACGAACGCGCTCATATTATATGCACCACCTCACAAGCGTTGCTCCCCACGTATATCCCGCACCGAAACTTGCAAGAACAACGTAGTCGCCTTTCTTTAATTTACCCGAAGAATACCATTCACTTAAACAGATCGGTATTGTCGCCGCTGTCGTATTCCCGTAACGGTCAATGTTGACCATTACTTTCTCCGGTGGAAGTCCCATTCTATCACGCGCGGCATCAATAATGCGAAGATTTGCCTGATGAGGCACTAAATAGGCAATATCATCGGCAGTTAATCCGTTACGCTCGACGATCTCGGCAGAAACTTCTGCCATTCCGATCACAGCGCTCTTAAAAACCGTCTTACCGTCCTGATACACATAATGCCATTTGTTATCAACGGTCTCTTGCGAAGGCGGATTGAGGCTGCCACCCGCTTTCATGTGCAAGTGTTCGCCGCCGGAACCGTCAACGCGCAAGATCGAATCAATGATACCGTATTCTTCATCAACTGCTTCAAGCAGGACGACGCCGGCTCCGTCGCCAAAGAGAATACAGGTATTTCGATCTTCATAATCCGTGATCGCGCTCATCTTATCTGCACCGACAACGAGTACTCGCTTAGCCGCACGGGATTCGATAAATCTTCTCCCTGCCTCTAACGTAAAAATAAATCCTGAGCATGCTGCAGAAACATCAAAGCCCCATGCATTCTTCGCTCCGATCTTCTGCTGGATTACGCATGCGGTCGATGGGAAGAACATATCAGGGGTCACGGTTCCGACAAGAATAATATCGATGTCATCTGCGGTGATGCCGCGTTGCTCCAGAACCTTTTTTATCGCAGGAACAGCAAGTTCACTTGTCGGGCCATTGCGCATAATACGACGCTCTTTGATTCCCGCGCGCGTTCTTATCCATTCATCCGAAGTATCAAGATACGATTCAAAAAAAGAATTCGGCAGCACCTCATCCGGCACATAATGCGCGATAGCAGTAATACCAGCTCGTAATATTTGTTTACTCATCTTAATTGTCTGGGGTTGCAACAGCTAGCGCCGAGCGCGTCACGCCGACAACATTCTTGTTAACCATTTCTTCGGCACGAACGATCATTGTCCTGATCGCCTTCGGCGACGAAGAGCCATGCCCAATGATGACAACGCCGTTGACGCCAAGCAGCGGCACGCCGCCGTGCTCTTGATAGTCGAAGTCTTTTAATGATGCTCTCATCACCGAAGCCGTAACAGCAGCTTTAAGCTTATTGATAAATCCTTTTTCAGAATACGAACGAATGCGCCCTCTGAGAACGGTCAGAACGCTTTCGGCAAATTTCAGAAGTACGTTGCCGGTATAACCGTCACATAGCACGACATCAGCACCTCCGCCTAAAATATCTCTGCCTTCGACATTGCCAATAAAATTTAGATCGGTCTCGTCAAGCAATTTCCCTGCTTCAAGCACCAACTCATTTCCTTTCGAGCGTTCTTCACCCACAGAAAGCAATGCGACACTTGGCTTTGGAACTCCAAAAATTTTCTCAGCGTAGATCGAACCCATTATACCATACTCTTTGAGCCAATGGGGTTTTGCATCAACAGTCGCGCCCACATCAAAGACAAGCGTAAAACCTCCTTGCGGTCTCGGGAATTGCGCTCCGATCATCGGGCGGCTCACGCCTTTGATGCGGCCGAGCTCTAGTGTCGCACCGCTCATCACAGCGCCGGTATTACCGATGCTGACGAACGCATCGATCTCGCCGTTCTTTAATGCCATTAATCCACGGACAAGCGAACTGTTGCGTTTTTGCTTTAATGCCGCAACCGGCTCGTCGTGCATTGTGATAACTTCTGTCGTATCGACGATCTCGATCTGAGATACATCCGACTCGTTGGCCAGTGCTTTCTCGATCTCTTGCTTACTGCCAAAAAGAACGACCTTCACTCGATTGCGAAGCTCTTTAGAAGCAAGCAACGCTCCGCCCGCTTCATTGGCCGGAGAGAAATCGGCGCCCATGGTATCGAGTCCAACACGAACGATCGGCATACGAACTGTCAACAACAGCAAAGCCGTTCATCTTGTTTGCTTGGCTGCAAGATGAACGGCTGTGAAACATTAATGATTATTTACGAAGCAGACTTCGGCTCGAACATCTGCCGCCCATTGTAATAACCGCAATTTGGGCAAGCACGATGAAGCTGCTTCATTGCGCCACAGTTCTTACATTCCCCGAATGACGGCTTCGCCGCTTTATAATGCGTGCGTCGCTTGTCGCGGCGGGTACGGCTGTTTCTATGAGTAGGATTTGGCATAAATAAATTCTTTTTTCTCCAAAAGCAAGGTGAAAACACCAAGTCAAATCGGTAAGTTCAATTTACTTACCCATTGTACGAGTCTGACTATTTTCCTTCATTTTGTGTTATCAATATGCTTGTAATGAAGAAATACCAGTGAATATCTTATTTATCGGTGACGTCGTAGGGACTGATGCGCTCGGAATGCTCGTAAAGCTCTTAAAAGGGCTTGCTGAAAAATATTCCGCCGATGCGGTCATTGTCAACGGCGAGAATATCTATGATGGCAAGGCGCTTTCGAAAAAACATGCCGAAGAGCTCTTCGGGGCGGGAGTGAACATTATCACGACCGGAAATCACGTGTGGGAAAGATGGGAAGCACGGCCTCTGCTACGTGAAGAACGCCGAATTCTTCGCCCGCTTAACTATCCGCGTGCAAATGGCGGAGCCGGTTTTGCGATCTTTACTGCGCCGAACGGCATCAAGGTCGGTGTGCTTTCTTTGCAAGGAAGGGTATTTCTTCCGCCGATCGACGACCCATTCAACAGTGCCGACTGGGCTCTCGAACATATTCTAAAAGAGACGCCGAATGTTATTGTCGATATGCACGCCGAAGCAACTGCCGAAAAACAAGCAATGGGATTTTATCTCGATGGCAGAGTTAGCGCAGTTCTCGGTACTCATACACACGTACAAACTGCCGACGAACGGATTTTACCAAATGGCACAGCATATATAACCGATGTGGGAATGACGGGGCCGTACGACAGCTGTGTCGGTCTTCGCACCGACATTGCGATCAAACGTTTTACGCTTGGCACACCGCATAAATACGAGACGGCGAAAGGTGATTTGAAAATTTCAGGTGTCATTGTAGAGATCGATCCTGTTACCGGACGCGCACTTCGTATCGAGAGAATTTTATTCCCGGAATTCGACCGCGAGCGCACGTATGCCGATGAGGGGCCAACCGCAGAAGGAGTGGCAGCCGAGTGAAAGACACGGCTACGCAAACCGCCCGCATCATCGACGGCAAAGTGATTGCCGAGCAAGTCCGCCGCGAAGTAATTAACGATGCTGCAGCATTTATTTCGGGTTCAGGCGTAACACCTCGCATTGTGTTCATCCTTGTCGGGAATAATCCGGCAAGTGAAGTTTATGTCGCAAGTAAAGGCAAGTCGGCTGAAGAAGCAGGCTATTCGCATGAAACACTCCGCTTTCCTCCCGATATTTCCGAGAAAGATTTGCTCGGCAAGATCGACATGCTCAATAATGACTCGAAAACGCATGCGATTCTCTGCCAGCTTCCCCTGCCGAAGCATATTTCGGAAGAAGCGGTGATCGAAGCCGTTGCTCCGGAGAAAGACATTGATGGGTTTCACCCGGTCAACGTTGGCAGGCTCTCGATCGGACGTGGTGAATACTTCGCTCCTTGTACGCCGCTCGGGATCATCGAGATGATGAAACGCGACGGCATTAGTGCATCTGGTAAACACGTCGTTATTGTCGGCAGGTCTAATATTGTAGGTAAACCAATGGCGGCGCTTCTTGTACAAAAAAATAATACTGCAAATGCGATCGTCACTATCGCCCATACTGGCGCAGGTAATTCACTTGGAGACTATACCCGCTCCGGTGATATTCTTATCGCTGCGATGGGTGTCGCCCATGCGATCACAGCCGAAATGGTAAAACCCGGTGCCGTGGTGATAGATGTCGGAATGAATCGGATTCCGGATGCGACAAAAAAGTCGGGTTCGCGGCTTGTGGGTGACGTTGATTTTGAGAACGCGAAGCATATCGCCTCGGCAATTACGCCTGTGCCCGGAGGTGTCGGTCCGATGACAATTGCGATGGTCCTGAAAAATACTCTTACTGCCGCAAAACGTCAAACAAAATGAAGCAAAAGCGATTTGGCATATTTGGCAATCCGGAAAAGATCAACGGTACCCAGACGATCGAGCACCTGTTGCAGCTGCTTTCGTCTGAGCAATGTCTCATTATGAAAGGTCTTAGCGAGTATGTCGGCAAACATAAGGTAAAAACTTCCTCGTCAGTACTCGATCTTGTATCAAAGAGCGATGTTGTTTTTTCTCTTGGCGGCGACGGCACTATGCTTACTGCCGCTCGCGCTATTATGCGCGAGAATCCTGAAGTAGAACTTGTCGGAGTAAATCTTGGCAGGCTCGGATTCATTGCCGAACATACACCTGAGCTTCTTGACGAAATCGTTGCAGGATTAAAAAACGACTCACTCCTGAAAGAGAATCGCCTGCTGCTCGAAGGACATCTCAGAAGCGAATCGAATGAAGCAACAGGGGTACAGATTCGCCGTGATATCTTAAATCCCGAACGTGAGAACGAACGAGGGGACTCCGCACGAATCATTTGCCTCAACGAGATCGTCATTGATAATTTCGGCTCGACGCGGATGCTGACATTCGAAGTACGTGTTCAAGGAGCTCATCTTGGCACACTTCGTGCCGACGGCTTACTTGTCTCTACGCCAACCGGTTCGACCGGTTATTCGGTCAGCGCCGGAGGCCCGCTTGTCGAACCGAGCAGCCCCGTGCTTATTATCTCTCCGATCGCTGCTCATTCACTTTCGGTGCGTCCGGTTATTGTGCCCGAGTGGTATGAAATTGATATCAGGGTAACCAATGATGCGAACTCACCGATTCTTGCTGTTGCCGACGGGCAAGAAGAAATAGTGATTGATACGCCAGCGATCATTAAAATCTCCGGTCATCAAAATCGATTGAAACTGCTACGTCATTCCGGACAATCATACTTCGATCTGTTGAGGACAAAACTTCTCTGGAGCGCGGATATTCGTGGCGTCCGTTCCTGAATAATTACACGCCAAGAATTTCGAAGTAGTGGAGAACATACAGTAAAATTAGCAGCACCGGAAATACAAATAAAATTGAATCTAAGCGGTCGAGCACACCACCGTGGCCCGGGATGAGATTAGAAGAGTCTTTTACACCCGCATCGCGCTTAAGCAATGATTTTCCAAGATCGCCGATCTGACCGATACTCCCTACAATAAATCCAATGACCATAGCATTTACGATTGAAATAAATCCGAGTGCCGGGATCACTTTTGGCAAAACAATCCAAATAATTATTGACGCAAGGAAACCAGCAATAGCCCCTTCCCATGTCTTCTTCGGGCTGATCCGCTCGAAGAATTTATGTTTGCCGAATGCTCGACCGATAAAGTATGCGGCGCTATCACAGATCCAAATTGAGACAAGAACCGTAAGCACAAAATATCCCCCGATCAAACTATTATATCCGCCTCGGGCAGATGCCCAATACCGCAATGAATCATACACTCCGAAAACAGATCCGCACCCAATGCCGATATAGGCGGCGCCAAATAATGTGATCGCCGTTTGGGCGATCGGGTTTGGTTTATTACGAAATAATTCGATCGCAAGAATAAGAAATGATGAAAGAATGATCAGGGCAACAGCTATGCCGATGACGAAGTCAAAATCCCATCCGAGATAAAATTTCATCCGAAGCTGACCGAAGAGCGATGCAATACACATTGTGATAACAATCCCAAATGGCACTTGCGGCGAATACCCTTTTACTTTTGCCAAACCATAATATTCCCAAACGGTAAGGCCGGCAAGCATGATCGTAAGGGCATAAAACCCAAGCGGTTTAAAAAGTACGATAAAAAGCACGATCGGGATTGCTACTATAGCAAACAGCACCCGTTGCGTAAGATTACTAAGTGACATCCTGATGTATGAGCTGATCTATGGGTCGGTTCAACATTTCGATCTCAATCGCCGCATTATTTCTTGCGGTAAGCGGATCGGTCATTTTCTGGAAAATATATAGAGCCGCAATAAAGAACGGCAGCGAGATCGCGATGAGCGAGAGTGAATCGGAAATTGAAATTTCCGGCGAGCCGGTCAGTGCATCAACCGTGTCTTTCGAGCTTTGAAAAAAATAGGTTGCAAGCACGATCAGCCCATTATTCATTGCATGCGTCAGCATACTCACGCGCAAGTCGCTTGTCCGGTACGCTAGCCAGCCCAGTACCGCGCCAATGAGCGCAAGGCCCGGTAAATTCATCGGACTCAGATGCATCGCGCCAAACAGGATCGACGTGATCATGATAGCAATATATGGCCGCGGCTTTCTTTTACCACTGCGCTCGATGTTTGTCTGAATGAAGCCCCTGAAAAAAGTCTCCTCAGCAATGGCAGGAACGAGCGAAACGCCAATGAGGAGAATAATAAGCTCGCCAAGCGAATGTGCTGTTGTAATAGTCCCCATCATTTCATCAAAGACCTTCTGTAACGAGTTCAACGCGTGATATACCGGCGGAAATAGTTGTATAAACTTGATCCACAGCCCGTCAAGCCCTCCGCCAAGAACTTCGGTAACAAGTATCATCGCAACGCCGAGTACCATTGCACGAAGCGGGGTTTCATGCATTCCTTCGAGTCGAAAGACAGCTTGCGAGTTCATTCGCCGACTCTTGACGATCAGTATCGGCACTGTCAGCATCACGGCAAGCTGGGCAATCGCATTGATAATAATAAGCATCGATCCATCGGCAGTTTTGATGCTTGCGCCATATACTGCGAACATAATAATTGCGCCGACCATGTTGAATCCGGCCACGACTGCTATAAGAATCGCAATACAGCGGGCAATTCCGAAATATCCGTTTCTCATAAGCCGTATTTTTTTCGTTTCCGCCAGAGTGTCGCACTGTCGATACCGAGAATTCTTGCCGCTTCTTCCAAGCTCGTCGTTTTCGAAAGTATTGCTGTAATGTGTTTTCGCTCAACTTCTTCAAGCGATTCAAGTCCGGAATTCATTCCCATATCTTCTACATTCGATATACGCGGCTTTGCAATATATTCGGGCAAATGAGCAAGCGTAATCTGTCGTTCTCCGCTTGCAAGAACCGATGCACGGATCATCACATTTTCAAGTTCCCTGACATTGCCTCGCCATTCGTAACTCAGAAGTGCGCTTTTTACTTCTTCGGAAACCTCCGGGGTGAGCCCATTCTTTGCTGCTTGAATAATAAAATACTCGGCAAGAAGAATGATATCATCTTTGCGGTGACGCAACGGAGGCACGAGTATTCTGAATGCGCTGAGCCGGTAAAAGAGATCTTCTCGAAATGTACCTTCAAGGATCGCTTGTTCAAGATTTCTGTTCGTCGCAGCGACGATCCGAACATCGCTCGTACGGGTGTTATTTTCTCCAACGCGTTGAAACTCCCTGTTCTGTAAGAACCGCAGCATTTTCGCCTGCATCGATGTCGGCATTTCTCCGATCTCATCGAGAAATAATGTGCCGCCGTTTGCCGCCTCTACGAGACCAACTCTGTCTTTGATCGCACTCGTAAACGAGCCTTTTGCGTGGCCGAATAATTCCGATTCTATCAATTCCGGAGAAAGCGCTGCGCAATTCAGCTTTATGATCGGCATGCCACTACGAATACTATGCCGGTGAATAAAATCAGCTATGAGTTCTTTCCCCGTACCTGTCTCACCTTCAATCAAAACTGTCAGATCTGATGGGGCGATCTTCTCCGCCGTCTTTAAGATCGAAAGCAGTTCCGGATCATTCGTGAGAAAAGAGTCGGATGAATGAGCTGCTCGAACTTCACTCAGACGAATAACCCGTTCAGTAATGAGCAGCAGCTCCCGTTGGTCAAAAGGCTTTTGTAAGTAATCATACGCGCCGAGCTTTAGTGCTTCTACTGCCGTTTCGATCGTACCATGTGCAGTTATGATAATTGACGGCACATCCGGTAGGAGTGTCTGCAATCGACGCAAAACGGTCAGCCCGTCGATCGGGTGCATCATCAGATCGATAAATACCGACGTGTAGTGAGGGCGTGAATGCTCGATTTCGGTCAGGGCATTAGATGCGAGAGGATAAGTCGTTACATCATATCCGGCGCTGCGAAGTGCGACAGACATTGTCTTTAGAATATTCGGCTCGTCATCTATGATAAGAAAATGCGGTTTCATACTGAACTATTGGTTGTCGGGAATGTCATTGTGAACACCGAACCTTCACCAACTTTGCTCTCAACTGAAATTTTTCCATGATATAGTTCTACAAGCTCCTTAACGATGGCTAGGCCAAGCCCGATCGAGCCTGGCGTTGCCGCGGCCCGGGGTTTGATCTGAACAAATTTCTCAAAAATACGACCGAGATCAGCCTCGGGGATCCCAATACCCGTATCACGAACAGAAAGTACCCACGAATGTTCATCTTTTGGATGCAGGAGAATCGTCACTTGTCCACCGCTCGGGGTGTACGATAGCGCATTGACCATTAAATTTTGTAAGATCGAATTGAAGTGATCTTGGCTGATCTTCGCAAATAGCGAAGATATCATATCTGTCTTTAGCAGGAGTTGCTTTGCATTAAATTGAGGTTCGAGGGCTCGGACGAGTTTCATTGCTGCTTCCGCGATGTCGATCTGCTCATCGGATATCGAAGCTGAGGTAATGCCAGAGATCGCGAGCAGGTCGCGAATTAATTTGGTCAGTCGCTCCGAATCATCTTTCGACGAGAGGACAAGTTCTGTCTGTTCTGCATTCAACGTGCCGATCTTTTTATCGATGAGAATATCAAGTGCCATTCTGATCGATGTCAGCGGTGTACGAAACTCGTGAGAAACCTTTGCTAAGAAGTCGTTTTTCAGCCTGTCAAGCTCTTCAAAGTGCGTGATATCAGTAAAATGAAGCAACTTCCCTACATTCGACAATGAGTGTGCAGATGTCATCGCAGTTATCGTAACAACTGAGACGCTGTAATATCTTCGGTTGCCGTGAAGCGACACCTCAATAATGTGGGGCTTACCATCGCTGCCAACGGAAGATTTTTCAGCCAAAGAAATCTTTGCCCGAATCATCATCGAGGGGAAAAGATCACTAACTCTGTTTTCGCGCATTTCGCCTTCCGAACGGCCAAGCATCTCTTCGGCACTGTGATTTGCCAGCGTCACCCTTCCTTCGGCGTCGAGCATAAACAGGGGGTCTGAAAATGATTCGATCGCCGAGACCGATTTACTTTGCTCAGCCAAAATACGATCAATGTTCATGCTTTCGTATCGCTGGAGTCGTTCGGCCATTCGATTAAATTCGAAGCTTACTTCTCCGAGCTCATCAGCGCCGCCGACAGAAAGCCGGGAGCTAAGATTACCTGCACGAACACTTTTTAATGACGTACTCAGATCGCGAAGTGGTTTTGTTGTCAGCCGAACGATCAAAAGGCTCCCAAGTATCCCGATCAGTACGGCTGCAAAAGTGAAGATAAGAACAGTACGGACTTCTGTACTTGATTCTTCGGAAGCAAGTGTACGAGTCCTACTGAAAAGGTCATTTATCGTCGCGGCAACATCACGATTTTTTTGCGACAGCTCAGTATATGTCGGAAGGAGAACTGCATCATAAAATCTTCGCGCCCGTGCCGCGTCTGTATTTACTCGCTTAATGAATTCCGGAAGCTGAGCTTGATATTCATTCCACCGAGCTTCTGAAGTAGTGAATGCCGGAGCGAGAGCCGGTGCAAGATCACGAGGAATTTCCGAGACGATCTTTTCCTCTTGCGTGAATTTATTAGAAATGTTTGCCGGCTCGTCTGAGATCGTTTGAAACCCAATGTGAGAGGTTGTACTCAGTACCTGAAGTTCAGCATCTGTTAATTTGACAAGTGATTCGTAAATACCGAGATTGATACGGTCGGCTTCTGAAATGCGTTCGTATGCACCGCTCGAGAGCGTCGTGAATGCGCGGAATGAAATTGCACTATAAATGCCGAGCGCAGAAAGCAACAGGACAAGAAACAGATACCCTGCGAGTATTTTTGAACGAAGGGTTAAGAGCATTTGTCTATGTGCAACTGCATCACCCTATGCGTTACACAGATATATTACAACTCGATGGCAACAGCATCCAGTGCTTGCGGAATCGCCGATTCATAAATTTCTCGTAATTCTGAAATCGATTCATTTAATGTATTTTCAATCACAAGATTCGTGCCACCGACGCTGCCGATAACCTCAGCTTTGACTCCGTTCTTCTGCGCAATACGAAATATCTCGACAATGCAATCCGGCGCGGCGCTGACCACAACTCTTCCCTGGCGCTCAGCAAATAAATAGACATCCGTGCGAACATATTCAGATTGGTCAATCGCTGCACCAATATTCCCTGCAAAACAAGATTCTGCCAGTGTTACCCCCAAACCACCGTCACTGATATCGTGTGCGCTATTAAGTAATTCGCGATCGCAGCAAGAGACCAACGTGTCTATCAACCTGGCTTCACCGGGTAGATCTACATACGGTGCATTGCCAAGTGCGGCACCGTCCTTGCAAAGTGCAAGATACTCACTTCCCCCGATGCCGTCAGTTGGGGTCTCAGCCTCGTATGCAGTCAGAAGAATGATCGCATCTCCTTCATCTTTAAATCCTGCTGAAACGGCTCGGTTAGTATTATCGAGAATACCGAGCATTCCGATCGTCGGCGTCGGGTAGATCGCTCCGTCAGGGCTTTGATTGTAAAAACTGACATTCCCCCCTGTAACAGGAGTATCAAGGGCGCGGCAAGCATCACCCATTCCACGAATCGCCTCGGTAAATTGATAATAGACTTCCGGATCGTATGGATTCCCGAAATTCAGGCAATTCGTAATTGCGATCGGCCGCGCACCCACACAGGCGACATTTCGAGCGGATTCGACCACTGCAAGCATCCCGCCACGGTATGGATTAAGATATGCGTAGCGGCTGTTACAATCGGTCTTGACCGCAAGGCCTTTCGTCGTGTCTTTAATACGGATAACCGCAGCATCTGCGCCCTGTAAGTCAAGCGTATTTGTACGAACCATCGAATCATATTGCTCGGTTACCCAACGCTTACTCGCTATATTTACCGAACCAAGAAGTTTTTTTAGCATTTCACCTGGCACATTTACGTCGGGCAGCGATGCAAGGTCGAACGCAGAAGTTTTCTTTAAATACGCCGGCTCTTTTATTTCTCGTTGATATACAGGAGTCATATCTCCGCCAAGGGCAAGCGCTTTTGCAGGAATATCAGACACTGTTTCGCCGTGATAACGGATAACAACTCGGCCGGTATCCGTAACTTTTCCGATCACTTCGGCTTGCAGATCCCATTTATCGAAGATCGCTTTGATCGCACCCACATTTTCTGGCTTGACGACGACGAGCATTCTTTCTTGCGATTCGCTCAGCATTATCTCATACGACGACATCGTCGCTTCGCGCAGAGGTACTTTATCAAGTTCTATCTCCATGCCGGTGCTGGATTTAAAGCTCATCTCACTGGTTGAACAGGAAATTCCGGCCGCACCCATATCTTGCATTCCAACAACCAACTTAGCGGCGATCGCTTCGAGCGTTGCTTCAAGAAGAAGTTTTTCAGTAAACGGATCGCCGACCTGAACGGTCGGGCGCATATCTTCTGCATCTTTGCTAAAAACTGCGCTTGCCAGCAAACTTGCTCCGTGTATCCCATCACGTCCGGTGCTCGAACCGACGATCATTACCGCATTGCCAACACCTTCAGCCGTTGCACTGACCGTCTTACCTACCTCGACGATACCTACAGCCATTGCATTCACTAACGGATTGCCTTGGTAAGATTTATTAAAATACAGTTCCCCAGCGACGGTCGGGATTCCGAATGAATTTCCGTAGTCGGCTATTCCATGAACCACACCTCCAATGAGATATTTTGTCCGGCTGTTCTCAATATCTCCGAAGCGGAGCGAATCGAGCGCAGCGATCGGCCGGGCGCCCATCGTAAAAATATCCCGAAGAATCCCACCGACTCCGGTTGCCGCACCTTGATAGGGCTCGATAGCAGACGGGTGATTATGCGATTCGATCTTAAACGCAACTGCAAGTCCGTTACCAATATCAACAAGACCGGCATTTTCTTCACCTGCTTCGACAAGCAACCGCTTCCCTTTTCGCGGCAATGTTTTCAACTGAGTGATACTGTTCTTGTACGAGCAATGCTCGCTCCACATAACGGAGAAAATGCCAAGCTCGGTATATGTAGGAACCCGCCCACCAAGTATCGAAACGATCTTATCGAATTCTTCTTCGAGAAGGCCGAGCTCTAGAGCTGTTTTCTTAGCTTCTTCTAATGTTGTAATGATATTTGTCATTGATGAAAACAAAATTTGTCGAAGTTATCCAGAGGGTCCGTGGTTATAAATAATGCGGCGATCTAAAATTCTAAAAGAAGCAATCGTCAAGATCTCAGGTCACGCCGCCTTGCTTTTAATGGCACTTTGGGTGAACGTTCTGAAACGATCGGTTCTTTTAAGTCATCGGTCGTTACGCGAAGTGCTAACAACTTCTCATACGATTTCTCTGCACGACCAATGGCGACAAGCGCTTCTTTTCGACGGCGAATAACGGCAAGATAAAATCCGAGCACAACGATAAGAATACCACCCCAGACAAGATTAATATACGGCTTGATAAACGCCTCGACAGTGATCGCATCTTTTGCCGGAGGAGGCATATTGTCTTTATCGAACGATGCAAGAATGATCTTTGATTTAGAGCGGTCGCTAAGATCGGGGTGCAATTCGGCGAGTTGAAGATGGTATGACGTGTTCGGAATAACAACATCTTCCTGATGCGCTTCGCCGGTCGCAAGATTTCTCGTCACCGATAATTCTAACAATTCAGGATTCCCGTGGGATGTATCTGCACCGTCAAATACCTCTACCCTCGCTTTTACACGGAATGCTTCCTGGGCGCGCATTTTTGCCATTTCTTCCGGCGGAAAATCAAAGTCAATGAATTTAATGGTTTTCTTGCTGGCTAATAGTG
>DASQGZ010000002.1:0-21280 GCA_035632315.1 Kapaibacterium sp. (SeqCode) | reverse complement strand
CCTTCAGATATGCTGTCTGATAACTGATGATCGAGTATGCAAGGCTGTGTGACTTATTAAATCCGTACGACGCAAATTTCGCAAGACGTTCATATATATCACTCGCTATTTTATCGGAGATTTCATTCGCCGCACAGCCTTTGATAAAGACCTCACGCATTGCAGACATCTTTGCAACATCTTTTTTGCCCATTGCGCGGCGCATTTCATCCGCTTTCGCAAGTGAGAATCCCGCAAGATCACGTGCGATGCGCATGACTTGTTCCTGCACAACGATCACACCATAGGTCTCGGCAAGGATCGGCTCAAGCTTCGGGTGAAGATACTCTACTTTTTTGCGCCCATGCTTACAATCGATGAATTCCGGTATATGCTCCATCGGCCCGGGACGATAGAGGGCATTCATTGAAGAAAGATCTTCGATATTCTCCGGCTTGAGCGCGCGCATATAATTTTGCATCGGCGGAGAATCGAACTGGAACACGGCAAGCGTATCACCGCGACCGAAAAGCTCATAGGTCTTCGGATCGTCGAGCGGGATCGAATTAATATCGATCTTTACGCCATGATGCTGTTCGATGAGTGCAAGCGTGGTGTCAATGATCGAAAGCGTGCGAAGTCCGAGGAAGTCCATCTTGAGCAGACCCGCGTCTTCGATGTCCTTCATCGTATATTGCGTGACGAGGTCGTCTTCACCTGCCGCTTTATAGAGCGGCACATAATCCGAAATATCGCCCGGCGCGATCACGACGCCCGCTGCATGCTTGCTCGATGCGCGAGCAAAACCTTCGAGCACGAGAGAATTCTTGATGAGCGTATCGAGCTTTTGTTTATGCTCAGTACGGCCATACTTCGCCAGCACCGCCTTCATCTCAGGAAGTTCGATCGCTTCTTTGAGCGGTGTCACCTTCCCCATCACGACCGGAATGCTCTCCGTCAGTTCTGCAATAATATTTAGCGGTACGCCAAGCACACGCCCGACATCTTTAAGAACTGCGCGGGCTGAAAGCGTCGAGAACGTGATGATCTGCGCGACAGATTCCGTGCCGTACTTTTCCTTGACATAGCTAATGACACGGTCGCGCTTGTCATCGGAAAAATCAATGTCAATATCGGGCATTGACACACGGTCGGGATTCAGGAATCGCTCGAAGAGCAGATTATACTTGATCGGATCGACATTCGTAATGCCGAGCGCATACGCGACGATCGAACCCGCCGCCGAACCGCGCCCGGGACCAACAGTTACACCACGCCTGCGAGCCTCCGCGATAAAATCCTGCGTGATGAGAAAATATCCCGGATAGCCCATCTTCTTAATAACAGAAAGCTCAAACTCCGCCCGCTCTTTCAACTCCGGCGTAATTGATTTATATCTGTTATCAAGTCCTTCCCACGTGATCTTATCGAGATAATCGTCGAGTGTCGAGACTCCTGCATCAGCCGGAATCGGAAAGACCGGCATCTTCAGATCTTTCGGCAATTCGAGATTGCATTTCTCTGCGATCTCGAGCGTGTTCTCGATCGCCCCGGCATATTCCCCGAAAAGCTGCTTCATCTCCTTCGCACTTCGAAAATAATTTTCCGGCGTGCCGTATTTCAGGACATTCACATCAGGCGGCGAGTCTTTGTCGGCGTCGCGGATATGAAGCAGAACGTTATGTGGGACGGCGTGCTCGGGCAGAATGTAATGCGAATCATTCGTGCAGACGAGTTTCAGCCCGACTTCTTTCGCAAGCTTCGGCGCTAGCGCTAAGACTTTCTGCTCAGGATCGAGATGATGATTCTGAATCTCGACGTAAAAATCGTCGTCAAAAATGTCTTTATAGAGCGATGCGACCTCTTTCGCCTTGTCATATTGCCCTGCTATAAGATAGGGCGAAATAACGCCGCCCGCGCAGGCAGAAAGCGCGACAAGCCCGTCCCTGTGTTCTCGAAGGAGGTCGCTGTCAATACGGGGCTTGTAGTAAAAACCTTCGGTATGCCCTTTTGTGACGAGCTTCATCAGGTTCTTATAGCCCGTCTCGTTCTTGGCAAGCAATATAAGATGGTGATAGGCTTTGCGCTTGCCGGAGGGGTCGCTGATCGCCTCGCGGTCACGGCGCGAACCGTTCGTGACAATGTACATCTCACAGCCGATGATCGGCTTAATGCCTTCGGCTCGTGCGGCTTTGTAGAATTCATACGACCCGAACATCACGCCGTGATCGGTTAGCGCGACCGCCGGCATCTCGAACTCCTTCGCTCGCTTGACGAGGTCCTTCACACTGCACGCGCCGTCAAGCAGCGAGTAGTACGTGTGATTATGGAGATGTATAAAATCAGATTGGGGCATACGAAAAACTAAAACAATTTTTCAGAGAAACATTCTGAAAATTATCCACAAAAATTAATAAAAAAGATAGGCAAATAAGGAACGATGTGCAACTACTCGAATGGTTAGGTTTATGTTGTCACCGAATCATCGTGTTAAACATATACTTGCGACTTTCAAATCATGATCTGTTCGAACAGAAACAAAGTACATCCCCGCCGGATATTGTGAGAGATCGAATTGTGCAGTATATTGTCCTATCTCTTCATATTGATCTAATAATGTTGCGACAGTCTGCCCGAGGAGGTTAGTAATTGCAATTTTCAGTTGTGAGGATTTATTAACGTTATAAGAAATGGTGCTTACCCCACTAGTTGGATTAGGAAAGAAGGAAATATCAGGAGACAGATTATACTTGTTGTTCGGAACGCTCAATTCAGAAAGAGAGCGACGCCAAACGTCTCCTCTTACAGTACCCGCGAAAAGGTAGTTGTCGTAAATTGCGAGAGCTTTTACATTAAGATTGCCGAGGCCAACGTTGACGGGAATCCAATGCACTCCGTTATCGAACGAGTGAAAGACACCTCCACCATACGTGCCTGCGAAAATATCTACACCTTTAACTGCAAAAGAAGTAATCGATTGAGCGACTAGGGCAGTATCAGCAATTGTCCAAGAAGCACCATTGTCTCTTGAGATGTAAACACCTCTTTCAGTACCTATTATAAGGTCTGTGCCATTTTTGATGAATGCATTAATGTAAGAAACTTTCGAAAGACCAATATTAACTATTGACCAACTTTTCCCATCATTCGTCGAAAGAAATAAGCCATGTCCATCCGTTCCGGCAAAGATACTTGTGTCCATAACGAGAAGAGACGATATGCGTGTATTCGTCAGTCCGATGGAAAGCGCAGACCAACTTGTGCCACTATCAATTGACTTATAAATGTCTCCACCTGTACCAGCGAAAATTGCAGTTGCATTTTGGGTGAAAGAATAAATATGCTGGTCAGTTATACCATTATTTACTGCTTTCCAGCTAATTCCGTCGTCATTAGAGCGATAAACCCCACCGCCGGTGGTACCTGCAAACATATACGGTCCGCTAATAGCAAAGGCATTAATAGTGTCGTTAGTCAAACCACTATCTATTTGACTCCATGACGAACCATCATTTACCGTACTAAAGCCACCATTGCCATACGTGCCAACAAGTAGTTTTTCGCCGCTGACTATTAACACATTGTCAATGCCATCTCCTAGACCAGTATTACTTGTTTGCCAACTTAGACCGTCGTCCGTAGAACGATAAACACCACCACCATCAGAGCCAGCAAACAGCGTAGTATCACTCACCCCCAATGATACGATATGGATGTTGGTGATACCTGTATTCGTGCGTATCCAACTTGATCCGTAATCAGTAGAGCGGTAAACACCATCATACCAACTTGCTGCAAAGAGATTGTTTCCCCTTACGGCAAGCGAAAAACCACCATAGTATTTCATACCACTATCGGCTGCCACCCATGTCGTACCGCTATCCGTAGAACGGAAAAGGCCACTATATGCAGTGCCAGCAAATAGTGTTGTACCGATGACCGCAAGAGAAGTAATTTCATTAGCTGGCGTCTGAATACTAACCCAGTTCGCTCCGCTATCAAATGAACGAAAAATGCCATTTTGATACGTTCCGACAAAAATAATACCGCTGGTCATTACAAAAGATGAAGCAGTACCTGGACTGTTATGAGACGCTACCCAACTTACACCATTATCAGTTGAGCGGGAAATACCATCTTCCCCTCCTACAAGGAGGTCTGAACCAAATAATCCTAAAGCATTGACATATAGTTGATTTGCCCCACTATTTACTTTCCTCCAATTCTTGCCATTATCTGTTGACTGAACAAGTCCGCTATCATTAGTCCCTGCGAATAGAGTAGCACCACTAATTAAAAGTACATTAGCCTTTATGGATCCAGCATTAGTCCAGCTTAGACCATTATCAGTAGAGTGAAAAACCCCACCACTCCAAGCACCTGCAAAAAAATCTGTCTCATTTACAGCAAAACTGTATATATCGCCACCGTACGGACCATTTGTCTCAACCCATTGTCCGCGGGCTATTGAATATGAAAATACAATTACAATGATGAATACAATCTCTCTAGCTAATCTCATTGGTTTTTTGGCTTTACATCAGAAACTCCATTCAAACAAATTAGTTACATCCAGAGCACATGCCATTTCCCATCGGAGTTAAGTACATACCATTTATTTGGCCTTCACAATCACCTTTACCTCACACATTTCCTGCATCGCATAACGGACTCCTTCTCTGCCGAAACCAGAGTCTTTTACTCCGCCGTAGGGCATTGCGTCGATCCGGAACGTATTGGTATCATTGATGATTACGCCGCCGACTTCAAGTTTTTCATACGCCTCGGCAATCTTTGCGTTATCGCTTGAATATACCCCCACCTGAAGACCATATCTTGTGGAATTTACTTTCTCGATTGCCTCTGAGAACGAATCGTATGGCTCGAAAATGACAACCGGGGCGAAGGCTTCTTCGCAGGAGAGTTCGCAGTCCTGAGGGACATCCGTCATGACGGTCGGCGTGATGAAGTTCGGCTCGCGAAATTCACCAATATGTTTTTTCCCTCCGGCTGCGATAGCAGACTCAATCCAACCCCAAGCTTTCTTTGCAGCCTGCTCGGAGATCATCGGGCCGACGACAGTGCTTTCGAGCGTCGGATCGCCAACGCCAAGCTTCGAAGCCGCCTCGATGAATCGCTTTAACAATTCATTGTAAATATTTTTCTGGACATATAATCGTTGCAAGCTGATGCACACCTGCCCTGCATAATAGAATGCCGCGGTGCAGAGTGATGAGATCAATTTATCCCAATCTTTTACTTCGTCAACGATCACACCCCCATTGCCGCCGAGTTCGAGCGTGACTTTCTTTTTGGGCACGAGTGACTTCAACTTCCAACCGACCGCGGCACTGCCGGTGAACGAGACAACCTTTATTCGCTCGTCGGTCACAAGCTGTTCGGCAACGTCATTCTCACACGGCACAACGTTCAGCCATCCGGGAGGAAGCCCGGCTTCCTGGAAAATATCTGAAAGAAGAAACGATGTTAGCGGCGTTTGCGGCGCAGGCTTTAACACGACAGGGCATCCGCAGGCGATCGCCGGAGCAACTTTATGGACGACAAGATTGAGCGGGAAATTAAACGGCGTGATTGCGGCAACCGGTCCTGCCGGAAAATACCGAACTCCGACTTGTTTGCCAATAGCATTCGGCGCGCCCATCGTATCGACGGGCAATATATCATCCGCAGTCTTTGCTGCTTCAGCAGATGCAGCGATGGTAAAAATAGCCCTGTCAACCTCTACCCGTGAGTATGTGATTGGCTTGCCGGATTCAGCGGTGATTGTTCGTACGATTTCTTCTTTTCGCTCGGCGAGAAGTTTAGATGCATTCGCCAAAATTTGTGAACGCTCGGATGCGGTCAATTTCTCTTTGTGAAATACTCTATCTGCGGCTTCGACTGCGGACTGCATTTGTGCAAGCGAAGCATAAGCGACTCTGTCTATGACTGAACTATCATACGGATTGATAACATCGTGAGCGACAGTTTCTCCGACTAATTTTTTGCCGTTAATAATCGGATGGCGAACTATCATTTTTTCGTAAACGTATATCGTCCGGCATCGGTATGATCCACGACAATGGTATCGCCGGATACAAAATTGCCGCCAAGAACTTTCATCGCAAGCTCATCGATAATATGTTTCTGGATCACACGCTTGAGCGGCCGCGCGCCATAGACCGGATCGAAGCCGCTTTGCGCAAGCCAGTCGCGGGCATTATTTGAGATAACGAGCGTCATCCCCTCTTTTTCTGTCATCTCGATGATCTTGGCAAGCTGAATATCAACGATCTTACGAATATCGCTTTGCACGAGTGGCTGAAAGAGCACAATGTCATCAACGCGATTCAAAAATTCGGGCCGCATCACTTTGCGAAGCTCTGCGATCAGTTTCGTGCGAAGATCAGTCATAATGCGCTCGCGATTTTCTTCGGTCATCTTCGAGATCTCTTGTGTCACAAGTTGCGAGCCGATATTCGACGTCATGATGATGATCGTGTTCTTGAAATCTACCGTGCGTCCTTGCGAATCTGTCAGACGGCCATCGTCAAGCACTTGCAGCAAGATATTAAAGACATCGGGATGCGCTTTCTCAATTTCATCGAGCAGCACGACGCTATACGGACGACGGCGAACAGCCTCGGTTAATTGCCCGCCTTCTTCATAGCCGACATAGCCGGGCGGCGCTCCGACAAGCCGAGAAACCGAGAATTTCTCCATATACTCCGACATATCGATGCGAACCATTGCGCGTTCATCGTCAAAAAGAAATTCGGCGAGTGCGCGTGCCAATTCAGTTTTGCCGACGCCCGTGCTTCCGAGAAAAATAAAACTTCCGATCGGACGATTCTGATCTTGCAAGCCTGCCCGCGAGCGACGAATTGCATTAGAGACCGCCGTAACGGCTTCGTCCTGACCGATCACCCGTTCGTGAAGATCGTCTTCCATCCGCAAGAGCTTCGCTCGTTCGCTTTCGAGCATCTTCGAAACCGGAATGCCCGTCCATTTTGAAACGACCTCAGCAATATCCTCTGCGCCCACTTCTTCTTTAAGGAGCGACTGATCTTTCTGTATCTTTTCCAGCTCTTCCTGCTTCGTACGAATCCCTTTTTCGAGATCAGCTATTTTCCCGTAGCGAATCTCAGCAACTTTTGCGAGATCGCCTTCGCGTTCATATCGCTCAGCATCGAGTTTCGCTTGCTCGATGTTCTGTTTGTTGGCGCGAATATCTTTGATGAGATTTTTTTCCAGCTCCCAATGCGCCCGCAATTGCGAACGTTCTTCGGTGAGGCCGGCTAATTCCTTCTCGATCTCAGCGAGGCGGTGTTTGGTTGTTTCGATAATTGATGCCATATTGAAGTTTCTGTTACGAAAATACGGCAATGCAGTTTCTTGCGGGCTCAGTGCCGATATTGCAGGCCAAGCCGCGCGCCGAATGTTGAGAGATGCCAGTTCAGATCGCGCACTGCATCGAGGAGCGGCATATTAACATATAATGCTGTCAGCAGAGAGAAATTTTTATTCAGCTTGAACTGCAATCCGGGCGCGATCTCAAGCGCCAGCTGAAATTTCGTCGGCTGCGGAAGATTTCCACTGGCAAGATTCAGCGTCCGCGAACCTGTGCTTTTGCGCTCGGGATCGAGACTCGTATTATAATCGAGCGTTGCCGGATAAAGTATTTCGCTCGTCTCATTATATGTTGCGCTCAAAAGAATATCGGCGGATAGTCCCGCATAAATATAACTTTTCTCCGGTACGAAATAATGATAAAAGCCGCCGTGCAGTGATAAATAATTCAACGAGACATTCGTCGCAAATTGTTCGACAACTTTTATCTTTCGCGAACCTGCTGTGTCGCCATAAAAGATGGAGTCGTTCGCGAAGGACGAGTGCAGCGCCGTCGCCGTTCCGTTATAGCTGCTATAGCCAATGCCGCCGGAGAGCATATTTTTTTTGCTGAACGGATAAATATAACTGAAGGCAAATCCGCCGGATAACTGAGACGTAAAATTATTGAACACGTCGCCGCCTTTGAGGTAGCCCGGCGGATTAAACGTCACGTTCGAGATCGTCGCCGATGGTGTCGCCGTGAATTGCACCGTCCATGACTTGCAGCTCGGACAAAGCTGTCCCTGCCCTTCGTATAATTGATACGTCCATTGGTTATTTACTTGCGTGCGGCAGATCACATAGAATGCTTCGTTCTTTGCCGCATCGACAATGCGAAGGCTCATAAAGCCACAGATACCTGTATCACGAATACGAAAGAACAGCGGAAGCTCAGGTGTGCCTTTATCGAATGCAGGAATATTCACCGGCGACTTGAAATTCGCGCTGTCGATCACGGTGATCGAAGCAAGTCCCGCGTCGAAAAGGCGGTCGTCACGCGCAATGAGCGCGAGCGGACCGTTCGCATCTTCGGAGACAAGTTCAAGTTCGGGTTTGATCGTATCCGGAATATCCGGGACAGTCTGCACGAGCTGACCGCCGTTATTCGCGTACGCGTCGAAATTATCTTCGGCAACACCGAAGCCATACGAATACAAACCAAACGGCTTATCGCATTGAACAGAATGCGACGCATAGCCAACTTCAACCTGTGCGATCGCATATTTCGAGATGCCGATCGTTTTGAAATATCGCGCCGAAAGCGTGTTGCCATCAAGCCGCAGCGACGGCAGCGCATCGGTCGGCACGACAAGATTCACGAAATGATGCCACGAACCGTTGACGGGTGTCGTGAAGCGATAGTACTTCAGAAATTGCTCGGTCGGCGTGATAAAAAGCATACACGGATCGCCGATCTTATTGATCGTATCGGCTTCAGAGCCTTGCGCATACTGCGCGACGATCACGGGTTTATTCGTCGTGATAAACGTATTTTCACGAAGATGATTATTCTCGTAGAAATCGCCGGCGGTCGGGAGTTTCGCGATCAACCGGTTATCGAGAAACACATCGGTATTCGGCTCGTTGGCAATAACGCGAATCGCATATTCAGTCTTCCCTTCCATTCTGCCAACGTAAAATTGTCTGCCCCAACTCGGAACAGGCGGCTCCATTTCAAGAAGCTGATTGCAAAACGAAACATCGACCGGAACCTGCGCACACGTATGTCCTGTAAAAAAAGCGATCGGCTTGTTGGCGACGACAAGTGTACCCGTCAGATCACTCCGCTTCGAGGGAATGTTCATACTTTGAATCTGATAGACGTCACCCTGATTCATCGAGATGCTATATGTCTCTCCGTTGTGACGTCCGCCGCGTGTATCGCCGACAAGCGTGATCGTCACCAGCGTATTATCCTGCGTTGCGACCCATGTTACTTGCGTGCTATAGCGGTCTTCCTGCAAGAGCGGATGATACCCTACGGCACGATAGACCGTCCCAAGCGTATTCGTCGGATAACCGAGATAAGTATCCGTACTCGCCTGGCGATGCGATAGACCGTACACAGCAATCGGATTATCTGCGGTCACATGGACGCCGACTTTTTGGATTTGATCGCTGCCGAGAACCTGCGCGACTGAATCTACATCCACCGTGATCACTTCCGATCCATTTAGCGAAAATCGTTTTGTTATGCCAAGACCGGGAATCGAGACCGTTCCGGTTGTCGCTTTATCGGAGGTAATAAAAAGACGAAACGTCAGGCTTGCACCGGTTTTTTCATATTGAGCATTCTGCGGAAAACACAGCCAGAAATCGCTGCCGCGCGATTCCTGCGAAATCACCCGGCTTGCATCGCTCGTCTGGGAAAATGCGCGGGAGCAGATAAGACATAGAATAAGCGCGAGAACGGTAAGCGCTGTATTCGGTAAACGGTTGGTCATCCGGTTCACTGTAGCGTTAGTGGACAACAAGAAAGCGTGAATCGAGGACTTCGAGCTTGCTGCCATCGGCGGTGTATCGGGTAAGACGAATGAAATACGCGCCCGTTGCAAAGAGCGCTGTATTAAAATCGAATGAATGCAGACCGTTCGTCATTAATTGCTGCTGCTGCAACACCACGACTTCCCGGTCGAGCTCATCGACGACCCTGAGCGATGTTTGTTCGGGATTGTGATTATAATATTGGATCGTCATCACCTGCCCGTGCCGCGCGGGTGAGGGAAACGGCACGATGATATACGTATCTCTTCGCGGACGCAGCGGTCCCCCAAGAACGGAATCCTGCGAACCGGATGTCGGCTGCGCCTGCAAAACTTCCGGCAGGACTAATATACCGACGATGAGTAAGACGAAAACCCCTCTCACGTTGTAACCTATTAAATATAAGCACTACGTACAACGGGATTCATACGGAATTTGATTCAGGAAAATGAGAATTACCTACAAACCGTGACTGTGGGTAATGACCGCAACCTGCAATTAAATCAATTGAGCTATAATATATTTCAGACTAGGGTTACCTGAGCCCTCATTATAGAAGACATTATTCAAATTCCTCAACAACAACCGTTTCAAGTTGTGTCAGGGCTTCGAGCACTTTGCGGCGGTGGTTGGGTTTGATCGGGACGAGCGGTAATCTGTAATTCTCTTCGATGATGCCCATCATTGCAAGCGCGGCTTTGACCGGACCCGGGTTCGATTCAATGAACATTACTTTCATCAGGTCGAGCAGTTCATAATGGATCGCCTTTGCTTCGGCGAATTGTCCGTCGAGCGCGAAACGCACCATTCGCGAAAATTCTTTCGGGACGACATTCGAGGTAACACTGATCACTCCCCTGCCGCCGATTGCACAGAGCGCAACAGTAAGATTATCTTCGCCAGAAAGCAAACGGAACCCTTTCGGAGCATGGCGGATGATCTCCATACATTGCTCCATATTTGCGCTGGCTTCTTTGATGGCGACGACGTTTACAATTTCGGCGCAGCGAAGCGTCGTCTCGGCAGTCATATTCAATCCGGTTCGCCCCGGCACGTTGTACATCACAACAGGCAGGCCGACGTTCGCAACTTCACTGAAATGAGCGAAGAGTCCGTCGGGTGTCGGCTTGTTGTAATACGGCGTCACGACGAGCGCCGCATCAGCGCCAAGCATCGCAGCTTCTTTTGTATTGGCGACGGATTGGCTGGTATCGTTCGTCCCTGTTCCGGCGATGACGATCGCTCTGCCGTCGATGCACTCAATAACATACGACAGAAATTTTCTTCGTTCTTCTGCAGTGATCGTCGGGTTCTCACCCGTCGAGCCGAGCGGGACGATCATCTCGACGCCGCCATCGAGTTGGTATTCGATAAGCCGTTTTGTTGCTTCGTAGTCGATCTCACCGCTGACATTGAACGGCGTAACGATCGCCGTGCCGGTTCCGCGTAATTTTGTTTCCATAACTTAGACTCCTAAAATTTCAGTAATATGATCTTCGAAACGATATATGCCATTTTTACCGACGATCCACTCGGCGGCACGAACGGCGCCGAGCGCAAATCCTCGCCGCGATTTCGCACGGTGTGTCAGTTCAATATCGTCAACATCGCTGACATATCCGACCGTATGCGTCCCGGTGATCGAGCCTGCGCGAATCGAACTGATGAGCAGCGTGTCTTTCGACGGAGCTTCACCTTGTTTCAATTCGGAAGCAACTGTTGTCTTGGATTTAAATCCGGACAATACTGCTTCTGAAATCCTGAGCGCTGTGCCGCTCGGAAAATCTTTTTTCATATTATGATGTGCTTCGCTAATATACACATCATAATCTGCGTTCGAAAGTAAATGCGACGCGTCGGCGACGATCTTCAAAAATAAATTGACGCCGATAGAAAAATTGGACGCGTACACACAGCCCGTCTTTGCTTCGGCGATCATTGTCCCGACTGCACTGAGCTGTTTTTCCCACCCCGTCGTTCCGATGACAATAGGTATTTTTGCTTTCGATGCAGCACTGACATTTGCCGCGACGGAACCAGGCTGGGTAAAATCAATAATGACATCCGGTTTATCGGCCTTGAGCGATTCGAGTGAGATCGGCCGGTCAATGTCATACGTACCAACGATAGTATGTTTGCGAGCACGAGCAGCCGTCTCGACCTCGTGTCCCATTTTTCCGTAGCCAGAAAGTACGATATTCATTACTACAAAAATACAACTTAATGAGTCAGTGCGTACACGACAAGATTTGTGCCGAATTTCAGAGCTTCTTCGCGCTTATCGGGCGGGTCGTCGTGAACGTCAGGATCATCCCAGCCGTCGCTTGGATTTGACTCATACGTATAGTACACGCAGAGCCTTCCGTTCGAGAACAATCCGAAGCCTTGCGGCGGTTTGCCGTCATGCTCGTGGGTTTTCGGCACGCCGTTCGGAAAATCGAAATGGGAGTGATAGATCTCATGAGTGAACGGAAGTTCTTTGAACTCCTGATCAGGAAACACTTTTTTTATTTCACGGCGAACAGGTTTGTCGAGTCCGTAATCGTCGTCAATATATAAAAATCCTCCGGCATCGAGATACGCACGAAGCCGTTTTGCTTCTGATTCGGAGAACTCGACGTTTCCGTGTCCCGTCATAAAGAGGAACGGATAATTAAAAATGTCGTCGCTTGCAATATCGACCCATAAGTATTCCGGGTCGGTCTGGATGTTTGTGTGAGCCGCAACATATTTCAGTAAATTAGGCTCTTCCGTCTGGCCATTGTACCAATCACTTCCGCCTTCATATTTGAGGCGAGCGATCTTGAATACCGACGCCGAACGATTGACCGTTCGCGTTTGCGCGAATGATGTCAGCGCGATACACATAAAAACAGCTATCGGTAAAAACTTTCTCATCGCTGGTTACTACGACTACGGTAGCGAAAGGTTGCCTCCGATACGAAAAACGGCGAATGACTGGGTTGTCATCCGCCGTTTCATTGTCAGATCACAACTCATCAGAGCTCGTCGGCGACAAGGCGTTTTTTTAATTGGGAAATATGCCACGTGATATTGATCTCTTTCGGACAGGCCTCGACGCAATTGAAGATCGTATGACAGCGCCAGATGCCGTCGGCAGAATCCACGGCGGCAAGATGGTCTTCGGGGTTCGTATCGCGAGTATCGAAAGCAAAACGGAAGCTCTTCAGGAATGCAGCCGGTCCAAGATAATTTTCGTTCGACCAGAGCGACGGGCAACTCGTCGTGCAGCAGGCACACATAATGCACTTCGTCGATTCCATCAGCAGTTCTGCATCCTCGTAGGACTGCAAACGCTCGTGTTCGGGCGGCGCGTCTTTCGCAATGAGGTACGGCTTGACGAGTTCGTACTTCGCATAAAAATCGCGCATATCAACCACAAGATCTTTCACGACAGGGAGATACGGCAGAGGTTCGATCACAACTGGTTTGCCGGAGTTAATATTTTTTATATCCTGCAAGAGCATCGAGCAAGCGAGCGTATTTTTTCCGTTGATGCGTATGCCGTCAGAGCCACACATTCCATGAGCACACGAACGCCGAAATGTCAGCGTACCGTCGTATCTCCATTTAATATCGTGCAAAGCATCGAGTACACGATATGTGCCCGAAAGCCCTTCCAATGTATAGTCTTTGAAATACGGCTCTTTATCTATTTCCGGGTTGTATCGCTGTATGCGGAATGTTACGTCCATTCGATGTTACTTATTCAAATTATTACAAAATTACGAAAAAAATCAAAAGAAAACCGAAGAAATGAGAATATACAGGCGCCCTTCACGTGTCTCATATAGCAGAACCGTGTAACTTTCTAATGCCTCGGGCGTTGTTATAAACAGATGAAAAGAATGAGAAACATCCTTTTTTTCCCGGCTCTGATCGCAGCCGGGATACTCGGCTGTTCGCCATCGCCGAACGACAATACACAGCTTAATACGAATATCCCACCCCAGTTCTATCGAAATATCTCAACTCTTTATGGTGCCGGGTATCCGGTAGCTAAAGACTCGACCGGCTTCCTGAAGGCATCCGATATTCAATGGAAGGATTCTCTCGGGGTGTCCCATTCGCTTGTCAATTTAAAAGATACGATAATCATTTTGAATTTTTGGGCGACGTGGTGTGAGTATTGCACCTACGAAATGCCGGATATGCAGGCAGTTTCAGATTCGATGGGAAAATATGGCGTGAGGGTCATTGGCGTTTCGATTGACGCAGGTAATTCGATATTTGACCTCGTGAAAGAATATGTCAAGGAACATAATATCTCGTATCAGATCGTGATCGACCCGAAAGAGACAACGTACCTGAATTATCACGGCGGAACAGGAATTCCGGTAACCTTCATCATTGACAGGCAAGGAAACATTTCGACGAAATTTATCGGTCAGACAAACAAAAAGGATGTTATAGAATATCTCTATAGCATCCTTTAGTTGCATTCTTCAAGTATTGAAAATACTGAACGTTAGAGCAGCTTCTCAACGTGGTTTACTATCTCCTCCGGAGTAAACGGCAAGCCTTGAACTTTATTGATACCGATGGCATCTATTAAGAACTTATCGCGGATAACGCGACGGAGCTGGCCGAGATTTAATTCGGGGATGACGACTTTCTCATAATTTTTGAGAATGTCACCAAGATCTGACGGAAGTGGATTCATCCAACGCAGATGAGCCGCAGCGACACCTTTTGAATGAAGCCTTTCAGCAGCAGCAATGATCGCTCCATACGTACCGCCCCAACCGAGAATGAGTAACTTGCCGGATTTTGGGCCGGTGATCTCCGTAGGCGCAATGTCTTTGACGATCCCATCAACTTTTTGCTGGCGAAGCTTCACCATAAATTCGTGATTGCTAGGTTCGTAATTGACATTTCCTGTCACGTGCTGTTTTTCCAAACCACCGATGCGGTGCTCTAAGCCTTCGATGCCGGGAATCGCCCACGGGCGGGCATTATCGGAATCGCGTTCGTACGGCATAAAGTCATGGTCGCCCTTTCGCTTGATCATCTTATTCTTGATCTCGGGGATCGCGTCAACATCCGGAATAAGCCAGGGCTCAGCGCCGTTGGCAATATATCCGTCAGAGAGCAAGATCACCGGTACCATATACTTGAGTGCAATACGGGCGGCTTCGACTGCGGTATCAAAACAATCCGCGGGACTTTTTGCGGCAATCACAGCAACCGGACATTCGCCGTTACGGCCATACAAAGCCTGCATCAAGTCTGCTTGTTCGGTCTTCGTCGGAAGTCCAGTTGACGGACCGCCGCGCTGAACGTCTATAACAATAAGAGGGAGCTCGGTCATCACTGCCAAGCCGAGAGCTTCGGCCTTGAGGGCAAGCCCCGGACCGGATGTGGTTGTTAGCGCAAGGCACCCGGCATATGAAGCCCCGATCGCCGTACAAATACCCGCGATCTCGTCTTCTGCCTGAAACGTCTTTACGCCAAAACTCTTGAACTTCGAAAGCTCGTGTAAAATATCCGACGCAGGTGTGATCGGGTACGAACCGAGAAACAGATCGAGACCCGATTTGACCGACGCGGCAACGAGTCCGAGGGCGATCGCTTCATTACCCATAATATTGCGATAAAGCCCCGGCTTGAACTTCGCGGGCTTTACTTCATATCGCGCATTAAATAATTCTGCCGTTTCGCCAAGATAATATCCCGCTTTCAATGCACGGACGTTGGCCTCATAGACGAGTTCGGTTTTGCCAAACTTTTCCTTGAGCCAATCAAGCGTAGGCTCCATCGGGCGATTATAAAGCCAATAGACCAGCCCGAGCGCAACCATATTCTTCGAACGGCCGCCTTCTTTCGTGCCCATCTTCAGGTCACGAACAGCATCAAGCGTGATCTTTGTCAATGGGAAACGATATAGCGTATATCCTTTTAATGTGTCGTCATCAAGAGGATTGACATCATACTTTGCGAGCTTAAGATTTTTCTCGTCGAACGCATCTTCATTGACGATGATGACTCCGCCTTTTTTTAGGTCGCGAAGATTTACTTTAAGTGCAGCCGGATTCATTGCGACGAGCACATCAGGGTGATCGCCGGGAGTATGAATCTCTTTTGAAGAAAAATGGATCTGGAATCCCGAAACGCCATAGAGCGTACCGGCTGGGGCGCGAATTTCTGCAGGATAATCCGGAAGCGTCGAGAGGTCGTTGCCGACAATCGCAGTCGTGTTCGTGAACTGAGTACCCGTTAACTGCATACCGTCGCCGGAATCGCCGGCAAAACGGATCGTTACGTCATCGAGGATCGAGATCGGTACTTTTGGGCGCTGCCCGATCGACTCAGGGGTGCTGTGGCCGTTGGTTGATGTCGTTTTCTGAACTACTTCTGCTTCGCTTGCCATGATTATTCGCGTCTGTTATCGAAAAATTAAATTATGCTTTGTAGCAAGATACAAACACGTAATTTAATGTCGGGGTTCGGCTTTAGCGAATGACGCTAAACCTGCCTGAGACCGAGGCGCCATTCGCCAAATGGCGGAGCAAATAACTGTAGAGTCCTGATGATAGGCCGCCTGCGTCAATGGTAAAATGATACTCGCCTTTTTCCGAAACAGCCAGGATACTATTAAGCACCGGCCGTCCTAATGGATCGAACACATCAAAGCGTATATCGCCGGCAAGATTCGTCAGGAACGGAAGTTCGGCTCGAAAGCCATTTTCTCTCGTCAGAGGATTCGGGATGATCGAAGAAGTAAGTAATGTTTCGGCGCTGCCAAGCTGCATATACTTGACGAGCGTTGCTTCTCCGCAGCGCAGACCGATCGTATAGCCGATATCCGAAGAAATAATGCCAAGCGTACATTTGGCATAGGTTGCATCGCCGCCGTTAAGTAAAATATCGGAGAGAAACATCGACGTTGTGATCGAATCAGTTATTCGAGCGACGAACACCAGCGACATCATCGGCGAACCGGCATCGAGTTCTATTGTCGGCTGTCCCTGAAGAAAAATCTGCGTCGTCGTATGCTTCGGCGTCCCTGCGTCCTGACCCGGGATGTAACTCACGTTCGGAGTTAATACTTTCGATTTGACAGGGTCGAGCGTAAGAAGATCGCTGTTATAATTAACAGAAAATGCGATGCTATTTAAGCCTTTGTTATGGACATTCTCTCGCGGAATAATTAAGAATGAAACGGTATCGCCAGCGTAAATAAGCGGTCTCGTAGCCCCTATATCGAAGACAAGCGTATCCGTCGGGATGATAAACGCTTTGATCGGAATTGTTTTTATAACACTCGGATCGCTTTCCTCCTGGATAACAAGCTGCCCGTTAATAGCTCCTGAGATTGTCGGCTCAAAATGGAATGAGATCGTCGTGCTGTCATTGCCGCGAAACGATAATTTAGGCGAATTCGTGATCGTGAAATTGCCCTGCCCGTTAATTCGTATGCTTTGGATAAGAAGCGAATCGCAGCCCAAATTTCTCAGAAGCAATGAAGTATCTTTCGTACTGCAAAATCTCATTGTGTCGAGGTTAATCGTATCAACGCTCGTTTGAAGGATTCGTGAGCCATACCCAACATTCAGGAAATATAATAATGTCGTGTCGTGTAAGACATTATCAATTTCATACGAGATAGTGATCCTACCATCATATATTGCGGTATCATGTGGTGTAACGACGATAGAGAGATTATATGATTGATTATTTACAAGATCGGTCGGGGTGTTGTCGTTTGTTATCGATATATCAGGACCACTATTTGCAGGGGTTGCCGTGACAGAAATAATTGTCAGCGTCTTGCATCCTGGATTCGACAGTTTCGGATTGATTATCTTCGGCGAGTCGCAGCGCGACATCAAAAGATCGAACAATGTGTCGAGCGGCAAAAGTGATGCAAGAAACGCCTGGCTGGTATAGCCGACGCCTCGCAGGGGGATATTCACTGTCATATTTTCACCGAGCGATGTTATCTTTAGCGAAAGTATATCAGTAAAATTTCCACTGCCGCTTGGGATAAATTTCAGCGGGATATTCGAAACTCCTCCCGGCGGAACAGGTGAAGTATATGGCGGTGTACCGGTAAGGGAAAACTCCGTACCTTTCTGAAGGCTCGCACCAAGGATCGTTAGCGGTTTGCAGCCAAAATTTTTTAGAATCACAACCGTATCAAGCTGTCCGCATGTCGAAACCGAGCCAACGAAAACAGAGTCAGTAACAGCAAACGAGCCTGCAGAAGACATGCTCGCATTTAGTGTAAACGACGTATCACGACGGATACCCTGATGCATTAGCTCCAATGTGACACGATTTGAGTAATTCCCTGCTGCATCGAGCGAGAGATCTACTTTGAATGTGAATGAGTCGTTCGGTATGATGATAATCGGAAATGATAACGGGTTGCCTTTGGAGTCTGTCAGCGCATAACCGCCGGAGAGAGCCTCGGCTGTGTCTATAATAAAGAGTGTATCGCAGCCAAGATTTTTTATCGTTACGGTCGTATCGTACGATTTGCAGAACGATACAGGACCAAAATTCAAAACCGTTGGCGAAAGACTCGCAGAAGGCGCTTCGCCGATCGCGTGAATAAGTAATGTTATCACTGTATCGACAACTCGCTGCAATATATTCGAGTAATATTGCAGATGAAGTTGCGTCGTGAGCATCGTATCGAGATGGAACAGCTTGAACGGCTCCCAACGGAAGACAATAGAATCTTCTTTACCGATTGTCAATATCAACGGTAGATTCGGCTGCGACGTAAGGGTCAACGCTCCGCTTGTAAACAGATTAGAATTCGGATCGGTCAGCGAAACTGAAACAAGCTTGTCGTCTTCACAATATAGATTAAGCAAACGAACGGTTGCATAGGTCGTTGTACAGATCGTCCCGGCAAGAAGGATAGAGTTTTTATCTATCTGAAGCTCGAGGGGTGGCTCCTGAATTCCGCCATCACCACCATCACGTGTCTTCCAGACATTTCCTTGATCGTCGAACGCATAGACGACACCGCCATGACATCCGGTAACCACGAAACGTGAATCTTTTTGATTAGGTGGACCGCCGACATTCACCCATGTGGCTCCTTGATCGGTCGAACGATAGATAGTGCGGTTGGCAGCGATCGTGTTAATACTTGAATTGGTATCCGCCTGAACATAGAGGACACCTGCGGCACCTTCGATCGCACCGGTCGATGTGACGGGCAGTTTCGTTATTGCTGCCCACGTTGAACCGTAATCATTGGAACGGTAGAGCGTGCTTGCAGTGCGGTTTATCGGATTCTGCAGATCTTTTTCAGGGCAGGCAAAAAAATTGCTCGTCCCCTTCATTCCATACACACCCCAGGATTCTATTTGGACTGCAGGCTGGATCTTTGTCCAGGTTCTTCCTCCGTCATTTGTTTGCTGCCAGGGTCTGCCGTAAAAACCGGTTGCTACTCCGTGCGAATTATCCGTGAAATCAATACCGTTTATCGTATCCAGAGCAGGTGCAATTGTAAATGTCGCACCTGCATTAGTCGAAATATTTCCTCGTCCATAATTTTCACGAGAGCTTATAACAACCGCAGATGGGGTTTCATAGATGCAGGAGTAATCTCCTATGGGACCCGCAGTCGTCCAATTCAATCCCCCATCGCTCGTCCGCCAGATACCGCTGAGCGTTGGTGACTGCTCTTCGACGCTCGCCCATCCGCGAAGCGAGTCGGTCATAAATATCTGTGTGACATTGTATTGAAACCCGGCAGGGATATTACATGCAGTCCATGTTTTGCCACCGTCGGTGGTTTTATAGATACCCGAATTTGCAGCACCGGCAATAAAACCCGTGAACTCATTAAAGAAAAATCCGGACGAGCCTGCTCTGCCGAACTTGAAGGTAAAAACCAGATCCCATTTTGCAAACAAAGGTGAGGAAGATATAACCTCGGCAAATAATAGCGAGGAAAATAAGAGGAGTCGGAGCGTTATGTTCCGATGTATATTCAGAAAGTGCGAGCTAACCGCTTCGTCTTATATAACCGATTTCAGGGTGAAAAGTTACAAGAAGTGGGTTTATTTCGTTTCTTTTTTAACGTAATTAAATGCTTCGGTGGCAAAAGCGGCGAACTTGGACTTGTGGGCCGGCGGGACTTGAACCCACTGCTTCATCGGACGATTCATTCCTGAAGGGTCGAAGAGTTTGGCTCCTTTTAATGCAAGCGCTTCTTTGTGAGGATCACCCGTCAGTTTAAAAACGACATCATTATTATATAATCCAAAAAATGCTTTCCCCTTTACTTTGTAACAAGGCATTCCGAACATTCTGCTTGCTTCGGCGCCTTTAATAGCATTGCCGATCTTTTCGAATGCAGCTTCCGCTTCCGGCGTAGAAATGATCTTGTCCATTGTTGTAAATATAAGAACTAAATTTACGGAAATAAAAAAGCCCCGGCGGTGAGAGAGAAGTGCCCGGAGCTCCTTTGAGTTGTGTTGTGTCTTAATGGTTGGGAGTTTGTCCCTATGAAACTATTGCTTCTATACGAGGCTGAAATCGAATGTTACAGGCATTTACAAAAAATTCATAATTCTGTAACACAGATAAGAAAATCATCTTGACGTGTGTAGGAACACGTAAATTTGCAGGTGAAAATGTCATATTCTTTCAATAATTACAATGCTTGACGTCGTTATTATCGGCGCCGGCATTCGGGGTTTAACGGCCGGTTTTTATCTTCTGAAAGCCGGAAGATCGGTGCTTGTGCTTGACGAGAGTGACCGTGCCGGCGGGATGATCCGAACTATCAACGAAGGAGGCTATCTTCTCGAATACGGCCCGAACTCGCTTCGAGGTGATTCCCACGAACTCGCGGATCTTATATCGTCGCTAAATTTACAAGGTAAAATCATATCCCCTGCCATTTCAAAACCAAACAATTTCATTGCCATTGGGGGTAAGTTGATACTTGTTCCGCGTTCATTGATCGGCCTCTTCCGCACCCCTATTCTTTCCGGACGGTCGAAAAGACAGTTATTACGAGAGCCGTTTAATAAGTCAAGACCTGAGAACCCCGATGACGAAAGTATTGCATCGTTCTTTCGTCGGCGAATCGGCGCCGAAGCCGTCGAAGTACTTGTCAAACCGATGATGAGCGGCATTTTTGCTGGCGATGCCGAGAAGCTCTCGATCAGAAGTGCTTTCCCAAAGCTGTGGGGATACGAACAAACGTATGGCTCCATCATCAAAGGAGCGATCAGAAGCAAAAAGACTGCGAAGCCGGTATTGCCAAGAATGTTCTCGTTCAAAGATGGCTTGTCAACCCTTCCCGATGAGATCAGGTCCGCGCTTGGCTCATCTGTATTGTTGAACACGTCTGTTAGTGCAATTAAACACAACGCCGGGTCGTGGACGATCGAAACGACCGGCGGTAATTCGTATGAAGCAAAAAATATCG
>DASQGZ010000001.1:0-66306 GCA_035632315.1 Kapaibacterium sp. (SeqCode) | reverse complement strand
ATCGTGGGGCCGCCCCATCCTGAAATTAGTTGCCAGCCGTATCATTTGCCGGCGGCAGCGCTCCTGCCGGCGGGGCATGTGCAGCGCTATCGCCAAGCTGACGGTGCAGCGAATCGAGGTGCATCTGTACTAATGCAAACTCCTGTGCATATTGCGTTTTCGGCAGTTCACTGCCGAATGTCGCAAAGAGTTTATCATAGAGCGATACTGCCGTTCGCTTATCACCTTTTCGCTCGGCATTCATTGCCGATAATTGCATCCAGCGCAGTTCGATCGGACCTGCAAATTGCTTATCGGTATTCGTCTGGCGCAAATTATTATAGATGCTGAACGCTTTGTCGTATTGCCCGGCGCCGATCAGCGCATCGGCATATTGTGTCTGGGCATAGAGTCCGCGCTCGTCGAGGGTTTTCTCGGTGAGCGTTTCGTTGTACTCATCCTCCCAGCCTTTGAGTGCGAACGTCCCGTATTTTGTCGCCATCTTTTTATCACCCACTGCGGCATAGATCTGCGAAATGCGACCGGAAAGATTTCCGACTGAATACGTGACGCGCTCGGGCGGCACATAATAATCGAGCGTGTCGAGCGCCCGCTTTGCATCCTGCGGTTGGTTCTTCGACAAATAATATTCCGCAAGCATTTCGTACGTGCGTTCGATCGAGAAGAACGGCGCATCGTTGGTGCGGTCGTCATTGCTCCAGCGCGCCGCCGGATCGCGGAATGTATTAATCATAAAGCCGCGATACGGTTCTTTATGCGGAGTCTTGACGATATCGAAGCAGGCGCCGGCATGCTGTTTTTCGTACACACGCATACTCAACGGCAGCGACGGCGCCGTCGGCGAGACGCGCTGCGAGAGGCCTTCCCACATCAGGTTCTGATCAAGACCGGCAAGATACTCTCCGCCAACTTCAGCCGCGAAATAGATCGGGCGCGAACTGATGTTGCCTTCGACGACGGAACGGATCACCTGGTCGGCGATCGTCCAGATCGATTCGTTCTCCTGCGAGAACTGACCTTTGTATTTCCAGGTCATCGTAGAAGCAGTTGCGTTCGGATCGCCGGAGAATTTTTTCATCGCATCGGCAGTCACCGGCACGCTTACCATCTTCGGCTGACCGTGATCGAGATTCACACCGCCGGGCGTATTATCCGGCTGTGCAAGCATCTCGTCCGGGAATCCCGGAAGATTAACTCCCTTCCCTTCGCCATGCCAGACGTCTTTCTTGATCTGCTTAATATACCAGCTCATATTGGCAAGCGACAGATTGACGATGCGCACATCGCGCCTGATGCCATAGACATCTTGCGCACACCACAACGGGAATGTGTCATTATCTCCTGCAGTGAATAAAATGGCATCTTTATCACAGCTTTGCAACGTATTGTATGCAAATTCGAGTGGGATGTCGCAATGTCGGCGCGAATACTCGTGCCATTTCGACGTCTCGGCAAACGATTTTCCGGTGATCATCCCTGCAATTCCGCAGCATTGATTTAGCGGCACAAGAACGACAAGTGCAGCAAGCACTCCACCGATCAGTGCAAGATTTCCCTCACCTGTCGGGATCGGAAGAGGAGCTCTTTTCTCGCCTTCATCTGCTTTCGGTCGATCTTTTCGCGCACGCAGAAATTCCATCACGCCGGTCGCGCCGATGCCGACCCAGATAGCGAACAGATAAAATGCGCCGACATAGAAATAATCACGTTCTCTTGGCTGAGGGTCTTGCTGGTTCTGGTACCATGCGGTCATCCAACCGAACAAGATGAATGCTCCGAGTATCGTTAAAGCTCGGTTCGGGTCTCGCTTGAAGTGCCAATATAATCCGAAGAGTCCGAGCAGGAATGCCAAGCCCCACGTCTTCGACCAATCGACGCCGGCATCTTGTTTCTGGCTCGGCCGCCCGATGAAATTCCACCCGAAGTAACGGTTGAACATGTGATCGGTCTGATAGCGCCAGAAGAAATCCCATCCGCCAGAGTAATTCGTAAACGTCGGGTTCTTATCATCAGCACGTTCCGGATCATGTGCCTGACGTGGCAGCGGCGGACGGTAGCCATACTGATCACGATTGATAAATTCCGTGATCACCTTGAACGTATCGGCATGATGCTGGTTCATCGGCGGCTCTTGCCCTGCACGAACGATGATCATATAATAAGTGGAATATCCGAGGAACAGCAGCGCCGCCGCCCACAAGCTCAAATTGAGCGTTGGCTTACGGTTCTTCTGACTCCACCAAATTCCATAGATCGTTCCGATAAACAGGAGTATGACAAAAATGCGCGAGAAGCCGGGATTCCCGAGCCACTCGACGATCTTCGAAAGGACGATCCAAAATGCAATTCCGAATGCGATCGAGCTGGCAAGCACCATCCCCAACCACGAAGCGACCGTTACTTTATCATTACGGCGCTTATAATAGATGAGCATGAATGACGGGAAGATCGTAAGCAGTGCAAGCTGATGCACGCCGAGCGATAAACCCATCGTGTATGCCGCAAGCAACAGATATTTTTCATTATGCGGCTCGTCGGCATGATCGAGCCAAAGCACCATGATATACGGCACGAGCGCAATGAAAAGCGAACCGAACGCATAGACTTCACATTCAAGAGCGTTAAACCAAAAACTGTCGGTAAACGTATAGGTCAACGCAGCGATGAGCGCCCCTCCATAAGTCGTCAGCGCATCTGCCATTGTATTGGCACTGCCGCGCCAGATCTTGATCAGGCGTGCAGTCGTCAAGTATAACAGTAAGATCGAAAGTGCAGAACTCAGTGCTGAAAAGAAATTATATCGGGCTACCAGATCGGTAAATGTCGGCAGCAGCATAGCAATACGCCCGACGATCGTCCAGAGCGGCGACCCAGGAGGATGCGGCACTTGTAATGCGACTGCGGCAGCGGCAAACTCGCCGCAATCCCAGAACGGGATCGACGGTTGCATCGTATAGACGTACGTAAAAAGCGCCACGCCGAACGACAGACCGGCAAAAAGATAATGAATTCGCTTGAATTGCATTCAGTTGTAATATGTTAGAATAAATATATAACGAAGCAGGATAAACCCTAAAATGGACGTTACCGCTCCCCCAAATTTCCAAAAAATGGCTAATTTTGGTTTGGCAATGATGAATAAAAAATAATATGTAACAACATATAATGTTATTGTGTATAATTTACTCGAATGAAGATCGAAGAAGAAATAAAACAGCCAAAATTTCGAAGCGAGTTTCACAAGCTTGTTATTAACGTGTCGTTCACATCGAACTGGCTCACGAGGATCGGCATGCAGATACTCAAGCCATATAAGCTGACGACACAACAATTTAATGTACTTCGCATTCTGCGCGGGCAATATCCCAAGCCGTCTTCGATCAATCTTATTACCGACCGAATGATCGATAAGATGTCGAACGCTTCGCGGCTTGTCGATAAGCTTGTTGCAAAAGGGCTTGTCGATCGCACCGTCTGCCCGAACGACCGACGGCAGGTTGATGTGCTCATTACCGAAAAAGGCTCGAAGCTGCTTACCGAGCTTGATGAAAAGATCGGCACATGGGAGACTCATATAGAAGGATTAAACGAAAAAGAAGCAAAACAGCTGAATATTCTGCTCGATAAAATGCGTGGCTAACCGCCGGATTTTATGAGCAAGAATTCATAATTTTGCACCTGCATTTTCGGAACCCTGACGCTCAAAGTTGCCTTTACATATCCGTTCATCATTCATCAGCGTTAGCCTATGAAGTATCGCCTGGTCGTAATTGCCGCCACACTCTTCGCAGTGTTCTTGAATTCCTGTAAAAGTAGTTCAACCGATGCGCCTGCTGTAAATTCAAGCTGGGGTTCGCTTCAGCAAAAAGTTATTACGCCTGTTTGTACCGGATGCCACACTGCAGGCAGTGATTATGCTCTGCAATCGGGGCTCGTCCTGACATCCGATGTCGCGTATGCAAATCTCGTCGGTGTTGCCGCTCATAATACCGATGCACATAACGATGGGATTCTTCGCGTTAAAGTCGGATCGGCAGACAGCAGTCTTCTGTATATGAAATTGCACGGGCTTCCGCAAGGCAAGAATTATGGCAGCCCAATGCCGCTGGGGTACAAACCGCTTTCGGTCGGTCAGCTCAAGTTTATCGACGAGTGGATAGCTGCCGGTGCGCCGTCAACAGGTGTTGTTGCTGATGCGTCACTGCTCGACGATACGACGCAATCGCCGCCGCCGACATTCGCCGCGCTGCCGCCGCCGTCACCCGGACAAGGATACCAAATGCATTTGGATTCGTTCACGATCGCAAATAATTTCGAACGCGAGATCTTCGTCTATAAAAAATTAGGCAACCCGACCGATATTTATGTGAACCGCATCCAAACAAGAATGCGCGAGAATAGCCATCATTTTATTTTATACACATTCGACCCGAGCATGCCAAGTTCTATGCTCCCGAAGTACAATGTCGTCCGCGATCTTCGCAACCCCGACGGCTCGGATAACGGTAATGTCATCACCGCGATGGAGTATCACGTCTTTCTCGGCGGATCGACGACGCCTGATTTCGATTACTTTTTTCCGCCAGGAACAGCGCTTCGCATCCCAGCAAATACGGCGGTCGATATGAACTCGCACTACGTGAATTACACCGGGGCGCCAATCACGGGTGAAGTTTATGCCAATTTGTACACCGTGCCGCAGTCGCAAGTGACGCATGTTGCCCAAACGCTGCTCTGGCCACAGACGAATCTTAATCTTCCGGCGCATAAAGAAACTGTCATTACAACTGACAATATGAACAACGGCACAGGTGCCATTCCGTTATACTTCATTATGCTGACAAGCCATACCCATGCACGAGGCGAAAAATTCAGAATGCTCTTTAAAGGGAAACCGGGTGATGCGCGCACCGGAACCGTGCTCTACGAATCGACCGACTGGGCGCATCCGCTGATCAAGAATTTGGACACTCCGCTGGTCATCAATCCCGGCGAAGGGATCACGACCGAAGTCACCTATTACAATGGTACCGACCAGGATATCACGTTCGGCTTCACAAGCAAAGATGAGATGGATATTCTCATCGGGTATTACTATTTCTGACCAAAAAAAACTATTCTATGCGAGCGCTTTGATTGCAAGCAGGGCTTGCATCGCAGCGCCTGTCTTGAGCGCCGATTCGTCAATGTTGAAGTGATCGTTGTGAATATCCGCCGTGATGTTCTCTTTCGTATTTCGAATGCCTAAACGGTAGAATGTCCCCGGGACCTTTTCGAGATAGTATGCAAAGTCTTCCGCTCCCATTAATCGCTCTGCTTTAAAGACGTGGTCGCTTCCGAATAATTCGCGCGCCGCGGTTTCCGCGAATTGCGTCTTAGACGCGTCATTTTTTAGGACAGGATATCCTTTGTCAATGATAATATCACAATGCGCACCTGCGGCTTTGCAGATACCTTCGACGATCTCGACAATCCGCTTATGCGCGTAATCGCGCCACTCGCGCGTCATCGAACGCAATGTACCGACAAGCTTCACTTCTTCCGGAATGATATTCGGCGCAAAACCTCCGTGAATAGAACCGATCGTGATCACCCCCTGCGCGAACGGATCGAGATTGCGCGAAATAAGCGTCTGTAATGCAAGAACTACCTGCGATGCCGTAACGATCGGATCGATCGCAAACTGCGGCCGCGCACCGTGGCCGGATTTGCCTTTAATTGTAATATAGAGTTCATCCGCGCTTGCCATCATCTCACCTTCGCAAAAACCGACCGTGCCGGCGTCGTGCTGTGCGATCACATGCAAGCCGTAAATTTCATCAACGCCGTTAAGCGCACCGGCATCGATCATATACGATGCGCCGCCCGGATTTCTTTCTTCGCTTGGCTGAAAAAGAAACCGTACTTCGCCCTTCAACTCTTTTTTTAATTCCGACAGTATCATCGCTGCCCCGAGCCCGATCGCCGTATGGGCATCGTGTCCGCAGGCATGCATCTTGCCGTCATTCTTCGATGCGAACGCAAGTCCTGTCGCTTCTGTGATCGGCAGTGCATCCATATCGCTTCGCAATGCGACGACCTTCTTCCCCGCTCCGCGAAGATGCCCGACGACACCCGTCTTTGCAACGCCGGTCTCGACCTCAACTCCGAGCCCCCGAAGCGTCTCGGCAACAAGCTTCGATGTTTCGAATTCTTCGAACGCCAGCTCAGGATTGGAATGGATCGCACGTCGCATTTCAACGATGCGAGGATAGTACTTATCTGCGAGCGAGTTTATTTTGTCCGTAATTGTCACGAATAACTATTCAATAATAATTTACTTTCACGGTTACAGGGTAGTATTCACTATACCTCTATACGCCTATAACGTGTATACGTCTAATCCCTATTTTTTCCTTACAACAAAACGCAAACCCACCGGCTGTGATTGCAGCACGTCGAATCCTTTCGGCACTTCGATCTGCGGAACGACCGATTGCAATGAATCGAATTTCATCGCATCATAAGTCACTTTTGCTTTTATCATTTGCGGTGTGAGTTTTGCCAGCTCATCAACGCCGCCTCGAAGTGTGAGAGTAACAGTCGAAGGGTCAAGAAATAATTCGCGATCAGCAGGCAGCGCTTCGACCGTCACAGGAATATCCTTGAATGTCTGTTCGGCGATCGCTTCGATGACGACGTGGACAGCTACTGTATTGACACTGCGCGAGGTCAGCAGGTCGCCAAGTGTATCGCTGAGCTCGATCGTTTGCGTAAAACTTTCGTGGGCGCCGTGCGAGCGAAGCAGTTTTGTCGGAAAGCTCATGACCGAATCCGTTACCGAGTTCGAGCCATGGATCGTGATTAATGCCGGAGTGATGACCGGATCTCCGATCATCATATACCCGCTCGAAGGAATAACATCCATACGCAGTTCGACCGGGACCCGCCTGCTTGTCTCGCGCGAAAGCTGCACCATCAACGAATCCGGCTCCATTTTCACGAGCTTTACATCGCTCGGCAGCGACGAACTCGCGGCAAGCTCTTCTTTCGTAATATATATTTTCCCGAGCAGATCTTTCGGATCGCGTTCGCTCAGGTCGATCTTCAGTTTCGACGAACGCGCCGAACCGAGCATGATCATTCGCCAGCCCGGACCGGAAAGACGCGCATGAACTTTTGACGGGAGATCGCTCGAGACGGCATAACCCGTCGGTGTTGCGACGGCCAGCGGCAGATCGGTCTCGACTTCATACGTTCCGGAAAGATGGACGTACGCCCACAACAGAACTGCAAAGAAGATCGCTGCGGTGAGAATTCCGATTCTTCGAGCGAGTCCCACGCGGTTATGTGGCCGTTAAATTAGTTGGGTAGTTGTTGCGCAGGTGTGTAGATATGCGCAAGCGTCTTCGGAAGGATAATACCTTGTTCTTCGAATAAACGGATCAGTTCCTGGCGGCCGGCTTTCGAGATCATTCTGCCTTTGAGCGGGAAACCGGAAAGCGAACGAGCATAGCGGCGAAGCTCATGAACATTCCACTCGTTCATCGTCGTAATATCAAGTTCGTTCGCACTGCGGACGCGCTGTTTCCAAGCCGGTTTGTTTTCTTCTTCGGTACGTGGAGTAATATTCAATGAATGAAGCAACAGCTCGAGTGCACCAAGATCGGGCTTCGCAAAAAATGCGATCTCGCCGACGCCCGAAAACTCTTTCACATACGAATTTGCATGCTGCACTTCGGCAAGACCGCCCGCAATAACGACTGTCACAGCTCCTTCCGCATTCGCTGTCGTCGCGCCGACAATTCGTGCGCGAGTCTCTACGCCAAGCGATTGCAGAAGGCGCGCAAGCGCAACCGCTCCGGTAACTTCAATTACCGCAACACTTTCGCTCGGCGATATGTGGCTTTTTGACATACTTGCTGTTTAGTAACAGCACTATTTCAGGCAATAATTCCGAGTGCAGGAAAGGAGAAGGGCAAAAAGGAGAAAGGAAAAAGGTAAGATCACTCATTAGTCCCTTTTCCTTTCTACTTTTTACTTTCTACCGATCCACCACTAACCTCCCCACAACCGTCTGCACATCAGTACTGACTTCTATAATATACGAACCCGCATTCGTGACTGCACCACTTGGAATAAATATCTCTGCCACGCCCGCTGAACTCGGAACCGGCAGTCCGTCGACACGATATATTTCTCGGCCTAAGATATCTATGACGCGCACCGACGCTTTCGTATCTCGAGCGTCAGGAAAATGCAGCCTGATCTGTCCGCCCTCGGACGGGTTCGGCAAGATCGTCAGATTCGTCGTGACCGCACAGCCCGTCGAATCCGACGCAACCGACGACGACAACGTATCGACCGTCACATGCGTAATGATCGAGCCTTCGATACTCGTGCAACATTTATATTGCTGCGATCTCGACGTAACGGAAACTCCGGCAAGAAATATAAGTGTACCGGAATACGAACTCGAATACGTATCGAATTTCAATCTGCCGAGATATGAAGAATCCGCAAGCTTTGCACCGGAGATATTCGCGATCGTCACAGAGATCGTATCGTGCGATACGACGGACGATTGATACTTCCATCCCGGCGGCGGCGTATATCGCTGCGATACTTTTGACGGCGAAATATCAATGACACTGCTATTATAGCTCAACGAGAACGTCAGCGCATCCACCGAAAATGTATCGATCTTCGCCGAAGGTGAAAAATAAACCGAGACCGGAAGCGAGATCAACGCGTCAGGTTTTGCGGTAATGGCAGTATCGAAAACCGGAAATACCGTCCCAAGCCCCACAGCCTGTATCGGCCGCTCGAACGCGCGCACGATCCCCGAATCCTGATCGACAAGGATCGTCTGATTATACCGAACGTTTTTCAGAACTTGCCGCCCTCCCGGCTGCCAAACGATCACCACCGAATCGATCACCCCATTATCTCCCTCACACCCCGGCAACCCAAATCCAAAATGGGCGAGGAGGGGAAGATACCCATAATTTCCTTGTGAATATCCGACCTCTCTATTTTGACGTCTGCCATTTGCATACGCAATAACTCTAGAACCGATTCCATTCGAATTTGCTTGGTGACCTCTCAGCGACACTGTCAGCCACCGATTTGCATTTCCTTCATTATGCCAAAGATCTATCTTGCCAATGCTATTATGGAGAATGTCCATAAATCCATCATTGTCATAATCAGTAAGAGAAATATTTTGAAGGCCTCCTTGTGCAGGATTATTGAACGGCATTATCACCGGCGGAGCAAAACGTTGAGAGCCTCCATAATATAGCTGTGAAAGTGTATCTTCGTTCAATAACAATAAATCAAGATACCCATCGTTGTCAAAATCATAGAAAAAAATTGTTATATGTCTTCCAAATCGTGCAGAATCCAAACCGAGATCGTGAGTCCAGTCTGTAAAGGACTTGCCTGCGTTGTCGTGGAAAACAAATAGTTTATTAGGGTAATGTACCAATAAATCCGGATAACCATCATTGTCAAGATCAGCGAATGCGGCTGCACCTGGATAATCGTTCAATTCTCGTACATTACGGAGAAATGAATTATCGAAGTTGATAAAACCGGTTGGCGATGCAGGTGAAGAAAAAAATAATGAATCCAACCCGCGAGCATTTCCAAACATATAATCGGGTATCGAGTCGTCGTTTATATACGTAGCGAGAATTTCGTCGCCCTGCCCTCCGTTAAAAAATGGCTTGATCACATCAAACGAAACGCCATTATTTAACTGAACTGATGAACCTTGGAAAGCTTGGGTATTAATAAGTAGATCAAGTTTCCCATCGGAATTAATGTCGCTAAAAATCGCGCCGGTCGCGTACATCCCCGGTTGAGTAAAAAGATTTCGTCCGTCATGGAACGTCATATCGCCATTATTTACCCAAATCCAATCATCTGTCGTATTGAAATGACTTTCATAGCAATCAATAAACCCATCATTGTTAAAATCTCCCCAACATAACTGTCCGGTATAGGAAGGAACAGCCGTTGGAAATGCAGATTCGTGTATCTCCTTAAATTTTCCGTTGCCCAGATTATGGAATAGTTGGTTGAGTTCGTCAAAATGATCGTTTCCTCGCGCAACGTAAAGATCCAGAAGTCCGTCATTATCTATATCTACCCAAATTGACGAATATGAGTACGATTCAGATGTTGGACAGAATAATCCACTGGAATCAGTTACATTTTTGAAAACAACTTGAGAAAATACAGCAACTGGTAAAGCTAAGAGAGTCGCAAATATTGCCAATAATAAGGGAGTCCTTCTGCTCATATACAATTGCATGTTTGTGTACCTACCATAACTTTCCGACCTCGACTATTGTTAGAAACAGCCAATTATATAATTATCTTCTAAATCATAAACACGGTGAGTGGGAAAAGGTTTTGGCTTATCTTAGGTGGGCTAGCTGCCGTGGTGTTTACCTGCAATGCCGCCCACTCAAATCAACAAATTATCTTTTTTCGGGAATATGTTCCCATTGCCACAAATCTGCTAAATGGTAGCGGGTACTCCATACTGCCGCATCAACCAGTTCTATACCCGATGTGGGGGTATTCATTACTAACGGTTCTCGCGCTTACCACTGGCTATTCTTTAATATTTCTCGGCATTTTCCAAGCAATATTAAGTTTGGTCACAATAAGAGCTTTTTATAGATTATTCAGACTTGAAAAGAAGTATTGGCATATCCCACTGTTTATCCCGTTCATCACACTACTTTCCGTTCGCTGGCCCGACGCGATCGTTGCTTCGATGTTGGTATTTGCTTTAATGTTCTTTGTAAGCTCGATACAAAAATCCTCCAACAAATATGCCTTTTACTCTGGATGCTGTCTTGGATTGATATGTAATTTTAGAAGCGAGTATCTTGGGCTGCTTATTATTCTTGCATTAGTCATGACTGTCTCACTTTTGCGACGGGATATTGCCCAGATGAAGGTAACTCTCATTACCGTTCTTACCTCACTCTTCCTTTTACTCCCTTGGGCTATTTATTCATATTCCATTGACAAACACGTACGTGTTGCTGCCACCAACGGTGGAGGAGTGTTTTATATTAGCCTTGGTCAGTTACCGAACAATCCCTGGCATATCACACATTCTGACAGTACTGCTTTTACTGAAAGCCACCTGAATGGAATCGACGACCCATATTCACCCCGTGGTGATTCATTGTTGACAAGCGAATTTGTTTCTGATATAGAAAAATTCCCGGCTTCATTTACGAAGAAGATTGCTTACAATCTTCTTTCTACAGTATATCGCGGCGTATATACGGGAGAGTTTGTAAATATTACGCTTGATAGTGCGGCGCGCGAAGCATTTTTAGGAAGTATAACATCCGGAAACATTTCTCAGGACATCAGTAGGCTTTCTGAATTTCGATTCGTTACGATTATTGTATTTGCCATACAGCAATTCATACATATCTTCTTTATTCCAATATTCGATCTGCTGATTTTACTAACAATAATATATTGTTGGAAGTACTTGCGAAAATCCTTTTTATTGAAAGTCGTACTAATAGTGCTTCTGTATAAATTTGCACTTGTTGGCTTAGTGCAATATGAACCGCGCCACATGAATGCGATCTATTTATTAGTTCTCGGTACAGCATTACTATATGTTCAAAACCGCAAAGGCCAAACACTGACTTCAGGATGACTTTAGATTTTTAATCGACCGCGCGACTCCTCGTGCCGAGATGCTGAGTTCTCGGCGCATGTCGATGAACGTCAGGATGCCCATAATGCCCGTCGAGATGAGCACGGCGAGCGCGGCGCCGACCGAGTGCATATCCGGCACCAGCAGTCTGTTCAGCACAAAGAACACGAGCGTCGCGACGAGCATCGCAAAGAACAAGCCTTTCACGCGACCGATACCGATGAGCACGTTCGTCGAAACGAGCACCAGCGGCAAGATGAAGCCGGAAAGTATCAACACTTCAAACACCGGTTCGATACCAGGAAATTTATCGTGATACTTGAATAATTTCATCAGCGGTTCGGCGCCGAGTGCCAGCACGAGCGATACCGGTACCATCACCGCAAACGCAACGAACAACATTTTTTCGACAAGCTCGGAAAGTTTATCTTTCTCGCCGGCAGTGTGCATTCGCGATGCGACCGGTACGATCAGCAGCGTCGCGCCTTCGCGCACCGCATCGAACACACGATACAGCGTCTTTGCCGCAGAATACAGCGCCACCTGATACAACGAGATACTCGGCGGCGTGTAAATGCCGACGATGAGTACGTCCGCCCATTGCTGCAGCGTCTGCAAAATGCTCGTGCCCGCCTGAAATTTTGCGAACGTCAGGAGCTTGCCGTACTCGCCTCTCGGCACATGCAAGAGCGGCATCGCACGGAAACTCGCCCAGCCGTAATAAATAGCAACCGTGCTCGAGATCACACCGCCGATAATATTAAATTTGAGAAAATCCATTCCCGTCTTGAATGAACCGAGAGAATGAAAAAGCACCGTTAGAAATATGATCGAACCGTAATATGCAAGATCGATCCAAAAAATCTGTTTTATACGATAACTAACCTGCAAGAGCCGAATGCCAATACCGCGAAAGATATTCAGTATGAGCGCCGCCGGAAGCCACAGCAGCATTGTGCCAAGCGCGGGGCTGTGATACAGATCCGCGATCGGAGCAGACGCCAGCGCAAATCCGATCCCGCAGACGAGCATTACGACGGTATATAAATTAAAACTTGCGGCAAGCACTTGCTCGACTTCGGCTTCGTGTTCGCTCGCGAATTTTACCATCGGCTGTAAGAAAATGGAATCCGAAAGCACGCAGATGATAAGAAACACCGATTGAAACAGAGCGAACGCAGCGTACTCCGTCTCAGGCAATACATAGATCACGACAACGATCACGGCGAAGCCGTACACAAGCAGGATCGCCTTGTCGGCGACTGCCCAGATGCCTTTATCGAGATGATCGCGAAGGTTCAAAGTTGTCGATGGTCGATTGTCGATGGTCGATCGTCTGGTTTTGTAATTCGAACAACGACCATCCCGGAAGTCATTCGTGCTCGAACGCGAAGTTTTTGCGCTCGATCTTTTTCCATATATGATGGCGAAAAATCGTAGTCGAAGAGTTCTAACTCACCGCTGATGCCGGAAAGTTCGAATTCGTAGTGATGATCGCGGAAATCACGAAGGGAAAATTTTGTTGCCGAAACTCCTTCGAGCCGCCAGCGCGGATGAAAATGAAAATTCCATTCAACAATTTGTTCTTTTTTCAGATCGAAATGATCTTCGAGTTGAAATGAATCGTGCGTCAATGTAAAATGTCTCGAATGCTGCCCTTTCCATTCTCCGTAAGACGCTCGAGCATAGAACTGCTTCTCATTTTTTTCAAACACATCAATAGATGCATCAGGCCGTACCGTGCTCCAGCCAAAACTTGGTTTCATCTCCGCGCCGGTGGAACCACCGATGATGAGTCCATTATGATATTGTGCAGACCTGTATTTATCGCGCTCTTCGGGATTGCCGTTGTACACATACGTTCCGGGATCGACGAGGATAGGCATCGCATTCAGATATACCGACGGCGCAAGAAAATCATCGTGCGCGTGCGACGAGAACCCGGAACCTCCCCACCCAAATTCACCCGCACGAACGAACAAATAGTTTTTATCAATGCGTACCGTGACCTGCTTTGCATCGTCAAAAAGGTTTTGTCGTTCTTTTGTCTCGACCGGCAATTTACCGAATACGATGTCACGCCACTTTGTACTGAGTTCGATCGCTTTGCCATTATCGAAGTCGCCGTACTTGACAACTGCACCATCAGTCGCAATGATCGAATTGCGATAGACGATCATTCTTTCAAAACGCTTCTGAAATTCTTCACTGAACGGATCAGAATTTGTTTGTGCAGCTCGAAGTGCAAGTTCGGCAAATGCAGTTACGAAAGTATGATACCAGCCCGATGTTTCCCTGCTGACACCGTCGGGAAATGTTTGCGTTAAGATCGAATCTATTAGAATTTCTTTTGCTCTTGCCCGAAACGAATCTGCTTCCGGAAAATCGAAAAGTGAGGAAATAATAAAGAGTCCGGCAGTCTCGCCGATCAGATGATTCGAGCGAACTATCTTATCGGTTGAAAGCGCTGCGGCAAGAAATACCGTTTGTTGCCAAACGGACGAATATACTTTTTTATCAAACGGTCCTAAGCCAGCCGCTTCAACTAACCGTAGCGATGCACCCCACGCGATCAGTCTGACGGCAATTTCAAGCGGGCTCGACCAATTCACACTGTTTCGATACGGGTTATCGCCAATCCAGGATAACATTCGCCGCTCCATCTCGGCGGCATATTTTTTTTCTTTCGTAATAAATGAAGCTTGCGCAAGGATCGGAAGATCTTTAAAGCGATTAATCTCCCACACGATCTTTACGTCGCGGGGAGTGTCATCGCTATGAACCAGTGTCTCTTCATATTTTCGTTTCGGCCAGTATTTTTTTTCGAGGGGATCGTAATTCCATGGATCATGTATATTTTGCAGATGATACCGAAATGAGAAAAAAAGATTCTCATCGAGAAGCATCTCATCGGCTTCGTCTATGATCGTTCGTTTTTCTTCTTCCGTTAATTCGATAGGCGCGTAAGAGATATCTTTCTTCAGTGTTGCGACTGAATTAGTTATAATGAGATCGGAGGTAAGATATTTGGCTTTCCTTCTTTTTTTGATAAGAAGCTTAACTGTCCCGGCAAGACCGAGCTTTTTCAGAGCAAGCGCGATATTTGAAAGAGCGCTCACTAAAAATTCGATTCGTCAACCCATGAAGCCGCTTTCCAAAGGTCTGATTTCGTCGGCCGTATCAGATGAAACACTGCCCTGCCGTCGGTATGAAGGACATCATCCTGATTCAGCTTGACGTCGAGCGAGAATGCGCGAGTGACATCAAAGACGGTATCGGTCCCGGTCGAGTCGATGATGTTTCCCCAGAGCAGATCGAGTTCTTGTGCGGAAGAAAACAGCGATCCGGTCGTCAGCATTTCTTCATCGCGCCCCCATTGCAAGTCGAGACCGCGATCGTAATTATGGTAACTGAAAATAAACCGCTGATCAAAGAGCGCGCCATAAAGCGTCGTATCTTTGAATTGATACGCCGACCGAAACACCTGAAAAAAGCCGTCAACTGTATGCGCATCGCCGAATAAATTCTGTGGTAAACTATCGTCAATCGCCGGTGCAAACGGATTGCACGAACTGCTGCAGATTGCAGCTGCCAGTAACAGAGCAACAGACCATATCTGAACAGAAGTCTTCACGATGAAAGCTGGACTTTTAGATCCGTGAATGTTTTCACTCCAGCGCTTGCAGACGCGAGATCAGTCCAATTTACAACACGCCACTCTTTCGTGCCTTCCGGCGTCGTTACGAGCATCATCTGGAATTTCAATGTCCCTTTGATCGAGTCAGGTAGTGTTGAATTCGTTGGCAGTGGCAAAAGGGCGAGATAGTCAGCCGAGATCGCGGCATTCGACGCGTTCGATTGGTCGATCGTCAAATTTGAGATGGTGATCGCGATCTGCGGATTAGCAACAAGCGATGCATGAAGCTTTGTCAGAAAATTTTGCTCCGATTGCATCGTCCAGGAATCAAAGAGCGACTTCGACGCCGGGTCGAGTCCGGCTCGCGGAGTAAATGTGTATGTTACTGTTGCCGTGCCTGCAACGGTATCTTGCGATGAAAGAAAACATCGGGCATAATTTGTCGGATCTACCGCAGAAAGCGCGCCCGTAAAATTATCGAGCAGTGTGTTCGGCGTCGCCGCCGGCGTCCAGATGAATGTGGTTCCGAGATCGGGCGACTCAGGATTGCGCGTCGTAAAGAGATCGCATGATGCGAGCGACGCACAAAGCAGGGCTATGAAGATCACATTGCGCATTATTTCTTCACAGCAAAAATGATACAGCGCTCAGAACGTTCCTCATCGAACGGGCCCCCGGCGTACGAGCCGCATATAACGGATATTTGCATCCCCTCCCGTTCGATCATTGCCGTAAGATCATCGCGTGTATAGAGGCGAACGGACTCGTGATATTCTTTCGTACAATCGAATGTCGTAATGATTATTTTTTTGTTAACGCGATTGCCTGCAAGCTCACGAAACTCATCAATACGTTCACCGGTCAAAATGTCTTTCGTCGAATGAGGCTTGAGGGTCTTCTTAATGTATGCGGCATTGAAAAAATCGAGCACAAAATATCCACTATTGACTAACGAACTACCTATACGAACAATGACCGTATCGTTATCCGTATCCGATTCGAAATATCCAAAACTTGTGAAGAGATTTAGAATAAGATCGTACGTTCCGCTCAACGATCGCATATCGCCCTCGATGAAATTGATCGCGACGTGCTCGGCTTCGGCGGTGTTTTTTGCTTTTGCAATAAGCGTCGGCGAAAGATCAAGACCGGTGATGTTCTTATACCCCCGTTTAGCAAAGGCGATCGAATGCCGGCCTGCGCCGCAAGCAAGATCGAGAATGCGAGCGTCTTTTTTCGGCTGAACGGTTCGCTCGACCAGATCAAGAAGCATTGCCGCTTCGGCATCGTTGCGATGCCTGTACAAAGCAAGGTAATGCTCATCGGCGAACCAGTCCTGATACCACATCGGGCAATTGTTAGTGGTTGGTGATTAGTGGTTAGTAAAAATCAAACGGCTAATCTTCCTTCGAGCGCTTTTGCAATTGTTGCATCATCGACAAATTCAAGATCGCTGCCGATCGGGATGCCGCGCGCAATGCGTGTGACCGACCCAACGATGCCGTGCAATAATTTTGCAAGATAGAGTGTCGTCGCTTCGCCTTCAATGTTCGGATCGAGTGCGAGGATGATCTCTTTTACTCCTTTTTCTGGAGAGAGGCGCTGCAACAGTTCTCGAATTTTCAATTCTTCTGGACCAATACCGTCAAGAGGCGAAAGCGAACCTCCGAGAACATGATACAAGCCTTTGAACTCGTTCGTGCGCTCAATGACAAGCACATCGTTCGGTTCTTCAACCACACAAATGATACTTTGATCGCGACGCGTATCGCGACAGATCGGGCACGGATCCTCTTCCGTAATATTCGAGCAGATCGAACATGCACGAACGCGTTCTTTCAGATGATAGACCGCTTCAGCGAGCGAGCGTACTTCATCATCCGGCTGCTTTAGCAAAAAAAGTGCAAGCCGTTGCGCTGTCTTGCGCCCGATTGTCGGCAGCGATGAAAGTCGTTCGATGAGCGTCTCTAGTGCAGGTGAAGTGTAAAGCATCGGGGTTCGGGTGTCGGAGAGTAATTAGATCGTCAATCCCGGAATGTTCGGCATAAATTTCTTTGCGACCGCATTCATTGTAGATTCGGAAAGCTCCTTCGCTTTTGCAAGCGCGCGATTCGAAGCAGCAACGACAAGATCTTCGAGCATTTCCTGCTCGGCAGGATTAATAACTTCCTTTTCGAATTTGATAGAAACGATCTCCTGTCGTCCATTCGCCGTAACTTTTACCATCCCGCCTCCGGCTTCAGCGGTCGCAGTGATCGCTCCGAGTTCGGCTTGTGCTTTTTCCATTTGTTCTTGCATCTCGCGCATTTTGCCGAGCGCACCCATCAGATCAGGATTCATATCTATAATTGATTATTACCTATGATATAACGAGAAAGAGGAGGGGTTAGTTGTAGCTTACATCAACCGCACGACAACAGCATCGCAGTAGCGATACCCCTTTAAAGTAAGTTTGAGCGTTTCATGGTCGAATTCGATCAAACCTTCGGAAACAAGACCGGCAATGGCGGAATGACTTACGATATTTTCGTTAAAGGTTTCGGAAAATTTTCTAAGATCGATGCCGGTCGAGCGTAAGCCGCAAAATAAAATTTCCGTTCGTCGTTCTTTTATTGATGGATGCTCTGAATTATTGCGGGGAAGAAGGCTCGCATCGATCCGTTCAAGGTACCGATCAAGAGACGAGAGATTCCATGATCGTTCGCCGCCAAAAAATTCGTGCGCCGACGGACCAAACGAAACGTATTCATCGTAGCCATCCCAATATGCCAGATTATGCTTACAGCGAAGATCATCGCTCAGTGCATAATTCGATATTTCATACTGAGTAAATCCGTTCGTTGATAATTTTTCTTGAACTAACTCATACAATTCCGAAGCCTGGTCAACATCCATCTCGGTCACTTGATGCAGTTTCACCATTCGGTTGAGTGGTGTGCCTTCTTCAACCGTCAGGTTATAGACGCTCAGATGATTCGTTTCAAGTGCGAGCGCTTCATCGAGCGAATACTCGAGCTTTTCTTTGTTCTGCCCGGGCAGTGCAAACATTAGGTCGATGCTTACATTATCAAAGCCTACTGCGCGTGTTGCCCGCACGGCACGACGCGCATCGTCGGCGCTATGAATTCGCGAAAGCCAGTCGAGTTCGTCCTGATGAAATGACTGTACGCCGAAACTCAGACGATTCGCACCGAGCGTGCGATATGCCGCAAGATTATGTTCGGTGATCGTGCCGGGATTACATTCGAGCGTGAATTCTATCGAAGGAAGGAGATCAAAATTATTTTTTATCGTCGTGATGATTTGGGCGAGTTCGTTCGGCTTAAGTAGCGACGGTGTACCGCCACCAAAAAATATCGTGCGAACGGACGCACCGCGAAGCCGAGGATATGTATTAACTTTTAATTCGATCTCTTTGCAGATCGCATCGACGAATCGTGATTGAGCCGACCTATCTTCTATAGAATAGAAATCACAATACACGCACTTTCGCTCGCAGAACGGAATGTGAAGATATAGCGAAAGCCTGTCATTCATTATTGAGGAATGTTAAAGAGCCGGCCCCATCTGATATGGAACGACTGTGATTCTTCGGGATCGTAATCGTCAAATTCATAACGGGGATCATGCCCAGCAAGACTCGGCGGATTATACCATGACCAATACACGACCATCGGACTGCCGACCACATTTTCTCTCGGACAAAAACCCCATGTGCGCGAGTCTTCCGAGTTATCGCGGTTGTCGCCCATCATCCAAAGATAATCGCGACGAACTGTGTAACTCTTTGACGGAATATTATCTATGAGTACCGTGCCGTCTACGTTACATTCTACCGAATGTCCTTCACGCTCGATGAATACACTCCACGAATCAATATTTTTCGAATCAAGCGCGATCACGTCCCCTTTTTTCGGAATACGAATGGGGCCATACCAATCGAGGTTCCAACCAGGATTGTTTCGTGGAAACAAGCGATCGTCAGGATGAATCTTCGGCATCGTCGGAAAATTATAGCGAAGCTCGGCTGGATTTTGAAAGGGCGAGCCATTAACATAGACCTGCTTTGCACGCACTTCGACGGTATCGCCCGCAACAGCGATGCAGCGTTTCACATAGTCTTTATTTTTTTCTGCCGGCACGACGAGATCGCGGTCACCGGGATATTCGAAAACGACAATATCGCCGCGATGAACGTCACGGTAATCAAATCCAAAATGCGGGATCGGCACATTCGTTAATGGGAGATATTTCGGAGAATGAAGTCCGTATGCAAGTTCGTTGACAAAAATGTAATCGCCGATAAGCAGTGTGTTCTTCATCGAACCGGAAGGAACATGAAATCCCTGCACCGCGAACGAACGGATCGCGATCGCCATAAAGAGCGTCACAAGTAACGAACGCGTCAGGCTCTCTTTTTTCTTACCTTGTTTTTTCGGTTGCTTCATACTGTATATGTTAGATGATATCATACAGACACAGTGTTCGCACGCCATTCACATTTGTTTCAGGCAACAATCTTACTCCGCACCATGGAATAACCTGCTCCAGCGAATATGAAATGTCTGCGGCTCTTCGGGATCGTAACCGTCGGCTTCCATACGCGGATCTTTTCCCTCCATATTCGGAGGATTATACCACGACCAATAAATAAAGAGCGCATTACCGACAACATTATCGACAGGCGCAAATCCCCAGTAGCGAGAATCTGCCGAGTCGTCGCGGTTATCGCCCATCATCCACAAATAATCACGTTGGATGGTATAGTGCGTCGCAGGAGTACCGTCGATCGTGATCGAGCCGTCGTTCGCGCAATAAACTTTATGCCCTTCGCGTTCGATGATCACGCTCCATGCGTCGATATTTTTCGAATCGAGCGCGATCACATCGCCTTTCTTCGGCACACGGACAGGTCCGTAGTTATCATGATTCCAGTTCGTGTTGCCGCGCGGAAAAATTCCTTCTTCGGGATGGCCGAGCGGCAACGGCGGAAAATTATACCGCATTCCCGGCGTATTCGTAAATTCTTTGCCGTTGACGAACACTTGTTTATTGCGGACTTCGATCGTATCGCCCGGTTCGCCGATGCAGCGCTTGATGTAGTTGATATTTTTCTCTTTCGGGATCACCAGATCGCGGTCGCCGGGAAATTCGAACACAACGACGTCACCGCGATGCACTTTGCGATAATCGAATCCGAAATGCGGGATTTCGAAATTCGTAAATGGAAAATATTTCGGCGTGTGAAATCCATACGCCAGTTCATTAACAAAGAGATAATCACCGACGAGCAGCGTATTCTTCATCGAACCCGTCGGAATGCGAAACGCCTGCACGACGAACGACCGGATCACAAGCGCGATCAGCCCTGCATAGATCAACGACCGCCAGAAACTTTCTTTCTTTTTTACTTTTCTTGGTGCTAATGCCATTCTGTTATCTTTTATACTTTTTCAAGATGTCATTGCGAGGAGGGCTTCAGCCCGACGAAGCAATCTAAACTCTTGAGCACAGACTTTACATTCAAGATTTTAGATTGCTTCGCTTCGCTCGCAATGACATCGGTTATTGTCAGTCACTGATCTGCAGCACGGCAAGAAATGCCTCCTGAGGCACTTCGATCTTGCCGACCTGCTTCATACGCTTCTTGCCCTCTTTTTGTTTTTCGAGCAGCTTGCGTTTGCGCGAAATATCTCCGCCGTAACATTTCGCCGTTACATCTTTGCGAAGCGCTTTAACGCTCTCGCGCGCGATCACTTTCGCACCGATCGCCGCCTGGATCGCTACTTCGAACATGTGGCGCGGGATCAGCTCGCGAAGTTTGGTGCACAATTTTTTGCCCCACTCGAACGCTTTATCGCGGTGCACGATCGTGCTAAACGCATCGACCGGATCTCCATTGAGCATAATATCGAGCTTCACGAGGTCGGATTGCCGATATTCGAGAAACTCGTAATCGAGCGACGCATACCCGCGCGAAATGGATTTCAGCTTATCGTAAAAATCAAAAATAATTTCCGAGAGGGGAAACTCGTATTGAATGTCGGCGCGCGTCGAGTCGAGATAGGTTGTCGTTTTATAGACGGCACGGCGTTCGGTCGCGAGCTTCATAATGCCGCCGACATATTCTGACGGCACGATGATCTGCGCCTTCACGTACGGCTCTTCGATGTATTCGATCATTCCCGGCGGCGGCATTGCAGACTGATTATCGACCGTTACGATCTCATTGCTCGTCGTCATCACTTTATATTCGACGTTCGGAACGGTCGTGACGATGCTCTGATCGAACTCACGTTCGAGCCGCTCCTGCACGATCTCCATGTGAAGGAGTCCGAGAAATCCGCAGCGAAAACCGAACCCGAGAGCAACGGATGTTTCCGGCTCAAAGACAAGCGACGAATCGTTAAGCGCAAGTTTATCGAGTGAATCGCGAAGCTCGGTGTATGCCTCTGCATTCTGAGGATAGACACCGGCGAAGACCATCGGTTTCGATTCTTTGAACCCGGAGATCGGCTCGGTTGCACCGCCGCGAAAATGCGTGACCGTATCGCCGACGCGCGTGTCTTTTACATTCTTGACTCCCGCGATCAGGTAGCCGACATCACCCGAAGTTAAACTTTCTTTCGGTTCTCGACCGAGTCGCAAAGTCCCAAGTTCCTCGACCTTGTAACGAGCCTTGTTATACATAAACATGATCTCGTCGCCGACCTTGATCGTCCCTTCGAAAATGCGCAAATAGATCACGGCGCCGCGATAGCTGTCGAACTTCGAATCGAAAATAAGTCCGCGAAGCGGAGCGTCGGCAGAGCCTTTCGGCGGCGGAATGCGCAGGCGGATCGCTTCCAAAATTTCGCGAATGCCGATGCCCGCTTTCGCGCTTGCAAGCAATATATCTTCTTTTTTGCAGCCGATGAGTTCGATAATCTGACTGCTTACTTCGTCGATCATCGCCGATTGCAGATCGACTTTGTTGAGCACCGGAATAATTTCAAGCCCGGCATCGATCGCAAGAAATAAATTCGAGATCGTCTGAGCTTCGACGCCTTGCGTTGCATCGACAACAAGTATCGCGCCTTCGCACGCGGCGAGCGAACGGGAAACTTCGTAGGTAAAATCGACGTGGCCGGGAGTATCGACCATGTTATACGTATATTCGACGCGCTCCTCCTCGTTTTGAAGAATAGTGTCGGAGGGCGGCGTGTACTTCATCATAATGGCATGAAGCTTGATCGTTATGCCGCGCTCTTGCTCGAGATCCATATCGTCGAGGACCTGATTATACTGCATTTCACGTGCAGCAATGGTATGCGTCTCGAGCAGCAGTTTATCAGCAAGGGTGCTTTTCCCGTGGTCGATATGGGCGATGATACAAAAATTGCGTATGCGCTCGAGAGCGGACATCTATGCTAACTTCTTTCCGACTGATTACTTACTGAAATACTTGCGGTTACAGCCCAGTAAAACAGCAGACAGAGCGGAATCGCTCCGAAGGCACGACATTAAACAGACCTACAGCTTTTCCCAAACAGATTTTTCGATCTCCGCTTGTTTTAGAATTCTATTAAGGAGCCCGACAGAAATATCGCCTTGATGAGGATTTGGAATTCTAACTTTCAACTGCCCCTTGACCATAATAGAATGCTTCGTCCCGGGATGAGGTCCTTGAAATCCAAGTTTCCTGAAATAATAGATCAGGTCGTTCCTGCTTGTCGGACCAACCACTGGCATCAGGCAGCTATAGGCTCGGTGTACACTTTATTGATGTCGATACCGTCAATGACCGGAAGCGTATGATGTAATGAAATCCCAACGAGCAGCCAATCTTCCAACACGGATTCTAACTCCGAGCGGCATTCTTCAAGCGTCCGAGCATTCGCCCACACGCCCTGACATTCGGGTATTTCTCCATAGTATGAATGATCTTCATCAAGTATCTCATACTTCGCCCTCTGCATCGCGGCAGCAATATATTCACGTATCATAGTGTATATTACTTTTTGAAAGAGGCAATAGTTTCATTAAAAGACAGACACTTGAAATACTTGCGGTTACAGCCCAGTAAAACAGCAGATAGGGCGGAATCACTCCGATGGGAGGGGTGAGACAGTTTGATTCATCCTAAAATTCCAATAATCCTATGAATCGCACTGAGCTTATTAAGGGGCGACTTCAAGTGTAGGCTTGATGTGCGGTGGGGACTAGAAAACGAGACAGTTATGAAACATTGACCTTAACTTCTTCAGCGTGATCATTGGATCGTTTGGGTAAAAGGAGAATGACTTTCCTTATTTGATACGGTAGGAATCATTCTGGGTTCTGTACCGGGCGCGATTCGACTAGGTGCGGTTCGAACTGCCGCAAGTTCTTTTTTTAGTTTTGCTTTGATTAAAGCAACGTTGCTCCCGGTTGGAAGTGGCTCCATCAAATGAGTGATATATTTGTGAATTAGATTAGAAAATACTTTATTTTCTGAACCATCGTTGATAATTGCAGTCATTGTGACCACCATCTTTTGTTCTGGAAACACTTCAATTCTTTGACCCTTCCATCCAACGGCACCAAACGATGTCCAACCTTTTCCCCAAACATTTTTCCACCAGTACGAGCCGTAATCAGGTGCATAGGTGTTTTCTCCACTTCCAATCCACGATGTGAAAGATTGTTTGATCCATTTCGAAGAGATGAGTTGCTGGCCATTCCAGCAACCATCATTCAGAAACAAATTACCAAACTTTTGCATGTCGATCGGACGGAGCCGCAATCCATACGCGCCATTATCAATTCCGGATGGATCTTCATGCATCCACTCCTGATTCGCAAATTGCATCGGTTCAAAAAGATTTTCGTTTGCAAAATCAAAAAGTGACTCGTGAGCAGCATACTCGACAACTGCCGCAGCAAGCGTCGGGGTGATATCTGTATAAAGAAAGTCTATTCCCGGGTTTGAGAGCAATGGCTGCGTAAGAGCGTATCGGGCCCGGTTTTTACTTTCCCACCATTCCAGAAACCGCTGCTTTGCTTCCGGAGATGGGTCGTGAGGTGGGACCGGTGCATTCAGAGCCGACATTCCTAAAACATCTTTTAAAGTGAGCAAAGAAAATCGACTTCGATCAGCAGTATTCAAAAAAAGATCAGATGGAAGAAGCTCAGCGATGTTTTGATCGGCATTTGCTACATACCCCCTGTCAATTGCAACTCCCACAAGACTTGAAGTGAACGATTTAGTAACTGACATTAAATAATGGGATTCATCGCCGGTGAGTGAGGAAGTGAACATCTCATAAACAACTTTCCCATTTTTAGAGATTATAAAAGAAAGAATTGGAATTTGCGGATTGTTCTGCACCCACTTAGTCAAATTCACCAACTGTTGAACGTTGATTCCTTCTGCCTCAGGTTCGCTGTAGCCAAACGAAAACTCTGATATGCACTCAGCTGGGCTAACCGTTAAGGTATTTCGCTTTTGCGGTGTGCTTGCACAAGCGGCGATAATCGCGAGAAGTGGAAGAAATAATACGTATTTCAAATTCGTTGTTTTGTATGCGTATCCGTATGATTGGGGCATGGGTACATCGCCCTTTCAGGGCTTGAAGAAAATTAATATGTCTATCAACCCAAGGTTTCACTTCGCTCCACCCTGGGCTATGAGTACATCGTCGCTCCGCGACTAAAATATGGTCGCTTCGCAACCGATCAAAAATACGATAACGATAGTGCCAAAGGCACGAAGTACCAATAGCCCAGGATGAAGCGAAGCGGAATCCTGGGTCTTTGTTCGTTTAAAATCCTAAGCCCTGAAAGGGTAATGTTGCGTGCAGCCATCTCGGCTTGCTTGCCCCAATGCCATGAATCCTCGAATGCGAAATAAAAGGATGGGCACCTCTTGACTTTTTGTCAAGTCGTTCGTATTTTTGCACCGTGATAGTAAGTGGAATGCCAGAGGTAATCATTGAATAGATTCCTCACTCCGTTCGGAATGACATCCAACAAAATGTTTTCAAGAGCCGGCGCAAGCCGGCTCTGTTGTTTTAGGAGAGAATGTGTGGGGGGTATACCACTTATGATGAGAAATAAGGGAGTTACAGACCAATGTTGGGCTTTCATGAGGTTGTCATTTGGAGCCGTCAGGCGAGGGATCCATCCAATAGGAATACCAAAGGCAAATCATTTTATAGATTCCTCTCTCCGCTTCGCTTCGCTCGGAATGACGAAGGGCGACGCCTCGGGAATGACCGTCCTACTTTTCTTAGACAAAAGGAGTTCTGGGTGTGTTTGTGAGAAGCTCATAAATCATAATAGAGAATGCTGACCGATTTTTATGATATTTCTTCTTTGCTCTCCGAAGATCAGCGAATGATCCGCGATACCGTCCGCAATTTCGTTCAAGCGGAGGTGCTGCCCGTCATCGAGAAACATAACCAGGCGATGACATTTCCGCTCGATCTTATTCCGAAGATCGGCGCGCTTGGCATTCTCGGACCGACGCTGCCGGAAAAATACGGCTGTGCGGGGCTTGATAATATCTCCTACGGCCTGATCAATCAGGAGCTCGAACGCGGCGATTCGTCCATCAGATCGTTCGCGAGCGTGCAATCGTCACTCGTGATGTATCCGATCTATGCGTATGGCACGGAAGAGCAACGAATGAAGTGGCTGCCGCAACTTGCAAGCGCCGAAGCGATCGGCTGTTTCGGCTTGACGGAGCCGGATTACGGCTCGAATCCGTCGGGGATGGTCACGCGAGCGAAAAAAGTCGATGGCGGATATATTTTGAACGGCGCGAAGATGTGGATCACCAACGGGACGATCTCGGACGTTGCCGTCGTTTGGGCGAAAGTGGATTCGGACGATCCGAAATCCATCAGAGGTTTTCTTGTCGAGAAAGGAATGAAAGGTTTTTCTGCGCCGGAAATGAAAGGCAAATATTCACTTCGCGCGAGCATCACAAGCGAACTGGTTTTTCAGGATGTTTTTGTGCCGGATGAAAATATGCTGCCGAACGTACAAGGTTTGAAAGGACCACTAGGTTGTTTGACGCAAGCCCGTTACGGAATCTCATGGGGAGCGATCGGCGCAGCGATCGCCTGTTACGAAAGTTCGGTCGAATATGCGAAGTCGAGAATCCAGTTCGGCAAACCGATCGGCGCCTTCCAGCTTGTTCAGCAAAAACTTGCGATAATGTTGACTGAGATCACGAAAGCGCAGCTTCTCTCGCTTCGTCTCGGTCAATTAAAAAACGACGGCACGATGAAGCCCGCGCAGGTCTCGATGGCGAAGCGAAATAACGTTGCAATGGCGCTCGATGTTGCGCGAGTCGCCCGCGACATTCACGGCGCGAATGGAATCCTCGGAGAATATCCCATTATGCGGCACATGGCAAATTTGGAGTCGGTCAATACCTACGAAGGCACGCACGATGTACATACGCTCGTGCTCGGGATGGAGATCACGGGAATTTCCGCATTTGAATGATCTTTGGTGTCATTGCTAAATGGAGTAAGACGGAATGAGGAATCTATTAAATAAGAAGAGACCGCATTAAACGGAATTTCAATAAGGAATAATTTTTATCGAATAGATTCCTTACTTCATTTCGTTGTGTTCGGAATGACAGAGAATATAAATAAAAATCCCCTGAAGAAGATTCTTCAAGGGATTCTTCGAATCATAAATTATCTGCGAGCGAGTTATTCGAAGCTCATTATTTTCGTACTCCATTGTTTTCCGCCGGATGAAATGCGGACGATATACACGCCGGTCGGAAGATTTCCGACTGTGAGTCCGACACCGGAGCCTTCGATGACATCAAGATTATTTTCGCCGCCGACTTTTCTGCCGAGCAGATCGAACACCGAGCAATCAACGGTACTGCCCACGCCGCTTGGCATGAACATCACTAAACGTGTGCCATAGAGATTTGCCTCGAACGCCGGTTGTTCGGTTGTGGCAGCAACGCCGGCAGATCCGAAGAAATTACCGACGAGCGGCGAGATGACGAACTGGCCGAGCGTTGAGCCTTCGAGTGTGTACGTCGAATTGATGTATGAATTGCGAGGCGCGTATCCTTTTGTAGTGTCCGGCTTGAATTGAACATCGACCCAGAAGCTATCCTGCGTATTCAGCGTGAATGGGAAGGTGATCGGCAAGCCGTACGACGCATTTGTAATGGTAAAGCTGGTGCTGTCACCGCCGGTGATCGAGATCGAATTCACGATAATGCGTTTCGAAGTGCCGCGATTAGCAAGATAGACTCTCGTCGTGGCGTTTGTCTGTCCCTTGCTTGTATCGACCGACATCGTTGTCGGGGACGGAGACCACACGACTCCCGCATTGTAGCCCTTCCCGTTGAGGATCGAGACACTCTTCATCCGTGAATCTAACGTGTGTGGAATGTTCGTCTTCCACGTCAGCGTCCCGGTATGCGAATCTTTATCCGTCGGATTAAAACAGACTGTTGCAGTGATCGAATCGCCGGGACTGATCGTCACGGGAAGTGTCGAAAGAAAGGCGGCATCAATCGAGAAGTTTGACGAGTCGCTGAGCGTTGCACCTTGCAAGATGAACGGCAGGGAGCCGGTATTCTTGATCGCACCCGTCACGCATGTTTTATCCCCCTGCGCTGTCTCTGCAAATGTATAGTCAGTTGCATTGATAAGACCCGAAGCGCCCTTGCCTTGAATGATATACTTGAACAGATTTCCGCATTCACCGGTAAGAATGACGGTATCAGTTAAGGAAGAAGTATCGCGAGGCGAGAAGCAGATATTCAGCGATAAATTCGTCCCCGGTTTGACAGCCGTCGGCGTCGTGATCGCGGATTGAAATTTCATTGCTGAATCTCCTTTGATCGCAAGACCGTTGATCGTAAAATCACGCGCACCGGTCCCGGAGGGATTGGTGATGACGATCGCGCCACAATTCGACGTACCAACTTGAGTCGATGCGTACGAGAATGTTGTCTTCTGCGTCATTTGTGTCAGTCCGCCGCTGGCAGAAAGCGTTGTTGACGGAGCAGCGGTAAGATTGACGAGCAACGACGTGCCGGAATTATCGTACACTTCGATCACTGCCGTCATCGGATCAGCCGGATTAACAGGCTCGACCGTGAACGAATATTCTTTATCGGTTCCGGGAAGAACGATCTCCCCTTTATTGACAGAGTCAACCGAAGGATCGAACCGAGCATTGACCGAAGGAGTGATCGGCGTTACATAAGAATTCTTCGGATAATTGACGATCTCAACGTAACGAATGCCGGTATTGGCATCGCCGGTATCATGAACGGAGACGATCCATTTCCCACACTGGTTGACCTCCGAGGCTGCCAGCTTTGGTTTGATCGTGCCAAACTCGCCATAGTTGATACCAAGCGGGTTGCCATATTCAGAATAATCATTCGCAGAGAAGAAATCATGTCCAAAGCCAAAGCCTCTGTTCTTTGAAAATGTTGCTGTATAATATGCAGCAAGCGTCGAATGCTTTTTGGGATCAGTGGGTGACACCGCTGCATCGAGAATATAAAATGAATTGACGTTCGGTAACAACGCTGCGATTGCTCCTAGTGAGTCATCACCCGGGACCGGGGATTGTGCTTTGATCACAACCGAACTATTAATAGGCGACGGAGCAACGCCGGCTGCTCCCATCAGTATCTTTTGTGCATTGAAATCTGCTTTCGGATACACAATATAGAGGTATCGATCGTACGAGTCATATTTATAGTTCGGAACATTGAAGTAGTATTCACTTTTCCAACGAGAACGGGGAATGATACTGACCATGCTCGGTGCGGGGTACGGATCCGACGTGCCTTGGCTGCGCTGGTCATAGAACATCACTCCGAACGGCTTACCATTTTGATCTTGGAATGAAACGGGACGTGTAACATTTGCCTGAGCAAAAGAGCCATACTTAAACGGAGGTACAACGGTCGATGACGTACCGATCGTATATACTAACGAATTACCATTGCCGGGCTCAGTGACTGCACGTACTTCATCACCGGCGCCTCCGATGTTTGTCCCGCCGCCTGAGTTAATGAACGGAACGGTATAATATCCGGTGCTATCCCAGCATTCAACGGGAAACAACTGCTCAACCATATAGTCGCGGCCTTCAGTCCCCGATGGAACAGAGCTCTGAACAGTAAATGCGTTCTCATGCCCAGAAAGAACACCGATGGGCTTATCAGCATCAATCGTTGTTCCGGTAATGTCATTCGATCCGTCGGTTCCAGCGCTATAAACAGTATAAATTTCGCCTCGATTAAGTGCGACGGAAAACGGCTGAGCGGTACCATTGGCCCCTGCTCCACTGATGGCACCGGTATGCCCGCCGGCCGTGGTCGTCGAGGGTGTGATACTGATCTGAGTTGCATCGTGAGCGGCAATTATCTGGAAACACCCTCGCGATGACTGTGTATTAAGGTAACCACCGATGCCGCCGGGGTTATCGTTATAACTTTGGACAACATAATGTTTCCCATAGCATTGAATCGGGAGTGCAAGATATGAGCCGCCAGAACAAGAGCCTGTACTCACAAATTGTACCGAGATCGGAGCAGTGCACATTAAGTGGCACGTGCTAAAAAGTCCTGACTCGCTATTGAGATTCGACTTCTGAAATTTCGTCAGATCCAGAGCAATTTGCGTCGTAATCTTTGCTTTGACCTTTATATTATTCGAGCTGACCTCGCTGCCACTCTGGTCGAAGTAGGTCATCGTGACTGTAGCATCGGCAGCGGGCGTCAGGTAGAGATATGTATTATAGAATGGTGTCCAACCGGAAAGGGTCGAACTTTGAAATTGCATCGAAGGTGTCAGAATACCAATGTAATACTCTCTGCCTTCGCTCGGAATGCCCGTTTGAGCAATTACTTCTACAGAAAATAATTGCAATAAGATTAATAATGCGACACAACGTTTCATAACTTTATCTGGGAAAAAATGGGGAACACAGTAAACTATCCTTTCAGGGAAATTAGTTCTACAACTCTACGAAATATAATCTCCCAAGACAACGACACGCGGCTAACCAGCTTGTTTCAAAAAATCTGGCATTAAACCTAATAAAACTCAATTTGTCATTCTGAGTGGAGCGAAGCGGAAGGAAAAATCTGAACATTTAGGCATGCCGAACTCTCAGATTCTCCGGCTGACGCCTCAGAATGACAATTTTGGATATTGCTGGATGTGCTGGATCATTCCACTTATTGCTGAATGAGTCCTTTTACTTCCGCGTCGGCATATTGCGTATGCGACCCGATCAAATTTCGGGCTGCCTCGACCTGCCCCCAAACATTCCAGAGTAATACTCCTTTTATACGGCGATTTTCAAAGTAATAAATGACACCTTCACGAAATTTGTCCTTCCAATCGGAAACGATCTCGTGCCGCGCATCGAGTTCGCCGACAGCTTCATAACCAAGATCGAACAGATCGGAATAAAAGGCAGGAAGGTAATTATATTTTTCGTTAGCACCGGCCATATTTTTTCCTGCCATCTCACCCATCGAATTCGCATTATCTTCGTGTTCGATGCGAATGCGTTTATCCTGATGTGGATTAAAGAAATTTGCAACATCACCTGCGGCGTAGATGCTCTGATCGCTCGTACGACAGAATTCATCGACGACGATTCCGTTATCCACAGAAAGCCCTGCCTCAGAAGCAAGCGATGTATTCGGCAAGATACCGATGCCTGCGATTATTCCATCAAAGCGCATTATCTTACCGCCCTTTGTCGTAACAATATAGTCATCTCCAGACCGAGAGATGTCAGTAATTGATTCGTTCGCATGAACGATCACACCCTTCGACGAATAATATTCTGTGATAAAGTTACTGAGATCTTTGGGATAATTCCGTTCTCCGATACTCCCCTCAGGGAAGATCATTGTTACTTGTTTGCCTGTAAGCGTCAGAGCTGCTGCCACCTCAGTGCCGATAAATCCGCCACCGATGACAAGAAACGAGTTTTTGGAATCTGCAAGCGCACGAAGCACACGGTAATCGGCAAGCGTTCTGTAGTAAATTATCCCTGATACTTGAAACGGCAATGTCCTTACTGCCCCGCCTGTTGCAAGAAGAAGTTTCTCATAACTGAACGTGCCGGCTGTTGTTGTCACTGTTCGTTTTGCACGGTCGATCGCTGTGACAGTCGTACCAAGATAAAAAGTAAGATTCTCCTCGGCAGTGTTTCTCCAAACATCATTGATGTCACCTCCCTTCCAGAGGGCTTTCGATAATGGAGGACGATTGTATGGTTTATCATTCTCCATCGTGAATATAGCAATGCTTCCGGAAGTATCGATCGAGCGAATGCCTTTTACTGCCGCATCGGCTGTCATACCACCGCCAACGATAATATATTTGTACTGTACCATACATTTCTTCTCCTCTTGCATACCGCAAAATCGTTCATGGCGACGACGGTTCGAACACTTGATCGGTGAACGGGGGCGTCGCAGGTGTTACTATGGTATTGAATTCGTGTTTCGTCGCACGATGACAATTGTTGCAGCCGTTGGTGAGCAATTCATATTGTCGGCGAAATTCATCCCCGTCTTGCGCCGCAACCGAGCTTTTGATCCCTGCAAGCAGTGTATCGACCATAGGAAGTATTTGCAATATCAGAGTATCGTCGCCGAACGTTCGAACACCTTCGAATGCTTCGCCTAATTCGTGCAATTCAAAATCTGCAAGCTTCCAATTCTGATGTACTCCCGCAAACCACAATTTTTCGTGATGAATTTGAATGGATGACATGAACTCTCCAACGCCGGGTATATACATATGAGCAAGGCGCGACTGTAAACTATCGATCTTTTTCTCTAAAGAATCGGTCTTGCTCTGGGTATTGCTGCAAGCGCAACAATAGATCAGCATACTTATTAACGGTAATTGCAGATAATATTTCATTGCTGTTGTATGATAACCCTATCGCTATACGAAATGGTTTTTCAGGAAAATAAAAAAAGGCAGCCCAAATGAGCTGCCTTTCTATATATTACTTCCTGGCTATTTAGTGTCTTTCCCATCCGCGATGTTCGCCGCGGTCGTGGTGCCAATGACCTTCGCCATCGTCTCTACGAAACTCCCGGCGTTCCCACTGTCCTGGATACCAATGATAGCGATGGTACCCATAGTCGTATCGCCATGCAGCAGGGGCCCAGACACCACCGTCATACGGACATGGCGGTGGGGGCGGTTCATACATCGGCGGAGGAGGGGGCGGCGGTGGATAATATGGCGTCCCGAAATGCACGTCAACTCCCCAGCGCACTTGTGCCGTTGCGACACTGCCGCTCGTGACAATTCCCGCAAGCAAAACAATCATCAACATAGTCTTCATCAACATGGTCTTCATAACATTTTCCTTTCTCATGTAAAATGCTTTCGATTATTCAGACGTATAAACATCCCGGAAGTTTACGTTTGTCAATGAATTGTTCGTGAATTGTTCTTCATAGACTCTGTAATAGTGCGGGACACGAAAGGGTATCAAATCTGTTATAACCGCCCGTGATAAAAACCGTTGACATCACTCTTTCACCCATTGCAGCAAGCGATTCGAAGCTGCGGCTTATCGAGATCGCACGAACGCTTGGCACCAAATCTGCACATATTACTTCAGCACGAATCCGCAAACGTTCGATCGACGGTAGATCTAAAGAAGTGCGTATCCGGCTCAGAGTCGAAGTATTTATTGATGAGCCGGCTCCCGAAGAAGAAAAATTTATACCGAACTATAAACCGCTTTCTCCTTCTGCAAAAAAAGTTATTGTCGTTGGCTCAGGACCCGCCGGCCTTTTTGCTGCCCTTACGCTGATCGAGCACGGGATAAAACCGATAGTGCTCGAACGTGGGAAGGATGTACAACAGCGCCGCTTTGATCTTGCAGCGATCCAACGAAAAGGGATCGTCAACCCCGACAGCAACTATTGCTTCGGCGAAGGCGGCGCCGGAACATATTCCGACGGCAAATTATATACACGTTCGACAAAACGCGGTGATGTCACTGCTGCACTCAGAACGCTCGTCGCTCACGGGTCAAGTCCGGATATTCTCATCGACGCACACCCGCATATCGGTTCGAATAAATTGCCGAAAGTTGTTTCAGCAATGCGCAACAGCGTGATCGGTGCAGGCGGCGAAATACATTTTGAAACTCCGGTTAGTGATCTTTTGGTCAAAAATAAAAAAATTATCGGTGTTGTTACACGAGACGGGAAAGAATTTCTCGGTGAGGCAGTGATTCTTGCGACCGGACACTCTGCCCGGGATATTTTTAATTTGCTTGCAGAAAAAAATATCCGCATCGAGGCAAAACCATTTGCGATGGGCGTCAGAGTCGAACATCCGCAATCGCTCATTGACCAGGACCAATATCATTGCACGACGCGCGATGTTCACTTACCGGCTGCAAGTTATAAACTGGCAATTCAATCTGACGGGCGAGGCGTATTTTCGTTCTGTATGTGTCCGGGAGGATTTATTATTCCTGCCGCGACATCGCCGGGAGAACTGGTGCTCAATGGGATGAGCCTTTCAAAAAGAGATTCGCCGTTCGCAAATTCTGGCGTCGTTTTTGCAATAAATGATGAAGATCTCGCACCGTTCGCCTCGTATGGTGCATTTGCCGGAATCAAGTATCAATCTCTACTCGAACGTACTGCTTTTGAAACAGGCGGCAGGTCGCAAGCAGCGCCCGCTCAGCGGTTGACAGATTTCATTCGAGGCAGACTCTCAAGTACACTCCCAAACACCAGCTACCAACCGGGTACAGTTTCCGCTGAACTCGGCACACTCCTTCCAAAAGCGATCTCGAAACGATTGCAAGAAGGATTCATAGAATTCGGAAAAAAAATACACGGGTATGTAACTGAAGAAGCCGTCGTGCTTGGGGTCGAAACACGAACAAGTTCGCCTATTCACATTCCGCGAAATAGCGAAACACTCGAACATCCTGAGATCTCCGGGCTTTATCCATGCGGCGAGGGAGCAGGTTACGCCGGTGGAATTATCAGTGCGGCACTTGACGGAGTGAATGTTTCAGAAACGATCGCAAAGAAAATAAAATAGTACGTTTGAAGAGATCTTATTCAATGATGAGTTTCGCTGTTGCCGTGTTCGCCTCGTCGGAAACGCAAATAAAGTAAACACCAGAAACGATCGAGGGTTTGCTGCCACGAAGATCAATATTGATCGTATGACTCTCTGCATCGACCGTCTCTGAGGAAATTACTATCGTATGACCGATTTCATCTGTCAATGATACTTTGACGCCGGGCGCAACAGTGCCTAAAACAAAAACCTTCACTGAGTTCGGTACTGTCACATATATACTTTGGCTTAATGTAATTCCAAACCCTGATTGTTGGGTTTGCCGTACCCCGACATGAGAACTTGCAAGACGCAAGATATGACCGTTCGCTCCGTAAGCGCTCACGAGTATCTCTCCGTTCGGATCAACTCCAAACGAGCTGATCGCTATCCGCGGTGAAGCAACATCAATGAGCATTTTATTTATTGGTTGTGCCGGATTCGAATAATCCAGCGCCCATACCCTGCCCGATACATAATCGCCATAAATATACTGCCCACGTAATTCGGGCATCTTCATTCCATGATATACGAATCCGCCAATGATACATTTATTACCTGTTGAGTGTCCGTAATCAAGTATAGGCGGCGTCATCCCTGTCGAATCGCAGGTGCCGGCATTGTAGCAATGAAATCCTTCCATCACATTCCATCCGTAGTTCTTGCCGGATTCGATAATATCAACTTCCTCCCAAAGATCTTGCCCGACATCACCTGCCCATAATCTTCCTGTCGGAACATCGAATGAATATTTCCATGGATTGCGAAGACCGTAGGCATATATCTCTTGGCGAAAACCTGAATCATTTCCAAAGAAAGGATTTGTGGAAGGGATGGCATAATGCAGCGTATCCTCTGTGGCATCGACATTGAGCCGAAGTATCTTTCCAAGCAGCATGCGTTTATTCTGTCCGTTGCGGTCAGGGTCGCCGCCGGAGCCTCCATCGCCGAACGAAGCATAGAGATAACCGTCTGGACCAAAGCGAAGACAACCGCCTTTATGATTGCATCTGCCGCTTGGCTGAACGATCGTCAGAATTTCGTACGCCGTTGACGGAATGATCGTATCGTTCGGAGAAGCACTCACCTGATAGCGAACAATATGCGAATACCATTGCGGAGAAACACCAGTCGTATAATTCAGATAGACATATCGGTTATTTGCAAAATTCGGATGAAGGGTGCAGCCAAGCAGCCCGCCTTCGCATGCATCGTGCGAAACAATGTTCGTCAAGTCGATGAACAGTCGTGCAGAAGTAACCGTTGGTGAATTGTCAAATATCCAGAGTTTTCCCTCTTTTTCCAGCACAAGAATTCGGTTCGAACCATCTGTCATTCCCTGAACTTCTGTCGCGGAGTTGAAGCTCTGAAGGTTCGGATATACATTGATCAGTGAATCCTGCGCGTAAACAAAACCCTGCGCACAGAGAACGAGGACCATGAGTATAACAGCAACACGCATACATACCTCCTATCGTTACAAAATGTATCTCGAAAGATCGCGGTCGCGGGCAACACTGGCAAGTTTTTGCTCGACCAGATCAGGGGTGATCGTGATGTGCTTTTCACTGATCACATCCGGAACATCGAAGAGGATCGTATCGAGAAGCGTCGTTAAGATCGTATGAAGTCTGCGTGCGCCGATATTCTCGACCGATTCGTTGACTTCGAATGCAATGCGGGCAATGGCAGAAATCGCATCGCCGGTAAATGTGATCTCTACGCCTTCAGTCGCGAGCAGAGCGGCATATTGTTTTAAAAGCGCATTCTCCGGCTGTGTTAATATTTTAACAAAATCATCCTGCGTCAAACTTTCAAGTTCGACACGAATTGGGAATCTGCCCTGCAATTCAGGAATGAGGTCGCTTGGTTTCGTTACATGGAACGCACCACTGGCAATGAACAGTACATGGTCGGTGCGAACAGGTCCATACCGCGTCGAAACGGTCGAGCCTTCGACGATCGGCAGCAGATCGCGCTGAACACCCTCGCGTGAAACATCCGGGCTTCCGTCTTTGCTTTTACCGGCGATTTTATCGATCTCATCAATAAAAATAATGCCGGTATGTTCGACCCGTCTGATCGATTCTTTCGTCACCGCATCGTGATCGATCAACTTTGCAGATTCCTCTTGAATAAAGATCGTTCGTGCTTCGGCGATCGTCACACGTCTTGTTTTCGTTTTTTTCGGTGTCATATTACTGATCGCGTCTTGAATGTTCTGCGCGATCTCATCCATTCCGAAACCGCCGACGGGCCCCATGATCTGCATCGAAGCGATCGACGGCGCATCGTTGACTTCGATCTCGATCTCGCGATCTTCGAGCTCACCGTCTTTTAATTTTTTCTTGAAGCGTATGCGGGTGCGCTGTTCGGCGGCTGTTTGTTTTTCCTGCTCTTCGGGATTTGGCGGCGTGGTTTCGTGATTCCCGTTCGTCAGATCGGGCTGATTAAACAGAAATCCGAATGGCTGTTCATTTCCTGTTTTTGGTGTTGCCGTAAGAGGCACAAGGATCTCGATGATCCTCTCTTCGGCAAGTTCGCGGGCTTTTGCTTCGACCGTTTTCAACATTTCCGCACGAACGATATTCACCGACTGATCGACCAAATCGCGGACCATTGACTCGACATCACGGCCGACATAACCGACCTCCGTATATTTCGTCGCTTCCACTTTGACGAACGGTGCAGCTGCAAGTTTTGCGAGCCTCCGCGCGATCTCGGTTTTGCCGACGCCCGTCGGGCCGATCATAATAATATTATTCGGCATGATCTCTTCGCGAAGTTCACCACCGACTTGCAAGCGCCGCCAGCGGTTGCGCAATGCGATCGCGACCGACCGCTTGGCGTTCTGCTGGCCGATAATATATTTATCAAGTTCGCGAACGATCTCGCGCGGTGTCAGCGAATGTTCTCTCCCTTGCGGATGAGTTACTTGAACAGGATTCGATATGGCTTCGAGTAATTCCATTAATAGTTAAACGTTCTGTTTCTTTGAAAGATACAAGAGGAGTCTTATACTTCTTCGATAGTAATAGACGTATTTGTGTAGATACATATTTCACCGGCGATCCGGAGCGATCGCTCGACGATCTCGCGAACAGACATCGCCGTATTCTCAGATAACGCGCGTGCGGCTGCAAGGGCGTACGGACCGCCCGAGCCGATCGCAACGATGCCGTTCTCGGGCTCGATGACGTCTCCGTTGCCGGAGACCAGCAGCACCGATTCGGTATTCGCTACTGCAAGCATCGCTTCGAGCCGGCGGAGATATTTATCCATTCGCCACTCTTTTCCGAGTTCTACGGCAGCTCGAGGCAAGTTGCCGCGAAACTCATCAAGTTTTGCGTCAAATTTTTCGAAGAGTGTCAGCGCATCGCTCGTCGAACCGGCAAAACCGGCGATCACTTGGCCGTTGTAGAGCTTGCGTACTTTTTTAGCATTGGACTTCATCACCGTATTGCCAAGCGTCACCTGCCCGTCAGAGCCAAGAGCTGCTTTACCGGCTCTGACAACACCGATCACTGTCGTCGCGTGAAATGTTTGGATCATATCAAATGAAAACAGGTGCGGGAGAGTGGTGGTTCGGGAAGTAATAAGAAGTTATTCTCCATATATTTCCTCAACAGGATCATGGCTTGCTGCCCACGTGCTCAGCAGTGCAGTGATCGATGCGATCGCAGATTTTTCTTCACTCTCTTTGATGACAAGCCCGTACGTTTCCGCAACGAATTGCATATTATCAAGGATACGCTGAATGCGAGCAGGAGTAACGTTTCCATGCCAATAGGAAACTGTTTCGATGAGCAGTTTTCCATGCCGCCGTAAAAATTCTGCCATCGAGATCGCCGGACTCGCATCGTAGCGCGACGAACGCGGATGCGCGATCACGAGCATATCTGACACATATTGATCGAAGTACTTTGCAAACTCTGCATTTCCCGGTCGGCGAAGAACTTTCGCCCGGTGCAGCGAGAAGTTTGCTTTTGTCTGCGTCCGGAACAACGGCTTGACAGGATAGAGATCGTAATATTGTTTATGCGTTCCGTCGCGAAGATAATCGTTATACACCCATCGGCGGTTCAATTCTGTCCATGTAGGCAGTCGAACAACCGGATCTTTTTCACTGTCGAGAACAACAAAGCGTTTGCTGCGGGCATTATATCCGACGATCGTCACCCAATGCGCCCATTGATTGATACAAATCAGACATGGAATTCCCATTTCGAGGTATTTCGTCAGTGCGCGATATGCCGTATCTTCGTTGAAACGCTTGATCTCGATGAGCTTCACGTTGAATCGTTTCGCTGCGCGGCGAAGCATCTTCTCGTCCGTACCGCCGCGTGTCGTATGCGCCGCTTTTGTGATCGTCGTTTCATCGACGAAACGGCCGACAATTGCAAGCGCATGCTTCAGCGCGAAGGGTCCGCACTGCCACGTATTTGGCTGGGGATAGAAGCTCATTTCGAGTCGTGGTCGTAAGGGGAAGGCTAACAGCAGAAGCAAGGATGTGGCTCCCCGTTCGCCTTGAAACACGATCTTTTGAGTAACTTTTTTGAGAAAAACGCATTATGTACTCGTCGTGGAATTGTATCGTAGAAATTCGGAGGCCGTATGCGCATCATTCTTGTTTTTTCTTGTATAGTTCTCATATCAGGGGCTGCACTGGCGCAGCCGCCTGCCATCGGAAGCTGCCAGATTTTCCCTGCCGATAACCCGTGGAACACAGATATTTCCTCATACCCGCTTCATTCACAATCGGATGTGTTCATTGCGGCGATCAGTGAACAAAAGCAATATCTCCACGCAGACTTCGGGACACCGGCAGAATACGGGATCCCATTTGTCATAGTTAATAACACTCAGCCGTTTGTTGGGATCACCTATGATGCCTACGGCGACCAAAGCGATCCGGGGCCGTTCCCAGTCCCTGCCGATGCGCCGGTAGAAGGTGGCGCTTCGTCAACCGGAGATCGCCACGTACTGGTCGTCGATACATCAGACCGAATGTTATATGAGCTCTTTAGCGCCCGTAAAGATGCCGCAGGAACAGGGTGGACGGCAAGTTCGGGCGCTAAGTTCGATCTGTCGGTCACGAAATATCGTCCCGACGGCTGGACTTCAGCCGATGCAGCCGGTCTGCCGATCTTTCCCGGATTAGTCCGCTACGAAGAGGTAGCTTCCGGGGCGATCAATCATGCACTTCGTTTTACTGCCTATCGCTCGCAACAGGGCTGGATCACACCTGCGCGACACGAGGCAGGTACAAATGATACACATTATCCGCCGATGGGACTTCGCCTTCGAATGAAAGCAAGCTATGACATTTCATCGGTGAGTGGGCAATCGAAAATTATTCTACAGGCATTAAAAAAATATGGGATGATCCTTGCTGACAACGGATCGTCATGGTTCATTTCCGGCACGTCGAACCCGTTGTGGGATGATAATGATCTGAATCAACTGAAGAAGATCCCGGGGTCAGCGTTCGAAGTAGTTTATACGGGGCCCATCAAAACGCAGCCTGAAGCTGTGCAAACTGAAATAACTACTGCGGGCTATCTCGGTCAGAACATACCAAACCCTGTTTCGTCAGTTACCGATATTTCATTCTCCATACCGAGAAGAGAATTCGTGACACTGACAATATATAATACAGCATCAACATTCAACTCGATACTGCTTTCAAGGACCGTTGACGAAGGGGTGAACACCGTTCGATTCGATGCATCATTATTGCCAAGCGGAGTATATTTTTACTGCCTTACGACGAATGAAGGCTGTCTCATCAAGAAAATGATCGTCGCAAAATAGCGGGACTATTTCTTTTCTAAAAATCTGGCGATCCCCTTTTTCGTATCGTTGGTACTTCTGGCAAGCGCATTCATCGAAGCGGCATATTCGAGCGCCGCTTCAAGCCCCATACCCGATACAGTTGCGAGCATTCGCTTTGTCATCGCAATTGCCGATGGCGAGTTTTTCGCTACTGAAAGCGCGTAACTTTGGACTGTCGCCTCCAGCTCCGGGCACGGCACAACCGCATTGACCATTCCGAGGGAGTATGCCTCTTCAGCAGAAATTTTTCGCGCCGACAACAATAATTCTCGCGCATGCTGCTCGCCGATCTTACGAATGAGAAAGACGGACACCAGCGCCGGAATAAATCCGATCGCGGTTTCGGTATATCCGAATTCGGAATCGTCGCTCGCGAAGCACATATCGCAGACGGTTGCAAGCCCTGCACCACCGGCAAGCGCAGCGCCGTGAACCTGCGCGATCACGATCTTCGGAAATGTATAGATCTTCCAGTACAAGTTGCGCAAATGGCGGGAATCCGCAAGATTTTCTTCTGCACCGAAGGTCGAAAGTTTCTGGATATAAGCGAGGTCTGCACCGGCGCAGAACGTGCCTGATTCTCCGGTCAGGATGACCACCCGGACGTCTTCGTCTTTGGCGGCATCATCAAGAGCCAAAGAGATCTCAGTGATCATCTCCGGAGAAAGCGCATTTCGTTTTTCGGGCCGGTTGAGCGTGATCGTACAAAGCGGATGTTCAAGCCGGTTTTTTATCAGTTGGTACGCAGCCATAGATTCAGTAATTTTAGTGAGATATGAACCAGAAATCTGTCATAAAGGTTAACTGACCGAGTAGTCAGTTTTTTTTTGAATTCTATCCGTTGTGATCCTATGGCAAAACATGAAAGCGAAGAGATCCGAAAACAGCAGATCCTGACCGCCACAGCAAAATGCATCGCCCGATACGGTTATCACGAAACATCCGTCGATACGATCGCGAAAGAATCGAAGCTTAGTAAAGGTGCGATCTATTGGTATTATAACAGCAAAGAAGAGGTCCTTGTCGCACTCTCCGAGTGGCGCTGGAAGCAAAACATAGATTATGTTCGCGTACTGGCATCAGGTTCGAAGACATTCAAACAATTTTTGAAAGCGCTCATTGATGCTTCTGCACACTATATGAAAACGGCAACGTACGAACATCGTACTATTCACGAACTCAATGCGATGGCAATGGCAAATGCCGCACTTAATAAGGTCATAACCGATAACTCGAATGAGCTGCAAAAGATCATCGCCGGGGTCATTCGCCGTCAGATCAAATTCGGAGAACTGCGAAAGAACTGCAGACCGAACGAATCGGCAGTCTTCCTGCGATGTTTTATCGACGGCTTTGCCATTCACGCGGTTCGAGAAGATAAACTATTGTTAATACGCGCGTTCCGAAAAGCCACCGACGAATTCTATCAATGGTTGAAGGCGTAAGTTCTTTGAAAGAGCTAAAAACGAAAAAATTTTATTGCCAGCCTGTAACATACTGACCGGTCAGTCAGTACAATACCGCATCTTTACCTTACAGGAGCAAAAAATGAGAATATCGCTACTAACTATTGCATCAATGTCTATCCTTTCGTCGAGCCTATATGCCTCAACGGAGCCATCTGCAGAAACGACGGCCATTATGCGCGTTCGCGCTCACGACACGGTGATCATCACCGCAACGCAAGACTCGCAAACGGTTGCCAAAGCTGCTGTTGAAAAGAAAAAGACCGCAACGAAACCGGTTATCATTCAATCGGCGGCGTCCGTCTCGACCGCTCCCCCGACGGTTCAGACGAGTGATGACCAGCATGACGGATATATTTCGCCGACCGCCCGATTTCGTGAAGGTATCACACCGGTTGCTGTCGCTTCGCCACACCTGACGGCAAGACCGATCCAGCCGACGAGACGATTCTAAATAAGACTGGTATATTAAAAAAAGCCGGCTCATTTTGAGCCGGCTTTTTTTTGTAATATATTTTTCACGGGATTTGGATGTTGGAACACTATTTCGTATTTTTACATAGTCTTACGTATAAATACTCTTTGATTACGTGAATGAAACATCTTGCATAAGTCATCATTCGTATTATCGAAAAGTTTGAGGCAATCTCGTATAGATATGGCGTTCAGGTGAGCGTGTACCAATTGTATTCGCATTTACGTAGGATGAAGCATAGTGATAATTCCGGACAAAAGCTAAATTCGTTATCGGGGAGCCTTGAACAGCCGAGTTTGAAGCTGGAGTCTGTAGTTTTCGTAACTTTGCCCTTACCACGGATGGCAGAGTATGGCAGATATTTTCATTTCATATTCATCGAAGGACCGGAAACACGCCGAAACGCTAGCTGAAACGCTTCGCGTCGCCGGAGCGGATATCTGGATAGATCAGCACGGTATTGGCGGTGCGACGCGATGGAGCACTGAGATCGCCGGAGCTCTTGAAAGCTGCAAAGCACTTTTGCTCTTGCTCTCGAAGGAAGCGATGGCTTCACCAAACGTTATTAAAGAGGCGACGTTGGCATCTGAATGGGGAAAAGCCGTCATTCCGATCGATATCGAACCAGTACAGCTTACCAAAGATTTTGCTTATCATCTAGCCGGTTTACAGCGTATCCCGATTGATGATACCGATACCATAGTAGGCGCTCTGCGCAGGTTTAAAGTTGAATTGAAACCGGGCATGAAAACCTCCGACGGTACGAACGCCGGAAAACAATCTGGCAAAACTCAGCGCAAAACGCTTGCCGTGCTCCCCTTCGAAGATCTTTCACCGACGCGAGACCACGAATGGTTTTCCGACGGGCTGACGGAAGAACTGATCGCCACGCTTTCGAAATTAAGCGCGCTCATTGTAACAAGCCGGACGACAATCCGCGAATACAAGAACACGAAGCTTGGCACGAAAGCCATTGCTAATGAACTTGGCGTCCAGTATATCGTCGAGGGCAGCGTCCGCAAAGCCGGCGAAAATCTGCGTATCGCCGCACAACTGATCGACGTCGAAACCGATTCGCACTTATGGAGTGAAGTCTATAAAGGCACGATGGCGGATATCTTCGAGGTGCAAGAATCGGTCGGACGCCAAATTACCGAAGCGCTCCGTATTGCCCTGACCGGACAGGAGGAAGAAGTCATTTCGAAACGCCCGACAAACAACGTCGAAGCATTCGAACTATTCCTCCGCGGCAGAGACTATTTTGGCAGAAGCACCCGTCAGGCGATTCTCTATGCGATCGAACTTTACGAAGAAGCGCTCAAGCTCGACCCTTCGTTTGCGCTTTGCCGAGCCGCGCTTGCAAATGCATATACAAACCTTTATGACGCATATGACCCTTCGCCTGCTGTTCTCGAGCGAGCTGAGAAAGAAGCGGCTCACGCCGTCGCTACCGATCCGATGCTGCCGGACGCTCACGCCGGACTATCGAAAGTATATCTCGCTCAGGGAAAAACCGAGAAGGCACTTCTGACGGCGCAAAAAGCAGTAGAACTCGATAAGAAGAATGTTGCGGCATATTATTATTTGGCACATGTGCTGCGCAATACAAAACAGTACCGAGAAGCTGCCGACGCATTCGAAGCATCGTTACAGATCGATGCCGAGAATCTTCAGGCACATTGGGAATTGATTCTTTCGTATCGTGCCCTTCACGATACCGAAAATGTGAGGAAAGCGGCGGAACGGGCGCTGCCGTATTACGAACGCCGTGTCAGGCGCAACCCTGACGACGAATCGCGAGCGATCAATTATGTAACGATACTTTCTTTCGCCGAGCGAATCGAAGAAGCGCAGAAAGTATTCGAGCGCCTGCTCGAGCAGCCTGATCTCGATGGGAGAACATTCTATAATGCGGCATGCTTTTATGTCGATGACGTTCACGACCTGCAGGCGGCGATGAAGCTGCTCAGACGTGCGTTAGCCGCGGGTTTTAGTAATCTGGATATTTTCCACACCGATACCGACCTCGATCCCTTGCGCGGACTGCAGGAATTTCAAGAACTTCTCAAAGAGGTCGATGCAAAACGTCAGGAAACATCTTAATGATAATTCGCGGAATTTGAGGGATTAGATTTTATTCGCGGCAATCCGCCTAATCCGAAACATCTACGTTCCTTTTTTGTATTTTCAATTTTCAGCAGGCTGGAATTTCTCGATCTCTTCGAGCAGAACCGAAACGATCTCTTCTTCTTTGATTCGGCGAACGACTTCGCCTTTACGATACAGGATACCCACGCCTTGTCCGGCGGCAATACCGATATCTGCTTCTGCGGCTTCTCCGGGACCGTTGACTACGCAGCCGAGAATTGCAACTTTCACCGGCTTTTTGTAATGGGCAGTTGCGCGTTCGAGTTCATCGCAGACTTTGAAGAGATCGATTTCTAGCCTGCCGCACGTCGGACATGCAATAATCTCGACATTACGGCTCGCCAGTGAAAGCGAGCGCAGAATTTCTTTTCCGACCTCAACTTCCCTTTCGGGTTCGTCAGTGAGCGAAACACGAATCGTATCGCCGATGCCCTCGGCAAGCAACGTGCCGATTCCGATGGAAGATTTGATCGTTCCGACACGCATTGTCCCTGCTTCGGTGACACCAAGATGCAATGGGTAGTCTGTCCGCTCGGCGATCAAACGATACGCAGCGATCATCAAGCGAACATCGGTTGATTTGACACTGATGATAATATCGCCAAACCCAAAATCTTCGCAGATCGCGACATGTCGCATTGCCGATTCGAACAGTGCTTCGGCTGTCGGATAGCCATGTTTTTCAAGAATATCTTTTTCGAGAGAACCTGAATTAACGCCGATACGGATCGGCACGCGGCGCTCTTTCGCAAGACTAAGCACTTGATGGATACGATCGATCGAACCGATGTTGCCGGGGTTGAGCCTTACTTTTGCGACACCTGCTTCAAGCGCCTTGATGGCAAATACGTGATTGATATGAATATCGGCGACGATAGGGATCTTCGTGCCTTTGACGATCTCTTTTATTCCATCGGCGGCTTCCCAATCGTTGACGGTGATACGGACAATATCGACGCCGGCTTCTTCAGAGCGGCGAATTTGCTCAAGAGTTGCCTTGACATCGCCTGTTTTTGTTTTTGTCATCGTCTGCACCGAGACGGGTTCGCCGCCGCCAACCGCGACATCGCCAACCATCACGCGGCGCGAGTGCCGGCGATTATCATGAAAACTGTCAAGTCCGGTTTGGGTGCTGACGATCGGTAATTCCATTTATCAATTAAAAATGCAAAATTTTTAATTTATTTTCGTTGATCCATCTTACGGGAGGCTTCAAATAAAATATCGCGCTCTTCTGCTGTCAAATTCTGATAGCCGGATGCGGCGATCTTATCCAAGATCCGATCTATATCTTCCTGTGTGATCACTCTACCCATCGTCGCCGTCGTGTTCGAGCCGCGCATTGTTTTTGTTGAAGCAACTTCTTCAAAATCGGCATCGAATGTCGCATCGTCATCCTGAATGAACCTTCGCGATTTCGTCTGGGTGCCGGTATTTTGCCAACGATTTGCCGCCGTTGAAACGCCGCGCTTGAAAAAACCTCGGCCACCGCCATCGATGAGGATGTAAATGATGCCGACAACCGCACCGCCAAGATGCGCTAAGTGCCCGACTCCATCAGATGCCGGAATTGACATTACTTCGATGAGAATAAATCCGAGCACAGCGTATTTCGCTTTGATCGGAATTAAGAAATACAAATAGATCGGCTGATCGGGAAAAATCAATCCGAACGCTACTAAAAATCCAAAGATCGCTCCTGAGGCTCCAAGAAGGGGACCGCCTCCGCCGCCTAGCATTGGCGAAATAATAAGATGAGCGAAGCCGCCGCCGAGCCCGCAAAGCATATAATAAATAAATGTTTTTCGCGAACCCCACGCCGCTTCGAGTGCCGGACCGAATATGATGAGCGCGAACATATTAAAGAAGATGTGCCCAAATCCTCCGTGCAGGAACATATACGTGACCGGCTGCCAGAAATAGAAATTACCCGATTGTAACGGATACAGATAAAAATAATACTGTATATATTTTTCGATAGGGATGCCGGCAAGCCGAAGACCGCCAAAAAAAATTTCGAATAGATATATTCCTACGTTTGCCACAACCATCGCCTTTATGACGGGTGCGCCTGCCATAAAACCGCCGAGAAACGACCTGCCGGTGTAGGAACGATTAAAATTTGCCATTACTACTCTTTCTGCGATACCCCGAACAGGCTTGTTGTTTGGTCTGTTCCAATTATCGATTATTGTTAAAAGACGAATGAGATGGACGTTTCTGTTACCATCTCTTAAGTCACTATTTTACGTGTACGTATTCTTGAAAACGTCAGTTTCAACGATCGGCAAATGTATCTGCACGACTGTTGTCGTTATCCTTACCTCGCTTTTGTGCTTCGGAAGCGTTCATGCTCAGTGGTCCGAGGTTGCCACCAACCTCCTCGGTAAACAAGACTATCAAATGGGCGCCATCTTTCATAGAGGTGGTGTTGCATGGGCCGGGAGCCATCAAGTCATTTGGATGTCAGCCGATAGCGGAGCACATTGGTCGCTGAAGTTCAATGAGAATCTTGGGAATGACTACATCAATGATATCAATTTTTTCGATGAGAAAACCGGCATCTTTTGCACACATAACGGAGATGTATTTCTTACAACGGATCAGGGGACGTCATGGAAACTAATCCATTCATCGCGCGGAGCAGTGAGCGGGGCGTTTCTCGCTAATGCGAACACCATACTCGTCGCTACAGGAAGCGGAGCAACTGTCGATGCGACGCAGGATGGCGGCAATACCTGGACACAGGTGACACTTGGTAATTTCGTCCCCTGTGTCAAGCCGCTTCTCGGAAACTCGGCGCTTACTCTTGCCGGGAATGATCCCATTGCGATCTATAAAACGACCGATGCGGGGCTGTCATGGACTCCAACCGCCGGAAAGATCGGTTTTGACACGTATAGTTTCGACGTCGTTCCCTGTGAAGGCGATCATATCGTTGCAGTTAACGAAGCTTGTAACGTTTCGCATAATCAGCTCACCCAGATTTTTATAACGAACGATGGCGGCAACACATGGGCGGTCAGTAATAGCCAACCCCTGACTGCAAAAAGCTCATCATATTTTTGCGGTTCGGTTTCGATGACAACAAGGGCGATATTTGTACAAACGACACAGAACGGAGTTCTTCGCTCGACCGATCAGGGAGCAACGTGGCAGAACATTGGCGGACCTTCGGCAATATTCGATACGCGTTTAGTATTCGCCATCAGTCCGAATATCATTCTTGCCGCCGATAGCAACGGCTCGATCTGGCGTACGATCAATAGCGGCGGCGATTCGATCACAAATATCAAACCGTACGAAGGCCTGACGATCACTCCGCCCGATCTCTTCGGCGGCGATACGCTCACAAATTGCGACTCACCGGTGGTTGGGATCTCGCGTTTCAGAGCGCTGCTCTGCAGCTTTCCGAAGATCGACACACAATTCGTTTCAGGACCCGATTCACTTGATTACGCAATCGTCAAAGGCATTAAAGATTCGCTTGGTTCATCCGACAGCATCGTCCTCGCGTTTCGTCCTCGCGGAAGCGGCGAACGAAATGCAAACTATGTTCTTGTGTTGATCGACGGAACGAGGATCATTGTGCCACTAAGTGGCGCCGGAAGAAATATCACCTTCGTCGAACCTGTTTCGAAATCTGTTACAGTCGATACGATCGGCGGCTTTGCGCATGTGCCGATTCAACTGCGAGGCTTCGTTAAAAAAGAAAGCCTCGATCTGCTGTTGCACTATGATCCGAAACTTCGGTATTCCGGCTGTTATTCCCTCGGCGGGAAACGGCTTGACGATCCGAGCGTCTCGTGGGCCGGACGGTCAAAAATACATCTCGATACTGCCGACCTGAGGCTTGATACTATTTCAGCAAATGCAGTCTTTACGGTGTTTCCCGACGGAGATTCCTGCTTCGCAGTCTCGATCGATTCGCTCACAATTTTGAATCCTTTAGCGCCGTGTCTCTACTCGATCGGTGATGGAGTACCGGTACAAGTCTGTCCTCCGCGAGGATGCTCTATAATGACATTGACCAATTTTCTGCTACATCGTTGGCGGCCGAAAGTATATATTATGCCCAACCCCTCGAGCGGTTCGCTGTCGTTATATTCCGAAAAAGATATCGGGAACAGTTCGATCTCGGTTACCAACGATCTCGGCAATGTAGTACGATCGTCGGAAAAAAATATACTTGCCGGAGAAAACAGGATCCTCGAAACAGGATTACCGACGGGTCATTACATCGTTACAGTATCTTCGGCAGACCAGTCATATACAGCGGACTTCGTCGTTTCAAAATAAATTAATGTTCTTCAGGAGGCTTGACAACCTCTTTAACAACAAAAACGTCAACCATCGTACCTTCAAGAACAAGCTCGCCCGGCTTGGGAGCCTGATCGGATATCGTCCCGGGTCTGCCGTCTGGTTTATCGATCGGTGTTTCATATCCTTTACCGAGCTTCACCGCGCCGAGTCGCAGGATCGCTTCGGAAACAGTGAGTGATGTCAGGTCGGGCACAGCCACACGGCCAGCGCGGGGACCTTGTGAGACTACCAGATCGATCTTTTCTGACGTCGTGACGGTCGTTCCGGGGCGTGGGGTTTGTTTGAAGACAACCCCTGCCGGGATCGAATCGGTAAATGCCATATCGGTCTTGCCGACATCAAGATTTGCTTTGACAAGTATTAAGCGTGCGTCGCGAATGTTCTTTCCGGTCAACTCCGGCATCACAACCATTTGCTTGCCTCCGGAAATGATCAAATATACTTTGCGGCCGGGTTTCGTTTCGTCTCCGCCTTCCGGCGTTTGCCGGATGATCGTCCCCTCTTTGAATTTTTCATCGAAACGCGTTTCATATTTGATCGGCTCGTAGCCCGATTTCTCAAGTGTTGAAAGCGCGTCGTCAACATTCATCCCGACCACTTTTGGCAAGACGCTCACCTCTCCGCGCTTGACATACCACGGGAGTACGATCTTGTCGAGCACCAGCAGCAGCGCAAAAAAGCCAAGGACAACGATAAGAACGGAAACAAGGAATTTCCGAAATCGCAGCTGGGGGTTTTTCAGTTGTTTTAACGAAATCACGCAACAAATATAAAACAAATTTTACAGGGTTTTCTGAGAACACGTCTTGCACAGATACCGTTTTATGATAAATGCCTTCGAAAGAGACATATCTCATTTACTTTTTTGTGATCAGCGGGCTGCTGCTACTTTTGCAGTGGTTTATTTATCATCGGCTTGCAAAAATAATCCGGAGGGATTTTCCGGAACGTGCCCGTCGTGTTCTGAGAATTATTCGCTTGTTCTTTTTCTTAATGAATATCCCGCTCTTATTCTTGTTTTTTCGGCGTCAGATCCATGCCGAACTGCCGATGCTGACAAATATCCTTTTCCTGCCGTTTACCGTCTGGCAAGGGCTTATTATCATCTGGACGGCGATCTTAATACCGGTTGTAGTCTATGAATTTATACAAAAGCGGTTTCGTAACTTCGCCGGACCAGATTCGTAAATCCCGTTCCTAAGCAATGACCGAGCCAGAAGAACTATCATCGAACAAACTTACGATCTCACGCCGTAAATTTCTATACGGCAGTATTGTTGGTATCAGCTCTCTTGCCGTCGCCGGCTGCATCGGCGGTATTGCCTCTCGTAACAACATCGAAGTTACAGAACGAACGATCACGATTCCGAACCTGCCGCCTGAATTCAAAAACACGACGATCACGCTCGCGAGCGATATTCATTCGAGCCCGTATATGGTGCTTGCCGATATAAAACATATCGCAGACATCATCCAAAGCCTGAACTCGGATATTATTCTTCTTCCCGGCGATTTTGTCACGACACATCGGGATGAACTTCCTCCTGTTCTTGAGGCGCTCTCCGGTTTACACGCGCCGCTCGGAGTATATGCCACGACCGGCAACCATGAGTTTTATGTCGATCCCGATCTCGTCAGTGAAGGCATCGCAAACCTCGGAATCACGATAATCCGCAACGGGAACATTGCTATTAAAAAGAATGGCGCGGAACTCTATATTCTTGGCGTCGATGATATTGATGCAGATGATATTATTCATCATGTCGAAGGGAAAGCCGCTCCGCATATCGACGCACTCTTTGACGGCGTACCGAACGAAGCCGCAACGATCCTAATGTGCCATAAACCCTACCGATTCGAAGAATATGCAAAAACAAATGTCGGACTAATGGTCTCTGGGCATACGCACGGTGGACAAATTGTATTTGCACGCTTCGGCAAGACCGTCATTTGCCCAAGCGTCTTCGCATCGAAATATGTCGAAGGCACTTTCAAAAGTAAGCAGCCGTTAAGCAGAACACAACTGTATGTCAGCCGCGGACTCGGAACAGTTGCGCTTCCGATGCGGCTTAATTGTCCGCCTGAGATCACAAAGATCACGTTAGCATAAAGACTCTCCGTATTTTTGAGTTCGAAACTTCTCTTGAATTCGACACAAGCAGATTGACACAATCAGAAAAAAGACCGACCGTTACGATCTATACCGACGGCGCTTGCTCCGGAAATCCGGGACCCGGCGGCTACGGCATTATCTTGCTTAACGGAGATCATCATCGCAAAGAGCTTTCCGGCGGATATAAACTGACAACGAATAACCGGATGGAATTGCTCGCTGTCATCGTTGCCCTGGAATCGTTGAAAATCCCCTGCGATGTAAAGCTCCATAGTGATTCGCAATATATTATTAATGCGATCAACGAAGGCTGGCTTGAAAATTGGATCAGCCGAAACTGGCGCAAAGCTGATAAAAAACCAGTGTTAAATCAGGATCTCTGGAAACGCCTTGTTCCTCTTCTTGATACCCACAATGTATCGTTCGCCTGGACAAAAGGCCACGCCGGCGATCCGCTTAACGAACGGTGCGACGAGCTCGCCGTTGCGGCATCGCACGGAGATCATTTACTTGTCGATTCGGGTGTGAAATGATCACTCGTTTCATCTTCGGTTCGGTATTCGTCGCGATCGCGCTTATCATATTTGTATTTGCATTTGGTTGGAAAAGCATAGACAATTCACTTCCTCAATATGAAGGTACCTCACCCGTTCATTTGGTCAAACATCCGGTAGATATTTATCGAGATAGTTTTGCGATAGCACACATCTACACACAAACCGACGAAGACGCGTATTACGGCCTCGGGTATGTTCATGCGAGTGAGCGGATGTTCCAGATGGATATGGCTCGCCGCGTTGGTAATGGCACATTGTCGGAGGTGATCGGTGAAAAAACACTTCCGGTCGATCGTTGGGCGCTAACGATCGGATTCCGAAAGATCGCACTATGGATGTGGAATGCCGCATCGAGCGAAACGCGAAAATATCTTGCTGCTTACACCAACGGTGTCAACGATTACATTGCGTCGCATCATGGCAAGTTCGGATTTGAATTTAACGGATTGCATTACGAACCCGCTGCATGGAAGCCGCAAGATTGCATGGTGATCGGCAGACTGATGTCATGGGAAATGAATTTCGCATTTTGGAACGATGCCGCTTTCTCCGATATTGCGATGCATATTGACTCTGCCCACCTCGCTTCGCTTATTCCCGGGTATCCTCAGGGTGCGCCGACGGTTCTCGGCGACGAGCATTTTGCAGCGCCGACAATTCATACAATGGATTCTGTACTGCTCAAGCCTCAGCCCATCAGTGACGCAACCAGTTCGTTCCAAACTTTTTTTCGATCTCTCGCACAAACGCCGTTCGGCGGTTCGCAAGCCGGCGGCGGCTCAAATACGGTAGCGCTTGCTGCGAGCAGAAGTGCTTCAAAAGCTCCGATGCTTGAGAACGATATGCATCTTGTGCTCGGAGCGCCTGCACGCTGGTTCATCGCTCACCTTCATTCCGCTACAGGCCTGAACGTCGCCGGATTTACCATTCCCGGATTACCGGTAATTCTTAGTGGTAGAAATGAGAATATCAGCTGGGGTATCACCAACGGAATGATAGACGAATCAGATTTTTTTTCTCTGCACCTCGATTCGAACGGTACAGTCTATCATACTCCATACGGGACAAAAAAGATCACATCGACGAAAGAAGTAATTTCCATTCGTACGAATGATGATGCAAATCCGACGAGGTACGATACGCTTGATGTCCGAACAACTGACCTCGGGCCTATTGTCAGTTCGCTGCACACATTCAATCTTGCAAAAGTTTTTTCAAATTCGCCAAACAAGCCGATCTCGGATGCCTATCATAATGAAATAAATTCTTCGTCGGCGATTGCTGTAGAATGGAATGGATATTTTGCGCTCGGAGATGAATTCGGATGCTTATTCAAACTTCATCATGCACGAACAACTTCCGATGCGATAACAGATATGTCCGACTTTGCTACCCCGTGTCTCAATTTTTCGGTTGTCTCAGCAAAAGGAGGACAAATAGCGTATAAGCTCATCGGCAGAATTTCGATCCGAAACGGCGGTGAAGAAAGAGTGTTGTTGCCCAGAAATGCCGGCGTCGCATCGGATCAGTGGCAAGGTTTCTCGACAACAACGAATCTCCCGCGCCTTGACGATCCTCCGAATGGCTATATTATTTCCGCAAATAATCCTGCGACCGCATACAGAAGTATCCCATATGGAGAGAATTGGGAGCCTGCCGAACGCGCAGAGAGGTTAGTTCAGCTTGTCACCGCATCAAAAAAGATCGATGTGAAGGGGCTCACCAGTATCGTTCGCGATGTTTCAAGTCCATTTGAATATAGTGAACTTCGACCCTCGATCTTGCGTCTGTATCGCGGCGAGCATCCTGATTCGGCCGCAAAGAAACATATTGTTATGAATACGGCACTCGATTACCTTGAACATTGGGACGGAGTTCAGGACAGCCTCGACATTAGCACGACAATATTAAATGTGTATCTGACCCGTCTGCTCGTGAACACATTTTGGGACGAACTTGGCGACGGACTGTTCAATGAGTTCTGTTATGTGAATAACGTCCCCGTTCGAACGATCGCGCGATTGCTTGCCGACCCGAGTAATATCTGGTGGGACGATGTTCGTTCGCCACAGCGCGAGACACGTGATGATATTATCAGACGTTCATTCGAACAAACGATCGAATGGCTCACGAAGCGATTTGGTAGTGATGTGCGCAGATGGAATTGGGGGAAGCTTCATTCTCTTACATACAAAAATCCCGCTGGCGATGCGGGGCATGAAGTTGCGGCGTTAGTGAATATTAACTCCGGACCGAATCCCGGAAGCCTTACAACCGTTGCACAATCGAGTTATTCGTTCTGGTCACCGTTCATTGCAACAGTCGGACCTTCGATGCGAATGATCGCAGATATGAGCAAGCAATCTGTGTATGTTTCTCTGCCGACGGGTAATTCAGGCAATACGTTCAGCCCTCATTATCGCGATATGGTGACGATGTTCAAACAGGGAGAGTTTGTCGAATTGCCTCTTAATTCTATTTCGCCGTCATGGAAAAAACTCACTTTGAAGCCTGAATGATCGGCCATTTTTAAACAGTCTATTCTTAATCTTCGGAATACAAGCTGGTCCCCTCTTGTTTTCGTCGATCATAAAATAATTTGTGCGAATAGATATAATATCTGCCGTTCCGAAGCTCCTCGAGAGTCCGCTCACAGAGAGCATCATCAAGCGAGCGCAGGAACGGAATCTCATTGAGATCATCGTTCATGATCTGCGTGAATACGGGCTCGGCAGTTATCATCAGATTGATGACGAGCCGTTCGGCGGCGGCGCCGGAATGGTGCTCCGCGTCGAACCGATATTTACTATTATTCGTAAACTGCAAGCTCAACGGCACTACGACGAAATTATTTTTCTTGCCCCTGATGGCAAACACTTCGATCAGAAAACAGCCAATGAACTCTCGTTGAAACGAAATATTATTTTACTCTGCGGCAGATATAAAGGCATCGACGAACGTATTCGCACAGCGCTCGTCACAAAAGAAATTTCCATCGGTGATTATGTGCTTACCGGCGGCGAACTCGCTGCAGCCGTTGTCGTCGATACGATCGTACGGCTGCTTCCGGGTGCGATCGGCGACAGTGAAAGCGCACTGCTTGATTCGTTCCAAACAGGACTACTCGATGCCCCGAATTATACGCGACCTGCCGAATTTGAGGGAATGAGTGTTCCTGAAGTGTTGCAAAGCGGCGACCACAAAAAGATCAGTGAATGGAAAGCTGAACAATCGCTTGAACGGACAAAGAACAGAAGGCCGGATCTCCTTGGCGGAAATGATTAACTGTCCGTCTTGTTTTTTTTGAATTCCTGAACGAGCTCGCGAACGAGATTGAAGCCTTTGATAATGGTAGAACCAAGCCCGTTAGAAGTATGGCGAACGACTTTTAACGGAGATTCGATCGTATCGACAACCTCCGTTTTAATACGTTCGACATCGTCGATCACTCCGTGTGCCACATCGAGCGCATCGTCGATCGTATCGTAAAGTGCCTCTACCCGCGGAGTAAGACCCTCGGTAATTCTTGAAGCACGGCTGGTGATCTCGGACACAGAATCAATCACCGGGAGGATTTGCATTCGCATCAGAGCGACATCAGCAGCAACCTGAGTCGCGCTTTTTCGAACATCATCGAGCATCGGCTGGCTGCGCTGCAAGACGATCGAAACTTCACCAAGCGTCCGTGCGGCTCTCAGAAGAAACCACATAAAGACAAGAAGCGCCGCGATCGCTGCGATATATAACACGGTTTCCATATTATTTTCCGGTTAACGTGAAAACTATTCCGTTTTCATGCGCGCACGGGCATCGTTGATGATCCGGTCGGCTTCATCGATGAGCTCTTCCGCTTTTTGATATGCGTCGTGCATCGATTCGCTGATCACCTCGGTTTCATCATGTAACAGGTCTTCTCCGGCTTCCTTCGCCTTTTTGAGCAGCGAAGAAAACTGCGATGAGAGCCCCGTGACTTTCGACGAAATGTCTTCGCGCAAGTCTTTGCCTCGCTTCGGGGCATAGAGCAACGCGAATACTGCGCCAACCGCGCCACCAATTACCGCCCCAACCAAGAATGATTGAACCGTGCTGCTAGATTGCCTGATCTCTTTCTCTGTCATACGTTTCAGTTATTACAGCAATACAACACACCAAAAGTCTGCATTGTGCCGGTAGTATCGTCGGTGCACTCGTAAGATCAAAAAAGGAGGTCGTACATAAGCCGGAACCCGCGCGCCGGCTGCGGAATGAAATCTTTTATGACGGAAAGATTATCCCGATACAATTGATTAAATAAATTATCAATATGGAGACTAATGGTGTGAACTGCCGAGTTCTGATAAAACCGAATCCCCCCTCCGATATTTACAATACCGTATCCGGCCGTAGGCGTCTCGCGGACTCCAAGACGCGCTTGGCTCGCAGCTACGCGCCACTCGATCACTCCTGAGTACATATTATCTTCATACTTTAAGCGAAGAAGCCCTTTCAGCGGCGGGATGAACGGCAGAGGCTGGATCGTGTCCTTTGTTTGTTCGGCGTTGACATAATCAACGCTAGCACGAACAGCAAAATTTCTCGCGAGCTGTACGTTAAGACTTGTTTCAAAGCCCATCAATCTGGCATCCGTTTCGGAAAATTGTCTGATCGGAAATCCCATCGAATCAGACCCAGGCAAAAAACCGTAGATAAAGTTATTAATGAAATTAATATACGGTGAAATTTCAAACGAGAGATTATCGAAATTACCTTTTAACGATGCGTCTAACCCGAACCCCGTCTCCGGAGAAAGATTTACATCGCCGAGAGAATATGTTCCGCTGGCAGCATCAAGCCCGTTCGCATACAATTCCTGGACTGTCGGGGAGCGGAATGACCTGCCAATGTTAAGTGAAGCAGTCAGATTATCAGAAACCTTCTGAATAACTCCGAGTGACGCCGTAAATGCATTGTTCGATTTTGCAACATTCAGTGTTTGAAAAATAGAATCGGTCGATCCCACGAATGGTTGTGTCTGGATATGATCGTAATCGAACCTGAGTCCGGCCTGTAATCTTGTATTATCGCCTGTAATGTATTCTTCGAAGAGATACCCTGCAAGATCGGTCGTTCGAGAGTTCGGTCCGAGCGGCTGATCACCTTCGATCGTCAGATTTTCGACATTCCCCCACAAACCGAATGTCCCTCGGAAATCATTCGAGAGTTGATGCTGAAATTGCAATACGGCATTGACCGATTGCTTATGAAAATGATTTGCCTGCGGATCGCTGACACCCGAAGAATCTTCAGCCGTCGGGAATTCGGAATGTCCATAATCATTATAATTTGCATTGAACCGAATTTGCTTCAAGAATGAACTCTCAACTGAAAAAATACTTCTGAGTTCAAGAGTATTTTTGATCTGCCAGATACGTGAAGTTGCCGGAGGAACCGTATCCCAACCAGAATTAGGGGGGACGCCGGGGATTCCGTAATTCATTTCGTAATAGGTGTAGCCAATGCCTATCATTCCGAAATCACCCTGAAGTGAATATCCGAGACCAAATTCAGAAGTATGATTAAATGATTGTGGCATTCGATTGAGATTAAATCCTACACCACTCGCCGGATCGGTGTACGCCCCGGAAGGAATTCGAATGTCTTGCGAATGCAATCCACCGGCTGAAATCCCAAATGCACTACTGCCTGCGCTATAGACCCCGTTGAAATATCCGGTGTACTCATCGCTCACTGAATTTCCACCAAGAGATAATATTCCCGAGAACGGAGCAGAAGATAGTGTCGGGATCGCATTTGTAATGATATTGACAAGCCCGCCGATCGCATTTGGCCCGAACATTACGCACGCCGGGCCGCGCACGACATCGATCTGACTGATGCTCTCCGTTTCTATCGGCGTCGCGTGAGCAGGGTCGTACGTAGCAATATCGCCATTTCGGAGACCGTTCTCAAGCACCAGTACTTCGTTATCGGTCATTCCACGCAAGATGGGGCGCGACGGCGCAGACCCATTACCGCGTACCGAGACGCCGGGCAGATCGGAAATTTTCTCTGCATAACTTGAACCCGGCGATGAATGAAGTTCGACGGTCGTCTTTGATTCTGCTGATTGATATTGGTCGCCGGTTGTCCCTGCATACGGTGAAGCCGAAATAACGACCTCCTCGCCTTCGATCGCCGATTCGCGCAGTGTGATATTCATTACCGCTTCACCGCCTGTAATATGGACTGTCGTTTTCGACGAGGCATATCCGATCGCACTGACAAAAAGGGTATATGTTCCATCGGGAATATTCGGTATCATGAACTTCCCATCTTTATTTGTGCGTGTCGCACGATCGACTTCCACGATGCGAACGGATGCTCCGATCACAGGCTCACGAGTCTTCTCATCTGTTATGTTGCCTCCGACCCCATTAGCACTATGCAAAGTAGTATTTTTCATCTGAAGTTCTATGCGGACCGGATCAACAGAACTGATCATCGTCTTCGCGCTTGCAACGATCACATCGTTACCTTCGATAAGCCAAACTGAATAGCTCCCGTATGGAATGTTGTGAATAATGACAAGGCCATTATCCGGAATTTCGTATTCACCGACAGCCGAATTCGTTGACGATGAAATGAGATGGATAGAATACCCTTGAAAATGTTCAAAGCTGCCTCGCAGAATCTTAACCTCAAGCGTCCCGAAAGATTGCAACGCCATTGCATCTGTCAAGCAAACGGTAAGCGCGCACAAGATCAATATATAATTATAAACAGCCCTCATTACGTCATTATTTATGAACGATACGCTAATATTCTCAAAGGTGAGAAATTGATGAGAATATTACTTATCAAATCTAACCGGAAACAGGAAATGTGCACTTCATCAGAGTACCGTTATCTAAGATACTGGTACAATCAAGCAATATTCCTAAGCGATCTGCGTATTGTTTAGCGATAGCAAGTCCAAGACCGCTGCCACCTTGTGTGCGAGTACACGATCGGTCTGCTCGCCAGAAACGATCGAAGATATGGTCCATGTTCCGCTGAGCAATAATAAATCGAGCAACCTTTGGCTCGTCCTCGATGATCAGAATACTATTCACCTGTTTATCGTCGAAATGGTACTTACTCCTATTTATTACGAACAAAACATCGTGTGGGGAGTTCAAAAGCGCGGTCACGGGTTACTTATAATTCGATTATTGTTCAATATATGAAAAAATACGTTCTGCTCGCGTTTGTTATGCTTTTGGCACTCGGTTCGTGTGTAAAAAAACATCAGGTTTCGCATACGCTTCGTGATGGCAAAGGCGGCAAGAAGTTCGGCGGGACGCTCAACGTGAACGAAACAGGCGATCTGCGTTCGCTCGATCCGCCGCAGATCAATGACCAGACCAGCAGTCATATTGCAGAAAATATCTACGACCGGCTCATCGAGTTTGACAGCGTTTTAAATTTTCGCCCGTGTCTGGCACGAGCGCTGCCGGAAATTTCAGCCGACGGTATCACCTACACATTTCATCTTCGTAATGATGTCTATTTTCAGGACGACCCGTGCTTCCCGAACGGAAAAGGCAGAAAATTTACGGCACAAGATGTTGTCTATTCCTGGACCCGCTGCTGCGACCCGCGAACGAACACGCTGGCACTTCCATATTTTCAAGTAATTCGCGGAGCGAAAGAATATTTTGACTCAAAAGCTTCCCTTTCAGGCGTCTCTGGCCTTAAAGCGCCGGATGATACCACATTAGTTGTTACACTCGTTAAGCCATTCTCTCCGTTTATAAATTATTGTACTGTCGGTGCAGCATATATCTATGCGCATGAAGCGGTTGAATATTATGGCAAAGACTTTACCCATCACGGAGTCGGCACCGGTCCGTATAGATTTCTTGACTACAAAGAGGGACGCTATTGCCTACTTGCGCGCAACGAACATTATTGGCAGCATGATGACGCCGGCAACAAGCTTCCGTATATCGACTCAGTAAAATTTTCATTTATTCAAGATGATAAATCGGAACTGCTCGAATTTAAAGCCGGCAAACTCGATCACAAGTATCGTATTCCGAACGAATTTTTTAACGATGTCGTCGATCAGGACAAACATCTCGTCGGAGAATACAAGCAATATCAGTTAGCTCGCATTGCAGCGCTCGCGACACAATTTCACGGCTTCAATTGCATGTATCCGGGTGTTTCAAACGTGCATTTACGCCGAGCGATTGCATTCGCGATCGACAGAAGAAAGATTGTGAAATATGTATTGAGAGGCCAGGCATTTTCTCCGGGCGAACATGGCTTAGTGCCGCCGGGGATGCCCGGCTATCCGTTCGATTCGGTTCACGGTTTCGTTTTTAATCCCGACAGCGCTCGCGCCGAACTTGAGATCGCAAAGCACGAACTTGATGGCAACATCCCCGATCTGACACTATATGTTAACAAAGGCGGCGGAAGAAATCAGGATGTCGCACAAGCCGTGCAAGGTCAGATTAAAGAAAATCTCGGTATCGATGTACATCTTGAGGTTAAAGAATGGTCACAGCTGACACCCATGGTCGATGATGGAAAGGCAGCGTACTTTCGTCTTGGCTGGATCGCCGATTATCCCGATCCGCAGAATTTTCTGAATCTTCTCTATAGTAAAAATATACCCTCGTCGGGACCAAGCTCGATCAATCAAACGCGGTACCGGAATCCCGAATTTGACAAGATCTATGAACAAGCAATGAGTGAAACAGACCGTGCGACAGTGCTGCGACTGCTCGCTAAGTGCGATCAACTTGCGATCGTAGATGCTCCGCAGGTGATATTATATTACGATGAAGACTACCACCTGATACAGCCCTGGGTACGAAACTTCCCGATCAACGCGCAAGATAATAATCCGTTCAAATGGACGTGGTTTTCGGAGTAACAGCGAAAGGACTTCTACTCTTGGCTTGGGTTATTTTATTTCAGAGATGAACTTCATCTGTGATCCGAAATAATTATCTGATTGATTTGACGTTGAATAGACCATCCCGACACCGCGGGCGAACCATTTGGTCGTTGTATCGGCGTTATTTGTAACATACAAGACTTCGGTTACATCGTCAAATGTCATACCACTCGGCATTTTCATTTTCAGCCCTCGATGTATAACGGTCGCAGTCACTGTTATAGACGCATATGAACCATTAGTTGTGAACGTCCATTGCAGATGCTCCGTGAGCGGTGTCTTCAGATCGAGCCAATACCCGCCAAGCGTCCCGCATGAAATGGTCCCGAGTGTATAGGCTTCACTGTCGTTGACAGCAAAGAACAGATCACTTTGAAATGCGCCTATTTTATATAGATCGGCGGCAAAACACTGTGTATTACCTATTGCAGACGACATCGCGTCGTTGCCTTGCATTTTCAGACGCACGGTATCAGATCCGATATTTGTCGTTCGAAGGTATGCATACTGCATTCCGACATCAGAAAGTGGGTAGTAATAATCAGCAACATTTTTTACGGGAGCGGGAGAGTTCGGCGGTGCGTCAGCAACGGAACATGATGCGAGTGTAGCTGAAACTCCTGTAAGCACAAACAATACCGACAATATTTTTTTTCCGCTTCCCATCAAAAAATATATTGAATGCCGTAGTGCAAGCTGCCATTGAACGTTGTTCGCACATCCGGTCCGGAGTATGTCACCGGCGCGGAAGATGCATCGGCATTCGCAAGGATCGCCGACGGCCGACTGATATTCGAATGAATTCTCGCAAGCGCAAAATCAACACTAAATGCAAAATTATTACCAGTAGGGATCCGAACGCCTGCTTCAGCGGCGAGCGTATACCCGTTCGGGATCATTCCGCCGGAAACAGTGACGACTGCCGTCAGTGGCGTTCCAAGAATGCCGGCAATGTGATGTGAACCGTATAGCTCGCCGCCCCATGCGCGGCGCGTTTCGAGACTCTGCTGAATAAATGTCACTCCGGATTCGATTGAAATTACTGGACTTCCGGGTACTTGATATAACCCTGATGTCAGCCGAACACCGACCACATCCGAGGAAGTAAGATAATACCCCACACTCAACCGCTGACCGGCAAACGGCTTGATACTTTGAGCATCGGCAGGATAGGTAAATCCGCTCGATGTTTGCAGACCTGCTTCAAAACGATTTGCCGGCATTGCATCAGTCCCGCTGCGCAGTTCGGCAAGAGAATGAACATTCTCTCGAGACATGGTGACATTTTCCAGAATGTCGTTGACCGGCGTTCTCACAATGATGGGCAACTCATCTTGAGCCTGATTTATTGTTTGCAATTTATCCGAAGCTGTCACAAAAGAATTTGCAAGATTCGTTAGTTTGATTGCTTTATAATTGATAGTCGGATGAATGAGATCACTGGAAGATACTTGTTCTTGCTCCAACGCAATTTTTGGGGCGACTGATGGCACATTTCTACGGAGTGATGTGGCTTGCCGTCCTGCATTTCCATTGTTCAAGAGCGCAGAGCCGATACCAGCTCCGAGAAGCAGTAACAATATGATAGGCACTAAACGTCGTGAATACGACCAAGTTGAAACTGTATTTGTTTGCGGTGCTGACGCAACGATCGCGTCAAGCCGATCTGCAAAATAATCGGGCGCATGTATTGACGAAGAAGAACGCTCTGCCAAATGGCGCAACAGGCGATGTTCATTAAATATCTTCTCAGCTTCGGACGAACCTCGAATTTCGCGCATCAATTCAATGCGCTCGGCAGAACTAAGTCCACCGTCGAAATACGCTATGATACGATCCTCAATTGTCATCGACACTTGCTACTTCTTCATGGACCAGGATCATTCGTTCACTTCCGAATCTTGTTGACGAACGGCTGTGCTCAGCTTGATCCGGGTTCGAAAATGCGGCGCTAATAGTTTACGAAGCATTTTCTTTGCACGATTGATTCGGACTTTCACATTCGCTGTTGTCGCACCCGTCAGTTTTGCGATCTCGCTATAGGAAAAGCCTTCGATCTCTTTGAGCATAAATGCTTCACGGTAAATCGGGGCAATTCTCGTGAATGCATATTGGAAGATCTGCTCGGGGAATTCGGGATCGATACTTTCAATCGACAACTCTTTGCTCGAAGCCGATTCACTGTCAAAGTCCTCATCAAGATAGACAAACTCCGGCGTGAATTTCGACGTCCGTATCAGATTCAAACAGACTGACCTTGTCACTGTCAGCAGCCACGTTTTCAGAGCGCCGGCTTCGCGCAGCTGGCCTCGTGATGTATATATCCTGATAAGCACTTCCTGAAACGCATCTTCGGCAGCAGCTGCATCGCCAAGTATATAAATGCAATATGCGAAAAGAGTGTCAGCATACATTTCGTAGAGTGAACGAAAAGCACCAACATCTCCCGCGATAAACGCAGAGACTGTTGCCGCGTCAAACTTCCGCCTTGCAGAATGCTTCGCCGCAGGTGCCGTATTGGGGCGCTTCAGCACTGACACTATCGAATAATTATTCTTCATTATAAAAGACACTTTTAAAAGCAAAAGGTTACAAAAAAAATGCACGGCAACCTGCCTGTTTAGATAAGTGTTTACCCCGTTCAATTTTACGATAATGATCCCAGGATTTGCTACGACAGAAGGAACGGCGCGTTTTCGCGGAAAAAGCGGCAATATCTCTCAAGATTTCAATGCATTAGGACGAACGGGACTGTTTGTCAGCCAAGTTGGTTTTGGCACATACCGCTGCGACGTCCGGATTCTCGAACATAAAACAGCGCTTGCCAAGGCCATCAGACTTGGGGTCAATCTCATCGATTCGAGCGCGAATTATGCCGACGGGAATGCCGAGCGGCTGATCGGCGAAGTCCTTTCTGCGATGATCGAGGTAAAAGAGATCGCGCGAGAAGAGATCGTCGTCGTTACCAAAGGCGGATATATTCAAGGCGAAAATTACAAACGCATCTCCGAAGAATTGTCTCACCATAAGCCTGACACATCGATCGGCAGCTTCGACGCTGAGCTTGTAAGATACGGACAGGGACTGTGGCATTCTATTCACCCGGAATTTCTTGAAGATCAGATCACTCGTTCACTCGACAGGTTGCAGCTTGAAACGATCGATGTTTATTTGCTCCATAATCCCGAATATTATATTCAAGCTGCGATCGACGATAATATTCCTGAAGACGAAGCACGGGATAACTACGAGAAGCGAATTGTAAAAGCATTAGCATATCTCGAAACTGAGGTCGAGCAAGGGCGCATCAAATGGTATGGTATCAGTTCGAATACATTTCCGAAGCCGGAAGAATCGGTTGACCGGACTTCGCTTGAACGCATTTGGAAAGAAGTATCTGCCAAGCCAGATCATTTTGCTGTTGTTCAGTTGCCGATGAATCTCTACGAGCGCGGCGCGATCCTCGAAAAAAATCAAGAAAAATCTTCCGAATCTATCATTGAATTCGCTCGCAAAGAAAATATCGGCGTACTGATCAATCGTCCATTGAATGCGATCAAGGACAATCTGCTTATCAGGCTTTCCGATTACCCGGAACGAGAGTTTCCGCCAGAGCAGGACATAAACGATCTCGTTCATGATCTGACGCTGCAAGAAACAGAGTTCAAGAACGGTGCGCTGAAAGACATTGCACTAAATCCACAAGCGTATGATTCTGTTAAGAAATTGCTTGCCGTTGGCGAATGGCTTGGCGGCAAGCGCTGGAGCGCGCTCTCCTCGTTCGAAGAATGGCGCGATCTGCTCTACGGAGTCATCAAACCTCGCTTGCAATATGTGTTCGATGTGCTGCAAAAAACTGCTGCCGAACACCGTGAAATTTTTGTCTCTATGCAGGAATACGCCGAATCGGTTGATGAGGTCGTCGAGCATATTACCAATTTTTATCTGACAAAATCGAACGAACGCGCCGCATATATCCACTCAAAGCTCCGGAAAGTCCTGCCTGCTGAAGATGAAGAGATGTCCCTCGCTCAAAAATCTATCCTGATGCTTCGCTCGATCGAAGGAGTCTCGTCTGTTCTCGTTGGTATGCGTTCGGATGAATATGTTGACGATGTCCTCTATGGATTGCAGGTGAGAAAATTGGAGAACGCAGAGAGTAAGCTGGGAGAATTAGAATTGTGACAGCACAAATAAAAAGAGCTGGCAATGGCCGCTCTTTTTATATTCAGAAATTTTCCGAATAATCAGTTCGGGTAGACGCTGACGCGCTGGCGGTTCAAGCGGAAGCGCTCGAACTTTACAATGCCGTCGGTCAGAGCGAAGAGTGTATCGTCACTTCCAATACCGACGTTCGTGCCGGGATGAACTTTCGTGCCGCGCTGGCGAACGAGGATATTACCGGCAAGAACCATTTCGCCGCCATATTTCTTTACGCCAAGTCGTTGCGCGTTAGAGTCGCGCCCGTTCTTAGTACTTCCTCCACCTTTTTTATGTGCCATACTCTCGTTCCTTAAAACTTAGATCGAAAATTCGTTAATGTTCAGCATCGTGAAATCCTGACGATGCCCTTGGATCTTGCGATATCCTTTGCGACGGCGTTTTTTGAAGATAATGATCTTCGGATCGCGTCCGTGGGAAGCAACCGTTGCGCCGATCTTGGCTTTGCCGCCAATTGCCGCAGCCGAACCTGCAGCCTGTGAAAGCAGGATCTTATCGAAATTGACTGCCTGACCGGGCTCTGCACCGTCGATATAGGCAACACGAAGCTGCTTCATCGAATCGTCGATGCGGTACTGTTCCCCTCTGAATTCAACAATTGCTAACATATTACAATCCTTCCAAATAGCCGCGTGTAAATGCTTTTTGACGGTAAAAAGTTCTCTTTTGAGCTAAAATCAGACGATTTTCTAAATTTTTCCGTGGAAATCCGTCTCAGTCCGTCAATTTCCGTGTTTCGTTTTAAACCATTGACGACAAACACCTTTCAAGATATGAATGAGTAAACTCAAACCCTGACTCCATTAACACTTTCGGAATAACCCTCTGACTCCCTAGAAGCAACGACTCCCCCATCTCTCCGAATCCTAATTTTATCGCAAGTGACGGTAACGGGAATATCACCGGACGGTGAAGCGCTTTGCCAAGTGCTTTCACGAATTCTTTATTACGAACCGTGTTCGGTGCAACTCCATTGACTGCCCCGGAGACATTAGCGTTCGTAATGACGAATTCGTAAGCGCGAACAAGATCATCCAAGCCGACCCAACTCCACCATTGCTTGCCGCTGCCGACGGGACCGCCGAGACCAAGCTTGAACGGCGTTAGTAATTTCTGCAAAGCGCCGCCATTTGGAGAAAGGACAAGCCCGTTACGAATATGCACGACTCTGATGCCTTCATTCATCATTGGCTTCGAAGCTGCTTCCCATTTGATGCATACATCAGCAAGGAAATCATCGCCCGGAGCAGACAATTCCGTTAGTTCTTCATCCCCTCTGTTTCCGTAATACCCTATCGCGGAAGCAGAGATATAGGCAGTCGGTTTTTGTTTCATCTGCCCGATCAACTCAGTAAGAAACTCCCCAGTCACGATGCGGCTTTCGAGTATCGCTCGCTTTTTCTTTGCGGTCCATCTGCCGTTAATTGATTCTCCGGAAAGATTAACCACTGCATCGAAGCCTTCAAGGCGTGATGAGTCTATTTCTCTTTTAACGGGATTCCAAATGATGCCGGGAATACTCGGCGAGCGAACAAGTCGGACAACATTATGCCCGCCGGATTGTAGTCGTTCGGTAAGCGCTGAGCCAATGAAACCTGTCGAGCCGGAGATAAGAATGCGCATATTATTTCAATTAAATGCAAAAGGCGGCAATGCAGCCGCCATAATTTTACATTTTACATTTTTAATTTTACATTCCCAGCAGTGGAGGTGAGGGGAATTGAAACCTTTCCAATGCCTTTTATCACTCCATAATCACTGTATATTGCCAGAATAATCACATATTCGCCAATTTCGATTCTATCAATTCCAT